>CAIXHP010000030.1 GCA_903919315.1 uncultured Pseudomonadota bacterium | reverse complement strand
CTTGGCCAGCGCCATGCGCTCCGCCGACACGGGCATATAGCCCGCTTTTGGCAGAGCGTTACGCCGCATCTCGCGGCTGATCGTCCCTTTGTTTCGTCCGATCATGCGACCAATTTCCGAGAGAGATATTCCGGCTGCATGTAGCCGGAATATCTCGCGCCGCTCACTTTCCGTGAGCTGTCCGTATGTCTTTCCCATTGCAACGCTTTCCTACTGCGTTGCACTTGGTTTGTGAACTTAGCCACGACGGGGGAAAGCATGTACCCCATCAAGGTGCAGGAAATCGCCTGCGAGGTATCCAAGCAGTTCTTCCCCTCTGAGCCAATAACCTATGTCAGCGCGGGATCGATGTCGTCTGACTTCGACGGCATGATGGTTCCTGTTCCGCAAAAGAAGGGGCAATGGGGCATCGTCTACAACGACGCCGTTAGGTCGCGCGGACGCATTAATTTTACGTTGGCACACGAATTCGGTCATTACCTCCTTCATCGTGCCGCCCTTGCGAACGGCATTCAATGCGGGCGCGATGAGATGATGAGCTGGGACGCCGCTCAGAAAAAGCTCGAAGCGGAGGCTAACGAATTTGCGTCCTATCTTCTGATGCCAAGAAACCTGTTCGAGGCTCAGATGAAGGGCGAGACGCTGAACCTCCACCTGATGCAGCATGTCGCCGACCATTTCGACGTGTCCATCACCGCCGCGCTCCTCAAATGGATCAGTTTTACTAGCAAGCGGGCCATGATCGTCGTCACCCGTGACGGGTTCGTCAAGTGGGCGAAGCCGAGCGAAGCGGCATTCAAGTCCGGCTTATTCTTGGCTTACAAGAAGAATACCATCGAACTTCCCGCCCAATCTCTCGCAGCGCGCAAAGACCCGCTATTCGACAACGAGGCAGGAACCGACCACGCCGTCGGAGTATGGCCGTTCAAGGAAGGCGTCCGCGAAATGACCCTGCTGGCCGATAGCTACGACATGACTATCTCGTTGTTGTTGTTCGACGACCGTGCGCCCGTCCGCTATTTCGGCGAAGAAGCGGAGGAAGAAGACACCTTCGACCGTTTCAATAGATCGTCGTCCGCATCGGCATAGCGGCTAAAGCCGAACCATTTTCTTTGCTCGTCCCACATCAGGGGAAAAGGCTTCAGCATGTCGATCAGACGTAGTCCCTTGGGGTGATGGCCGTCGAGAACGCTTTGCTTTATATCCGGCGCGAGAAGGCAGAGCCGCAGGACGCGAGCCAGATAGGATTCGTTCAGGCCTTCCTTTCTGGCCAATTCGGCAACGCTCCGTGCCCTGCCGCTTTCCAACACCTTGTTCCAAAGATGCGCGCGCAGGACGGCGCTGATGATGAAGTCGTCCGGCTCCGGATTCATCCTGGGCGGCGCGATGCCGTCCGGCGTGAAGACGAGTTTTCTGCCGTTTCTACGAACCAGCTTGACCGGCACGCGAATAACGATTCCCTCGTTTTTCATGCGCTCTCCAATCGTCTTTGATAGGAAGAAACGTCGCGGGCAAGGCTTTCAAGGCCGTTAGCCCGCATCTTGATATCGACGCCTTCGGCATCGACGGTCACGTTTTCGATCAGCAGGTTTACGATCCGCGACTGCTCGGCGGGGAACAATTCGTTCCACACAGGAGCGATATCGTTCAGCGCCTTTTTGACTTCCTGTTCCGTTACGGAGGAGTCCTGGGCGTTTGCGGCGGCCCATGTCCTGACGATCATTTCAGGATGGACGAAAACTTGCCGTAACTGGTTTACAACGACTTCCTCAAGCTCTCCGGCGGGAATCGAGCCGACGGGACATGTCTCGCATCCGCCCGTCAAAACCCGGCTGGGTTTGTAATATCGATATTGCTTACCCTTTTTTAGGCAATGCGTTGGGGACATGGCGGATGCACATCCGCCGCAACGGACGATCCCTTTCAGCAGGGCCGGAGTTTTCGTCGTGGTGTTCCTTCCGCGTGTGCGCGGGCTGACTTGCATGACGGCGTGGGCATCGTTCCACAAATCTATGCCGATAATGGCTTCATGTTGTCCAGGGTAGGACTTGTCCTTATGCGGCATCTCGCCGAGGTAAAGGCGGTTGTGCAAGGTGCGGTATATTTGGTTCTTGCTGAAAAAGCGTCCGGTCTTCTGGTTTCCGGTCTGGGTGACATAGCTTTTGGTGCGGATGCCGCTTGTTTTTAACTCATTAGTCAAGAGCGTCGCGGAGCGCAATGTGATGAAACGCTCGAAAATATGCCTGATCTGCTTGGCCTCGGCCTCGTTGATGACGAGCTTCCGCGCCACCACGTCGTATCCCAGCGGGGGCGTGCCACCCATCCACATGCCCTTGCGTTTCGACGCTGCCAGCTTGTCGCGGATGCGTTCTCCGATCACCTCGCGCTCGAATTGCGCGAAGGACAGAAGGATGTTCAGCGTTAGCCGCCCCATGGATGTGGTGGTGTTGAATTGCTGGGTGACCGACACGAAGCTGACGTTGTGGCGGTCGAACACCTCAACCAGCTTGGCAAAATCCATAAGAGACCGCGACAGACGATCCACCTTGTAGACGACGATCACGTCGATGGCTCCGGCCTCCACATCCCGCATCAGCCGTTTCAGCGCAGGGCGTTCCATCGAGCCGCCGGAAAACCCGCCATCGTCGTAGTAGTCCGGCACCAGCGTCCAACCCTCGTGACGCTGAGATAGAATGTAAGCCTCTCCGGCCTCGCGCTGGGCGTCGAGGCTGTTGAACTCCATGTCCAAGCCTTCTTCGGTGGATTTGCGGGTGTAGACCGCGCAACGGACTCGGCGCTTGACCTCGCTCATGCCTTTTCCTTCCTTTCCACATCGGCGGATCGCGCAAGGCCGAAAAAGGCAGGGCCAGACCACGGCGTTCCCGTGATGATCTGCGCGATGCGGGACAGGCTGCGATATTTCCGACCATTGAAGGCAAAGCCGTCTGCCAGAACCGTGACGCGATATTCGACGCCCTGATAATCGCGCAAAAGGCGCGTGCCGACTGGAGGCCGATGGATTTTCGCCTTGCGTCTTTGCTTCAGATCGTCGCAGAGAAGGCTCTTGGCGCGCGCCGCCATCCGCTTTTCCAAAAGGTCGGCGTCACCGCCCCAAGCCAGCTCCTGAATGCGATACGTCAATCTGCTGACGAGGTAGGTGCGGTTGAATTCCGGCGCATCCGCTCTGTAAAGCTCTTTCCAGAGCTTCTTCAACTGCACGATGGGCATTGTCTTCAACGCCGTAATCTTAATCAAAACCTCGTTATTCACGACCGTTCTCCTCGCGGCCATGAATGCTTCCATTCGCTCTGAAGTCCACGGGTTTCTGAGAGGGTTCTGCGTTATTTTTCGCCGCCCGCATGCGTAAAATGCCCAAGGCGAGGATGCGGGCTATTTCGGCTGCGGGCGATGTGGCGTTTTCTTCGATCATGCCAAGAATTTTATCGCGAGCGCCCGAGGCTGAAAATCGCCGTTGTTTTCACTAAACCACTTTTGTAGCCGCGTTTTCCCGTGACGATAGATTGGAAACAGTGAAAAGAACGCGACCGATGGCAAGCCTTGAAACCTCTGGACATTTTCGCCCGTACATTTCGCCATCATGTTCAGAGCCTGCCGAGAGAGCGGCCTCTTTGAGAGACGAAAACGCCCTGCGCAAGCCCGTTGGGCGTAGGGCAATGTTCAGAGGTTATGTGGGGAGTTGCCGCCGAAACGGGCGTATTTCAGACCCCTCGGAAACTTGGAAGAAGGGTTCGGAATCGTAAAATGGCGGTGGACTCGCGACTGAAACTAAACTTTGCTGGCCAAAAACTTCAGATATCAGCACACCCCCGACAAATATGTTGGAATTCAAACATAATCCAAGACTTTTCTGGACTTCCTCCAAAACGGAAGCATCTATGGCGACCGGAGGAGAAAATGGACGGCAAGCATTTGAACGTGGGGCAACTGGCGGAACGATGGCATCTCTCGACGGGGACTCTGGATCATTGGCGGCGGTATGGCAAGGGGCCTCTTTACCTGAAAATTGGCGGGAAGGTTCTTTACCGTATTTCGGACATCGAGGCTTTCGAAGCTGCCAACGTCAGGCAGGAAACGATGAAAGATGCCGGGGTGGAACTTATTCAATCCTGATTGGTTGAATTCCGATCCTTTTTAGTGTATCATGCAATTCGCAGTTAATTAACACATGAGGCGCGGCATGATCAATTTACAGGATATTCATTCGTTGACGGATTTTTCGCGGAACACGCGCGAATACGCAAAGCGTCTTAAAAAGACGGGGCGTCCCGCTATTCTCACGGTCAACGGCCAAGCCGAGTTTGTCGTTCAGGATGCAATAGCCTATCAGCGTCTCCTGGATATTGCTGCGCGCGCCGAAGATATGATGAAGCTTGACCGCAGCCTTGACGATGTTGATGCTGGGCGCGTGCAGGACTTTGAAGATGCCGTCACAAAACTTAAGGCTAAGCGCTTCAAGAAAACCAGAAAGTAAGGTTTATGAATTATCGTATCCTGCTTACGGACGAAGCGTCGAAAGACTTGGGCGATATCATGGATTACATCGCTCTCGACGCGCCTCGCCGAGCTGAGGGCTTTGTTGATGAGCTTCTGGATGAAATTCGAAGCCTGAAAACGATGCCGAAACGTTGTGCGGTCGCGCCGGAAAGCGGACGGCGCGGTTATGAAATGCGCCATCTGATATACAAGCGTTACCGCATCCTTTTCACAATCAAAGAAGCGCAGGTCTTGATCTTGCGTGTTATTCACGGCGCTCGGTTGCTTGAGCCTGAAGATTGATTTCCTCTGCCTGTCAAGCGCATGTTAAGTCCTATGCATGGCGTTATTCATCAAATAACGGCCTATATATGGCACCATAATGTGAAATGTTCGGATAAATACATGGGGTGTAGCGTTACAATTGCCTTTCGTAGATGCGTGTGTTGACGGTGCCGTTGCGACGGCATTTCTCGCGCTTGTACTCGTTAAGAAATTTGAATCCGTTAGCGACGAGGCATCTTTCCGAGCTGTGGTTTTCAGGGTCGACCGTGGCAAAGCATATCAGGTTTGGCGCGGTTCTCTGGGCAAACTCAACAACACCCTTAACAGCTTCCTTCATGTAGCCCTTCTTGTGGGCGGCTGCTTGCAGCCAATAACCCAGCTCGGCACGGCCAGCTTCCGGCACCAGTGTGATGACGCCAAGAAATTCGTCTGTCGTTTTGTTGGCGATTACGAATTTACCGTTGAACCCACCTTCATCGGGTGTGTTCGTCCAATTGATAAACCAGCGCGCATCATCTTCTTTATAAGGATAGGGCGGCGAAATCAGCCATTGTGCGATTGACCAATCATTCAGACCGGCAACGAGAAAGGGGATATCTTTCTCCTCAGCGGCGCGAAGGCGAAGTCTTTGGGTTTTAATGGACATTTAAGGCTGACTATCGGCGATTGAATGAAGGAATGCTGGGTATTTTAGCGTAAATCAACCTTTTGCAGCAAAGAAAAATCAGGGGCGAGGCTAGTCTTAGCCAGATCATTTTCTTGGTTAAGGCAAGAAAACAATAACTGCTGTTGGAAATTCTCTGCAAAAAAAGTAAGGTGGCTTTGCCGAAGACAAATGCCTTCTTCATTGTAAAATTTTATACGGGCTCTCTTGCCATGAAAATATTCTCTTTTTTAGAAAAAATCTGGTCAGATTACTTGTACCGGAAAGACTTGTCTAAGTACGAACGTATGGCTTGGGCCAATAGAGCTGCGGCTTTAAAAAAGAAAGAGCAATCTCCTGTTGACGTTCCCCAGGGCGCAATTAGCCTTCATAATACAGTCGCCGAAAATAGGCCGGGTGATGTGAACGCATCTCATTATCCAGTTGTTATGCCCATAGATATTGCAGCGACGGAGAATCCGCAGATTGAAATCCTTGCTCCAGGCGACCGTTTCCAAAACAGAGACGGAGACGCATTCGATGAATATCATAATCTTTTGCGCGCACAGATTAGGGCCGGAGCCGAGCATGTCCAAAATATGTGCGAGAAAATTAGATCTTTGAATGGTGCAGTTGTTCCCCTCAGCAAGGTTGGCGAGGCTTTCAGTGATTTCGGTTCTGAGGGTTTTATGCAGCGTTTAGAGGAAGTCCGTGCAAGAGCGCGGGAGCGAGCATCGGCTCACAGTAACATGGAGAAGAAGCTCTGAACGATGGATCATTCATCGATAATTTCATAGCTCCCCGTTTTCTTCGCTCCAACAAACCTGATGCGACCTGAGAATTTCAGACCCCCGATGTCACGTTTGGCTGTTTTTGGGGACACACCAAAGTGCCCTGCTATGTCCTCGGCACCCGCTTTGTTTTTACGCTGCAGAAGGATCAAAAACCACCGTTGTCGCTCGTTTAGCGATTTTAAAGGGACATTTATAGGGACATTCTGGGTATCATTTTCGCCGTTATATGGGATGATTTCTGGCTCCGGAACGGTTGCCAAGGCATGGGTGGAAAGTAGTCTGAACGCATCCCACAGATCCTCGCCACCGATTTGTTCGAGAATGAATTTCAGGATGCTTGGCGACGAGCGCGCCAGGAGCAGCAAATGGCCTGAAGATGGCGTATTTCTGGCCTGATACCAGTTTTTTATGGCGCGCAAATTGGCGTTGGTCAGCTGGCCGATCCGCTTGATGGCAGAGGCGCTTTCGCCGAAGTCATGGCGCAGCGCAGCCGCGACAATCTTTGACAATTCGGCATCTGTTATTGCCTGCGGCTTCCTCGGAAAAAGTTGGTCCTTTTTTGATTGAGACATTTCGATTGCTCCTTGGTTAGGTTTCCAAAGAGCAATCGTGCGTTTTGCGCGTGTGAGGATTTGGCTAAATCGAAAAGAGAACCGGATGGATAGGTGGAATAATTCGGCGGAAGGTAGCAACGTAACCCAGCGTCGTCGCGCGGCCATGTATGTCCGCATGTCCACCGATCACCAAAAATACTCGACCGAAAACCAAGCCGACGCGATCCGCGACTATGCCACCCATCACCAGATGGACATTGTCAGGACTTACGCCGATGCCGGTAAGAGCGGCCTCAAACTCGACGGACGTGATGCCCTTCAAAACCTGATTGCCGACGTGCAGTCGGGTTCTGCGGATTATAGCGTTATTCTTGTGTTGGACGTCACCCGTTGGGGGCGTTTTCAGGATGCGGATGAAAGCGCTTATTACGAATATCTCTGCCGCCGCGCCGGTATTGACGTGCAATATGTCGCCGAGCAGTTCGAGAATGACGGCAGCCCTGTCTCCACCATCGTTAAAGGCGTCAAACGCGCCATGGCGGGGGAATACAGCCGCGAATTATCCGGTAAGGTGTTCGCTGGGCAATGCCGGTTGATCGAGCTTGGCTTCCGCCAAGGCGGCCCTGCGGGATATGGCCTTCGCCGCGTACTGGTGGACGAACATCGGCAACCCAAAGGCACGCTCAAGCGCGGTGAGCATAAATCCCTGCAAACCGACCGTGTCGTTCTGGTCGTTGGGCCGGACGAGGAAGTTGAGACAGTACGCTGGATATACCGGGCTTTTACGGAAGAAGGCATGCAGGAAGCCCAGATTGCAGAGCATTTGAATCAGCAAGGGGTGAAAACGGATCTTGAGCGCGAATGGACGCGCGGCGTGGTTCACACCATTCTGACCAATGAAAAATACATCGGGAACAACGTCTTTAATCGTCGGTCTTTCAAGCTAAAAAAGCGCCGTGTGGTGAACGCTCCAGAAATGTGGGTGCGTGCAGACGGTGTTTTTGAAGCGATTATCGAGCCTCGGTATTATTACATGGCTCAGGGGATTATCCGCGAACGAAGCCGCCGGTTCTCAAACGATGAAATGCTCGCCAAACTGCGGTCACTGCATGAGAAACAAGGCTGGCTGTCGGGCATTCTCATCGATGAGACGGAAGACATGCCTTCCAGCAGCGTTTATGCCCACCGCTTCGGCGGATTGACGCAGGCATACAAACTGATCGGCTATGATCCCGGTCGAGACCTTCGCTACATCGAGGAGAACAAACGGCTTCGGCAGATGTACCCTGGCGTTGTTGAAGATGTCATCCGTAAAATTCAAGAATATGGTGGTCATGTCCACCGAGAAGTCCAGAATGACTTCCTTGTCGTCAACAATGAAATCAAGGTTTCTTTGGTGATTTGCCGTTGCAGCCAAACGGCAACGGGTGGCAATCGATGGAAAATTCAGTTTGATGCCAGCCTGATGCCGGACATTACCATTGCCGTGCGTATGGATGCCGATAACCGTGAGGTTCTGGATTATTACCTGATCCCTGCCATCGACGTGGAAAATCCGCAAATACGGCTTATGGAGAACAACCGCCTCGCGCTTGATGCTTACCGTTTCGATGATCTCGAACCGTTTTTCATGATGGCCGAGCGTGCAGCCTTGCCGGAGGCTGCATGACAAAAGGCAAACGCTCCTCTGAAATTAGGATGATCCCGATTGAGAAGATCAACATCCTTAATCCTCGTGCGCGCAATCAAAGAGTTTTTCTGGAAATCGCCGCAAACATGACCCAGGTGGGCATGAAGCGCCCGATCACAGTCACGCCGAGCCGCGCCAAAGTTGATGGCAAAGAATATGATCTGATTTGCGGCCAAGGCCGGATCGAAGCCTTTGTGGCTTGTGGGCAGGCGGAAATCCCCGCAATTGTCATCGATGCCAGTGAGGAACAGGCTCTTATCATGAGCTTGGTCGAGAACCTCGCTCGTCGCCAGCATCGCGCCTACGACCTGTTGCAGGGCATAGAAATCCTGCAAAAGCAAGGTTACGACGCCCAGCAAATCTCCGACAAAACAGGGTTGGCAAAAGAATATGTATCCGGCCTTCTAAACCTAATGGAACGCGGTGAAGAACGCCTGCTGTCTGCCGTTGAGGCCGGACACATGCCGATCACGCTGGCCATTCGCATTGCAGAGAATCCTGAGGATGAACAACGTGCTTTGCACGAAGCTTATGAGACCAAGCAGCTTCGTGGAAATCGCTTGCTGTTTGCCAAAAAGCTGATCGATACACGCAGGCGACGCGGGAAGACTTTCGCGGGCGAACGGAAACGGGGCAAACGTGATAAAGCCGAGAAGGCACTGACCGTCCAGGATGTCATGAAGGTTTATCAGCACGAGGTTGACCGCAAACGTCTTTTGACCCGCAAGGCCGATGCCGTGTCTAACCGCATGTTGTTTGTTACCGAGGCCTTGCGGCAGCTGTTTCAGGACGAGCATTTCAGCAACCTTCTACGTGCAGAGGGATTAACGACTTTGCCTAAGCCATTGGCTGGGCTTATGGCTGAGAAAGGCCATGTCCATGGCTAAGCCCCCACAGCAGAAAGCAAAGCTGCCTAAAAGTGAAATCAAGGCAGGTTTTAATCGCGAGACGGTAGATCTCAGCATTGATCAGATCGTTTTGCTGAAAGTGGTGGCACCTGCTGCTCGGAAAAGCCCAAAATATCACCAGATTCTGGCCTCCATTCGTGAGGTTGGAATTATAGAGCCGCCTGTGGTCAGTCGCGTGCGTGGCAAATATGCGCTTCTTGATGGTCATCTGCGCCTTGAAGCGCTTAAGGAGCTGGGCGAGACGGAAGTAACTTGCCTTGTGTCCACCGACGACGAGGCTTTTACCTACAACAAGCATATCAATCGTCTTTCCACCGTTATGGAACACAAGATGATTCTGCGTGCGATTGAGCGCGGGGTGCCAGAGGCGAAAATCGCGGCGGCGTTAAATATCGAAATCCGAAGCATCGTTACAAAGCGCGATTTACTGAACGGCATTTGTCACGAGGCAGCCGAGCTTCTGAAAGACAAGATCATACCGATCGCCACGTTCCCGATCCTGAAGCGCATGAAGTCGTTTCGACAGATCGAGGCTGCAACGCTTATGAATGACGCCAATACTTATTCTCGGACTTATGCGCGAATGCTGCTTGCCGCTACACCCAAAGATCAGCTCGTGGATCCAGAGAACCCTAAAAAGATCCGTGGGCTGGACGAAGACCAAATGGCGCGCATGGAAAGTGAGATGGAAAGCCTTCAACGTGAATATCGTCTAATTGAGGAAAATTACGGCAAGGACGTCCTTAATCTGACTCTGACCAAGGGATATCTCGGTTCTTTGCTGGGCAACGCCAAGGTTGTTCGTTATCTCGTGCAGAACCATTCCGATATTCTGGCTCAGTTTCAGAAGATTGCAGATATTACGTCGCTGGCAAAGGAAGCGACGGCATAGGGAGCTGAAGCGGGCTGCTCGGCTTATGGCCTTGAGCGCCAATGTAGGAGACCGGGATCCGTAAGCGCCGGGACCGCAGGAGAAGCCGCACGAGGGGCGGATCAAGCGCGGTGATGGGAATGGCAGCGATCCTGTCCGGAGCCCATCAGATCGGCGGTTATATCGCCGATCGCCTGGTTCTGCTTAATTTGGAGAGAGCCAGCACGGTCGCGGGCCGCAATGCTTCAGTGCGGCCCGCAGGAGTTTGTCGGACGTTTTTTAAGATTGGCCGATAAGTGTTCCTTCGTACCTGAAAACGCGATCGTTGCGCATGCGCTCTATGGCATAGAATTTCTGTTTCTTGCCTCCGCGCAATTTGTAGACGAGCAGCGAGTAGACGTAATTTTCCGCTCCTTGGCCAGTGATGTTTTCCATCTCTTCTAGTCCGCTGCGTTCAATCCATAGCTTGGCGCCTTGCGGAGCGAATTTCATGGTCGACTTTTCCCATAGGATAATACCGTCCTTGCCCCAGTCGACAATCAGGTATTTGTGTAGAGGGCGTTTGGCCGCAGTGCGGACAGTCCAGCAAAGCCACCGCTTTTTCTTTTTTCCATCCACAAAGCTCTCAAGGGAGCATTTCTCTTCGGTCGCAATGGTTCCTGCGGGAAATCCATCTGGAGTGATCACTTGACCTATTTTGAGCTGCGTACGCTTAATCAGGCTCATGCTGCAATCCTCAGGCCTTGTTTGATTTCGTACAGGGAGTGAAGAATAACGTCGACGCCTTGAATATCGGCATCAATTGATGCCAGATCAATGCTAAAGGCAGGAACGAACTTGTTTTTGAAATTGTCTAAGCCAGGCGTCTCTGACCCACCGTAATTGATGTAGGGGATATCCTGAAGGAATAATGTCTCTGAGGTTGATTTCATGACAAACTCGGACAGGCCTTTAACCGAAGTGTTGCAAAGGTTAACCCACGCATTGGCGATAAGCGTTGAGGTGTTTGGCGGCTCCCACATTGAGACAGCCTGAATAATGCCGTCCACGTAAAAGACAAGGCCATCCACATTGAAGGCTTCATCCGTCAGTAAATCAAAGGTCGTCTTATATGGAGCAATCAGCTCCTTGAGTTCTGACGGAATACAGGTGCGTCTCTGCGCCCACCGATTAACAAACTCCATGATCTGAGGAAGCAGCAAAGAGGAAAGCCTTCCCATCGTCACGACGTGATCTTGCTGTAAGCGCTTAACGTAGTTGCGCGTTCTCAGATGGTGGTTGCCTTCCAATTTCCTGACATCGTCGGTCGACAGTATTCTGACAGGGAATGTCCAATCGAGGATCTCTTCATTCACTTCCTGCAGATTGATGCTCCGCCCAATGGAGCCGCTGATATTTGTGAGAAGCTGAGACGGAATATCTTCTTGCTTAATGCGAGCAAGGCGTACCCCCTTGGGAGGGATCGGAATGGCGGTTAGGAGGTTTTTCAAGATATTGGGGTTGTATGCGCCCCGTGCAGGAAAGACCAATATCTGTCCGTCGACATTCGGATGCCAGCAAACCGGAACATACGAGTTTCCTTCCTGATATATCCAAAGCCCTTTTCTGCCCGTGAGCGCATAATAAACCGGCGACGTTAGGTAGGTGTCCAGATCCGTTTCTTTTCCCAAGGGGGCAAAGAACAGCCCTCTGTTTTCATCCGTTAGGCGAATAAATTTCTTGAGAAATTGAACCTCAATTTCCCACTCTTCGATCTGCAGATCGAGCGGTAAAGACTGTAGCGTTGCAACGCTAAACATTTAGATTACGCCTTTCTCTGGGTAATCGGATCAGCATGGAGCCAAACGAAGTCAAAGAGCTTCTTGGCACTTTCTGCAAAGCGAGCATCCTCAACAATAACGACACGCGGCGATGGCTCCCATGAGACGAGCGCCAGTTTCGAACCATAGATATAAAGCGGATATGGGCTAAAGTAGGCCTTGGGGATGCAACGGTAGTTATCCAAAGGCGGAATGAGATTGGGGTCATCGGCGCGAACCAAAAGACGATGCGTTATGCCCGCTTCTTTGCGCTTGCGGATTTGCTCAGACAGCCAGTCGATTTCCAAATTCTTTATCGAGTCACCTTCATCGACGTGAGCGACCAGCATTTCGCCGCCAGTGCTTTGCAGCGTGTTATAGATATCCTCCACCAGCAGCTTGTTTGCTTCCGGGCCTTCGTAGGTGATAACTACGCGACTTTTCTTTCTAACGCCTGAACCGGGGAGGAATTCAATGCCGGCGTCTTCCAGTGTCTTCTGAAGAAGCTCCATGGTTTCGCGGCGACCAAAGACAATCCCGTTTTCATTTTTATTGATGGTATTGACGGATACCCCAGATTTTTCTGCCAAATCCGTGGTTTTCCAATTTAATAGAGCGCGGGCGGCTCGTAGCTGGTCTGCGTCAATCATATAATCCCCTTAGTTCCCCTGTTTTGGGTAAGAAACTACCTGAATTGTGTTTCTTTCCCCTTTGTAGTGTGTTTTGTTGGCAGAGTCAATGAAATGAAATTAATTTCACCTCGAAAATTACATTGACGCACACTTTGTGTCAATGGTATACCTATGAGTGTAATTAAACACATTCTGATTGCGATTTAGTTAAACGATTAACTGCTGGGAGCATAAAATGAGCAAATATGAACAAGAATTTTTGATGCGTCATGGCGAAATCGGTGTTTTGTACATTTTGGAGAACTGGGAACGCGTTCAGGGCATTAAGAACAAATCGCTTTCTTCCATTGAAGATCGCTGGGTAGCCTTTATGCAAGCGACCGCTCCTAATGTCTCCATGGCTCAGGCAGCTTAATCAGGAAATTAGTTAACGAAAAATTGACCATGAACAGCGCGCCGAAAAAAATCTTGCTGAAGCCATCTACGGATAGAGATGGATCCTCCGAGCCAAATGCGATGGCCGGAGAGAAGGATCTTTCTGTGTCCGAGTTGAAAGCGTTGCACGAGAAGCTCGAAGAGTTACGTAGGACGGATGCTATTGCGGAACCTGAGGAGAATGAACACAAGTCAGTTCGTGCGCTCATTGCTTTTGCGGCCTGCGATCGCGGCGTTAACGAGACTGTGGTTCTGGATTTGGTCAAGCGCCATTTCGGCGTAGCCGATATTGGCGAACTGACCGAGAATTATCGCGGCGTATTAGTCCGGTTTCTTGAGAATATGGACATTAAGAAATTTATCAACTGAAGCGGAATGAGGCGAAGAATGTATTCGCGCAAACAATTTGAAGCCAAAATTATGATGCCCGCTGAAGCGGATTTTATGGATAAGGCCGATCTTGGCAATCTTACCGCCCAGCTCTTCGCCATGTGCGAGGCGCACGAGAAACCCTTGAACGAAATCGAGCGAAAAGCCGTCTTGGGAATGATCTCGTACATCGCATATACGCAGAATGTTGGCGAAGCTTTCGTAGGTGACATTCTGACATCCCATTATGGGGTGAGTACTGTGGAGGCTTTGCCCTCACGGCTTTATCAAGATGCCATTGAGTATCTGGTGGATTTGAAAACAAATAAGGTTGTCAATTAACAACGAGCATTATTATGGCGGACTTTTATCTCATGACAGGCGCGCAATGCAGAATGGCGCGATCATTGTTAAAGTGGTCTCGTGAGAAACTGGCCGAGGAAGCCAATGTCGCGCGCGGCACGATCCGCATTTTTGAGGACGACACACCCGTCCGCGAGTCCATCGTCATGGATATTCAGGGCGTCTTTGACGCTCACGGCGTCGAATGCAATCTAGACGGCAGCGTGAAGCCGCGCTCGGACAACATCAAAGACTTCCGTGGCGTGGGAGGCTGCGACCGTTTCTTTGCCAACATCGAAAAGATGCATAAGGAGAAAAACACAGGTCTGGTTTGCAGAATTGGCCGGCAAGAGATGCTGTCAAAAGCGACAGGACGCAACGGCCTAACCAACTTTGAACGATTGGAAAATTTGAGTAAGACCATATCGGTGCGCTGCCTGCTGGCGGATCCCAAGATATATTTGCCGGGGAAGCCTTCGTTTGAGGTCAGGATACATCCAGAGGCGCGTTCCAGCGTTATCTCTTCGGAATTTGCCTATGGTGAGGAAGTTACCTTTGCCATTGAACAAGATCCGCGCCTGAGCTTTTGCCATCCGGCCTATATAGTCATCGAGCATCCCAATCTGGCCAAAAAGGTTTTTGATACCTTTGAAAAACACTGGCCAGAAGCCCAACCTTACACAACGACCACCTATAAAAAGCCTGCTTCCTCCCTCGACCATCGTCGGGCGATATTCGCGGATGATGTTGAAGCAAAGCAACCAGCTTATTGCTAAGCACTGCTTACAATTTCTCAACAAAACTAAAAATTGCTTCGGGTAACAACGCGTCTGCCTGAAGTGATATCCATTTGTCACCTGCTGGGAATACTTCTTTTCTAAGGCATGTTCGGCAATGGCCTTCATCTTCGTAGTATTGTCAGTACTATCAGCTTCCTTTTTTCCGCAGGTGCTGTTCGTTTTCGTGCGTGGTCGCCCGACGGCATAGAACGCCGACTGAAAAAACAAAAAGGCCGAAGTTTTGTCCGAAAAGGACGAATGAGAAAATTCGGCCAAATTGAAGCTTGCAAACGTCCTATTAGGCCAAATTCTCACATGGCATTGAGTGCTGGCGATATCGATACTCGCCTCATTGATTGAACTAAAATCAATGAGGATAAAATGACGAATAACAAAACAGTGATCGCACCACCGCGTAGCGAACCTCAAGCACCTAAGGTGTCATTGGGGGAAGTTGTGGCGGTTGAAATACTTCAGGACAATTTTGCGTCGGACGCCGCCCGCGAAGAATTCTCTCAAGCGATCAAGTTGCACGGCATCACGTTCCTGTACCTGTCTAACTCTCAGCTGCCCAATCCGTCCGCGCGCGATTTGAGTGTGATGGGAAGGTTTGCTCGGCTGTTGGCTAACATCTGGCCGCAGGCCTTAGTCGTTGGAGGCTGCCATGACTAAGGGTGATCAAATGCGCCTTAGCCTGATGCTGGCTTTTCAGGCTGTAATAACGCAAGGCGAGAACGTCAAGTCAGCGGTGGCCGCGCAGAAAATCATCGGCCTCGCAAAACTTATGAACGAATTTTGCGATCTGCACCTGCCGCAGGATGCCTCGAAGGCCGTCAAGCTTAATGCCGACATCAATATGTATGGAGAAGAACTGCGTGAGAACGGATCGGTCGCTTTGCCCGATGACCGCGAAACTTTGATTGAACTGTATGACCAGCTTCAGCATCGCAAGACGCAGTATTCGCAGTGGACATTCTATGCGCACGCTTCGAAGGAAGAAGTGTCCGAAGCGGTCGTTCGCCTTCTTAAGGAAATCGACGATCTGCGAGACGGGGGAAGCAAATGAGCGACCTTTTCCGCCAGCATCTTTACCTTGGACTGTCCTTCCTAGCTTCCTCTTTGACTGATAAGGACTTTTACTCGGTTGATGCAGCAAAGCGCATCGTTGATCGCGCGCAGAAGATTAGCGATTTCTGCAATCTCTATGCGCCGAACATTGCCGATCTGCCCGCCGTACAGCTTGTCAACGAAGCTGGGGCGGAAGAACTCGACAAGACCATAGGTGTTTTTGTTGAGCAAAGACGCAAGAAGTTCACCGTCGCTCTCCCAGATGATGAGGAGACTCTGCTCAAACTTTATGACCGCCTGCAGCATCGCGCAGCGCGCCGTGTCAATCGACTGCTCTTCGCGCAAGTTTCAAGAGAAAAACTGACAAAGTCCATCTTGAGCCAGCTGGATCAGGAAATCGAAGATCAGGGGATGCTGCAATGAGAACCGCATCCAGCCACATCGTCGATCTTATCACGACCGCTACTGACCGTAAATTCGAACCAGTGGCGCGAATGGCTGACGCGATTGTCGACATCACTTTGGAAGGCGGTAGCTGTTCGCAAGCGGATCTACAAATTGCAGGATTTTCCGCAAAGGAAGTAGCTGCTCTCTGGCACTTCGCGCAATCGCTGGCGTTGATCGAACTCAGACACAAGGAAAGCAAGATCCTACCTTTTTCGCAAAATGAGGTTCGTTATGCCTAAAGCAAAGCCACGCAAGCTTAACGCTCCGGTCATGGAACGTGAATTGACGAAATGGTCATGTTCACTGTTCGGAAACAGATCCGAGATTGATGTTTTTGTTGAAAGCACCGGCAAGTGGGAAACGGCAGCCGAAATATATGGCGTGGGCAAGTTCGACGCTGAGGATATTGCCGCTTTTATTGCGGAAGCCATCACGACATTTCTAGCAACACGCACTTATTGAAGGGACATCTGCAAGCATGTTGTATAGCAGCAATCTTGTCTTGCATGTTCGGCTTACGCCGCGCGAAGAAGATATATTGACTTGGCTAGCGCGTGGAAAAACGCGCGGCGAGATAGCAATTATTCTTTCCCTCTCCGAAGACTCTGTAAAGACCTATACCGAGCGTGCTCGCCGCAAACTTAACGCATCCAATACAACACAAGCAACGACGCTTGCTGTCACCCTCGGCCTTATCGCCCCCTACAAAGACACATCGTGGATGGATCAACCATCCTATTCCTATGGCTACTAAGTCTGTCCCCCAAACGGCGACTGCAAGTTAACCACGCCCATCCTTATTGATCTTTCGCGTGACGCACACGTTGCGACACCACCGTATCAACACATAAAAGGATAACTCCGATGGGCATTTCAAACACGTTCGACGTCGATTATTTCAGAAATCTTTTTCCCTACTTCCGTAGCGCGGCTAAGACGATCTGCCTTGACGGGGTGGGCGGCACACAGGTGCCGGACACGGTGATCGAAGCGATCTCTGACTATTTCGCCAACAAGAATGGCAATAAAGGCGGAATTTTTCCCCGCAGCGTCAAGACCGACGAGCTGATGGATCAGACAAGAGAAATTATCGCTGAATTCATCAATGTGAAAGATCCGAACGAAGTGATCCTCGGCAACAGCTTCACCAATCTGACCTTCAATATGAGCCGTGCGATGGCTCGGACGTGGAAGCCAGGCGATGAAGTCATCGTTTCTCGTCTTGACCATGATGCCAACGTATCGCCTTGGGTGGCTGCAGCCGAAGATGCCGGTGCGACCGTCCGTCACTTCGACATTGAGGAAGGCACATGCCAACTGACGGAAGAAAATCTGCGCAAGGTTCTTTCTGACAAAACCAAGATCGTTGCTTTCTGCGCCGCTTCTAGCTCGGTTGGCACACGACCGGATGTGAAGAGGCTGGCTCAGGTTGCCAAGGAAGCCGGTGCTTTGGTTTATGTTGATGCCGTTGCTTACGCCCCGCATGCGCGAATTGATGCGCAGGAATGGGGCGTCGATTTCATCGGATGCTCAACCTACAAATTCTTCGGGCCGCATCTTAGCTTTCTGTGGGGCAAAAGAGAGCTTTTGGAATCCCTGCCTGCCTACAAAATACGCCCAGCACCCAACACGTTGCCGTTGAAATGGCTGAATGGCGCGCAAACCTACGAACTGGCTGCAGGTGCCAAAGCCGCCATCGAATACATCGCCCATGTCGGTGAAAAAAATCCGGCTTTCCGTAGCCGATTCCCCCAGTTTACGGGACGGCAGCTTGATATCCATGCTGGCATGGCTGCGATTGAAGCCCATGAAGAGCAGCTGACGTGGAAATTCATCGATGAAATGAAGAAGCGTCCGCAATACGCGATGTGGGGAATTACGGAAAAAGAACTGGCTGGGCAGCGCGTGCCGACCATCGCGGTGTCCCGCGACGGCGAACAATCGAACGACATGGCGAAATATCTGGCCGGAAAAGGCATCGATATCTGGAGCCGCAGCGTTTACTCGATCTCCCTGTCTGAAAGGCTCGGCCTCGAAAACACAGGTGGTTTCATCCGCGTCGGGTTCATCCATTACAACACCAATGATGAAGTCGATACGCTTCTGAAAGCGCTCGATGACTATAAACCAGCCAGCCGTCCAACGGTTGTAAGAGGTGCGTCGGTCACAGCACCAACAAAGGAAGCATAGGTGACGGATGCCCCCAGGTGTCGGGTCAACCGGCATCTGGGGTTCTTTTCGATGAAGACATTGTGGACTGAAAATGACTGAAACTGTGCGAGAACAATTGGCGAGGAACTATGAAATTCCTGCCACCGCCTATCTGCGACAAGACCAGCGCGGCATGATGAACGACACATGGTTCGTGGCAGGCGATTTTGTCATGACCGTTTTTCGAAGCCGCCCTGTGGCAGAAGTCGCGTTGATTTGTAGCGTAGTACAGAATGACAATTCAGGATTACTGCCGCGCATTATTCTCGGCAAAGATGGCCCCGTCTCTATGATCGACGGCAAGCCAGCCGTCATGTGGCAGCGCTTTTCTGGAAACCACTATGTCGGGCGTGACCACAGCAACAAAACGCCTATTCCGGACGTAGGACATGCCAGTATCGCCGATGCTTTTTGGCGTCTTCATGCCTCGCTTTCCCATCAAAAAAAGGTCGGCGAATGGCTGGGGCAAATGAACTATATCGCTCCTGGGGCGTTGAACCAGCCGGACATTCCTTTTGCCGAACTGCCTCCCTGTCTGCAGAAGGATTATATCGCCGAATATATGCAAACGCCTTCGCTGCCTTTGCATTATCCGGCTTTCGTCCACCGCGATTTTGAGCGGCAGAACGTGCTTAATGCCCCAGACGGCAAGGTGACCGGGGTGGTTGACACCGATGCCTTGATGATAGGCGATCTATTGTTTGAATATGTCCACGTCATGATGAATTTCGTGTTTACCGATCCGCAATATCAGCCGCGTCACGCCAATCATTATATGAAAGCGTTAACAAAGGCCGGAATAGTCGACAATGAGGATATTGCTTTAATGCCAGTTCTGCTGCGAGCTTTCGCGGCGAAGGATTTGGTTGATTATTACAGATACGACCATCCGCCGAAAACTGACCTGTCCCGTCTTTCGGAAATGTATGATATGAGCCTTGAACGGGCAGAAAGCTATTTCTCCAGCCTGTCGTTGCCAGCGGCGGCGCGTCCACAAGGCCGCGCTCGCAAATATAAACCTCCAGAACCGAATGGAGCACAATAATGCTGATGATTTTTGATTGTGATGGCGTTGTGGTCGACTCCATGCACTTGCATACGGAAGTGGAAGCCGAAGCCTATCAGGCCATAGGCATTAACATCACGCCGAAGGAACTGGTTCGACGCTTTTCAGGCGTGAGCGATGCCGAGGTCAACCGGATTTTGGCAAAGGAAACAGGCATAGCCATTCCGTCCGACATTGCTCTTCAGATCGATCGGCGAAAAGAGGAAGTCTTTACTCAACGGCTGAAACCAGTGGCTGGCATACGTGACGCCTTGATGCAGATCGGAAATGTTCCGCGCTGCATCGCTTCCGGTACTGGCGTCGATGCTCTCGATCACATGCTGGAAGTCGTAAAGCTACACGACTTATTCGCTCCCCACATCTATTCGTCCGAAATGGTCGAACGAGGTAAGCCGTTCCCAGACCTGTTCCTCCATGCGGCAGGCAACATGGGACATTCTCCTACTGCTTGCTTGGTGATCGAAGACGGCATAGCGGGCGTGCAAGCTGGAAAAGCCGCTGGCATGCGCGTGTTTGGCTTCGTCGGAGGCAGCCATTGCGACGATGGGCATGGTGATCGGCTTAAGGCTGTCGGTGCGGAGTTGATCTTTTCAGAGATGCGTGAATTGCCGAGTCTAATTGAACAATTTTGTAAAATTTAACAGGAGAAGAAAATGTCAGAAGTGCCTTCAAACGGGAAACCAAAACCGCTTATTGTGGCGGGGTATAGCAGCCAGGCGCTGGCTGGAGAGATCGCCGCTGAACTTGGATCGCGGGTCGCGCGCGTCACCTATAAGCAGTTTTCGGACAAAGAAATTCAGACCACGATTGAAGAGAATGTTCGTGGTCATGAAGTTGTGGTCGTCGCCTCGGCCTCTGGCGATCCCAACAAGCAGGAAAAAGAAGCCCGTTTACTGATGCGCGCCGCCAACCGCGCTGGCGCTAAGCAAGTCACGCTTCTGCTGCCCTACATGTGGTATGGTCGCTCTGACGATATCTGGGACGAACGCAACGCGCCTGGATTGACCGACACCATAGAAACTCTGCGTGCGCACTGCCAAAGCGTTGTTGTCGCAGATCCACACAACGCAGGCATGACGCGCGAGAAGTTTCTGGATACCGGAAGTCCGGTTAGAAACTGTACCATTGTCCACTTTGCCCACCCCTTTGCCGTCCAGCTCAAGGATCTGGTCGACTCTGGCATCGTCAGCAAGGAAAGCCTGTTGCTGGCGCACGCCGATGCGGGTTCAACAAAACGTATCAGCCGCAGCTTCAGGGCGTGCATGTACAGCGTGCTTGGCTTCGAAGGGCGCAATCCAGATCAAGATGATTGGCCACAAGGACTGAAAGACCGCGACAAATCCACCGGCAAGATCAAGGTCAAAGGCTTCAGTGCCGATGTGTCTGGCAAAGATGTCGTGATTTTCGAGGACATGATCGGCTCAGGTGGCACCGCATGCGATCTGGCGGGGCTGTTGAAGGATATGGGCGCACGCTCAGTCATTCTGTTTGCCACCAGCGGCCTTTTTACGGCAGACCTTAAGAAAGAGCCGCTTACAGCATCGGTTGACCGCGTTAACAACAGTAAATTGGACGCCGTCTACATAACAGATACCCTTGAACACAGCCTGACCGATCCGGATATTCACAAGGCAATCGAACAAAGTCCGATTATCCACGTTGTGAAAACATCGCCATATCTGGCTTCGATTGTCCGTGCGCTGCATATCGAGGTCGCGGCAGAGGCAGGTTCCGACCAGAATTCGGTCTCGGCTATCTTGCGCGGTTCTCACCCTGCCCAGACAGCAGAAGATCAGAAAATTTCGGTTCCTGCGCCGCGCAAGGCTGGTAGCCCGCTGTTACGGCTGGTGGTTGGTTCTTGAAGCAATAAGGGCTTGGTTTCACCCAAGCCCTTATCATGAAATCCAGATTAAGCGGTGGCTGCAGATTTCAGCTTCGACAAAGCGCGGATTTTGACGCGTACGCTGGCGGGCTTGGCTGCGCCCTTCATCATCTCGCCGGTGGCGGGATTGCGGATTAATGTTCCGGCCTTACGGGCTGGAACCTTGCGCAGGGTGACTTTCAGCAGACCAGGCAGGGTGAATTCGCCAACGCCACGCGGATGAACCGAGCCAAGAAACACGCTTTCCAAAGTGGCGAACACGCCAGCGGCGGTCTTGCGAGGAATGTCATTTTGTTCGGCGATCAGATTGATCAAAGCGGACTTGGTCAGGGTTTCTTTGACCGGACGAACGGTTGCTGCTGCGGGTTTGCTGGTTTTTGCTTTTGCCATGATGTCTCCAGATGTTGGCGGGTTATTGAAAAACAAGGATGATTCTTCCAAATCATCACTGTTGGTAGCCGCCTGATGACCTGTTCGCAAGCACCTGTTTGCCGATCTTGCGATTTATATGCGACCGAATATGGCACATCCACGCCGTATAAGAGGTTGTCCGAGACGGAGCGGTAGGCAAAATGGAAAGCAAAATCGGTGAAATCAGGGAGGCTCCCGTGTTTAATGAAGTGATTGATCACAACGAACAAGCCTCTCGTTCGGGCTTCATCATCGCTTATGCCATGGTTGCCATGTCGGGGGCTTTGGTTGGATTTCTCTTTGGATGGCTTTATAAATAATGGATTATTAGGTCTGAATTCAGAAACCGGTTGGAAGGAAGAAAATCATGCGTAGAGCTGAAAATGAAAAGCTCTTCTTTTCGCCCTCTGATCTCGTCACTTATCTTGGCTGCTCGCATGCCAGTGTTTTTGACCTCCAACATCTTTTCTCGCCGCAGGAGCTTCCTCCCGAAACCGATGGCGACCGCCTCTTAAAAAGCAAAGGACTGCAGCACGAGAGGGAATATCTTCGTGACCTGCATGAACGTGGCCTGCGGATCGCAGAAATCCCATCGGACGTCTCGATCACCAAGCGTGTAGAGCTGACTCAACAGGCTATGGCTGATGGCTTCGATGTCATTTATCAGGCGGCACTGGCGCGGCCACCGTGGAACGGGTTTGCCGATTTTTTGCTGCGGGTCGATGGACGGCCATCAAAATTCGGCTCTTACAGCTATGATGTCGCCGATACCAAGCTGGCTCTTTCTGCCAAGTCGGGATACGTCATTCAGCTCTGCGTGTATTGCGATATGCTGGAGGCCGAGCAAGGCGTTCCACCGCGTGAATTGCATATCGTCCTTGGCAACAAGAAGACTGTTTCCCTGCACGTTGAGGACTTTCGGCACTACCAGACATTGGCCGCCCGTCGTTTCGAGGCATTTATGGCCAGTCCACCACCACCGTCGGCGGGAGAACCGTGCCAACAGTGCGAGCATTGCCGCTGGAGCGATCGCTGCGAGGCTGAATGGGAAAGAACTGAGCATTTGAGCCTTGTCGCTAACATTACGAGCGGCCAGATCAAGAAATTGCGCGCCGCCGGTGTAAACAGCATGCGGGATCTCGCTCAAATGCCCCAAGGACAAGCGATCCCCAAGATGACGGGTGAAATTCTCTCACGGTTGCAGCAACAGGCGCGCCTTCAGTTGGCCAAGCGTGAGGACGGCCAGAACCACATCGATCTACTGCCTTTGGCTGCCAGCAAGGGTTTTGCGCGGTTGCCACCGTCTGATGCCGGTGATTTGTTCTTCGATATGGAGGGCTATCCTCTCTATGACAACGAACGGAAGCTGGAATATCTCTTCGGTTTTGTGTTTGTGGCCGATAACGGCACGCCGGAGTTCAAGGCATTCTGGGCGCATGACCGTGAGGCCGAGAAGAAAGCCTTTGAGGATTCCGTTGATTTCATCATGGCTCGGCTGGCGGTGTATCCCAACGCGTATGTTTATCATTACGCATCCTACGAAGAGACTGCGCTCAAAACACTGGCGATGATTTACGGCACGCGCGAAGCCGAGGTTGACCAGCTGCTTCGGGGACGAAAGCTGGTTGATCTTTACAAGGTTGTGCGCGAAGCCATCCGCGTTTCCGAGCCGCGCTATTCCATCAAGAACATGGAGCATTTCTACGCGGAAAAGCGTGCTGGCGAGGTCACCAACGCTGGCGACAGCATCGCCATGTACGAAAAATGGCGAGTTCTGCGGGACGCTTCGATCCTTAAGGAAATATCGGATTACAACGAGTTTGACTGCCGTTCGACGCTCATGTGCCGCGACTGGCTGTTGTCCATGCGTCCTGCCGAGGGCGTTTCGTGGTTTTCGCCCAGCACAGGCGCAGAAACCACCCCAGAAAAGGAAAACGCCCGCCGTGAGGCAGAAATGCGGACATCGGCGCTGATCGGCAGGCTGTGCAATGGCGTATCGGATGAGGAGCGGCCTTGGCGTGAGCTTGTCGGCCAGTTGCTGGAATTCCACCGCCGCGAGGCAAAGCCCCAGTATTGGGCCATGTTCAGTCGTCAGGACATGAGCGACGACGAACTGGTCGAGGATGCTGAAAGCATTGGAAAGCTTGTCCCCGATCCCACGCATCCACCTTATGCGGACAAGAAATCAAAAGTTTTCACCTACACGTTCCCACCGCAGGACTTCAAAATGCGGGCGGGTGACACGCCACTTCGTTCTGGCACGCTGGAGCCAGCCGGAGAGATTGTGTCGCTTGATGACAAGGCGCGGCGTATTTCCTTGAAGCTCGGACCGTCACGCACGCCGCTGCCCGATGTGTTTTCTCTTGTGCCAAGCGGCCCGATTGGTGACCAGATATTGCGGGACGCCGTTTATCGTTATGCCGAAGCGGTCGCCGCTGGCCGTCAAGACCACTATGCCGGAATAACAAGCATTCTTCGCAAGGAAACGCCGCGTTTGACTGGCCTGACATTGGAATCCCCAATTATCCCACCGCAGACCGATCTTCTTGAGGGCGCTGTCGATGCGTTATGTCGCCTCGATCATTCTCATCTTTTGGTTCAAGGCCCGCCAGGCACCGGCAAGACTTACACATCGTCGCATGCCGTGGCCGAGCTTCTGGCTCGTGGCAAGCGCATCGGCATTGCTTCAAACTCGCACAAGGCCATAAACAATCTTTTGTTTGCCATCGAAAAACAGGCGCAGAAGCGTGGCTTAAGGTTCAATGGCATTAAGAAGTCCTCCAATCAGGATCAGTTTCTGGACGGCGCTGGAATGATCAAGGACACCACCGACGCCAAGGAAGCCAGCAATGGCGGCTATCAGCTTGTCGCCGGCACGGCGTGGCTTTTTGCGAGGCCAGAGTTTGATCAGACACTAGACTTCCTGTTTATCGATGAAGCGGGGCAAGTCAGTCTGGCCAATATTGTCGCCATGGGGTGCAGCGCCAAGAACATCATTCTGGTCGGCGATCAGATGCAGCTTTCTCAGCCTATTCAGGGCACACATCCTGGTTCTTCCGGCCTTTCGGCTTTGGAATATCTGCTGGGCGATGCATCCACCGTTCCGGTGGATAAGGGCATATTTCTTTCCGTTACCCGTCGCATGCATCCCCAGATATGCCAATTCATATCGGATGCCGTTTACGATGGACGCCTGCAGCCGGGACTTGACAACGGAACGCAGCGCCTTCTTCCCACCGGAACAGAGGATGCTGAGGCCATTGCAGCGGCTGGCCTGCGGTTTATTGATGTTGGCCACGAAGGCTGCACCCAGAAATCGGAAGAGGAAGCCCAGAGACTTTTGCAAACCTACAACGCCCTTATCGGCATGCCATGGGTTGATGACAACGGCGCTCAACACACGATCACCCAAGACGACATTCTGGTGGTCACGCCATACAACATGCAGGTCGATCTTCTGGAACGGACGCTGCCCGCCGGAGCTAGGGTGGGGACTGTCGACAAGTTTCAGGGACAGGAGGCAGCTGTCGTCCTGATCTCGATGGTGACATCCTCTGGCGAGGACTTGCCGCGAAACATCGAGTTTCTGTTCAGCCGCAACAGGCTGAACGTTGCCATCAGCCGCGCGCGCTGCCTGGCGGTGATCTACGCCAATCCACGCCTGCTTGAGGTGTCATGCAATTCCATCGAACAGATGCGGTTGGTCAACACGCTGTGCTGGGCGAAAACTTATGCCGCAACCACGGCGACGCAACATTTAATGGCGGCGGTTGCCTGATCCTTTTTTGATCGGTTCACGGGCGGTTCGCTTTGTTGCTTGCTGTCGGCAACTGGTGACAAACTGCCGTTTTGGTGTGTCCGTCCATGATATGGGTTAGAGTCGTTTTTCCCTTGTACTCACGATAGACGATTTGGCCGTTGCTATACTCAAAGCCGCTGGCAACATTGGTGTTGCGAAGTTTATTCCGGACGGACGAGTCGCTGAACGTGATGTAGGCAAAACGCCTATTGTGCGAGAATGATGCGTTGAATTGCAGTCCGTTGGTGCAAGAGAAATTGGGCTTGATAGTGGAAGCTGATTTTTGTTGAGCCTGCGGGGCGATATTGGTCTGCTGAACCACCGCTACAGAGATGACTTTATTACCGCTGTTGTCCTCAAGCTCTGTGCAAGAAGTCATCCCAATCAGTGCCAAGGCAACAAATGCGACCTTGCGGACGTTAGTCATGCAAATTCCTTTGTAGAAAAACTGTTGAAACAATTGGCAGATTGTCTGTTCAATCTAACAATCCTCGCCATGGGGGCTTGCTGCTTCTCGCTCCAGACAAGGCATAAGGCTGTTTTCAAAAAACTCTCTGCCAATTTTTGCCCTTAGCTCGGTGATGATGTCGGCGATTGGATCTGCGGCCGTTCCATCTTTTCCTGTGAAATGCAAAAAGGCTCCATTTGCATCAAGCCGGTATTGCTTCATCAGAAGATGCTTTGTGACCATGGAGCCATCTTCCGCGCCATTTCTGGTGACCACAAATCTTACCGGATTAAAACTTATTTGAAGGTAGGCGTCATCGACGTTAGCCAAACTTATATGCTCAGGCATGTGCATATCCACTTGGTAGAATGGGGCTTTATATTCCACCGCTATGTTTTCATCTTCGACGGTGTAAGTGCATTTGTCGCTGAGAAGGCGTTGCGTGATGTCATTTATCTTCTGATCGAGAACTTCCTTTAATGCCGGCGCCTTGCGGAGTATTTCACAGAATTCCAGCACCTCGTTGACCGAGCGCATAATTGCCTCGTTTTTAAGAGCGGCAAGTTCCTGCGCTTTTTTCAGGACAGCCATTTCCTTGTCTTCTTCGGAAGTGAAATGGCGGTGGATGGCTCTCGCCAATTGCAAGTAGCGCGGGATCGACGGCACGGATTCGGATGGATGCGCAATATCTGGTACGGCTTCCGTTATGGCAGGGTTCTTTCGCGTAAACATTTCATCTCCTCCTGTCATTCAGTGAACTTGCTGGCATCACGGCAATCCTTCCCATTTGGTGCGTCTGCCTTTTAGCATGGCCTTCAGTTCTTTTGGCTTGATGACTTCAAGCTGATCGCCCCACATGTTGGCGTGCCATGCCATTTCAAGCAGGCCGCCTGCCTTAAAACGAACGATGAGCGAACCATCTTTCTTTTCTTCCAGGGTTTGGCTGGGGTGAAAAACAAAATCACGGGCTGCGCTGGCTGCCTTGGGCGTGAATTTCCAGACGATCTCTTGCGGTTTTTCCATCCAAACGCCAAAGGACTGCTCGGCAAAAGACTGCAGATTAAAACTCTTGGATCGGCGGAAGCCTTCGGAGCTTATGGATGCTCCCTCGATCTGTGAAAGGCTGAACAGGTAGAATGAATCCTCGCGGCCTTTCTCCGACCCACCGCCGACAAGATAATGGCGATGTCCGTAGAGAAAGCCGTAAGGACAGACACGCTTGAGTTCAGCGGTTTTCTTGCCCTTCGGCCTGTATTGCAGCTCCACCACGCGGCAGGCTTTGATGGCTTCTCGGAGAACATTCATATGTTCGAGAACGATCTTTGGACGCGGGCCTGGACGCGTTGCCAGCCCTTCCGCTTCGATAAGGGCTTCAAGATCGGTCTCTACCTTTCTCGAATTCCCATTTTTCTGCATGCTTTTGACTTTTGTCGCCAAGCCCTTCAGGTGCTTTGCATGCAACTGCATGCCGTCGTCGGAGCATTTCTTGATGGCGATATCGAGGCTGGCCAGTTCGTCAGGCAAAAGCGACAGGTGGCGGCTGGTTACGGCAACGGGAATGCGCCACCGTTTGATCCGTCCATCGCCGATACTTTCTTCCATTTGCGGAAAAACACGGGCAACGGCGTCGCGCATGCGCATGGCAGTGCGCCGCGTGACGTCGAACATATCCTCGATGTCCAGAAGCGAGATGCCCTCGGTGGTGGCCTGCATGGCGAAAGCCAATTCCAGCAATTCCTCTGCTTTCGCAAACCGCATGTTTCCTCCGAAGGACGTTGTTTGGCGCATTTTAAGGGAGGTGCGGAGGAAATAAAGCGAATAAAGCACGAGTGTGACCGAATCTGACACATCTGAATGGTATTCAAGACGGAACGCGGCGACCGCCCGCTCATTTTTGTCTGGAGAAGATCATCATGTCCTTGCAACGTCTCGCCCTCGTTTCCTTTCTTGCCCTCCAGCTGGCGGCGTGCGCTTACACCGCCGAAGACCACCGAGCCGCCGTCAGCAACACGGACAAGGATCGCATTAGCGTCGGTACCGCCCAGCGCGAGATTAAGGTCGGCATGTCCACTTCGGATGTTGTCGAGGTTCTGGGTTCGCCGAACATGGTCACCACCGACGACCAACGCCGTGAAAGCTGGATTTATGACAAAATTTCAACCGAGAAAGTTTACAGCACGTCATCCGGCGGGCTGGGGCTAATTTTTGGCGGCATTGGCGGCCCCGTGGGCGGAGCGACTGGCGGCAGCTTCAGCAGTGGAGCCGGAGCAGCAAGCACCACCCAGCGCACACTGACCATCATCGTCAAGTTCGATGCAGCAGGCAAAGTGCGGGATTACGCCTATCACAGCTCCAGCTTTTAATCATGAGGGCTGTCATGCCGCGCTTAAAGAAAATCGGTATTCTCGCTGTTTTTTGCCTTTCCCTTGTTGCCTGCCAGGGAGGTGTTCCCAAGGAGGCATTGGAACTCAGTCCAGAGAGTCTGCAGCAGCGGCAAATGCAAACTCGCCGTTTTGATACGAAGGATGAAACCAAATTGCTGGTTTCCGGCAGTCAAGTTCTGCAGGACTTGGGTTTTACCATTGAGGATAGCGAAACCAAGCTGGGAGTCATCGCTGGATCCAAGGATCGTGACGCCACCGAAGTTGGACAAGTGATTGGCGCTGTTCTTTTGACACTGCTTACCAAGCAGGCTCAGGCCTACGATGACAAGCAAAAGATACGCGTAAGCCTTATCACCCGCCCAGTTAGCAGCAAAGAAACCCTTGTGCGCGTTACTTTTCAGCGCGTGGTTTGGGATACGCAGGGCAAGGTTTCAAAGACAGAACCTCTGAACGACCCTGGCCTTTACCAAGAGTTCTTCAGCAAGCTCAGCCAGTCCGTTTTTCTTACTGCCAACGAAATCTGACCATTTGAGGATGCTATGACATACGATGTTATGAAAAAAGTGGCCTGCACGGCCTTGGCTCTTTCACTGTTGACGGCATGCCAAACCGACAGTCGGAATCAGGTGCTGTCAGTGAGTGAAAGCCAAGTCGCTCTGCGCAGCATGCAAAGTCGGGCGTTTGACACGACGGACAAGGCAAAAACCCAACGCACGATCATCGCCACCTTGCAAGATCTCGGCTTTGTGATCGATAAGGCGGATGCCACGCTCGGCACCATCAGTGCAACCAAGCTGAACGGCTACGCCATGCGCATGACGGTCAGTGTCCGCGACCATGGGGCAAAACAGACGCTTGTCCGCGCTTCGGCACAGTACAATCAGACCGCCATCGAGGATCCGCAGCCATATCAGCAGTTTTTCACGGCTCTTGAAAAAGCGATGTTCTTGACCGCGCATGATGCGGATTAACCAAGAAGATAACTTGCTGTTTTGAAGATTTTTGAATATTTTACGGGGTATGAATCATCGCTCCAAACCTGATTTGCCGGACATTCTTACCGTTGAAGAGATCGCTTCGTACCTCAAAGTTACGGAGCGGTCGATCTATGGGCTTTTGTCCAAAGGAGAGATTCCGGCATTCAAAGTCGGCGGAAGTTGGCGCTTTAAGCGCGAAGAAATTGAGGGCTGGATAAAAAAGAATACCATAAAAAAGGTGGCCGCAAGTGATGATGACTGCCCAACACGCTAAATATTTTTCACATGAGCTTTCCGCTCGCCGTTCGTCGGCACTTGTTGATCGCCTTACCACATCTTTGTTTGATGCTGCCGTTGACCTCAATCCCCACCAGATCGAAGCTGCACTGGCGGCATTGCGTTCGCCTTTATCGAAGGGCGTTATTTTGGCGGACGAGGTTGGTCTTGGTAAAACCATCGAGGCGGGAATTTTGCTCTGCCAATATTGGGCGGAACATCGGCGGCGTCTGCTGGTCATTTGTCCTGCGGTTCTGCGCCGCCAATGGTCGATAGAGCTGCAGGAAAAGTTTAATCTTTCGAGCCGCATTCTTGAAAGCGATAATTATGCTGAGATTCTGAATGCTGGACAGAGTCCATTCAAATTTGACGGCATAGTTATCGTATCGTTCCAGTTTGCAAGCCGATATGCTGCAGAAATCAAGGATATTGCGTGGAATCTCGTCGTCATCGATGAAGCGCACAAACTGCGCAATCTGTATCGCCACGATAACAAGATGGGGCGCAATATTCAGGCGGCACTGGCCGATCACAGAAAAGTTCTACTGACAGCTACGCCGCTTCAAAATTCGCTTCTTGAACTTTATGGCTTGGCATCACTTATAGACGAACGCATTTTTGGTAGCTTGGATACGTTCAAGCTCTCCTATGTAAATGGGACGCCGAATCTTGAGGATTTAAAGGCTCGCCTCAAACCTTTCGTGCAGCGCACGTTGCGGCGGCAGGTGCTAGAGTATATTCGCTACACCAAGCGTGAGGCTATCACGCAGCCCTTTAAATTATCTGTCGAGGAACAACATCTGTACGATGAGGTGTCAGATTTCCTACTACAACAAGATACCTATGCCATTCCCTGGGCACAAAGAAAGCTGGTAGTTCTGATTGTGCGGAAACTATTGGCGTCATCAGCTTACGCCATAGTTGGTACGCTCAAAACGATTAAAGACCGCCTCGAGAAAATGCGCGAGACGCGCAAAGAGGAAAAACTAAATCTGCGCGGCGCGTTCGTGGCCGATCAGGATATAGACCTTGAATACGCTGAGATAGCCGAGGAAGAAGAACCATCGCAGCCACCCCCATTCCGCAAACAGGCGGTCGATCTTGCCAAACTTGGCTATGAAATTGAGCAGATCGATGGCTTTATCGCATTGGCGCGTTCGATCAAGGTTGAGACCAAAGCCAAAGCTCTTGTGACAGCACTGAATTCTGGATTCAAGCGTATGCAGGAGCTTGGCGCTGCACGTAAGGCTCTAGTTTTCACGGAATCAAGCCGCACCCAGCGCTATCTGAAAGAGTTTCTGGAAGAAAATGGCTATCGCGGCAAAGTCGTGACGTTCAATGGCCAGAATAATGAGCAGTTATCGAAGGATATTTATGCCCTTTGGCTGGAGAAAAACAGCACTACAGGCCGCATTTCCGGCTCACTAAATGTCGATATGCGCATGGCGTTGGTCGATTTCTTCCGAGATCATGGTGAGGTGATGATCGCCACCGAAGCCGCCGCCGAAGGCATCAATCTTCAATTCTGCTCCCTCATCGTCAATTACGATCTGCCATGGAATCCACAGCGCATCGAGCAACGCATTGGTCGTTGCCACCGCTATGGCCAGAAGCATGATGTTGTCGTCATCAACTTTTTGAACGAAGATAATCTCGCCGATCAGCGGATTTATGCTTTGCTGAAGGAAAAGTTTCAGCTGTTCGACGGCGTTTTCGGCGCCTCAGATGAAATTTTGGGGCGTGTTGAATCCGGCATCGACTTTGAAAAACGCATTCTGGATATTTTTGAAACTTGCCGTCATCCGGCTGAAATCGAAGCCGCCTTCACGGCACTGCAGGCCGAACTCGATCAGCCGATACAAGAGCGCATCGCACAGGCGCGACAAATGCTGTTCGAACATTTTGATGAGGATGTCGTTGGGCGACTAAAGTTCCGCATGGACGAGACAAAACAGCGCCTCGACACCGCAACACACCATTTCTGGGAACTGACAAAATTCATCTATCGGGATGTCTACAGTTTTAATGACGAGAAGATGATTTTCGGCGATGATGCCGCCTTCATCGCACGCGGCGAGCGTCCGCAGGATGGTCAGCGTATCCCCATCTATCACTATTTGGAAACCAAGCCTCAGGAAGCCCTCGACCCGCTGCAAATGCCGAAACACAAACGCGGCGATCCCAAGGTGCCTGTCACCGGCTATCCGTACCGTATGTCCGATCTTATGGGTGAAAGCGTGATCAAGCGCGGGCGCGTGTTGGAGTTGTCCGAAGCGTGTTTGACCTTCAGCCTGGCTTCGCATCCTCATAAAATCGCTATTTTAGAAGAGCAGCGTGGCAAATCCGGCTGGCTCTGGCTCGCCCGGCTGACGATCAAGACGTTTGAAGAAATCGACACGCTGATTTTCACCGCCTGTGACGCAAACGGGCAGCTATTGCCCACCGCGTTTGGAGAGAAATTGTTTGTTCTTTCCGCATCGGAAGAAGCGACCGGCACCCCCTGTCGGCACAAGGATGTTCTGGAGGCTGCAAAATCCAAGAAAGTGGCCGATTTGCTAGTGGAATCAGAGCAAAGTAATCACGCGTATTTTAACGAAGAACTGGACAAACTTGACCGCTGGGCCGATGACTTAAAGACAGGGCTTGAACTTGAGTTGAAACAGCTGGAACGCGATATCAAGGAAGCGGATCGGCAGTCGAAACAACTCATCAGCCTGCAGGAAAAACTGGAATTTCAGAAAAAGAAAGCTGCATTTGAAAAACGCCGTTCCCAAAAACGCCATGAACTCTTCACCAGCCAGGATCAGGTCGATCGTCGCCGCGAAGAACTTATCAGCCAATTGGAAAAGCAACTTCAGGCCAGCACGCATGAGGTAACGGAAGTGTTTAAAATTGAATGGAGGCTGGTGTGATCATAATTATTGTTATCTATCTGCTTCTGTGCGGTGTCGCCAATCTCGCTGGCCTTGCTTTCTTATCAGCCGATCAATTTCCCATTCTAGCCACCTATAAAATTGGTCTTTCCTGCGCTTTTTGGGGCGGCGTGGGCGGATTTCTGTATTGCCTGCGCGCCGTGTACCTGAATATCTGTGTGCGCGATCAATGGGATCCGAAATGGCATATCTGGTATTTCCTTCGCCCAATTGCCAGCATCGTGTGTGGTGGTGTGAGCTATATGTTCTTGAAGGCTGGGTTGATCATCCTTGAATCCAGCACTCAACCCGATGCCAGTGATTTCGGATTTTATGCCTTCGCATTCGTCGCTGGCCTCAACGTCGATAAATTCGTCAAAAAACTTGAAGAAGTGGCCGAAGCTGTCTGGGGTATCGAAAAATCACGGACTGCAGAATCTTCAACAAAGAAGAAGGAGTAATCTTATGTCCTCAGTCCATTTTCTGAATGTTGATCCAGGCGACTGCAGCATAATACGCCACGCGGGTGATCGCGTCTCTGTAATCGATATTTGTGGAGGAAATTACAAAAAGAAAGTCGAGAGCTATTCATCGACCACGACACTGTTGGGCAGCTTTATCGAAACGATGGACAAATCCACCAATGGGAACTTTAGGATGAAGGAGCGTCTGACAAATCCAATCGACTATATGCAATCGCAAGAGATTGGTTCCGTTTTTCGCTTTATCCTGTCTCATCCTGATATGGATCATATGGACGGCCTTGCTGAACTGGAATCTAAGATTGGAGTGGCCAACTTTTGGGATGCTGGTGTTAAACGCAAAAAACCTGATTTCTCAGGGGGCGGGTATAAAGAGGAAGACTGGCAGCAATATGAAGCGTTTTGCGCTGGAAAAGGCGTGAAAACGATAAGGTATCTTGCAGGTGCAAATTTTAAATTTGCTAACAGAAATGAGGAAGATGCCTCTGGCGGCGATGGATTATACATTCTCGCCCCCGATGAAGACCTTGTTAAGGCTGCTAACGAGACTGAAGATCCGAACGACGGCTCTTTCGTCATTTTATACCGCTCTGTTGGCGGAAGAATTCTATTTCCCGGTGATGCTCACGATGCGACATGGGAATATGTCCTGAAGAACAACTTGGATGACGTTGCAAATTGTTCGGTAATGATCGCCCCCCATCACGGGCGGCATTCAGATCGGTCATTCGATTTTCTCGATCTTATTGAACCTAAATTTACTCTTTTTGGAAATGCGCCGTCAGAACACCTTGCTTATGATGAATGGAACAAACGGGGATTGCCATTCATTACCAGCAATCAGGCGGGCAATATAGTTCTTGAAAACGAAGCGGGCGTTATCAAGGTGTTTATAGAGAACGCCTCCTTTGCTGAAACTTCTGGCAAAGACTGCTCCTGTAAGAATCAGCAAGGATACATTTTGTACGAAACAATCAGCGAAACAACAGAAGTTAAGTCAGGTGCGCAAAAAACGTATCAACGCACGACTCAACAACAAACGATCCTTGCTCGCATTATGAATAACTAGGCAATGAAAGAGGAATGGGCGATGAGGGTAGAAATCTTTAATGTTGAGCTTGGTCAATGCGTAATGATCCATTGCCCTAATGGGCAAAAGATTATGATTGATGCCGGGCATAATACGTCCCAGTCGTGGTATCCTTCCGTTCATTTTTCTGGACAACACATAGAACGATTAATTGTGAGCAACTTTGATGAAGATCACATGAGTGACTTTGTTGATGTTTTGAAATACTGCAAAATACGTACGATTTATCGCAATGCTACGGTCGACTCTAACCGACTGCTTGCGATGAAAACGCTCTTGGGGATGGGGCCTGGAATAAAGCATGTTTATGACTGGCTCAAAATGGTTGAAGGGCCATCAAGGACGACGATCCTGCCGGCTGATTTAAATGGCGTAGACTTGCTTCATTTTGCAAACCCATATGGTGTGTTTACCGACACCAATAACTTGAGCTTCGTCACATTCGCGCGATATGGAGGCTTCTCTATATTATTTCCTGGCGATCTTGAAGTTGCCGGATGGAAAGAACTTTTGAAGCAGCAAGGCTTTCAGGACGCTCTTAGAAAAGTAAACATCTTGGTGGCATCACATCACGGCAGAGAGAATGGCTGCTGTGAGGAAGCATTCAATTTTTGCAAACCGCAGGCAGTCATTATCTCGGATGGTGGAAAACAGCACGCAACCCAAGAAACTTGTAATTGGTATGCAAACAGGACGACCGGCTGCAAAACGATAAGCAACACTGATCGTAAAGTGCTTACCACTCGTAGTGATGGACATATAACACTCGCCGTGGATCAAAACGGAACTTGGCGCATAGCGACTAGTGGCGAAACAAAAGCGCTTCAGGTAAGGGCATAAATCAAATGACTAAAAAACAAAAACTCGAACTGACATGGATTGGTAAGGATCAGCGGCCAAGGTTGGAACCGCGCATTCTGCTGGAGGATGACAGTAAGTCCTATCATGCCAAACAGCGCGTGACCGAAAACGACATTTTCGACAATCGACTTATTTTCGGTGACAACTTGCTGGCGCTAAAGGCATTGGAGCAGGAATTTACAGGGAAATTGAAGTGCGTTTTTATCGATCCCCCCTATAACACAGGATCAGCGTTTGAACATTACGATGACGGAATCGAGCATTCTATCTGGCTTGGTCTGATGCGCGACCGTCTGGAGATTTTACGCAATTTGCTTGCTGAAGACGGATCAATTTGGATCACCATTGATGATAACGAAGCACACTATTTGAAGGTCATGTGTGACGAGGTTTTTGGCCGCTCAAACTACATAGGTTGCGCAGTTTGGCAAAAGAAGTATGGGGCAAAAAGTGACTCAAAGTTTCTTTCAGAATCACATGAGTATGTATTTGCCATTGCCAAGAATAAAGAGCGGGTGGGCTTAAATCGATTGGCGCGCACTGAAGAACAGGATTCCAGATATAAAAACCCAGACAATGATCACAGAGGAATTTGGACGTCAGGTGATTTGCTGCGCAATGAAGCTCGTGATTATGCCATTTATGAAATTGTCGGTCCCTCTGGAAGGAAACATCTACCGCCTCGTGGCACAAGCTGGCGGTTTACTAAAGAAAAGTTTGCAGAATTAGTCGCTGATGATCGTATTTGGTTCGGGGCTAACGGAGACAACGTTCCACGTCTTAAGCGTTTCTTGAATGAAGTGGCAGACAGCGTTCCGGCGACCACCTGGTGGGAACACAAAGATGTAGGGCACAACGATGAAGCAAAAAAGGAAATGCGTTCCTTATTTGTAGATAATTTGTTCGACACCCCCAAGCCTGAAAGATTATTGAAGAGAATAATCGAACTTTCTACTAACCCTAACGATCTCATCCTCGACTCCTTCGCTGGTTCTGGCACCACGGGCGCTGTCGCGCATAAAATGGGGCGGCGGTGGATCATGATTGAGCTTGGGGAGCATTGCCACACGCATGTCATCCCGCGCCTGAAGAAGGTTATCGACGGGGAGGACAAAGGCGGCGTCACGGAAGCAACCGGTTGGAAAGGCGGTGGCGGATTTCGGTATTACGCGCTGGCTCCATCGCTTATTAGCTATGATAAATACGGCCAGCCGATCATCAATAAGGAATATAATCCCGCCATGCTGGCGCAGGCGATGTGCAAGCTGATGGGCTTTACCTATGCGCCCAGCGACACGGTGTATTGGCAGCATGGGCATTCGACAGAAACGGATTTTATCTACATCACCACTCAAACGCTCGACCAACCACAGCTGGCGGCACTGTCTGAAGAAGTCGGTGACGGTCGAAGCCTTCTTATTTGCTGTGCTGCTTTCCGTGGCAAAGCGGACGCTCATCTCAACCTAACCCTTCGCAAGATTCCGCGCGCCGTTCTTTCCAAATGCGAATGGGGTCACGATGATTACAGCCTCAACGTCCAGAACCTTCCCATGGCCGAGGAACCACAGGTCGATATCCCCACGCCCCGCAAGCTAAAAGCCAAGGCTAAAGCTAAGTCCACGGAACCCTCATTATTCGGAGGTGATGATGACTGAGATGTCCGTCGGAGATTGGGGGAGCATCGCCAGTGCTGTGATAGCGGCTCTGGCATTGGGCTTCTCTATTTGGTCATACAGAAGCAGTCGAGAAGCTGGTGTTTTTGCTAAACAATCAGCTGACGCCGCCGAGAAATCTGCGCTAGAGGCAGAGAAAGCCAGAAAAATTAGCCAATTCGAAGTTTTGTCCCCGCACTTCAGCAATGTCGAACACCTCATAAAGGCATTCAACGGATTGGAAGGAACAAATGGGATCAAGATCGCTGCTTCTGGCGCGTCTGTGCAGCATTTGATTGATGCGCTGCATAAGGATGACGAATTCCAGAAAGGTCTTATCTCTCTTCGTAAGACCTTGGGCATTCAGCCCTTGAAAGATGTCGTAAGAAACTACAGCACAGAAAACGACCGCGTCAGCCTCAGTTCACAATCCCCCGCCGACCTTGCAGATATCATGCAAGTCTTCGAAAAAAAGAAAAAAGAATATTTAGGAATCTGACCCATGGACAAATTCGTCAATTCTATCACCAATCGTCTCTCTCTTCGCACCCCGCAGAAGGACTCTCTCGAAATCCTTGCGCGATTGACGGAGATAGTTCCCCTGAAAAAAGATCGTAATGTCGCGGCAGCTCTTGATGTGATTAAGTCTGAATTTGCCAGCGTTGAAGATTTTGAGCGTGAATTTCCCTCGCTCTGCTTCGCGTTAGCCACCGGCGTCGGAAAAACACGGTTGATGGGAGCGTTTATCGCCTATCTACATCTGGCACATGGGATGAAGCATTTCTTTGTGCTGGCTCCAAACCTCACGATTTACAACAAACTGATTGCTGATTTTACACCAAACACCCGCAAGTATGTGTTTCAGGGCATTGCCGAGTTTGCCATTACGCCGCCTGAAATCATCACCGGCGACAATTATGAAAGTGGGCGCGGTGTGCGTGGAACGGATATATTCGGCCAAGCCGACAATATCCATGTCAACGTTTTCAACATTTCCAAAATCAATTCCGAAGTGCGCGGAGGCAAGGCGCCCCGCATCAAACGCCTATCGGAATATCTTGGCGAAAGCTATTTCGAGTATCTGTCCAAGCTCGATGACCTTGTGCTGCTGATGGACGAGTCACACCGCTATCGCGCTTCGGCGGGCGTGCGAGCGATCAATGAATTGAAGCCCGTTCTTGGATTGGAGCTGACGGCCACGCCACAAATTGAAAATGGCCGGAATGCAACGCCGTTCAAAAACGTCATTTATAGTTATCCGCTCTTCAAGGCGATGGAAGATGGTTATGTGAAAGAGCCTGCGGTTGCGACGCGCGAAAATTTTGACGCCAAGAGTTTTACGGAAGAAGCATTGGAGCGTATCAAGCTGGAAGATGCCATTTGCATTCACGAAAACGTCAAGGCGGAGCTAAAAGTTTATGCCGATAACAATGACAAGCCGTATGTGAAACCCTTTATTCTAGTCGTTGCGCAAGACACGACACACGCTGAAAAGCTCATGGAGCTTATAAAGTCCGACGCCTTCTTTGATGGTCGCTATCGTGATCGCGTAATCACTGTGCATTCTGCGCAGACAGGTGAGGAAAAGGATGAGACGGTAGAACGCTTGCTGGCGGTTGAAAATCCTGCCGAACCTACGGAAATCGTCATTCACGTCAATATGCTGAAAGAAGGCTGGGACGTTACCAATCTTTACACTATCGTCCCGCTGCGTGCTGCCAATTCGCGCACTCTGGTTGAGCAATCGATAGGACGTGGGCTTCGTTTGCCCTATGGCAAACGCACTGGTGTTGCCGCCGTTGATCGTTTGACGATCGTTGCACATGATAAATTTGACGAAATCATCCGCGAAGCAAATAGTCAGAATTCTATTATCCGCGTGGGCGTGGTCATTGGCAAAGATATAGCCGAGAAGCCCAAACAGGCTGTGGAGGTGCGTTCCAATATCGAGATTGCCGTTAGCGGTGAATTAGCTAAACCGGAACAAAAGCCCTTGTTCACCGAACAGGAACGCCCTATCGCCAAAATTGCCTTTGATGTCATCCGCGAAATGGAACGCCTGCCAAGCGCACAGAAGTTACAAGAACAGGATGTTCAGAAGAAAATTGTTGAGCGCGTAATCGAGCAAGCAACTCCGGCGCAGGGTACATTCGATGGCGTGATCGAAAAACCAAATGTTGAAGCCGTGGTTCGCAAACTGACGGAAGCCTACGTTCAGAATACAATTGATATCCCGCGCGTCATCGTCTCCCCACTGCAGACTGACAGCTATGAATTTAAGGATTTTGATCTGGATACGTCAGACTTGCCGCGTTTGCAGCCAGTCGATGACAACATTCTGATTCAGCATTTGCGGACGTCTGACCGCGAGAATATGGCGAAGGGTGAAGAAATTCACCACGAACAGAACCTCGAAGATTACATTGTTTCGCCGCTCATCGACTACAATGATATCTCCTATGACGATCATGCCGATCTGCTCTATAAGCTGGCGCGGCAGATGGTTGCCTATGTTGCTTCCTACATCACAACAGAAGCTGGCGTCAGGAATGTGGCACAATTTTATCGAGTAAAGCTGGCGGAACTAATCCATGGCCAGATGAACAAGCATGTTAAACTCGGTTACTCGGATTTCAAATCAGAAGTCACTTCCGGCTTTACGCGCCCCAAGATGGGATCGGTAACAATTGACGCTGGCGAAAAGGTTCGTCATTTCCGGCAAACCATTGACAATAAATCGGACATTCGCGGCATGATCTTTGAAGGGTTTGCCAAATGCCTCTATCCGCAACAAAAATTTGACTCCGATCCTGAGCGGCAATTGGCCATTCTGCTGGAAGACGACAATAACGTCCTCAAATGGTTCAAGCCTGGACGTAATGACGTCAAGATTTACTATAACGACAACGAAGGTTACGAACCGGATTTTGTGATTGAGACCAGCAGCGAGAAAATTCTTCTGGAGACCAAACGGGCTGATGAAATCTCAGATGGAGATGTTCAACAGAAAGCTCGCGCAGCTATAAAATGGTGCGAATGCGCTACCCAGCATGCGCAAGAAAACCAAGGAAAACCTTGGCGATACGTTCTCGTGCCTCACGATGCCGTTAAACCGAGCGCGTCTTTAGCGGGGCTTGTAGCTCAATTCTCTGCTCATGGTGTTTAGGGCGAGCATTTCCTAACCTGTTCACGAAGCAGTGCATAATCTTGTAAAGCGTTGGGGAAAACCGCATCTTGTGCCGCACCCATAATTTCTGCAGCTAACTGCATTTGATAGGTTTTATCATACTCCTTGATCGGCGGGCATACGCATGCTGGATCAGAATTTCCCTCCGCGCAATTGGTCAACAAGCTCATCACGAGTGTGAGGAGCAGTAAGCGTTGCATTAAGCTGCGCATTTTTGATCTCCATTGATTTTTGAAGTTGGTCGTAGCGCTCAGCGGTGCGTCCGGCTTCGCGCGCACCGAGCAGGATTGCGGAAACTGAAAGAGCCGCCGTGGCATAGCCGATCAGCTTGATTGCGTTGCCGGACAGCCAGCCTGTTAACAGCACCCACATCAGCGCAGCCCCTTGCGGCGATCGTCTATGCGCGCCCAGATCATCACGCCGATGCCGATCAACGTAACAGCGAGCAGCAGCCATTTCACCCCATCGAGATAGGGCGCAATGCTCAGTAGCGCATCACGTGCTGGATCGACGCTTTCACGGACGGCCTCCAGAACGCCGACGCCCACCGTGGCCGCCGTCGCCGTCTGGCCACCTTTGACGGTGCGGGTCTGCTGAAGGCTTTGCACAGGAGGCTCGACACCGGCCAACACGAGAGCTTTGTCGAGTTGGGTGGCGGTATAGGGCTGCTGGCCGTTTTCCTGGGTGATAATGGCAGCGACCACCGCCTTGAGGTTGACATAACTGTGCATGTTGACGCTTTGGCTGGCGGTGAGGCCTGTTTTAGCCACGACCTCGGCAACATAGGCGTTGGTGTTGTTTTCGTTCGGCGGCGCCCACCGGCTGATGAGATCATTGATCGTCTGAAGCCCGTATTTGTCTTGATATGTGATCAGTGTGCGGGCGATGGCACGAATGCCATAAATTGGGCTTTGAAAGACGAAAAAGTCCGCATCCGTTTGTTGTGCAGCCAATCCTTGCCACGGGTCGTTGGATTTACGGATGTTGCCGGGGTTGTTGTTGCGGATGCCGCGCGATGGTTCTGCTGTCGTCATTATATGCTCCTGTCGTTAGGGGAAAGAAAAAGCCGCCAACTTTTGCAGGTGGGCGGCGGCTTGGCGGAAAATCTGGGCAATCGAGATTGTTTCGAGATCAACGTGGCGAAAACCACCGCAGCACATTGTCCAGTACAAACCCCGTAATCGCGCCGAGCATAAGAATGACGGCGAAGCCGCCTTTCCATCGGCTGGCCGTGCGATCAAGCTCGGCCAGTTTTGCGTCCATGCCATCGAGCTTGGTCTTGAGTTCGCTTACGGCAGTGGTCAGCGCCTGCACTTGCGCCTCCAGCCTGCCGATGGCACGGAAATACTCCGGCTCATTCATGTCGGATTCCTCCTGTTCCAACCCATCGAGAACGGGTTGGTGCTGTGTGTTGAACATAGATGTTTCCTTTTTTCTGGCACGACCGAGCTTATGTGGCGACGATCAGCATGCCTGATCCGGCTGACGATCCAGATCCGCTGGCACCATTGTGGCTGATGATCTCGACGGCGATCTGACTGAGACGAACACGCGCTGTGGTCGGACGCTGGATGGCCTCGATTGCCAGCTGCGACATATGTACCCTGGCGGTCGTCGGGCGTTGTATCGCTTCAACGGCAAGCTGGCTGAAACGTAAGCTCATGCGATCACCTTGTAACCGAATTCAGACGCGTTGATCGTCGTCGCCGTCCAGTTTGCGGCGGCATTCGGGTTCTGCTCCCAAATCTGCTTGTAATAGACGTAGTTTGTGGAAACTGACTGCGTCGAGCCGGTATAATCGGTGCTGCTCACGCGCGTGGTCACGGCAACGGTGCGCGAACCGGCATCGTCTTTATCGGCAGCGACGTTGGATTGCACGCCGAAGATTGTGCCAGTGATCGAAGTCAGCGTACTGCAGACGAAGGAGTCTATATTGCCCGCCGTGTTGCTGTAATTGTAGCTGCTGTCGCTGTCGAGGGTCGTCTCATTAACGTTGGCATAATTGCTTGCGCTGCCCTGTGGTGTGAGTTGGGTGTAGGTGCCTGCGGCGCTGGGACGAACCGTATCGATACGGCAGTCACCGAGATAGGTGTTGTTGCGTGATCCGCTGCCGTCGCACATATAAACATCCATATAGGCACATGACGAATAACGGCCTTTAATCTGAATATAATTGGCATTCGCGTTGGTCGAACTTTGGGTATTGCCGCTATAGGTCACCCACACGCTTTCATTGACGCGCACCTCAAAGACCCCACCGCTAGAGGCGATGGTCATTTTTACTTCGATGTAATTCCAGGTGTTAAGTGGAATGGCGTTCGAAGATGTGGCGAGGACGGTTCCATACTGGCCACCGCGCATGAGCTGAATGGCGCCCGCCGTGGTAATCACGACCGCAAGCTGGTTGTTGGCGGCACTATCGTTTGCTTGCAACAAAAGCGAACCTTCATTGCCCATCATCTGATAAGCAAAGCCGACAATCCAGGTTTGCTGATTGTCGAACGTCATCGATATGTAATCAGATGCTGTTCCCATTTTGAGCGCAGTCGTACTGGAACGCCGTCCGGTCATAGACGTCATGCTGCTGTTGTTGAACGCGCTGTATTTCGCGCCCAGCTGGCTCGGAACGCTGTAATGCAGCATTCCGTCGATAAAACGCAAAGCCATGTTTATTCTCCTATCGTGTGGCGGCGAGAGCGATGCCAAGATCGGCCAGCGTGGCGTCTGGCGTTGCTGGTGCTGTGATGGTCAGTACGTCGCCTGCGGCAAAGGCCGTAGAGGAAGCTGCTGCGAAGGTGGCGGACGTACCGGAGGCCGCAAATACGAAGGTGGCGAATTGCATACCGTTTTTCTTGACCGAAAATGTCGTGCTGGCCGTCGCCGCCGTGTTGGCAATAGCCTTGCTGCTGGTCATGCCAGACGGAAAGGTCACGGCGCGCGGCATGGGATAACGCAGCAGCGTTGCGTTGGCAGCTGGCGTACCAGCTACGCTGCATCCGATGTCATAGGGATTACTGCTGGCTGTAGCGACCGATGAAACCGTTTTAAGATTTGTGCCGTCGCAATAAAGCAGCTTGAGATCACCTGAGTTGAACACAATCGCGGTGCCAGACGGCACTTGCACGTTTAACGCAAAGCCGCCCGTTGTGTCGTTTTCGATCAGGATCAGTTTCGCATGAACTGGTATTGTAATCGTGCGCACCGCCGTCAGCGTGCCGGTGAAGCTCAGAAACATGTTGCCGAGCATCTGCGCGTCGGTCAGCGCCAGATTAGCATCGGTCATGGCAATAACGGTCGGTTGGCACAGGGCTTGGTCTAGTCCATCCAAGGCGGCGTTGGCCGTCACTTCCTTCTGGGACTGGCTGGCAACGATGTGGCTGAGAAGAAGATTGGGGGTTGTGGTCATAGGATCGCCTTGGCTGGAATGCCCCGTCCGATGACGGAGTTAAGCTGATAGATTGCAACCGACAACGCCGACTGCGCCGCGCCGAAATCCAACACCTGCTGGGCTGCCGTGTAGGTCGCGCTTGAGCTGTTGGCCGAAATCGTCCGCACCACTTGGCCACTACTGAGAATGTCGACCGAATAAGCCTCGCTGTCCTCGAACAAAGGCACATCGGTATTGTCTACCCATTCACCGTACCAGCGCGAACGACGGAACCAGCTGATGGTCAGATTGCCGCTGCCGTCGCGCGTGCCTGTTGCCTGTGCCGGAGACAGGCATTTCATGCTGCGTCCTTGGAAAGTCAGCGGTGTCGGTGGCGCATCGTCAAAGTTTCCACCAGAAGGAACGCCCTTGTAATAGGTAGTCTGGCCGACATCGGTCGAGGTCAGCGGCGTGCGGTAAAGCCCCTGTGACGACAAGACGATGAAAGGTTCGCCGATCTGATGCGTGCCGGTCATGTCCTCGGTACCGCGACGGCCACGCAAAAGTCCAGATAGCTGATAAACGTTGGCCGAGATCGGCGTAGCCGTTTGCCACTGGATGATCTCGTTCCCCAGTACGCCGACATTGTTCCAGTTCAAAACATCAAGCGCCGACGCGCTGCTCAGCGTGCCTTGTCCCAGCGTGATTTGCACCGTGTTGGCCATGTCCCAGACTGTTGGACGCGAACAATCGCCCAGAACCGTGTCCGCCCAGCCAAATGAGGGGCCTTCGGTGCCAGTGCCAACCACCGTCCACGCCAATTGATCGGGTGCGCGGTAAAGCGTGGCGCTGGAGACGTTGCTGGCAAGGCCGAAGGCGTAATAAAGACCAACATTGTTGTCATTCAAGACCAGCATCGGCAGGTCGAGAAGAAACAGCGAGACAGGAACGGCGGAATTGATCGGCACAGCCATCAATGCAACGCTGGTTCCGGTTGCCGTCGCCGCATAGGCGTAATTATCCTCCGCCACCGCCTGACAGGCCACGACGTTGTTGGCACCGAAATCAACCTGATTGAGCCGAACCGTGAATACTGCATCAGGCGTGTTGACCGTGAGGACGTCGGTCGGATCAAGCCGCAGCCATTTCGGTGGTAGGTTGAAACTGTAACTGTTGCGTTCGATCCATGCGTTTTTCATGGTACGCAATGCCACCTGCGCCGCCTCGGCTGCGGTCAGGACAATGGAAAGCTGGATGCTCTGCAGATCTTGCGTACCCACCGCGTTCTGGATGCGCGAGGCATGCTGGGTGTTGGTCTCGTAAAAACGGTCTGGATCAATATGGGTCAGATCAATGCGCAACGGCAGCTCGATGTCCTGCTTGCGCGTTTCATCAAGCCTTAGCGATGGATTATTAGCATCGACGTTGTCTGATGCTCCCAAATCGTCGTAGGAAATCGAAGCGACGGAGGACTGTCCCCTCGGCACAAAATTCAGTATGCCGTCGATCTCCACCGCATCGATGAAGAAGGTTCCTAGAAGCGGTGCCAGAGCATCGCGGGCCGTCATCCGGTTGTTGACGATATAACCACGCAAGGATTGCGTGACGCCGCCAGTGACGATGTCGGTTGTCTGCATTCCGGCTTTGATGCACAGGTCAGACAACACCGCCGATAACGGCACGGCATCGTTACCATAGCGCTCCAGCGGATATTTGAACTCGCCGGATGTGGTACTGATTACCATGCTGTTGGTGAATTTTTCGTAAACCCCGCCGAAATGCGTGGAAGTGCTCGGCAGGAAGGGTGCCAAATTGACCGTTTCGACAATCTCCATGCCGACCAGATCAATTTTTGTGACCGTAATGCCGCCTGCAGACCAGAGCTTGCCGTTGACTGGCAGGTTGAAGAATCCTTGTGCGCCGATGCCAGCGGGGATGGAAACGCCGTCTACATAGGCGACAAAGCCTGCATTGGCGTCCCATTTAACGATGCGGTGCAGAAGGCCGATCTGAAAATAGAGACACCCCGTGTAATCATCCCAGAAAATGGTGTCCGGCGTGTTTGTGCCTCCCGTCCATGCAGAGACAGCCCAGGCCGTGACATTGCCACCGCCGTCATATTTGCGGATATAGTCCGGCCCGACCTGCCAATAATTGCCGTATGGATCGTCGCACATCGGTGCGGCACTGGAGCCATAGGACGGAAGCTTGGCCGATAGATCAATTACCAGCGACAGATTGGTGTCATAGACTTGCCGCGAATAGTAACAGAAGATTTTGTCTCGCCGCACGATGCCGCTCGGCGTGAATGGAATGTTGCGTGCCGTCTGCGCCACCACCGCCAACGTCTGCGGATGGCGTTTGACGAGGCGCATTGAAACGGCATAGGCATCGGCAGCGTGGTAATAATAACCTTGACTGTCGATGCCCTGCAGGCCGCCATAGGGCGACAAGGCCATCGAAGCCGTGAGAAGAAGCTGCGCGTTGACGAGGTCGTATTTGTAAATGGTATTCGTGCTGGGCGCGTTGCCGATCATGGTGCCGCGCGCCGGATCAATGACGCCGCCGTCCCATGACAGCCCCGCCACCATCGGCAGAATAACAGCGTTGCATTGCATGCCGCCCGCCGCCACGACTTCCGCGCCTATGTTGGGGATGCGGTTGGCAAAATCGGCCAGTTGCAGATCGGTGAACACAATATAAACCAGCCCGCGATGCGCTGGAACATTGCCGACGCCGAGATACATCTCCATCGTGCTGTCCGGCATCTGCGTTTCAGCACCGGTATAAAAGCGAATGACACCTGGGTATTTCTCAACGCTTTGGGCGTTCGTTGCCGTGGCATCGTAAATCAGCTTGGTGTCCGCCCAGATACGGCGAATGGTCGATACCGGCCCGACGCACAACCCCACCGCAAAGGATACGGAGTAACTGTATGTAACCTGCGTCGCGCCGCCACCGCCGCCTTTGCCGCCACGCTGGTGCGAGACATGGCGTGTTTCCTTAAGCGAGGTTGACCAGAACACGTTTCCGGCAAAACGCATGGTGCCGTAAACAATGGGGATCGGCTTGCCATAGGTCGAGCTTTGCACCGACAGATCGCCGACACGCGAACCTTCCTGCGTCGGCGCTTTCTGGCCGAATAGCAAATTGCCAATAATGACGCCGCCAAGCCAACCGACGCTTGCACCGATGCCGATTGCCGAAGTCAGCGAGGCTCCAGCGATGCCGAGGGCAAGGATCGCCATTCAGGCTTGCTCCACAAAATAAGGATAGCGGTACGCGCTGGTGACACGGCGCTTCCAGTCAGCGTCGAGGCTGTGCTCGACCACCTTGCCAACACCAGAATAGCTGTGAATGATGCCGCGATCGGTAATCAACGCGACATGCTGTGGTTCCTTCGTCCATGCCAGAAACAGAATGTCAGCCAGCGTTGCTTCGCTAACGGTTATCGGCACCAGAAAGGTGACCAGCCCCTCGCGCATCTTCTTGCTGTCGGGCAGCAGACGGTAGTTGAGATAAGGCCGCGCCTTGTCCGACTGCTCATCGTAATCGACGAGGCCAAGCGACACTCCAACACCCTTGACCAATCCGATGCAGTCGCAGGCGACGCCCTTCATCGAAGATTGATGACGAAAGGGCGTGCCGAGCCACGAACGGGCTTCGGCCACCGCGTCCATGCGCGTGATCATGATTTGCTGTCCGGATAATTGTAAACGACATCGGTGCCGGGGATGTATGGCTCGCCGCGAAAATTGTTCCCATTGTTGTAACGCGTCTTGCAGGTCGTGAAGCTCTTGTCGCATCCAGGTCGAAGGCTGTAGGTGTCGCCCACGGCAATGACGCCCGACATAGGCAGGTAGAGCGAGAACACTCCCGCCGTAAAAGTACCGATTTCCATTTTGTGTCCCTGATTGGCGCCGCTTGTCCATGTGACAAGACCACCGTTCCAGTAGTCATCTGCCTCGCTGCGTGTGCTGTCCGTGAAGCCATATTGGTCGGTCGCCGCCGTCACCGATCCAATCACGGTAAGTGCCGAAAGATCGACCTTGCAGCGGCTGTCACCGAGATCGGCGCGGCAGTCGGGTGTAAAAAGTTCGACGATCTGTTGTTGCAGTTGCTGCGTCATGCCGCGCAGTTCGGCCTTGAACACGGCATCTTGCAGCTCTACATGGCCGATGGTGCCGCGCTTCAGAACAATCTTGCCTTGTGTCAAATCCTGCCAGTTGACGAAGAAGATTTCGATTTCCGCCCCATCCCAGAGACCGGCGCGCAAATCATCGGCGCTCAGCGTGTCGCTGTTAAGCGCGCTTTCAATATCGAGGTTATCGACCGACAGATCCGAGATTGTGTGAATAGCCGAACGCGTGTAGCCGGTGCTTGCCTGATAGAGCAGCCCATCCACCGTGACATCCTGATCGTGGTCGGTGAATCCAAGCACCACGCCGTCGCGGCGCGAGACCTTCCAGCAAGTCGCAAGGGTAGTGCTCTCGCCCACGACATGCGCAGCAAGTTGGGTTGAAGCTGATTTCATGTCAGATACGGATTTCGATGATCGGGATGCTTTGCCACTGGCTCAGATTGAGCTGTTCCAGCGTCACTGCCATACTGTCGGTGTCGAAACGCACCGGCACGTCGAACTGGAGATCAGCAGTGACAGCAATACCCACCGCAGGAGGAGTCAGAAACGACAGAATGCCGGTCGTGGTGTCAACCGACCAACCGGATGTTTGTCTAACGCCAGCCAGATATGGCACCACCGTTCCTGTCACCGGCTTTTTGATAACGCGCGTTTCGCCATAGGTGCCGGAGCTATAGCTTTTGACCAGCTGGAAATTCTTGGTCGCTCCATCGCCGGTGCCAAGTGCTTGTCCCGTGGCCTGATAATCCGACCAGTCCTTGAAGCGAAACCCATAGGCGCGGCCTTTACGGGCGCGGAAAAAGGCGATCAGCGCATCCAGCTGCGTCTGGTTTTTGAGGCCGGTAGCCACATTCCACGACATGCGCGAGGCCACCCAAACCGAATTCCGCTGTTCATAACCCGATGCCGTCGCCACCACCGTCGTCGAATATTGCGGCCCGCCTTGAGCCCCATAGGCGATATCTGGCGGGAATTGGATTTCGTGGAAGGTCATGGATCACAGATTCCGGTTTGCCCGCTTGATGTTCCGCGCCGCCTCTGCCGCGATCTGTGCTTGACTTGACCGAAACCCACCAGTGTCGGGCGTTGTGATGTTCATAATCACGTTGACTGGATTGCTCTGCAGGCTGCTGTTCTTCGGCAACACCGTTTCGCCACGTTGCAAAATGGCGGGGATTTCTCCTGGCATAAGCCCCGCGATGCCGCCGCTGTGATAACGTGGCGCACCAGCAAAGACATAGGCCGGAACACGCCGTTGCGGGGTGCTTTCGCCAACCACGCCGCCTTCATGGAAGATCGAGCCGAACAGATCGCCGAGAATGCCGCCACCGCTGCTACCGCCGCCACCACTTCCACCGATGCTGCCGCTGATAAAGTTAAACAGCGGCCCCGTGATCTGCTGTTGCACGATCATTTTAGTGATATCGGCGACGATAGAATTGGCGACATTTTCAAGCTTTTGCAGACTGTCGCCGGATGATGTAACGAGACCGACAATCGCGTCATCGGTGGCCTGCATGGCGCTCATGAACGCTTTTTTGACCGCCGAGGCTGAATTCTCAGCTTGCGCCTGGTATTCCTGAAAGGCCTGTTGCGCACCGGCCTGCGCGTCCGTTCGGGTGTTCAAAAGGTTATTGTTCGCGGACTCCATGGCCTTGTTATAGACGTCTTGGCTTATGGCTCCGGCATCAAGCAGTTCCTTGAGATGCTCAACCTGGTCGGCGTAAGTCTGCGTCGCTGACTTGTTGGCCTCCATGAGCTGCTTGCCTTCTTGTTGCAGCTCGTTGAGATGCTTTTGCGCCTCGGCTTGGTCATAGGCTGCGGCAGCTTCCTTCTTGACTTGGTCGATGCGTTGCTGAGAAACACCTGCAGGCAGGAGACTGACTGCTTGATCGATAGCGGCTTGCCGTTCGTCTTTTAGCTTGGCGACCTGCGCTGTCAGCCCATCAATGTATTTCTGGACATTCGCATCGGCTTGCTGGTCGAACAGCTGAGCCGCCAGCTTGCGCGTTTGTGCGACTTGGGCAGCAGTCGCGTCTTCCGACAAACGGCTGACCGCCTGATCGATGAATTGCTGACGCTTGTCGCTAAGCCCAAGCATTTTCTCTTGCAGATCGGTAATGACCTTCTGATTGGTGTCATAGGCTTTCTGCGCCGCCTCGTTGATCGGCTTTTGAATGGCGTCGATCTGACCTTTGGCGACTTGCTCGGCCTCCTTAATGGCGGCATCGATGCCCGTATTATTGCTGCCGTCCTTTTCCCGCAGGTTTTCGAGGTTCTGCTTTGTAATGATCAACTGGTCATTAACCGCCTTGATCTTGGCGGCAGGATCCGTGACGAGCTTGTCGAGCGCCGCGTCCAGATCGCTTTTTTGCTTCGCCAGCAGTTGCGCGCGCTGGTCGCGTTGGACGGCCTCGGCTCCGGCGTGGGCTTGTGTCTTGGCTTGATCATCTTTCTGCGCTTCAGCGTTGAGGGATTCCAGCTCCTTGCGCAGATCGGCGATTTTTTCTTTCTGGCTGTCGATCAAGGGCGTCATGTCGGTCATGACGCGCGGATTGTAATTCTGCAGCTTGACGAGCGTTTCCTGCGCCGCCGCCAGTTCCTTGTTGGCTTCGGCGATGCGTTCGCCAAGAGGAGCCTTTTCGAACAATCCCGTAATGGAATTGAGAACGCTGGCCAAACCTTTCAGGGAAATTTCGGCGGTTCCGGACACGACGCTGGTCTCGCCGATGGATTCCAGCATGTTCTTCCACGCAATCGCCAACCCATGCGATGCTCCCGCTAACCCTTGATCCACAGCGGCTCCAGAACCACCGACCTTGGCCTGCAATGCGTCGAGAATGACTTTCTGCGCCTCCGCCGTCTGTCCGGTTTCGGCGAGGCTTTTGATAAGGTCGCGTTGATCCTGCGTGAACACGACGCCGACGCGGCGCAGCGAAGTTAAACCATTGACGGGATCTTCCAGTGCTTTACCAAGCTGCATCGCGCTGGCCGACAAATCCTTGCCGAACACGGCAGACATGTCCTGCGCCAGCGTAATCGCGCGGGTGAAGGTTTCACCCGACACGGAATGGAACGTCGCAAGGATGGCGGCTGCATCCTGCACCTTTTCCGAAGTGGTCAAGGTTGTTGCTTCAAGGCTCTTGGAAAGCCCGACGAGTTCGTTGGCGGTCAAACCCGAAGAGTCGCCGGTCGCTTTCAAAACAGCGACAAGCCGATTATAGGACTGCTCGGCCTGCGAGGCTTCTTCGAGGCTTTTGGCCAGCGTTTCGCCGATCAGGGCAAAAGCCGCGCCTGCCGCAAGACCGTAGGGACCGATTTCCGCAAGCGCGGAGCCGAGCGGGCCAAGGCTGCCGGTCATTTCCTCGAAACGGCCTTTGACGTTGGAGGATGCGGCATTAAGGGCTTCCAGCGCCTTCGACGCGGGCGAGCCAGCTAGTTCAATCTTTTGCAGAGCCTTCTGGCCGCTATCGCCGATCTCGGTAAGTTCGGCTTTGACCTTCCCCCCATCGAGAACCTGCAAACGAATGGCAAGATTGCGATCGGTCATTATTTAAATCCGGCAGAAAGTTTCTCGTTAATCGCTGCCACCATGCCGTCCTCGCAGGCGGAGAGCAGATGGGCGACAGCGGTTAGGTCATGTCCCACCGCCTCGGCCAATTTCATGGCAGCGGTGAAATCGAGGCCGATGACGGCAAGTTGCGTCATGCGCAATTGCCCCGCGCAACGCAGGGCAACATCCCAAGCCTGCCAGCCCTCGATGCTTTGCGGCTCGTGCTCGACGTAAGGGCATAATTTGCCCTCGGTACTGGGCTTGCCTTTGGAGCACGGCAGTCCTGCGTCCGCGCATGTGCCGCAATAATCCGGCCCGCCACCAAAATGCCATTTGCAACGAGCCGTTAGACGTTTTTTTCCTGTTCCAGCAGCAAAGCGGGTGTCAAATACTGCTGCTCGAAGGCGTTGGCCATCGGCCACAGATCCATGAAGGCTTTGACGGCATCCGGTGTAACCTCGGACGGATTCCCATCGGCATCGCCGACGCCGTCCCATTCCATAATGGCCAGAACCGCGAGGTTCTTTAGCAAAAGAGCGCTGCGCGTGGGCGTGTTGTCATCCTCCTGCGCATCACGCAGCGTTTGCACCCGCGCCGCCATGACGAACGCTGTCGTGGCTGGCCGGACGCGAATGCGAACACCATAGGGGAGATCAAGCCAGTAAGGCTCGCGTTTCAGGTCGAGGCGGATCATGCGTAACTCGCTACATCGTTGGTGAGGGTGACAGTCATCATGTTGCCTGCGGTCGCGTTCTTTGCTGCTTGCCAGGCAAAGTTGGCTTGCACGCCCGCCGCGCCGGAAATGGTGAGTTTCGGTTTGGGCAGATAAACCTCATGTGCCGTAAAGATGAGCGCATGATTGGCGTCGATGGTGTAGCCGAAGGTCAGTTCCACCGGCGTGTTGTTCGTGGCGTCATCGATCAAGGTCGTATCGGCAAAACGGACATCAAGCGTGCCGGTGAGCGCGGCGATGGTTGGATCGGCACCATCGATCTTGCCGTCAGGACGGATGGTTTCGATGGTGGCTAGATTGTTGCTGTAGGTCATTTGCGCGCCGGTGACGTTGCCCAGCTGCACGCCGTCTTTGGTGATTGCTCCTTGGAACTGGTTGAAGCGGGTCAAGGCCAGCGATGTTGGCACACCACCGCTGCTGCTGGTGCTGCGAACCTCGCCTTGCGCGATGCAGGCCAGAGTGGCATCAGCCGCGCCGGAGCGGGCAAAGGTCAACTGCATCGAATTGACGCGCACACCGGAATTCATGAAATAAGCCGGAACTTCAGGCATGCCAACCTCGACCGATAGGCTTGGAAGCGTTGCGGCGCCGGAAGTATAGGTGTGCGTATAGGGCGTACCGCTACCTGTCGTGACTGGAGTGCCGAGTAAAGTTTTCAGCCAATGGCCGAAGTTACGAACATCGACCGGAACAACGACATTGCCGGTGACTTTGACGACATCGCGGATCGGTTGCGCCGGATCGCGGCCTTGCCCCAGAAGGTTCGAGGCGATCAAACCCTGTTCGGAACCAAGATCGGACGATACGAACGGGAATTTGATGAAGTTGGTTGTCGGTGCTGTGCCGTAGGTCGTTTCGACCAGCCCCAACAGTTGCGCGTTAGCGCCGTAAGCGCGTGCCATTCAATCCTCCTTTTGTGAGTTGATGTTCAGCCGAGCGGATCGGCTGTGGTGTAAATCAGTTCGATATTGACGGTTGCAGCCTTCACGCTTGGCGCGCCGTCGATGCCAAGCGTTGTGATAATGGGTGCGTCCGGCATGACGCGGTCGCAAAGACCACCGAGCGTCCGGTCGTCGGCCAAAACTTCCGCGATCGCTTGAAACAGATCATCAAGCATGGCGTCGCGCTGTGCCGCATCGGCATGCGAGACCAGAACCTCCAGCGCGGCCTGGTGCTGCCAATAATAGGATAGCGGTGACAGCGTGATTTCAGGTTGCCCTGGATCGCCATCGCGCAGGATAAGCAATCCACCGGCATGAATGCGTTCCGGCAATACCTCGTTACGCAGAACTTTGGTGTCTCTGATGATTTGCAGCTTGGCGAATAAAGCCTGCAGGATGGTTTCGCGTGTTGATGTCATGATGTTTCGTTTTCTTCAGGCCACGCCGCGACGACAAGTTCTGGTAACCGATCAATCCATTTCTGTGCCGCTCCATCGACATTGAGCCGTTTGCGCAGCGAGACTTGAGGCACGAGGATGAACATGATAATGCTTGCAAGGCCGCGTCCCGTGCGCAGTGCGGTAGAGGATGCCACGCGGGCGCGGCCTTTGCTTGTGACCCTAAAATTATCCGCCACAAGCAGCCCGACCTTCCGCGCTCCCTGCGGCGGGATATAACGCAATGGGATACCAGCCTCTTCAAAGTCCGCAGGCGAGATGCGGCGGTTTTTCTGGCGGATGACATACTGCGTCGGGATCGCCAGAAACCGCCCATGCTTGCTGCGGATTGTCACGCCATCGGCAAAGGCACTGATGATATCCGGTGCCTTACTCCAGACGAACCCCGCAGCGTTCAGGCTTTGCCCGCCGCGCGGGTAGATCTGCCCACGCCATGTCTGCGCCAGCTTTCCGCCAAGTCCGGCATTGGTGACTTGGTCACGTAATTCGCCCTTGAGGCCGTCCGTGGCCTGCTGTACGCCCTGTGACACGGCGTGAATGGCCGTTTGAAGCTCGGTGGCCATGACTTTGCGCAGATCACCCTGTAACGCCGCAATGACACGCAACATAAAGCCTCACACGGAAACGACGTTCAGCGTCCAGATTAGCCGATCGAGGTCGGCGGTCGGTTCGGACTGAATGGCATAGGTGATGCCGTCCACCGTCAACCGGTCGCCGACCTGCGGCTGCGGAACGTCTTTCGCCTGTACATCGAACAAAGTCGTCGCCGTATGGATATGGCCAAGACCGAACCCCGTCACCGCGTCTGGCTGCTTGGCCATCACGGAAATGGAGAGCACGTCCGCACTTCCTTTTGGTTGGTACAGGGCTGCCTTAGACAAGATGGGATCGGCGAACAAGGCTGCCATCATATCGGCGAACGACATGGTTACACCGATTTGACGCCCTTCATCAGCACGCGCGGACGGGTGCAGATCGGCAATGGGTTCGACTGGGTGTGAACTTTGACCCAACGCCCAAACTCGTCGTCGATGGCCTGTTTGGCGTAACGCGGCAGACCCACCGTGTTGACCGTCTCGACAAAATCGGCGGGAGCGTTGTACTGACGGAACAGGTTCGGAACGCCGACCGGAAAGAAATACACCATGCCGGTTTCGGTGTAATCGACGCCGCCGACCTTGCCGCGATATTCCTCGAACACGATGTCGGCGTATTCGAACTGCTTGCGGGCTTGGCCGGTGCGCAGAAAGACGCTTTCCTGATACCGGTCATAGGCCTTCGTTACTTCAGGATGCGTGGTGAGCGCGTCAAAGAAGTCCGATCCGCAGTAGGCGTGGATATGGTCATAGGTCTGCGCGCCAAGCTCGTCCTGAATGGAACGCGTGATGCCGTGACAAGCCCTCTTGACCGAGCCTTTGACAGGCGTGGCATTGGCAAGATCAAAGTCGATCGTGTCATACGGGGTCACGCCAAACTCGTTGAAGAGATCGTAGATCACCGTGGTGCCATCGGCATCGAGGATTTGCCCCTTGATCGCCCCCATGCGCAGATGCTCCAGCGTCGCGTCATGCTTGTTGGACATTTCCATAAGGCGGAACTGAACGACCTGCTGAATGCTTTCGATCTCGTTTTCGGAGCCGAAGGAACGGATGTTTTGGACTTCATCCGCCATGATCGTGTCCTCCATCGCCACATGCGGCACCACGAACGAGCGCGCCTTGCGCTTGTTGACATGATTCTGCACGGCGGGTGCGCCGCGCGATGTGGTCTCGATCAGGTTGAGGCTTCCCTGACGTTCCTCGATCATCACTGTCGTGGTGGTGACACCAGATTCCGTGAACAAGCCAAGTTGGCCGATTTTGCCGGGGATGAAGGGAACTTTATTAATGGCATCGGTAAGCGACACCACCGAAAAGGCGTTACTGTTGAAGACGTCAAGCGTGGCCATGATAGGTTTCTCCTTTTAAGAGTGCGAAAACGACAACGCCCCGTCCGGAAGGGACGAGGCGTTGTAGTGTTCAGGTTGGATTGTCGGTTGAGGTTAGTTCGCCGGACGGGCGATGATGTTCTTGGCCTGCAACTGCGCGAGACCGGCAGCCTTCTGGTCGGAGGTCGCGCCCGTGAACCAGACGATTTCCGCCGCGTTGATCTCGGCCTGCCGCGTGATCGCCACGGCGGGCTTGTCGGCCAGCGTGGCATCGGTGTTTTCGACCAGGACGGCGACGGCAACCTCCGAGCCGTCGGTGTTCGCCGGATTGTATTCTTTGTATTTGCCGGAACCGGCAGCCACCGTAACCGTGAAACGGTCGCCAGCGGCAAAGTCTGTGGCACCCGCTGCGATGGTGAAATTGACGGGGCCGGCATAAGCGGTGCCGACAACGGCTTTGCCGATGGTGACGCCATCGGGGTTTTCGACCAGAAACACGCCGCCTCCGGTCGCATGTTCGACGCAGCTGACGACATAGGCTCCTGGCTTGGCTGTGCTACCAGCGGAGACCGAGCCGATGGCGCCATTGCCCGTGTTGCCGGCAGTGGCCGCTGCGGAGACGGCTCCAACTGTTACCTGTCCGAGCACATGTCCTGCCTGCAGGTTCTGGCCTTGCAGAACGGTGATGCTGTCGCGGGACAGCGTGCCGTCGGCTTCAGTGACGACGAATTCCGCGTTGTGTTGTCCTTCGGTGAGTGTGGTCATGGCTTACTTCTCCTTCGTGGTTTTGCCCTGTTGGGCGTTGCGGGCGGCGTAGATTGCTGCCGTGTCGATTTTGGGTTCGGGCGTGGCGGCACCCACGGCGTTGCTTAGCAAATGGCCGGTGATCGCCGTCGCTTCGCTTGCGGCTGCCTGCGCCGACAAAAGAGCCTTGCGGATTTCCGAGGTCGGAACGGCCTTGCTGATGAAGGCAGCGGCCTTTTCCGGCATGCCCGCCAGTTGGCAGAGATCATTGACCTCCGCGACATAAGACAATGCCTCAGTGCGAGCTTGCACACGCGCAGCAGCAATGGCGGCCTCCATATCCATGTTCGAGGGCTGCGTGGAAGCGGCTCCAGTATTGGTATCCGCCAAAGCGGCAGGACTTGCAGTGTCAGTCATAACTTTCTCCTTCTTTGTGTTGAGGTTGTTGGTGGAGGATGGAAGCGAGAAGCGTGGTGCTTTCGGCTTTATGCGTGCCGTCAGGTCGTCCAATGCGTCGCTGAAAGTGCCAAGCTGGTCGGCGAGGCCTGCCGTCACGGCATCCTGACCAAAGAACAGACCAGCTTCGGTCGCCATAACAGCATCCGCATCCAGTCCGCGCATCTTGGCCACCGTCGTGACGAACAGCTGGTAAACGCGGTCGACCTCGGTTTGCAGCGCTTGGCGTGCGGGATCGGACAGCGGTTCATGGGGCGACAAGTCATTCTTCCGGTCGCCAGCGTAAATGGCGGTGTATTGCAAACCGGCATCGGCTTCAGCCTGGCTTTGGTCGAGATGGACGGCGATGACACCAATCGATCCGACGCCACCTGTGCGCGGGATATAGATTTTGCTTGCCGCCGCCGCAATCGCATAAGCCGCTGAAAACGCATCTTCGTCAGCCACCGCCCAGATAGGCTTGATCTTGCGTGCCGCATAAATCTGGTCGGCAAGATCGAACACGCCGCCAGCCTCGCCGCCAGGACTGTCGATATCGAGCAGGATCGCCTTGATGGTTGGATCTGCGACAGCGTTGTTCAGCTGTTCACCGATGTCGATATAGCTAGTCAGGCCGCTTTGCGCCTCCAGCCCCACCGTCCGTCGCACAAGCGTTCCGTACACAGGGATGATAGCGATGCCGTCTGGTGTAACGTCACAGTCCGGTTGTTCTGCTGGTTGCGCCGATGGCAAGGGATCGCCGCGCAAACGCGGAATAAGCACGCCCATGATCGTATCCAGTTTTGGACGCGAGATCAGGAGCGGCGTATCGAACACGCGCCCAGCAAGGTAAGGCAGATTGATCATTCTGGTGTCTCGTTGTCGTCGATGGAAGGTTCTGCATCCGCAACCAAAGGCGCGTCAGGAGTTGGTTCCTGTACAGAGGGTGTGCTGGATGATGATGCTGATGTTGAGGATGTTGGTGCTTCAAGCGGCCCCAGCGTGATGCCGAGATCCTTGATGCGTTTCTGATCGGCGGCGATGCGGCGGAAAGTTTCGTCGACGTCGTTGCCTTCGGCCTCGATAATGTCGCTCGGCGCTTTCCAGCCTTGTTCCTGCGCGATCCTCTCGGCCTGACGATCCTTGAGCGGGTCGACCCATTGCCATTTCGGCGTGATCCATTTGACTGGTGTGTAAAGGTCGGGGTTGCGGGCGAAATTTGGCATGGGCAATGCACCCGCCAAGACTGCGGTGGAAAGCCAGCGTTTCCAGACCGGACGACACATCTGGAATACCAACGTGGCGAATTGGAACTGCTCCAGCCGCCGCCGAAACTCGACGGTGCCAGCACGGATGCTCGAATAATTGGCTGCTTTCAAATCACCAGTGATGTTCGTGTAGGGCACACCCAGAGCAGCAGCGATGGCCAGCAGCGTCCGATATTGGAACATTTCATAGGAGCCACCGACATCGGCAGGATTGGAAAATTTGATGTCCTCACCAGGCAGCAGCACCTGCATCGTGCCGGGCGAGAGACCGGCGATGGCAGCACCGTCGCCATCGGGCGTCCCTTCGCCGAGAAGACTATCTTCCGGCGCGTTCTTGGTAATGAAGCCAGCAAACAAGGCCGCAACCTTTTTGCGATCAAGCTCGGCATCGTCATATTGGTCGAGTAGAAATAGCTTCACCAGCGCAGGCGAAATCCACGGCACGCCACGGATCTGGCCAGGGCGCTGGGGACGATAGATATGTAGAACCTCGCTGGCGGGAACGCGCACAAGCTCACCTTGGTTTTGAAAAACCGTGCTGTCGCCAGGGTGGTTCTTGTAAAAATGGTAGGCTACACGCCGACCGATTGCGTCGAACTCGATGCCACAGCGGACGGGGTTTGTTCCGGTGCCGATCTGCGTGCGTGTCAGCGGCAGCATTTCGGCTTCGAGCAGCTGGATCTGCAACGGAACCTTCAGCCCATCTTCCGGACGGCGGGGACGGAAGCGGATGAAACATTCGCCCGCCTCGAACATTGCGCGGGTGGCCAGCGCCTGCAGACCGTAGAAATCCGTCAACCCATCGGCATCGGCGTCATCCGTCCATTGCAGCCATATTTGCTGGATCTGATCTTTGAGTACCGTGTCTGCAATCAGGCTTGATGGCTTAATGCCAGCTCCCACCGCGTTGGCAACGAAACTGTCCGCCGCATTAGAGGCGTAAGGATTGTTTCGGACAATCTCCCGCGCGCGGGCGCGGAGAACATCGCCGCCAATCGACAGAAGGCTGTTGAGGTTTTGTTGTGTGGCTTTCCAGGCGATTAATCGCCGCTGCGCCATCGCTCCCTCGAAGCCGTTCGCCAGCTGCGACATGGACAAGCGTCCGGTCGCGGCGTATTTGACCGCCGCGCCGATACGGGAAAACAGGTTCATTACAGATCCTTGGAGGCGTAAATCTTGACTTGGCGCGTCTGTGGTTCGCCGCTGTCGCGTGCCAAAGCGGACTCGACTTCGTTCAAGGCAGCCTTTAGCTCGTCCAGACTCCGGTACTGCACGCGTTTATTGTCGTAGTGCAGCAATAAGACCCCGCTGGCGATGGCCTGACGCAAGGCATCGCGTTGTGCTATGGTGTAGGTCATTTCTACCTCTTAAGGACTGCAATACATGGCTTATGAATATTCTGCGGAGAACCACGATTGGGATTTGACGTTAAGAGCATCGTGGAATCTTCTCATGTCGGGTCAGGCAGCTGACCAGATGGCAAATCTCGAAAGAAAGAACGAGCAAGTCTTTTCGTTTTTCACCGGATCGATGCTTCTTGCCTTTTGTGCAATTGAAAGCTTTACAAGCTCGGTTGCGTTCTCAATGCCGGATCACGATAGCTTCAAAAACTTCGATTATGACGATTAAAAAAAGACAACAAGATTCTGGGACAAAATAGAGAAAGTTTGCACTGCTCTAAATCAGCCGGTGGATAAATCGCGAGGTCTTTTTCAAACAATCAAAGAAATGCAAATTTGGAGAAACGCCCTGTCCCATGCCTCACCTTACGAAATCGAGAAGACTGAAATTCAGGACACAGTTAAAGATTCTCCCAAGCTGCACGTTCCATTTCACGACAAAGAATATGCACGTTCCGTCAATGTAAATGATGCCAAGAAATTCTACTCAACAGCCTTTGACTATATTGATCTTGTCAAGAAGGCATCTGGCATCGAGCCTAGAGCAAGCTGCACATACAAGCATATACAGCCTTAAATATAGCGGCTCCTTATCACGCGCCGCTGCATGGGCTGCGGCGTGGTTGCGGATGCAGTTTTTACTTCCGGCGCAGCGGCCTGTGGCGCAGGCGTCTGTCCCAGAGCACGTTCAAATTTTTGCCAAACAAGATCCGTAAAGCGGTCGATGCCGACTGCCGAGGCTGCCGCGCGGGCGTAGACGCGGCAATCCAAAGCCTCATTGCGTTCGCGCAGCTTGCGCCATTCGCGGTGCGGAAAGCCACGCCGATCCTTGACCGTCACAAGGCGTTCCGCCGTCAGTTGCTTGAAATATTCCTCTCCGTGCTTAGGGAAGTGGCAAAAGCCCGACGGATATTTTTCTCCCGCTTGAATCTGCTCGTCGGTCGGACGATCCTTGCGTAGCGTGCCGTACAGCTCCGACTTGCAGAAGGACGATCCGACCGGCCAGACCATAAGGCCGCGGCGTTTGCGTTTGCCGCTTTGCATGACATCCATATGCGCCGGCGATCCTATGGCCGCACCAAGGCGTTCGACGCCCTTAATGGCGATGACACGGTCTGACGGGTGCCGCCGTACCCAATCGTAAACTTCTTGCGTCGCGTAGCCGGTGTCGATGGCCAGTTTCAGGATGATAAGGTTTGTTCCGCTTTCGTGAGGGAATGCTTCCGCCAGCACATCGTCGAGCGCTGACCAGACATCCGGCTTGACCGGATCGCCAGCCAGAACGCGATAGTCAACAGACCAGCTTTCGCGGTCGCGCCCCCATGCGACGATTTCAATTTCAAGACGATCTTTCTGAACATCAACGCCAGCCGTAAGAAACAATCCACCTTCCGGCACTTGGCCGATGCGATACGCCTCGCGCCGGTCATAAAGCCGTTGCCATTCCGGCGCTTCGCCGGATTCCGTCCATGTCCGCGCCTCGATGGTGTTGACATAGACCTTCATGGCCGAGTCATCCTTGGCGGCGGCTTTGCGCTCGGCGATCTGCGCCCAACTGAGCCAGGGGCTGTTAAGGCCGGAAAGCCAAAAGCCAGCAACCGGACTATCCGGACGTTCGGCACGCCATTCGCCACGACAGTTCATCCACGCCTTGCGGTGGCTGGAGATGCCGGCGCCGCAATGAACGCAGTAATAAAGCGCTTCTTCCGGCCTGTCTTTCGGCCAGCGCAGGTTCTTTTCCTCGATAACCTGGAATTCGTCACACTCCGGACACGGCACCCACCAGCGGCGGCGGTCGGATTGCTCATATTCCAGCTCGATCCGGCTAAACCCTTGAATAGTTGGAGTCGAGACCAGAAAGATCTTTCGATTGGCAAAAGTGATCGTGCGCTGGCTGGCCAGCGCCACCGGATCGCCTTCGCCGTCCACATCGAAATCGTAGGCGTCGACTTCGTCTAAGAACAGGTATCGCACCGGCATCGAACGTAAGCCAACGGCGCTGTTGGCGCCGGTCATCACGAGAATGCCGCCTGGAAACTCTTTGCTCTGCACCGTGTTGCCGCTGTCGCGGCTGCGGGCTTCTTTGACTCGTTCCCGCAATACCGGCGTGCTGTCGATTAGCGATGCCACGCGCTGTTTCGACCAACGTTTGGCCATCTCGACGGTCGGTTGCACCGCCAGCATCGGCCCTGGCGCATGATGAATGACATAGCCGATCCAGTTGTTACCGGCTTCGGTGCCGCCGATCTGCGCGCCTTTCATGAACACGATCTTCTCGACCGGATTACTCGGCGAGAGGCAATCCATGATTGCCCGTAGATAGGGTGTGCGTTCCGTTCGCCACGGGCCGGGTTCCCCCGATGCCGTCTGGGACAGTTGCCGGTGTGCATCCGCCCATTCCGATACCGACAGACGCGGGTCTGGCCGCAGCGCCAGCGCGGCGTGCGTCAAGCATTGCTGGAGCGGATCCATTAATCTTGTGTCGCTGAACTTTCGGCTGCGTCGGTCAGAATTTGGCGAAGCTCGGAATCCAGAAATTCCCGAATTTTCTTCGGATCTGTTTCCGCCGCCAATACAGGCGCCAGCCGATCCGGCAGATTTAGTACGCGGTCACGGAGGACGCGCAGGATGTTGAACCACGCCACCTTGACGTTGTCGGCACGAACCACCGCGCCCGATTTTTCTTCATATTCAAGTTTGGCAAGCCGCGCGAGATAGGCTTCCTTGATGGCACGACTCTGGGCATAGCTCGGCCCGCCGCCGATGCTGGCGGTGCCGCTGACGGAAGGTTCCGTCTGCCGTTCATCGCTGGCCTCTTTATGATTGGGCTTCCGCTGCTGCGCTTGACTGGTGTTCTGTTCCCATGCGGCATCGGCCTTGGCTGGATCGATGGTTCCGTCAGCTTCCTTGACGATGCGTCCGGCTTTGAGCGCCTTCAAAACCGCAACGTGGCTGACGCCGCGATGCCGCGCGTAGGCGGTGACATTCATTCCCATGGTTGATCGCGGTCATTTCTGACGATGCCTGTGCCAAGCGCTCATTGAGCGCGGTGAATTAATTTTGCCCGTCCATTCATCATTTTGAGCAAGCGGTCGACGACATCGGTGTTGTGACCGCCGATATGCCATTCCCGCACATCCTTGATCTCAGGATATTTGTAATCGTAAGCGCGGCTGTTTTTGTAATTGTAGACCGTAATGACGGACTTGCCGGCGGGACGGATGACCCATTCGGCCTCGGTCTTGTAGCCATCACCCTTGGACGGTTCGCCCCAGACTTCGACAAGATCTTGGTAGCTGGCCTCAATCGTCGCGCGATAACTCGTGTCTTTCTTGCCTGTCTCAATAACCCTTGGCTTGCGGCGCGCGGCTTTACGTCCGGCCTCAAAGGCGCAGAGCAACGCCGTTCGCAAGCCCCACACGCTGACATCATGGAAGTCGAGGCTGTCGGATTTGCGCGTTTCCAGCGTTTCGATGCGAAGCTGCTTCCTGGCGATTTCTGCGATGATTGTATCGACATCGGTCATGGCATCACCTCAGATCGAATTGCGATGCATGAGGATCGCGGTCTTAAACAAGGCCTCGATTTCAGGGATCTGGCTTTCAAAGGTCAGCACCGTCCCGATGGCCAAATTCTGTTCGCCGTTCTCCATAGCGTCGCTGGCTTCTTTGGCCAGCTGCGCCATCTCGATCAGGCGTTGAGCCAGACCTTCAAGGTTTGCTGCGATGACCGTCTTGGCAACGTTGGCTTTGTCTGTGTTTTTCATGGTGTTCTCCTTTGTTTTTACGACACCATGAACGCTCTTATCCCGTTGATTATCAACTGGATAAGCGATTGTTTCTTTGCGAAGAGACGGCATGGACGATCATCTAATGATCGTCTTTCACGGCATCAGCGATTTTATAAATACGCTTGCCGCCCTGAGGCTTGTCGGAAACGATTTGGTAACCACGCTTCTTGGCCAACGCGTGCGAAATGCATGCGCGCACCGTGTGCTTTTGCCAGCCCGTTGCGGTGACCATGTCTTCAATCGTCGCACCTTCGGGGCGAGACAGTAATTTTATGACAATCGCCAGCTTGCTTTCTTTGGCCGGTTCCGATGGCATGGCTGCGACCGCCGCGAGGGCGGCTTTCATCGGAACGCTTTGTTCACTGGACTGCGCGCCGTTGCCGACAGGCTTGGCTTTTTTGGGGGTCGTCTTGGTTTTGGATGGGGCGGGTGTTTTTGTTTTGTTGGTCTTGGATTTGCTCATGACATGTTCCTTTCAAATGATTCTCAGCGGCAATCGAACCAGCGCATACATGTCGCCAGCAGATGGTCGTAGTTGCCGACACTGGCCTCGCTCATGAAGGCTTTGATCTGGTCATCCGGCACACCGGCCTTGCGCGCCGCGCCCTGGCAGCGACCGAGGATGAAGAATGCGTTGCCGTCCTTTCCCGTCAGTTGCACATGGACGTGCGGGTATTTCGTGGCCTGATCCTGTGGCTTGATGAGGATGCCGACGTAACGGGCATAACTGTGGCCTTCCGGATTGACGTAAAGCGGTTCGCGCTCCGGCGCTGTGATTTCGATGGCTTTGATGATGCCGTTTCTTGATCCACCTTTGCCGTCGAGCCAGTCGCGGCTGGCGTAAAAGTCCTGCGCGAAGTCGTCGTATTCTTCCGCGCTCATGGCCTTTGTCTCGACGATCATCGTGTCCAGGGGATCAAGCCCGAAGGAGCTTTCCTTGACATCGCTGATGCATGATGGCTTGCGGGCATATCCGACTTTGATTGTGTCATTCATGGATGCCTCCTTGCTAATCACGCGTCCATGAACGCTTCATTCGCAGGGATTATCCACTCAATAAGTGGATAATCTTATGGCTTTCTGCGGCCACAAAGGATCATGTTCGGACAATCTGGCGATTGTCCGCTATGGCGGCTGATTGATGTTCTGATTAAGTAGGCTCTAGAGACTGAGGCTCATTTGCCGGATTTCATCCAAGCGAATGATGCCATTGATCAACCATGTGTCCGGATAGAGCGAATGTGTCCCCATGGCGAACACCATGCCCTTGTTTGGATATTCATCGCCGAACACACGCTGCATGTTTTCAAGCGCTTTCTGTTCGCCGTAATGACGGCTCCAGTTATAAAACGTGGCGTCCGTTTCCCAATCCTGACAGGTACCGGTGCGTTCACCATCGTCGGTGACATAGTTGTATTTGAAAACATACGGGCAAGGCTCATACGGAATAAGCGGCGACGAATTGAACATATCCGCTTGCGCCACAGACTCCGCAAATTTCTTTTTCTCTTCGACGAGAGCGTCGTCGGATTTTTTCTCGATCGAGAATTTCAGATCGCGCGGCCTCAGCAAGGCCAGCGTTTTGCCTTCAGTTTTGGCCTTATTGATGGAACTCACTTCAAGGCGCTGCAGGAAATTGAGGCGCTCTTTTTGTTTTAACTCTCCGATGATCTCAATCGACTGATGATCGACGCGCAAGCTTTCGGGGCGCGGATCATCTTTCGGTTTCTGCCAACGAAAGCGGATTCTATCCCAGCGACGAAACTGACTGGCTTGGTCGAGCGTGCGGAACGTAACCGGGTAAAGTCTGACCCATTCTCCGGCGTCGTTAACACCAGCGCAGCAAACAGTCTCGCCGTGTTTCTTGCCAACTTGCGGCGAGGCTTTGACAAGGATAATAGCTTCAGATGTGCCTTCGAAATTTGACATGACCAGACCGGAGGATGAATTCAGGCAGCGATTCTGCCGACCCGAACATCCTGAACGGCCAGAGGGGTTACCGTCAATCCTGTCATGCGGGACAGATGATCGGCAACGATGCTCCGATGGCATTTCTCGTAATCGGCTTCAAAGCACATCAAGCATGCGCGGCTATTGCGCGCCAGCTGTGATGCTGTGCCTAAATCTCTCTCGGCTACATCCGAACGCATATGTTTGCCAAAAATCTTTTGGAATAACGTGTAGTTGCCAGCACGAGCAGCCTCACGACCTTCCTTCGGATCGCCAAGCCCACGCAGGTGAACGTATTCAATGCCCCACGAGCGTAGGATTTCGGCTAACTGGTTCTTTGAGAAGCCTTTTTTACGCGACAAGGGTATGTCGCGGACATCGATCAACAGATCGATCGAGGCATGTTTAAGCGCCGCGACGAATTGTTCAATTGTCACGCCCTCGTAGCCAATAGTCGAAATTGTTCGCTTCATGCCGTCTCCTATGCTCTTCAACCTACAGGTTATTGCAGCCGTAGTGAAGATTTTCTTAACAGGTTGGCAATCTTTCCGCCTTCTTTCCTGTAAACTCCTCCCAACGTTGAACAATCACATCGCAATATTTCGGATCAAGCTCGATCAACCGTGCCTGCCGTCCGGTTTTTTCACAAGCGATCAGCGTGGTACCGGAGCCGCCGAAGCAATCGAGAACAATGTCACGGCTCTTGCTGCTGTTGCGCACGGCGCGTTCCACCAGCTCGACAGGCTTCATGGTCGGGTGCAGGTCGTTGACGCGAGGTTTGTTGACGAACCACACATCGCCTTGATCGCGCGCGCCGCACCAGAAATGGTCGATCCCTTGTTTCCAGCCATAGAGGATCGGTTCGTACTGACGCTGATAATCAGACCGACCCAACGTAAAGGTGTTCTTTGCCCAGATGACAAATGTCGACCATTTGCCGCCAGCGGCGACGAACGCTTTTTGCAGTGTGTGCAACTCGCTCGACGACATGCAGATATAGATCGCGCCCTTACAGACAGCCAGCATGTTGACGCAAGCGTCGTAGAGAAACTGTTCGAACCCGTCGCCGAGATTGTCGTTCATGATGGTGCGGTTGTTGCCGCGCATCTTGTCCTTGGCGGTGTTGCCGTAATCGACATTGTAAGGCGGATCCGTGAACACCATGTCGGCCAGCGCACCGTCGAGGACTCGTTCGACATTGGCCAGAACGGTGCTATCGCCGCACAGCAAACGATGGTTGTCGAGAATATAAAGGTCGCCAGGTTTCGTGACGGGTTCGGCGGGAACCTCCGGCACCGCATCCTCGTCTGTGTTGCCGGATGCAGCGTCAGGATCAGCTAGCAGATCGGCTAGCTCTTCGTCAGAGAAACCGACTAGCGGCAGATCGAAGCCTTCTTCTTCCAGAGCCTCAAGCTCGGAACGCAAAAGAGTCTCGTCCCATCCGGCGTTCAACGCCAGTTTGTTGTCAGCGATCACATAAGCGCGTTTCTGCGCTTCGCTCAGGTGATCAAGAACAACAACGGGAACGACAGAGAGCGCCAACTGTTTCGCGGCCTGCAACCTTCCATGACCGGCGATGATCCCAGACGCCGTGTCGACCAGAATAGGATTGAGAAAGCCGAATTCTGTGATGCTGGCGGCAATCTGGGCGATCTGCTCCGCCGAATGGGTGCGCGGATTTTTGTCGTAGGGAACGAGCCTTTCCACCGGCCAAAGCTCAATGCGCTCGGCCATGCGGGTTTTTAAATCAGGCATGGTTGCTCAGGGATAGAGTTCAGCTTCAATTGAGAGAGTGTAGAACGCATAAGCCGCAGCCAGCGGGACAACCCCGTTGCCGCAGAGGCGCAATCTGTCCACCCGATGGGCCAGCCCATCAGAGCCTCCACGAACAGCGGGTTCAAGGTACGGGGCGCGGAGGAGCAATCGCTGCCAGCCAGCTTCGTCCGAGGGGCCTGGCGGGAAAGGTTGCTCCGTGTCGCCGTCTTGTTGTCGATCAGCACGCCGTCCTTCCAATCCCGCGCAGTCGGCGTCGACCAAGCCTTCGTCAGTTCCGAACGGTTCGACCCGCTTGATCTTTTTCCGGAGCATGTGCGCGGCGTCGACCACATCTTGCCCACCTCGTTGAGGCTGAGACCGTGATCCGAGCTTGTGCTGCCTGGTTCCTGTGCGCGCGGTGTCGGCCAATGGACGCGAGTCGTCCGGTAGGGTTTTCCCTGCAGCGCCAGTTCCAGATCCTCTTTGCTGTACGGATAGGATTCCGGTTGCAGAACCGTCTCCGCCAGTCCTGGCGTCCGCAGTACGTTGCGGCGATCCTTGCGGATCATTTTTTCCGGAGCGCGGGCGTATTTCACTTTTGCATCCATCGCCGTAGCTGTCGGCCAGAGAACTGTCTGCGCCGTGAGCGAGCCGGAGCAACGCGCTGACCTGTCGCCGTTGCGCTTCAAGAACGTCTCCTGTTTTTCGCTGCTCTCCTGCGCCCTTGGCGTAAGCCAGGATGAACAGCCGTTCGCGCTTGTGCGGCGCGCCGACTTCCTCCGCTGTAAACAAGCCCGCCTTAACGCCATAACCCATTGATCGAAGGTCATCGTGGACTTGTTCGAACCCCAGTCGTAGATGTCCGCCGACATTTTCAAAGAAGCAGAGAGGCGGTTCGACCTCGCTGACGATGCGGGCGATGTGCGGCCAGAGATGTCGCGGGTCTTTGTCGCCGAGCTTGCGTCCGGCGACGCTGAAGGGCTGGCATGGATAGCCACCATGGACGAGATCCACGATGCCACGCCACGCTCGGCCATCGAAGGTTGCAACGTTGTCCCAGACAGGTGCGCGATCCAGCCCCTGGTCTTCCATCCGCGCCACGAGAGTGGCCGCAGCGTAGGCGTCCCGCTCGACGTAACCCACAGTTCGATAGGCGTGTGCGGCGATGTGGAGGCCGAGATCAAGTCCTCCGGCTCCGGCACAGAGGGAAAGTCCACGCAGGCTTCGCTTTTCGCCGCGCGCGTCATCGCGTCTGGCGGAAGGTAAAGCCATGTCATTCAGTCCTCTGTGCTTTTTGGTGTAACCGGCGTCGTAACCTGTAACCGCCTGTAACCCGTTTAATTTCGCTAACGCTATCAAACTGCCGGGCCTTGCCCGCCCGCTTGCGCTTTCGGGCAGGAAGGACCCAAAAGATTTCAAAGGCTTGTGGCATCAATTCGTTGCCATGGGCTGGGGTTGCTGGCCAAAGAGCCGGAGGTCTGGGCTGCGATCGCACAGCCCAGACCAGCTTGGCTGCCGCAGGCTCAGGCGGCGGGCAGATACGGTTTGACGCGGTCGAACTTGCTGTCCTCTTGCTGGTCAAGCGTGTCGAGCTGCTGCTTGTAGGCGGCCACGGTTTGCGCCGCCGTGGTCAAAGCGCTCTGAGCGACATTGAAAGCCGCCAGCTTTGTGTCGAAATCGGTCAGCGCACTTTCATAGTTCTGGATGACCTGTTCGAGAGTGGAGGACGTGTCGGTTTGGGATTGGCTGCCAGTATCGCTGCCGTTGCCGCTGTTGGCAGTAGTGCTATCTGTGCCTGCGCCTTGGGCGTTGGGATCGGTCGTGTTGGTCTGGGGATCGGTCATCGAGGTCTCCTTGAGGTTGCGTCCGGACATGCGCATGCGCAACCGACGGCTCAACGCGCGGCAAAACATCACGAATATCCAGAACTGTGGGTGGGGAAAACGCTGCGCCGGATGCATTGCGATGCAATCCCCGCAGCGTGAATTAAAAAGTGACAAAAAATGTTTCATTTGTCTCGCACAAAAATGTCTCATTTTCATTTTCTTTGTTAAAGACCGTCACGTTGATTGAGGTGATCAGCAACCTTGCACAATGCAAACATCCAATGGCGATGCGCAGTCGCACGCACAATCCCGAACTCGGCACAAATCCTTTTCCACCGCACATTTGCAGCGCGTCGCCAGAGAATCTTGCGCTCGTCGACTTCAAGACAACCCATCCATGATAGAGTTTCTTCAAGACGGGTGATCTCTTCTGTGCGCGGGCGCAGTTTGATGGGCAGCTTTTCCTGCTGCAAAACCTCAAGCTCTGTGTATTTGATCTTCGGCCATACGGTAAAATACCCTTGAACCACCACCGGCGGCAGTTTTCTGAGAGTTGCAATGGCATCTTCGAGTTGGTCGGCGACCATGCTTGGCGTCCAGCGTTTAGTCATTTTCGCGCCTCTTGTTCATGATGGGGATTTCAGTTTTGCCGTAGAGCTTCTCGCCGATCTGGCAGAGAAGCTCTTTTTCCGGCCACGTCAGACGGCTGTCCGCAATCGACACGACAAGGATGCCTTGTTCGCGCCAGCCGTCGCGCTTGATGTCTTCGACGGGGACACGTTCCTCGCCGAAACCAGGGGGCAGCCACTTCATGCGTTCCCCCGCGCTTTGTAATGCAAAGCCCAATCGAGAACGGCCAACGCGCCCGCCGTGTCGCGGCTGACATTGATAAAACCTTTGCGCCGCAGGGCATCGATCAGGCTCTGTTGATCGATACCGTCGCCGCCGGTCACAAGTTTGTGAACATCGGCCATGGACGCGCCGATGTAGGGAATTTGCCGCCAGTCGCACCATCCAGTGAGGTGGCCAAGGAAACCACCGTAAACGATGGCGCTCTGCATGCTTGAATGGTGCTGAATATCGGCAAAAACCACCGCATCGAAGCTGCCGTATTTTTTGGAGATTTCATCGAGCCAGTAACGGAACCGCACAAACTTCATGCCTTCACCTTCATATTCCGAGGAGCGAAAAGGCTTGCAATCAAATTTGATGGTGCCGTTGCGTTCATGAACGGCCCAGCCTGTTTGCAGGCCAAGCGTGATGGCGAGCAGCGAGCAATGCCGAACGGGCGAAGAGAGAGCGTATGAATTGTTAAATGGAACGGGTAAAGCGGACATGATGAACCTCTGTTTTTGAGTTTGCTGATGAACAAAAATGGAGGTCATGCGGTGGGCCGCGCACCTTGAGCAGGATTTCACTTCGCCATGCCATGGACATCCTCCCTTGGCTTGACGAGAAATTTGAAGTTTCGACCCACCGCACGAAAGAACGCGTCGCCGTAGTGATTTTCGAGATAGCTGGCGTGGAACCCGCTGGGCGCATAAACGACGCCTCTGTCGAGATCGAACGTACATGGTAGCAACCACCGCTGGATGACGGTTTCCTTGAAGACGTAATGGTCTTTGAGTTTTGCGCGTAGATCTTCCGGCAATGGCGGATAGTTCGGTCGCTGTATTGGCGTCTCGCTTTGACCAACTGTCGCTGCATCGGGACGGATCCGAAGTTCGCGATCAAGCCAATTCAGCCATGCCTGACGCCAGCCTTTATCGCTGCGCCGAATGCCGCTGCCTTTTCCAAAACCAAAATACTGTTTGAACCGCATAGCCTGCTGCTCAATGGCGGAGTCAGCCCAGCCGCGAGATTTGGCGACATCCCGCCAATCTTCGGGCAGCGACCAGTCGGCTGCTAGGGCGCTGACTTCGGCTTTCGGTTTCGCTGGGGGGCCTACAGGGGGTTTAGATTCTGGCTTATGGACTCTGGACTCTGGCTTCTGGGGCTCGGAGCCTTGCTCGGACGGCTGCTCGATATTTTGCTCGGTCGGCGCAAAAATACCTTTGCCATTCAAGAAGCTGGCTTGTCCTCCTTTCGCGCCGTTTTGACGCAGTTTTTGACGTTTGCGGTTGTCGCGCACCATGCGGCGGCAATAAATGCGACCCTGTGCGTCGCGGGAAAAAACGCCGTTCCGTGAAAGCTCGCCGAGTAGCGATTCAACCTCCTGTTCGGAAACACCGCTTAAGCGCGCGATGTCCGTCGAGGAACAAGGTCGTCCTGCCACGGCTACGAAGCCGGTTGGGTTGGATTTTGCCGCGAGACAGAGAAGCCGCATCCAAAAGCCCTGTGCTGCAAAAGAGCACAGACGCAGCGATGGATCATTTTCCCAATCGTTCCAGAAAAACTTGCTCCATGGGTTCGCATTCATGTGGCGACCCCCTGAGGCAAGAATAGTGTTATGAGCACACCACGCCACCCACCGCACGGATGCTCGACAGGGCGATGCATCTGTCTCAGATCAGACTTGATCGTCGGATAGTGTGGGGACGCAACGAACACGATGATGGATCAGGCTGCGCGTGCGTCTTCAGCGTTCAACGGGACGCCAGAATGTTTGACGGTCGTCTGACGTACTTGTTGTTCTTCATAGGCCGTGATGTCACACAGTCGGTAGAGGACATGCCCGCCGATCTTGAGAAAGCGGGGGCCTTTGCCGTAACGCCGCCAATGATCCAGCGTGCCGGGCGACAGCCCCCACCGCTTTGACAGTTGATAAACGTTGAGGTGAGCTTCTTCCATTTTTGGTCTCCGCGAGATGTTGCGTGAGACCCTTTAATGTTCACAAATTTTATGCCCGAAACAGAGCCTTAAACTCTCCTAAAACGGTTTCGCCATGCCTTGATTTGTCGCTAGAAACAGGCTTCCGAGGTTTCGGGAAGGTTTTGGGTGGGTTTCGGGATTTATTGGTTTTGAAGATTTCTGCGTAAAAATGATTCGGCATCACCGAAATCTCCGGCGCCGTAGGTATTCAACCGTGGGTGCCTTCCGCTTTGTATGACGTGAATGAAGGGCCGATTTTGTTGGCGATGGTCTTGGCAACGGGCGCGTCAGGGCCGAGCTTTTTATGCGCCCATGTTTCAAGATAAACGGACTCGGCGGAAAGCGTCTCTTTTAAACGGCCTTGCGTTGCCCGATCTTCGAAATGGCGCACGACAAGATTCATGACGCTGGGTCTGCCACCCACCGCCGTGGAGGAAGCGCGCGTTTTGTTCTTGGGTACGATGCGCGCACGGATCTTAGGGTTGGCCTCGAAGCGATCACGTTCGGCGCGGCTTACTTCCAGCGCCGATAGACTGGTCTTGTAGGATTCTTGCAGAGGATAGAGCGTATAAATTTCTCTGCGATCAAGTGAATGGAATTTTCTGATTTCTGGAATGCCTGGCGCGCGGTACATCTTCCGCAACTCGTCGCCCGCGACGATATAATAGCCGTTGAGGCTGATGATGCCTTTTTGAACCGGCAGCTCTTCTCCATCGGCTGTTCTCGCCAAGACGTGGCGTATGGCCACGACATCACCCAGCCATGTATGAACTTCCAGGCGATCGCGCTCCGTGTGATATTCCATTTCCTTGAAGGGAATCTTCCAGCGCTCGGCTAATTCGATTAGCGAATAATGGTCTTTGTCAAATCCCAGCATAGAAAATATCCCACCGAAAAACCTAAAAAGGGTAGGTCGATAGACCACGTTCTTATCGTTGCGTTTCCGTAATAAATACACGCTAGAGTCGTAAAAATCAATAAAAATGTTCGTTTTAGTCCATGTTATCAAGTAGATGCATTGGTTAACCCCTGTAAAATGGCGTTGGAACAAAAAATGCTTTATTTACAAGTATTAATTTTGGTTAACGACATGGTTTGGAACTACGCAAACCCCAGATGTTTGCGCTGATCGTCCCAGACGAGAGGAAACGGCTGGAGAATATCGATGACGCGAAGGCCTTTCGGTTGGCGGCCATCGAGAATATCCCGCCGAATATCCGGCGCCAAAAGATTGAGCCGCAAAACACGGCAAACGTAAGCATGCGAAATGCCCATTTTTCTGGCCAACGCTTCGGTGGTTTCCATTTTGCTGGTGCTGATGATCTTTTGCCATTTATGGGCGCAGAGCAAGGCGTGGATCAGGTGTTCGTTTTGTTCGGGGGCAAGCTGGGGGAGGATTGCCCGATCAGGCAGCAGGATTCGCTTGCGCCCACGTTTGCGGGTGAGTTTGGCAGGAATATGAATGGAAAGATGTGCGTCCTTTTTCATGCTGCCATCCGTTTCTTGTAATCGCCCATATCCCGCGCCAAGGATTCAAGACCTGTGTTACGAAATTTGATGTCGATGCCTTCCTCTTGGATCGTGACGCGCTCGATCAGCAAATTGACAATGCGCGCTTGCTCGACAGGAAAAAGCTCATTCCAGACAGGATCGATGTTGCGCAGCGCTTTCTTGATTTCTCGCTCCATGATAGTCGCATCCTGACTGTGTGCCTTCTCCCATGTTTTGATAATGATCTCCGGTTTGAGAAAGATCTCTTTCAGTTGAGCCAAGACCACGTTTTCCAATTCGCCTGCGCCCACACTGCCGATGGGGCATTCTTCATTGATGCCCCGTATTTGATGGCTGGGCTTGTAATAGCGGTATTTCTTGCCGTTTTTAAGTGTGTGTACCGGCGTATAGGGAGATCCGCAAAGGCCGCAGAAAACGAGACCTTTCAATAACGCGAACTCTTTGGTTGCTGTGCGGCGACCTCGAAGAAACGAACTTTCTCCCATTACGTCGCGCACCTCATCCCATATATTCTGATCGATAATAGCTTCGTGTTGACCAGGGTAGGTGTTTCCCTTGTGAGTAATCAGACCCAGATAGACCTTGTTGTTCAGGATGCGATAAAGCTGGTTGAGGCAGAGCGGCGATCCATAGCGCTGGTTGCCAGTCTGGGTGATATAGGTTTTACCTCTAATGCCTTGCAGTTTTAATTCCCGTCCCAGCAGCGTGGTCGAGCGCAACGTGATGAAACGCAGGAATATCTTTTTGACGATTGCGGCCTCTTTGGGGTTGATGATCAGCTTGCGATCGACAACATCATAACCAAGCGGCGGGCAGCCGCCCATCCACATGCCTTTCTTTTTGCTAGCGGCAACTTTGTCGCGGATGCGTTCGCCCGTCTGTTCGCGCTCGAACTGGGCGAAGGACAATAGGACGTTCAGGATCAAGCGCCCCATCGGTGTCGTCGTGTTGAACTGCTGCGTGACGGAGACGAAGCTAACATTGTGTTTGTCGAAGACTTCGATCAGCTTTGCAAAATCCATCAAGGAGCGCGTGAGGCGGTCAATTTTATAGACGACCACGATGTCTATCCTGCGGGCTTCAATATCAGCAAGAAGCCGTTTAAGGCCGGGGCGGTTTGTGTTGCCGCCGGAGAACCCACCATCGTCATAAGGATCAGGGACAAGAACCCAGCCTTCGTGTTTCTGCGAGGCGATATAGGATTCGCTGGCATCACGTTGAGCGTCGAGGCTGTTATAATCCTGTTCCAGACCGTCTTCGGATGATTTGCGGGTGTAAACAGCGCATCGGATGCGTGGTCGTGTGGATGCGTTCATGCTGCGCCTTTCTTGCCGACCAATCCGAAAAACGCGGGGCCTGACCATGCTTTGCCGGTAATGACTTGGGCGATGCGCGAAAGGCTTTTGTATTTGCGGCCATCGAAGGCAAAGCCATCGGCCAGAACCGTGACCTGATATTCGACGCCGCCATAATCGCGGATGAGGCGCGTTCCTGTCAGCGGACGGTGGATTGGGCGTTTGCGCTCTTTTTTCAGATCGTTGCCGAGGCGAACTTTGGCCAGGGCATCGAGCCGCTGCTCCAAGGAGCCGACTTCCTTTTCCAAGGCCAGCTCCTGAATGCGGTACGCCAACTTGCTGACAATCCATTTGCGATTAAGGCTGGGAAGATCGGTCTCGTAAACTTCGCGCCAGAGCTTTTTCAGTTGATTGAAAGGCATTGTTTGTAATGCGGCGATTTTGGCTAAAAGCTCATTGTTCATCGTCATGCTCCTGCACGACAGGAACGCTCTTGTTCGCCCTGAAGTCGAGAGCTTTTCGCTTCATAAGTGCTTTATTTGCAGTGATTTCTCGCATTTTCAGGCGCAGGAATCCCAGCGCGAGAAGTGAGGCGATTTCGTCTTGGATCTGTGGGGCGATGGGGATGTTTTTCATGCCCCAATGATAATCAGGGCACTCCGATCGCCTCAATTTGATTGATTTGAATCTTTTTGAATTTGTCTGATTTTTCTCGACTCATCCGCTAGGCAGTTGGCTTCACAAACACAAAAATACAAAGTCGTGGAAAATCATGCGGTTAAGGCTCTAAACATGACGCCCAAAGGTTTAGAGCCTTCTCAGGAGATAGGGCTTTTCAGGAGAAAAACAGGGTGTTTTGGGGGAGGAAAAGGATCGCTCATGTTTACAGCTATGTGCGAAAAACCCTGCGGAATAAGGGCTAAATGACGGTGGTCGAAAAAGTTATGAGAATGTTTTTATTTGAATAATGGCGGAGGGAACGTGACTGGGTTTGAACATGCTCCAAATATTATATAGCACAATCAATGTGTTATTGAGGAAGCAGTATTTGGAGTTCGAATCTCACAGCCTATAGATTTTGAGCGCACAGCGACTTCCATTCATCTTTCACACCAAGTGCATCGTAGATGTCTTTATCGACTAAGTCTATGATTTGAGGAGAGTCTTTTACACCCGCGACCTGCATTCGAGGGAGGACAAAGGGCAAATCTGAAAAAACAGGCTTTTTTATATAGGGGGGAATTGTTTGGCCCTCTAGGTACTCATATGTGATCGGTTGTTTAACTGCTGTATCAGAAAACGCCATAATCTCAACTTCGAGGCCATATTCGGCATCTGGCATACCAATCTCGGTGCGCAAGTGGTGCACAGCCTTGATCACTCCAGCCACACACGACAAAACAGTAGAGTGGTAGATATAGAGATCATTTTGGGACTGCGGCGGCGTGTATGCAGGATTGTCATATGGAGAGTTCCCAGCCCAGAGATCTATTGCTCCATTTTGATACATTTCATAACGGTATGGCGAGATAAGACTGTCTCCATTGCGACAAATCCCGCGCAGTACGGGGCGTTCGGAAAAATCGGTTTGTTGCAGACAAATGGCGTGCTGCTGTCCTCTCAACGTAACTGTACAGCTAGGGTCAAAGTGAAAGAGCTTCCTGTTGCCGTATAATCTGCCGAGATCGGGCACTTCGAGCAACGGAATAGCCGTTACACGAACAGCGGCCATGCGTTTCCGTATAGTTCCCCATTTATGAAATGCCTCTTGGCGTGATTGAAATACCTTATCGATACCGGCAAGGTCACGCGCAACATTTAGCGTCATATCTTGGATTTGGCGCATATCCATTTCCTGTGAGCTGGTGCCATTGCGTATATAACAGCGTCCTGTTGTTTTTAAGCGGTGAGGGGCGCGTCGTGACGGGAGTACTCTAAAAATGATTACGCCTGACTTGTCGTCGTGATTCACCTCAATAGGCCAAATTTGTAGGTTCGGCAGAATAGGATCAATAACTGACTTTGCCATATCTTCAAGGCGACTAGCCAAATCGCCGACACGTGGAATGGGGTTGATGCCCTCTGCTCTAGGAGGTTTATCAAGCGTTTCCTCTATTCCAAGGATGAGCGTTCCTCCCATTGAGTTTGCGAAAGCTATAATCTCCGAAAAAAGCTTGTCTCTGGCTGCATCGGTGATCTTATCTCCTCCGCTTAGCCATGAAGAGCGCTCTGCATTCTTGTCGGGGAGTGTTTTCTTATATTCGACCTGAAAATTTTCTGACCATTTCTTACTGGTCAGTTCTGTCAGATCATCGGCGGTGATTTGCTCCAAAGGTTTTGTAAAAATGGAGAGCATTGGAGGGCCATATCTGGAGAAGATGGGAAGTGTCTATTAATATTACGTCGAGAATCGCCAACAGGTAAGGTGTTTTGAGCAACAATCCTAGCCATACAGATAATCTGCTGAGATTTTGCCAATTTACAGGACAATACCCTCATATGGCGTTGTTAGTACTCGCGGAAAAACTCGTGGAAATTCAGTGGCATATTAGGCTAAAATCCTTTATCTGAATGAAGGCCCACTTTCATTTTCGCATTGATAAGAAGTGTGCGTTGCACAAAGGATAATCGCTGAATGTATGCAGCCTTAAAAGAAGACGAGGAAACGTCAGCACTTGCACAAGCTGATATGGCACGCATCATGATTTCTGCCAAACTTGATGCTGATATTCGGAGTAAATTGGGACAGTTCATGACTCCTGCCCCTGTTGCCACTTTTATGGCAAAAAGGTTTACAACCCTTCCAAAAGTAGTGCGGTTGCTTGATGCCGGGGCGGGAGTCGGCACACTAACCGCTGCGTTTGTGAATGAAGCCTGCCTCCTGCGTACCCCTCCGGAGGAAATCAATGTCACTGCTTTCGAGGTCGACAAAACCCTAAGTGATTTGCTCGAAATGACACTGATGGCGTGCGAAGCGCAATGCCAAGTGTCAGGCATAGATTTTAAGTACGAAATAATCCGCGACGATTACATTCTTCATTCAGCAGAGCCTCTTATTTCTCAACCATCAGAAGGATTGAAATATAATTGTGCCATACTCAATCCTCCTTATGCCAAGATAAATAGCAAATCAAATACGAGAAGTGCGTTAAGGCGCATTGGCATAGAGACGAGCAATCTTTACACAGCTTTTGTTGCTTTCGCATTGCTACAGCTTGAACAGAAAGGACAAATGGTAGCAATTACCCCTCGTAGTTTCTGTAATGGGTCTTATTTCGAACCGTTCCGACATTTCATGCTGGAGTGTTCGGCACTAGAAAGTGTGCACCTTTACGAATCGCGGCGCAGAGCTTTTTCTGATGATGATGTTCTTCAGGAGAATATAATTTTCAAACTGGTAAAGTCTGAGCCACAACCCGTAACGGTTCGAATTACCTCTAATAGCTGTCCGCAAGACATAAATATGATTGTACGCGATGTGCCATATGGAGAAGTGGTTCATCACGATGATTCACATAGCTACATCCATCTCACAGTCACTGAAGCAGGTCGTGACCTAGCCCATAAAATTATAACCTTGCCATGCTCACTTCGTGATCTGGGTATTAATGTATCCACAGGACGTGTCGTGGATTTCAGGGCAAAAGAACATCTGCGGTTAAATCCTGATTCTGATGCTGTTCCGCTTATTTATCCGTGCCATTTTGAGCAAGGATATGTTTCTTGGCCTAAGAAAGGTGGCCGGAAGCCAAACGCATTGGCGTCGAATGCATCGACTTCTGATTTGATGGTTCCACGCGGTATTTACGTTCTAACAAAACGATTTACCTCTAAGGAAGAAAAAAGACGTCTTGTCGCCGTCATATTTGATCCTGAAAGTGTGCCGGGAGAACTCATTGGTTTTGAGAACCATTTGAATTATTTTCATGAGAATGGTCACGGACTTACGCCTGATCTTGCTCTAGGGCTTTGTTTGTTTCTCAACTCTTCTGCTGTGGACGGCTATTTCCGCCAATTTAGTGGGCACACACAGGTCAATGCGACAGACTTGCGAAATTTACGTTATCCCGACCGCGCACAACTTGAACGTATTGGGCGCGGTTGCGGTAGAGTCCCTACAACGCAAGAAGCAGTGGATTCCATTATCGAGACGCTTCTTGCGGAAATGAAGCCACAAAAAAGTGTTTAGACGAGTCTTCTTGAATCCAGATGTAAGTGTCGACTGCAATGTTTGGTGATTTGCCTTGGCGCGTTGCAGCTTCCTTCCAAGTGCGATAACTAGTGGTGAAGCCAATCCCTGCTTTTCCACAACGCGCGCACAAACTCTCCAATTGCTTTTTCTTATGAAGGTCAACTTCTCCATCGCTCGTAACGGCCTCGATAACCCATAACCAGTCCGTTGCAGGATTCCAAAGTAATGCGTCGGGCATAGCGTCCGCAAGGCGCAGTTCAATGCCCGCTTCCTTTAAGCGGGAGCGATCCTCATCGGTTATGCGATCCCCATCTCCGTCATCGACATATATGATTTTGTAGCCGGGGAGAAACTGCTTCGCATAGAAACTTACTGATGCCTGTATCAGGGAGCTATGCCCGGATGTTCCAATAAGCTGTTGAGCAGCGGCGGCTGCCTTGGCTTGGAACTCAAGCCGAGCGCGAGCAGCGTCTTTATTGTTCCATGCGTTTAGCATGCGCCCCCATTGATCCGCAGAGGCCTGTAAGATTGCTTTAAAATCCTGAGAAAGTCTGTAAGCACAATTTGGTGATTTTGCTCTTTGGTGACCGTCTATAAAGCTATCCTCGAAGAGATAGATCGGCTCTATCCCACCCAGCTCGCGCAGCGGTTTTATCCAATAATCTCTTCCTTCCCTGTCCAACTTCCCGGCATTGCGTTGTAAAATGCCGACATGACATGCAAGATGTGCTGTCGATGCTCCGTCGCAAAAGTGCGCATCTTTTGGAGGCTTGTCAAACCAGCTGTCAGTTTGGTTGTCCAAAAGCGCAAAGACAACATCTACTAAGTCTTGGTTGCTGCCAAATGTTAGTTGGGTAAGAACTTTGCGGACGCGTTCTTTTGAAACGCCTTGCAGCGTTGTTGGAACGGGAGGAATTCCAGCTTGTTCACGTGTTTTCCTGAGTTGGGCTACCTTATCGTGCAGTAACATTTTTCATTTGACCCTGTTATGAAACGGAACAAGGCCATCATACACATGATGTGTTCAGCGGTCGATTGATTTGCTTATGTATAACGACTATTTTTGGCTGTAGTGTTTTGTGATAGTCTCAGCGTATAATTCGGGAACCTGCTGCGTCATTCTTTTTGTGGGAAATAGCAGAGGCTAGAAATCGTTTTGATATAGTTTGCGAATTGCAAGAAACGGCTGGAACGTCGAATAAATATAGCAAGACCTCATCACCCCATTTGCTAATCAGAGTTAACCCTGCTTCTGCAGCACATGCCTCAAAAAAGTCAGATGGATATTTATAGGAATTGTTGTAGTGAAAGATTTCGCCTTTTTTCACACGGACATTTATTTCCCCTAAAATGCCCATCTGGAATTCTTGATCCTGAACCGCGCGAACCGTATGAGCCAAGAGGCTGCATGATTGGTGCCATATAGGAAAATACTCAAAACCGTTGGGATCAAAATTATTCATCGGCAGCTCTTCTGCCATTCTGTAGATATGATTAACGCCAAAAAGCTTGTGCCAAGGTTCACTATAAAACGCGACATTACGTTTTTCGTCTTGGCAGGTATCAACTTGAATAAATAGCTGTCCTCCAAAGGGAATTGTCTTAATCAAGTTCTTTAAAGCTTGAACTAAATGGTGGTGCGGCAGCAGTGCGGGGACAGGTCCTGGTATATTGCTAATCGTAGATCCAAGCTGAACCCCAAGCGCAGGAGAATCAACAAAAGCCCCATTATCCCCCGAAAAGAAGTCAGCAATAATTGGGTTTACGCGGCAATCATTGTTAGTTTTTGCGAACTGTGATGCCATATCATAAATTTCTAAACTGCAATCAACAGGCTTGTATTCCTTGCAATGGAAGGCTTCGATCAATTTTTTCGCTTCATGCAATCCACCGGGGCCGAATTCAACGATCGGCAGTCCCTTCTCCGCAGCTTTGGCAACTTCAGGGAGGTAAGTGTTCAAAGATGTTCTACAAAGGTTGGGGAGGCTGCCCCATTTTGCATGCTCATCCCAAGTATATACGCCTGATAAAGATTGTTTACCACGCACTCCAGTGTGGTGCTGATACATTTGTGGCCCCATATGACCTGAGGCGAACCCCATCCACAGATCGACACTCTGTTCAAAAAACTCCATGGACGGGATGAGGTGCAGAGCTTCATTATTGCTTAGCATCGTACCTCCTATGAGCGAACAGATTTCGATATTTTCCAGAGAGCATCGAACTGCTTTTTATAGGAATTGGTGATCGCTGGTATTTTGTGCAGAACAATGGTGGGCGCGGGTATGGTTTGGAAAGACATAATTGCTAAACAATCTCCGTAAACGTAGAACGGAACAGGTTCGAACATGTCCTTGGGCAGCCATCTATATTCTGCATAGTCAGAACAAGTGACGTTTGTATCACCTTCACGGATGAGTGACTGTACCTTGATGTCTTTTCGTGCTTCTACCAGCTCCGTCATTCTTTGAATGTGAACTGGAGAGTAATCACCCAAGTGTTCTGTGAATACATCCTCGTCAACACCCGTCACCTGTATTAAGCCTCCGTGTTTTTTGATGTGTTCATATACACCATCAAAGAAGCGGCATAGACCGTCGTGTCCCACCAGCACTTCAACGCCTTGCGGTTTGAGGCGCACCCCGAAATTATCCGTAAACTCCACACCATTCTCATCAAACACCCTGACGATATCAGCCACAGTCCCTTCGCGGGGCTGCACAGCATCATCTTCAATTTTGTTTATGGTATCTCTGGTCAATCCGGCCTTTTCAGCCAATAGGGCGCTTGACCACTTGAGTAATCCGCGACCAGCTCGAATTTGACGCCCTACGCTCATGCTTTAACTCCATAATCGGCATTTAGTATGGTTACTACAACCATTGATGATAATATCAAAGCTTATTTTATACATTCTTAAAACCACTTTTAGGTAACTACCTACATATAACAGGTGTTTGGCATGGTTGCAATAGTTTCTTTATTGCTTTTGTCTGCTTTAGACCTTCTTTTTGCAGGTTTGTGTTGCTTTCACCCTACTATCATTGTACAGTCCACATTATTGGTAGTTCGAAAACGATTTTTACGGAGATGATTATGCTTACTTTTCACGGACTTGAAATGAGATATGGCGCTCCCGGAGCTTACCAGTTGCTGCTGGACATTGAAAAGGCAGCCGGGATCACCTCTTGGCTGATGGCTGGGATTGATTACGAAGAACGGCTCCAAAGAGCAATGCGTGCGCAGGACGCCATGAATGCTGTATCGGCGATTGCCGCCTAACCCTTTAAATCGGAGCTGTCCCATGGCCAAGTCGCAAATTAAGATTAATTTTGATCAACCGAGTATCGAGGCAGAAAGCCTCAATGCCAGCAATAATAACGATGATCTGATGTGGCCCGCTAGCAACGCCATGGCAGCGTCCGATATCACTGACGACCTTAATGCGGCGATCATTGCCCATGATGAGCCGCTCAACCAGTCTGAGTTAAAAGCCGTCACCTCCGTGATTTCGTATGTGGCCTATTCGCAGAATGCCAGCGAACAGATTGTTTGCGAGATGCTCGCCACCGCTTTCGAAGTCAAAGACGTGAAAGCTTTGCCGCGTGGCTATTACGACGAGGCCATCCGCTATCTGGTCGATTTGCGCGTTCAAGATGTCATGAATTAAGCCGGACCGAAGCCCAACGAGGAGAAAGAACCATGGCCATAGCACAGGGGGATCACGTCGAGATGAAACCGGCACTTTCTTTATACCGGCGGGTGCTCGCTCCTGCTCAGTTGAGAGCGGCGCGAAGCCTTCTTGATTGGACAAGGCACGACCTTGCGCAGATCGCTGGCCTGTCGCCTGAGACAATCAAAAACATAGAACATGGCACCTTCACGCCGACCGAGGCGACAGTTCAAAAGATTTTTGAAACTTTTGCAAAGCATGGGGTTGATTTTATCAGCACGAATTCGACAAACGCCTATGGCGTGATCTTGATCGCTATTCCCCCGCAAGAAGCCCCAGTCGTAGAGGCTCGGTCATGCTGACGGCAAGCAAAGACAATAATACGAACTGTCTTCCCATAAGCGCCTGCGCATTGCGGTCGTTGAGCGCGATGATCGCGTCAGTTGCGACAGAACAGAGCATAGACTCGCTGACGATCTGCGACATGCTCGCGGCAAGGTTCGATGTGAAGGAGGTCACGGCCATTCCAGATACTTGTTTTCAGGATGCCTTAGATTTTCTCGTCGATTTTAAGATTAGTAAAATTGTGAATTGACGACCGAACATCGCACAACTTAACCGGAAATACGCAGCCCATGAGCCAGATTTCGCCAGCGCAGATCAAAGCGGCCCGAGCCATACTCGACTGGACGCAAGGGAAGCTTGCCGATGTCACTGGATTATCAATGGCCACAATCAGGAACCTAGAGAACGGGAATATTTCCTTTCGCAGCCTTGAGATCATCCGTAAGGCATTGGAAGAAGCTGGCATCAAATTTACTGAAGATGACGGCGTTCGCCGTCGCGTCATCGATGCCGTGCCGCTGCGCGGGTCCGAAGGTGTTGAATTTCTTCTTGAAGATATTGCCCATACGATTAGGACGAAAGGTGGCTGCGTTATGGCTATTCAGAAGTCCCAGCGTTCCCTCTTGGATTCATTGGATATCTCATCCGACAGCGATGCGCTGCAGTTAGACAGATTGAGCAGCTTGGGCAAGTTAAAGTGCTTGCTGACGGAAGATTACGATATGTCGCTTAAAATTCCCAAAGCGGAATTTAGGATTTGCCCCAAGCTTGGATCCGGCCCCGGTCAGTATATCGCCTATGGAGATCGTTGCGTGCTGGTTACGCCATCCCAATGCGCATCGTTCAAATTCATTCTTTTCAAGTCCTTGGATTTCACGCAAACGTATCTGGATCACTTTGCTTCGCTTTGGAATCTTGCCGCCCCGCATGGCGGAAATGATCGTTCAGAGCCAAACCATATCGTTCAGTAAATCGTTCATCAACTTTTATGTATCAACAAATCCGGCCAAGCAGAACTTGGCCGGATATTTTTTGCACTGTACCATCATAATAAAATGAAATCACAGCATGGGCGCAAAAAACGCTAACAAAAGCGACCATTTTCACTAATGAAGCAGAATTCTAGCGAAATTTCGTAAGTTTTACGGGCATTTTCGCTAAAAGTTGTTGTGGAATTCCATCCTGCTTTTCGAGTGAATGGTCTTATTGCAATAACGCAACGGGACTGGTGATGGCATACAAAGATCGACAGGTTCTGTTCACGGCGCTTGGTTTTCTCGCCATTATCATGAGCGGCAAAAGCGAGAAGAAAGACGCCGCCATTCGTGCACAGATAATGGCCGGTTACATCGAAAGCTTTTGCCGCGAAAAGGTGCCGGAAGCTTTTCCTGCGATGCAGGAAAATTATTCAGACGATGATCTGGGCATGATCGATCAGATGATCGCCTATACAAAACACCGGATATCCAGCGGCCAAGACCCTAAGTTGCCTCAGGTGCTGGAATTAAAAGTTAGACTCTACCACCGTCTTCAGATGCGTCAGCGCCTATTTATGACCGATGCCCTTATCGGCGAAGAAATCCTACGTCTTCTCGAGCAGGACAAAGAATGTCTAACAAGCGAGGAAAAAATGATGATCCTGAGCGTCACGGGCGACCCTCACGCCTTCGAACCGTATGAGCGCATGGCAACCGCCATCGTCGATATTTTGAAAGACAAGGGCAAGTGCACACGCGCTGACATTCAGCCAAAAGGTTTTTCAGCACAGGAAATCGAACGGTGCTGGAACACTGCGTTTGGTCTCGCTCATATCGATCTGATGAAGGAATAGGCGAACAAACCAATGAGCACCGTTCGACAAAAAGGAATAAAAAATGCCAAAACCACAAAAGAAACCCGCATCTGTGAAAAAGCCAACGCATTCACCCGCTCCATGGTCGTGTCGTCATCACGCAGATGTTTCCGAAATCTTTGCGTATACAGAGCCGAACGGCGTGCCACAGGTGATCGCTGAAACTTTCAGCCTGCCAGGCGCGAACGCCAAGCATAACGCAGAGGCTATTGTTCATGCGGTGAACGGGCATGAGCAGACAAAAGAGCTTATGGCACAAATGTTGAATGCATTAGAGTTGTGCTTGGACTGCGGCGGACTGACATGGGAGGCAGAACAGGAAGCAGAAAGCGTCTATAAAAAGCTAAAGAAAGCTGATGAGAGTGGTCGCTGAATGAAAAAAATAATTCTTCAAATATGGCAGAAGCCAACAAATAAAATCACCAAGCGTGAGGTCGAAGTTATAACGCTCACTGCATACGGAAAGACACGTGGTGAGATTTCTGAAATTCTTGGAATTTCAAAGGAGACTGTTAAGGCTCATATAGAACAAGTATGTCGCAAGTTAAGTGCAAATAATAAAACGCATGCCGCAATCATCGCGTTATCGCTTGGTCTGATCAAACCAAGCTTTTTTAAGCCTGCAGAAAATCAAGTGCGAGAGAATAATAAAAATATCCCCCAAAAGGGGAATATTCCGCAGAGCACAGGTTCGCTATTAATCGACAGCGGGGCTATATCGGTTAAGAGAAAACGCCGAGCCCCTTCGAAATAAGGTGTTCCTGTGCGCCGCATGAAAGATACACATTAACCTTAACTGGAGGCGAACATGTATTGAGTTGTCACAAACATTTAAAACTTGAAGCAGATAAGCACGCTGAACTAAGGTGAGCGCCTTATTTGCACAGTGAATACAATGTTGGCGCAAATATGCGCGCATGGCGTAATTTCAATGGAAGGAAAGACAATGAGTGCGATGGTTATGGATCCAAAATTCGTAGAAAAATTCAATGGCCGAGTTGGGCAGGCCTTTTTGTATTTAACCGACTCCTGCAACTTAAGTTGTGTGCAGTGTTTGTACAAATCAGAACTGACGTTCCAGTTGGCTCAGAAAGAAATCCCGTATCCGCAAGCCGTAGCGCTGATGGAAAACCTTCATGAGCTGGGCGCACGAAAAATGACGTTCATGGGTGGCGAGCCAACGCTCTATGAAAAGCTTCCGGACTTGATCGCTGAAGCAAAGAGAATTGGCTACACTTATGTCAGGATCGACACAAACGGCATGTTCAAGCCAACAATGTTGGATAATCCTAATTTCCGTAAGCTGGACGAGATTACCTTCAGCTTGGATGGATACACCGAAGAAATGAACGATGCTGTTCGCGGAAAGAATTCCTATAAGAATTGTGTGGCAAACATCAAGAGAGCCATCGAAAAAGGGTACAAAGTCCACGTGACGAGCTGTGTGCATAAGGATCTTGTTCAGTCCGATGAAGGTAGGTTGGGCATTCTTCGGATGGTTGATTTTATGAAGGGGTTGGGCGTTAGGACTCTCAATATGCATGACCTTTTCAAGGCTGGAATTCCACGTGACATCTGGTCTGGCGACGTCAGCACATCACTTGAAGATTATATGCAGGCATATACGGCGGTGCTCGACCACAAGGCTACGGAGAAGGATATTTCGATTCGCATGCCGCAGTGTTTCACGGTTCAGGAAGAATTCGAGAGAAACAAGGAATACTACGGCTACTGTTCAGTTAAGCAGTATGATCGCGTGTTAGCGTTTCCGAATGGAATGCTGCGCGTTTGCTCCCTGATGATTGGTTCTCCGTATTGTGTGGGCTTTTTCGATCAGAACCGCATGTATTGGAACGATACTCCGACGAATGAGATATTGGGGCACAACATGGATACCGATACACCATGCACCAATCAGCATAAGGGCAAGCATTTTGGCAAATACGTTCCTCTCTGCGTTTCGTTTAAGCCAAAGCAGGACGAACCTGTTTGGACTGAAAAACTCAAATGGGAGGATCGGAGAAAAGATATTCAGCCACCGGCCTGCAAGAAGGGGACTGGCTGTAACTGTGGATAATTGGGGCAGTCTGGGGGGCGTTCTGCGCCCTCCAGAGAGCTGCTTTATCGTTAAAAGATCTTCTGAGGTGACTTTATGATTTTGACCGGAAAAGAAATTATTAATCAGTGGAACTTAGGAAAGATCGATATACAGCCATTTCATCCTGAGCGAGCCACAACAAACTCATACGATCTTGCATTGGGAAATAGGTTCGTCCAGTACACATCTTCCGTTATCGACCCCAAAGTGCCTCCTGAATACCGCGAAATAATCGCGGATGAGCGGGGCATTGTTATGAAGAAAGGGGATTTTCTTGTCGGACATACTGCCGAAATCATAGGCAGTGATTATTTTGTTCCTATCATCCACGCTCGATCCAGCATTGCCCGGTTGGGTCTGTTTGTTCATGTGACCGCAGATCTTGTAGACTTGGGGATGCATGGAAACTTATCCTTCCAACTTTACGCAACACTACCGATTAAATTGTATCCGGGCATGCTTGTTGGACAGGTGTCATTCTGGGTACCCAAGGGAGAAATCGAACTTTACAAAGGCAAATACCAAGGAGCCAATGGTCCGCGATCATCGGAAGTTTATCGAGACTTAAAGAAAAGCGAAAAACTAGCAAACCCGGAGCCATGAATCATGAAAATGTTCAATAGACAACTCAAAACTGCCATAGCCAGTCCAGCCGATAAAGCGCAGATCCGAGTTTTGCGCGATGCGTTTTGCTCAGAGTTTCGAGGACATTTTCTTGAGGCAGGTTTGTCAGAGTATCCACCGGGAAGTTTAGTTCCAGAGACAGACGCGACCGTTCTTTTTACAGGATCAACAATAAGCACATTGAAACCCGTTTTTATGGAAGAGCGAATCCCTCCTCAAGGTGTTTTCATGGTGCAGCAATGCCTACGAACGCAGAACGCTATGACAATTCAAGACGAGGCATTTGTTCCTCGCTGGTCTTCTGCCTTTATGAGCACAGGCACTTTGTCTCAGTACGCTGATTTAGACAAGGTATCAGCACTTTTCTGGTCGTTCTTGACGCAACGACTAGGCCTTGATCAAGATAAAATCAAAGTTCACATCGCCAGTTCAGATAAAGACATAATTCGTTTTTGGAAGGCAGCTGGTCTAGAGCAGCATTTGGTTTTTGATACCAAGGATCCTGTATATTATACCCACAAATATGGAATTGATGGCGTTCGGGGTCGCAACTGTAACATTGCCATTCAAGGCCCTAGCTCTGAGGAATACAGAGACATTGGAAACATAATTGTCGTCGAAACTGACCACAAAAAACTGGCCGTTGAGATGGCGTATGGCGTTGAAACTGCCATAAGTAGAATGTTGGGTGTCCCTACGCCCATTCACGCGGCTCCCATGGCAGAGTTTCTTCCCACAGACACCGTCGAAGAATCTAAGATTGCTGATGCCTTGGCTGCCAGCACACTCATCCTGAACGCAGGAATTAGGCCGGTGGCGACCAACCGTGGAAGAGTGCTTCGTCGCTATCTTCAAGGGATTGCGGAATTGCAGCCGCGGACGAACATTAGCTCAGAAACACTTCAAATCGCGGCGGAAAGCTTTGAGCAATGCAGTCTGGGAGTAAGATCAGATGCCGGTGCTTTTGTAGCAAAGTATGTTGAGGATTACCGCCTTCTCAAGGCAAATTCCTCACCTGATAGAGGAAAGCTTAATCGAACACTGACGCAAAGTGCCCCGCAGCCATAATTATATGTGAGAAGATCATGATTCTAACTGGTCTAGAAATAAAACGAATGGTTCATGCGGGGGACATAACTATTGAACCGTTCAACGAGGATCAGATAAACCCAAATAGCTACAACTATCGATTGGGGCCAAAGCTTCTTGTCCCTCAATTTACCGAGGACGAGACGCAAGGTTTTAAAGAGATCTCGCTCCCTGAGGAAGGGTTTGTTCTTGAGCCGCACCAGACCTATCTGGGGCATACTCTCGAGACATTAGGCAGCAAAGAATATGCCATGTCACTTATTGGGCGAAGCTCTCTAGGTAGGCTGGGACTTTTTTTGCAAGTATCAGCAAACTTAGGGCACACCGGATCGTGCCATCAGTGGACGCTTGAAATCGTCGCGGCGCAACCATTCAAGATTTACCCATACATGCGGATAGGCCAAATATCTTTTTGGTGTAATATGGGTAATGCTAAAACTTACGATGCTGGATATAGTTGCCACAGTGATCCAGAAGTATCTAAGTTTATGAAAGGCCCCACAAGGGGCACTCCTACCTCTAGACCCCCTCAGGATATACCCTCGCCATGACCCAGCTCAAACAAAACGTTCAACTTCGTTCCTTTTATCCAGAAATAGAACCATTCGATCACGGTATGTTGGACGTTGGCGATGGACACAAAGTGTATTGGGAAGTGTGCGGTAATCCTAAGGGCCGCCCCGCCATATTTCTGCATGGAGGCCCCGGTGGCGGATGCGGCAAAGATCACCGGCGCCTTTTTGACCCTAAAAAGTACCGCATCGTTCTTTTCGACCAGCGTGGTTGTGGGCGAAGCACGCCATATAATTGTCTGGAGGCTAATACGACCCAGCACCTTGTCGCGGATATGGAAAAGCTGCGTCGCCTTCTTAATATCGAGAACTGGGTCATTTTGGGCGGTTCTTGGGGAAGTGGTCTTGCGCTGGCCTATGCCGAAAAGTACCCTAAACATGTATCCGGCCTCGTTTTGCGCGGTATCTTTACACTACGCAAAAAAGAGCTGGAGTGGTTCTATCAGGAGGGGGCTTCTTTCTTGTTTCCTGAAGCATGGGATCGTTTTGTCAGAATTCTATCATCGTCGGAACGCAAGAACATAATGCACGCCTACAAAAAACGTTTGGCCTCTAAAGATAAAAAGACAAGAATCGAGGCAGCCAGAGCTTGGTCGGATTGGGAAGGCGAAACCTTGTGTCTTATCCCAAAGGGAGAATACAAAATTGACGAATCTAGAGACGAGTTTGCCTTAGCATTTGCTTCGATAGAGAACCATTACTTCATCAACAACGGGTTTATGAAGGATGGGCAATTGATCCGCAATGCCAAGAAGCTGACAGGGATTCCTGGCATAATTATCCAAGGACGTTACGATGTTGTTTGTCCCCCCACCACCGCATGGGAGTTACACAAGAATTGGCCTTCGTCCAAGTTTGTTATCGTTCCGAATGCAGGCCATGCGTATAACGAACTTGGGACGCTGGATGCTACCATAAGGGCAACGGATGAACTCGCCAAAAAGCGGAGGATGTAATATGATGTCCTCCAATGTGCAACAGCAAACTCTTTCCACATCAAGTAAATACTTCAAGATGCCGGTTGCGGTTCATCTCGTTCTTCAGAAAAACGATGAGGTTCTTTTGCTTCTGCGGCAAGGAACCGGATTCTGTGATGGGCACTACAGTGTAGTGGCCGGTCATCTGGATGGCGGGGAAAGCGCAACGAGCGCAATGATAAGAGAGGCAGCGGAAGAAGCCGGGATTCTTATCGAAGCCAAGGATCTGACTTTTTCATGCATGACTCATCGGTTTTCGCCAGACCGAGAGTCCATTGACATCTTTTATACATGCGCCACATGGAAGAATGAGATTTGCAATAAGGAGCCGCACAAATGTGGAGAGTTGCGCTTTTTTCCTAAAGCTCAGTTGCCTTCCAACATGGTCGGCTACGTTAGAGATGGGATCTTGAAATCAATGGGAAACCAGCCGTACAGCGAATACGGATGGAAGGAAGCGACATAAATATGCATACATCGATGTGAGTGTGGCAAAAGTATGAAATTATCCGCATATGACAACATAGTTATTGATGCGGTAGACAAATGGCTTGCTTATCGTTTCAAGAGCGCTCCCTTGGTTGGAGGGCAACTGTGCATTCGCAAGAGTGGTACAGCGCTACTCAATACGGCTTACGGTTCGGCGAGAAACCAGAACAAGACCGTTATGACCACGGAACATCTCTGCCGGATGGCATCCAATAGCAAGATGTTCACTTGCTGTGCATTGTTGATGTTGGAGCGCGAAGGCAAGCTGCATTTTGGTGACAAGGTAACTAAATACATTCCTCAACTGGCGTCGCACCGCGACAAGCGCTTTGCGGAAATCACCATAGGTGATCTTGTCTCTCACAGAGCTGGCATTTACCGCGATGGCTTCCAGCCATTGTTCTGGGGGCTTGAGCAACCGTTCCCATCTAGGGAGATTCTTGCCGAGGCCGTTCTGCAGTCGGATTTGATTTGTGCGCCTCAGGGAGACAGCAAATATTCAAACTTGGGTTTTTCCCTTCTGGGCGAAGTTATAGAGGCCGCCTCAGGAAGCTCTTACGAAAAATGGGTGCGGGAAAACGTCATAGAAAAAATTGGCTTATCACATACGCATCCCGATTATACCACCGATTTGGACGGCCAGATGGCGGATGGACACAGTCGCCCTATATATGATGGTGAGCGCAAACCATTCATTCATGTAGCAACGAACGCCATGGCGGTCGCAACGGGGTTTTGTTCAACGGCGGGAGACGCCAGTCTGTTCCTTCACGAGTTTTTGGCGGGTGACCGACTTCTGCGCACGGATACCCAGCAAATGCTATTAAGCACCAGTTGGCCTGTCAAAAACTCACAAAATGAACGATATGGATACGCCCTTCGACACGACCAAGCGGGAGATTTATATTTGATCGGTCATTCCGGGAGTTTTCCGGGATTTACCGCAGAAACACGGCTTTGGAACGGAACGGACTACATCTTCAGTTTTATTTTGAACACGTATGAACCCGCTGCTTTTGGAGCAATCGCAGGGATAGCTGAGATGTACAAGCTGGTTGAAACAACCTTCTGCGCTTTAGACAAAGTTTCAGTTTCATTGCCGCTTTCTAATTGTTGGGGATCTGCCATTTGGATTGTTGGAAATGATCGAGCCTTGATGCTGGATGTCGACACATGGTCGCCTTGTAACAGGGCCATGCTTTTTGAGAAACGAGGTCAGGAATATATATCAGATCAGGCCAGTGGGTACAGGTGTGTCGGCGAGCCTGCTGTATTCGGACGAGATGCTAATGGTGATATCATTTCCGTAACTTGTGGTATGCTTTCTGCCTCTTCCGAGGCGGATTTTTTGGAGCGATCCCGGAAAACGGTTTCCTCTCGTGATAATCGACTGACTCCAGGATGAGATATTCTTCAACTTGAAGTGGCTTAATGCTGCTGATTTTTGATGGCGATGGTGTTATCATAGACTCAAGGAATCTTCACAGGGAGGTTGAGGCTGACCTCCTAGCGGCACACCTCTAGTTCTTTGCGAAGCAAAGCATAATCTTGCATTACTAAAATCGCAGCATTTTTTTTGTTCATGGACGTAATTTCGTCAGCCAGCTTCTTTTGAAACTCGAGACTATATTCCTTGACCGGTGGGCAGACGCAGGCGAGATTAGAATTTCCCGTTGCGCAGCCGTTCAACAAGCTCAGCGCGAGTACGAGGAGCGTCCAGCGTGGCGCGAAGTTGGGCATCTTTGATCTCCACGATTTTCTTGAGTTGATCATAACGTTCCGCATTCCGTCCCGCTTGGCGCATGCCAAAGAGGACGGCCAGAACAGATAAGGCAGCCGCGCCCCAGCCGATAAGGCGTAGGGCGTTGCCTGAGAACCATCCGGTTAATAATGTCCACATCAGCGCAACCCTTTGCGACGGTCATCAATGCGCGCCCAAATCATGACGCCGATCCCAACCAGCGTGACTGCAAGAAGCAGCCATTTCGCCATATCGAGATAAGGCGCGATGCTGAGCAGCGCTTCGCGGGCTGGATCGACGCTTTCGCGTACCGCCTCCAGTGCCGCGACGCCAACCGTGGCAGCCGTTGCGGTCTGCCCGCCCTTGACGGTACGGGTCTTTTGAACACTTTGCGCCGAAGGCTCGACGCCAGCCAACACGAGCGCCTTGGTAATCTGCGCATCGGTATATGGTTGCTGGCCGTTTTCATGGTGGATGATGGCTTTAACGAGAACAGATAAATCCTCATAGCGGTGCATATTCAGTGTTTGATCAGGCAAGAGGCCTGTCTCTTCCGCCACGGCTTTGATATAGGAGACCGTGTCGTTTTCGGTCAACGGTGCCCAGCGGCCTAGAATGAGACGGATGGTGCGTAGATTGTGTTCGTCCTGATAGGCGATCAAGGTGCGGGCGATGGCGCGAATGCCGTAAATTGGGCTTTTGAACACAAAGAATTCGGCGTCCGTTTGCTGTTCTGCCAATCCCTGCCACGGGTCTTTGGACTTGCGCAAATTGCCGGGATTATTGTTGCGCAGGCCGCGCGGAAGGCTTCCGGCTTGTCGGATAGTCATGGCTACTCTCCTCTTTTGCAGGTTGGGACGGTGTTGGGGAAGCTGAAGACAGAGATTTCCCTTCCCGATTTCTTGAAGGGATGCTGAAAGTCAGGTATTGAAGTGGGGGGATCGCTCAAGATTGAGAAAACGAAAGAAAGCTCGCGTGCGCATCATTTTCAGCCGCAAAGGGTTCGACAGCGCAGCCGGGGGCTGCCCTAGCCCAATCATTGACGGCAGGCCCGTGTCGCTTCCCATCCCGACGCGCATGCCGTCAGCGTTGCGTTACGCGGATTTGACCGGCGATTACGGAGATCTGGTCGAAGATCTGACGCGCGGAAGGATCAAACGGACGGCCTCTTGCCACCTTGATCCTGACCTGAACGCCAACGTCCTTGTCCGACTAGAAAATTGGCGCGGTTGTCTGGGGCAAGTAGCTGCCGCGCAGTCTCACCTTGCCAACAATTGCGTCGCCAAGGGCGATCTGTTCCTGTTCTGGGGGCTATTTCGGCCTGTCCTGCGTCAGGAGCGATGGACGTACAGCGGCAGCCGCGAGCACAGAATTTTCGGATGGCTGCAAATCGGCGACATCATCGACCTCGGGTGTGACGGCTCTCATGTTTTGCGCGACCGGCCATGGCTTCGCGACCATCCGCATGCGCGGGACGGCTGGTGTCAGCGTAACGCTTTGTACATTGCGTCAGAGCAACTCATCCTCGACGGACAGAAAACCTCGCTGCCCGGCTGGGGCACGTTTCGAAAGGGGCATCGGCTTTCCGCCGGAGACGCAAGCCCAAGCCTCTGGACGGTGCCAGACTGGCTGAATCCACAACGCGGCGGTGTTGGCATGACGTACCATCCGCCGGAAAGATGGGATGCGGACGGCGGTCTACAATCGGCGGCGCGTGGTCAGGAATTCATAGCGGAGCCTGCTGGCAGTCGTGAGGCGTTGGCTTGGTTGCGCACGCTGTTTCAGGAGGCGGCATGAAGGTGTTTTCCTACGTGATCGTGAACGACGATGGCAGCGCCCCGAATTATGATGCGCCGATGACGACGCTTGCCATCTGTAAGCCGAAGATCAGGCTTTATGCCCAGCCCGGCGACTTGGTGATCGCTTTCGCCGGACAAACGCTGGGGCCAGAACCACATGCCGTTCGCTGGGCGGGGGTTGTGACGGAGAAAATGACCTTTGCCGAATACTGGAACGCACCGCGTTTCGTCGCCAAAAGGCCGGGCAAGTCGGAGAGGCCGGACAACATCTACAAGCCGTCAGGCACAACCTACGAACAGGTCAATAATCCGTCTCATACAGCCAAGAACATATCCCGCGATCTTGGCGGAGCATTCGTGCTGGCCTTTGAAACTGCATGGCGCTTTGGCCCTGTCGTCGAGATTCTGCCTGAAGAATTCGGTTTGCGGTTAAGCGGCGCGCGACGCGGGCATCGTGTCTGCCCGATTAGCGCCGTTGAATGGGGATCCTTGAAGAAATGGCTGAACAATCATTGTCCTGCAGATGCTTCAAGGAAAACGCCTCGCCACAACAAGCGCTCGTCTTGCTGAGGTTTAAGAAAATCAAGTAGTCTGACAGCGTCGAATATCGCGCAAAACACAAGGGGAAGCGAATGCGTCAAGATTATCCAACATGGCTTGCCGAACAAAAATACGCGGAGAACACGCAAGTAGCGCAAATTCATCGGGTCAAGAAGGTGGAGGAATGCTACGGAAGCCTCGACAAGCATGATGCGGATGGCACTTACCAAGGAGTCATCGATCAGCTGAAATATTCCGCGGATGATGAAAGAGCCAACAAACCTAATCCGTCAAAGATTAAGTTTGAAGGGAATATTCGTAACAACCTCCAATCTTACAAGAACGCCGTCGTGCGCTATCAAAAATTCCTGAAGGACGATGGTTTTGATAGAATGCCGTCCAATACAGAGGACGCATGCGAGAAATTAGAGCTGCCTTCTGAAGATGAATCCGCCAAGCAAAGATTTACGCTGGAGCGAGATATGCAGGCCGCGTTGCGGCAGAACATTGCCAGTCTCGATCCTTCTTTGAAAATCATCGACGATGGCGCAGAGCGAGCCGTAAATTCAGGATTTATCGACATAACGTGCGCAGACGGAAACGGCATCGTTGTCGTTGAACTCAAGGCTGGCAAAACAGATTGCAAGGTTATTGGCCAGATTTTAGGCTACATGGGCGATGTGCAAGAGGAAGAAAATGGTAAGCAGGTGCGCGGCATTATTGTCGCTAGTGATTTCGACAAACGCACCAAAGCGGCAGCTCGCGTGGTTCCTACATTGACGTTAAAAAAATATTCAATTGAATTCAAATTTATGGAAGAGACCTAATTCACGAAAATGTAACGTCATAGGCAGATTACTTACTTATCACTTCGGTGCGATCCAGCGAAGAAGGTGATCGAGGACAAAACCCGCCACACCGCCGAGGACAAGGACAACACCGAAACCACCGCGCCATTTGTTGGCAAGGCGATCTAAGTCAGCTAAGCGCGTGTCGATCCCGTCCAGCTTGGTTTTCAGTTCCGTAATCGCGGAGGTCAGTGCTTGCACCTGCGCTTCGAGATGGCCGATGCTGCGAAAATAATCCGGTGGCACGGCAAAGTGATCGTGTTCTGGCCCGGTGATGGCCGGGTCGGCTGGGGGCGGATTCATGGGCGGCTCCTCTGTCAGGTGGCGATGATCAACATGCCGCCTTGGGAGGCGACGACCGGCGCGCCGTTCTTGCGCAAGACTTCGACGGCAAGCTGGGTGACGCGGAACGGTGGGATGGGATGGCGCAAAACTTCCTGCGCCGTTTGGGAGATCCGAAGCGTAGCGGTCGTGGGACGGGAAAGCGTTTCCAGCGCCGTCTGGCTAACACGCAGAACGGGACTGTTGGCGAGCGTGAAGGCATCCGAGAAATCCACATAGCCAATGCCGCTGGTGGCCGCGCCGCCCGCCGCCAGATCAGAGCCGTTGCCGCCGTAATAAAGCAGGCCATAGCGGGAACTGGTCATCGTGTTGTAGGAACGATAACCGACCTCGACGACAATTCGGTCTCCTGCCAGCGCCGCTATCGAAGAAAGCGCTTGGGCCGAGGCCAAGGCTTTGCCAATCGCTGAAACCGCCGACCATTCGTTAGCCAAGGGATCGGCGTAAGTGGCCAGCAATGTGCCGCGCACCGTATCGCTGTTGCCTTGGGTGACATAGACATGCAGGCAAAAGGCGTAATCGGCGTCGCTGCCGTTCTCCATCGCGGCCAGCATCAGATTAACGGTGCCGGAGAACGTCCAGTCGGCGGCGAGCGGTGCCGAGATGGCCCGGATGAGCAGAACATCGAAGTTGGCGCTGGCCGAGTTTTCCGTCAGAGACACAGATGACGGAACGCCTGTAAAGGCGGGGTCTTGCACGCTGTGCATGCCGCGCACGACATGCCCGGCGGTCTGCTCCCAGCCACCTTTGACAGTGGCCGGAATATAGCCCGCGCTGTTGTTGGAGAGGTAAAGGCGCGGCATTAGGCTTGCACCTTGTAGCCGAACTCGGCGGCGTTGATGGCCGTATCCGTCCATGCGGCGGCAGCGTTGGGGTTCTGCTCGACCACTTGCGTGTAATAGCGGTAATCGGTCGTGACCGGCTGCGTCGCGCCCTCATAGTCGCTGCCGCCGACGCGGGTCAGGCTACGCAAGGCGCGAGTGCCTGCGTCGTCTTTGCGGGCCATCGTCGCCAGCTGCACCCCGTATATCGCTCCGGTGATGGAGGTCAGGTTGGAGCAGTCGAAGCTATCGCGCTTGCCGACCACGTTGGTGGCGTTGTAGGTGGCGTCCGCATCATAGGTTGCTTCGTCCACACAATCCCAGTTGCTGGCGGCACCTTGCGGCGTGAATTCGGCATAGGTGCCGGAACCAACCGGCTTGAGCGCATCCACCCGGCAATCACCGAGATAGCCATTGTTGATCGTGCCCGTGCCATCGCATAGGTAGATATCATCAATGGCGTATTTGGTGCTGCGCCCGATGAACTGGAAGCGGCAGGCGGTGGCAAGCGTACTGGATTGCTTGGTGTTGCCGGTATAGGTAGCGACGACTTGCTCGTTGATCCGGGCTTCGAACACGCCGCCCGAAGCGGCGATGGACAGCTTGACTTCGACATAAGCCCACGTGTTGATCGGAATGGCGGTGTTGGCTGTGGCCAGCAGCGTCGAGGAACTGCCCCGGTATAGTTGGAGCAATCCTGCGCTATTGAGGGCGACGGTGGCTTGCGCGTTGTTGGTGTTGTCGAAGAATTTGAGGAACTCCGCCGTTTCGGTGCCGGAGAAGTTGATGGCGAAGCCCATGATCCATGTTCCCTGATCGTCCAGTGTCAGGGAGATGTAATCAATCGAGATGCGCAAGGTCAGGGCATTGGAGCCAGCCCGCCGTCCGGTCACGGCGCTCAGGCCGATGGAACTACCGCTGTCATTATAAGCGGTGTATTTGCGCGGCAGGTCGGCGGGGATGGTGTAATGGTCAAAGCCATCCATGAAACGCAAAGCCATGAGGATCTCCTTATAGGCGGATGCCTGCCAGCGACAAGCCGAGATCGGCCAAGGCACTGTCGGCGGGGGCTGGGGCGATGATGGTCAGCACATCGCCAGCGGCAAAGTCGGTGTCGCTGGCCGCCGTAAAGGTGGCGGTGGTTGCGCTGGCGGCGAAATTCAGGGTGCCGAATTGCGCGGCGTTCTTGCGCAGGCTGAAAGCCACCGCAGCCGCAGGCGCGGTATTCACAATCGCCCGGCTGTTGGCCATACCTGTCGGGAAGCGGACGGCTCGCGGCATGGGATAACGGAGAATAGTGGCTCCTGCGGCAGGCTGTCCGGGCAGGCTGCCGCCCACGTCATAGGGGGCGTTGACCATCGCCTCTGCCACCAGCACGATGTTGGTGCCGTCGCCATACAAAAGCTTGCGGCCACCTGCCGGGATAGAAACGCCGGTTCCGGCAGCCGTCTTTACCGTCACGGCGTAATTGCCGGTGGTGGCGTTCTCAATCATGAACGGTTTCCTATTCGTCGGAACCGTGACGGTGCGGGCTGCCGTCAAAGCGCCGGAGAGCCGCACATACATCGCGGTCAGGAACTCTGCCGCAGTCAGGGTCGCGTCGGCGTCGGCCAGCGCTTTGGCGAGGATGCCGCACAAGGCTTGATCCAGCCCGTCGAAGGCGGCGTTGGCTGTGACTTCTTTCTGCGCCTGCGATGCGGCGATGTGGTCGAGCAACAAATTGGGGGATTGAGTCATAGGATGGCCTCGCCGGGATTGCCCCGTCCAATGAGGGGGTTGCGTTGGAAGACAGCGACCGAGAGGACGCTTTGCGGCGCGCCGAAATCGGTGATTTGCTGGGCGGCGGTATAGATGGCGGTTGTCGTCGTGACGGAAAGCGTCCGCACCACCTGCGTCCCGTTCAAAATATCCACGTCATAGGTTTCGGCATCCTCGAACAGTGGCACGTCCGTATTGTCCAGCCATTCGCCATGCCAGCGCGGACGGCGGAACCATGTCAGCGTCAGATTGCCTGTGCCGTCGCGATTGCCTTTCAGATGCACGGGCGCGAAACAGCGCAGGCTGCGGCCTTGATAGGTCAACGGCAGTGTCGGCGCGTCGTCCCAATTGCCGCCATTGACCAAGGCTTTGTAATAGGCGACGTGGCCGATTTCGGTGGCGGCCATCGGTGTCCGGTAGAGCGCGCCCGGTTCCAGCACGACGAAGCGTTCACCGATGCCATGCGTGCCTGTTGCCCATTCCGTCCCGCGCCGCCCGCGCAACAGGCCGGACAGCTGATAGAGGTTGGCGGAGAGCAGCGTCGCGTCGCGCCATTGGATGATCTCGTCGCCGAGCAACGCCACGTTGCTCCAGTTCAGAACATCGAGTGCCGTCTTGCTGTCCAATGTCCCTTGCGCCAGTGCAATTTGCACGCTGTTGGTTTCGTCCCAAACCCAAGGGTGGGCGGTGTCGTCCAGCACACTCGCCGCCCAACCGAAGGCGGGGTCGCCGATGCCGGAGCCAATGACACTCCATGCCAGCGCGTCCGGCGCACGATACAACGCCGCGTTCTGGCCCGATCCGTTGCGAATGCCGAAGGCATAATAAAGGCCGAGCCCGTCATCATCCGCCCGCAGCATCGGCAAATCCATCAGCAGCGCGTCGATGGGCGTGGCGATGCCAATGGGGATGGACGGCAGCGCGGCGCTGGTGCCGGAGGCAGTCGCGATATAGGCGTAATCGTCTTCCGCCACCGCCTTGCAGGCGACGATGTTGTTGGCTCCGAAATCCACCTGATTGAGACGGATGATGAATTCCATCCCCGGCGTTTCGACCGTCACCACGTCGGTGGGATCAAGCCGTGCATAGGCGGGCGGCAGATTGAAGGCGTAGCTGTTGCGCTCGATCCATGCGTTTTTGAGGGTGCGCTGCGCCACCTGCGCCGCCTCAGTTGCCGTCAAGGCAATAGCCAACTGGACGGTTTGCAGATCCTGCGTTCCGACCGAGGTGGCGATCCGCGCCGCATGCTGGGTATTGGTCTGATAGCTGCGGTCGGGATCGATGTGGGTCAGATCGATGCGCAGTGGCAGTTCCGTATCCTGCTTGCGGGTTTCGTCAAGACGCAACGGTGGCGAGCCGCCACTGGCGTTATTTTCATCCGCCCCTAAAGCATCGTAGGGAATTGAAGCAACGGAACTCTGTCCACGAGGCACGAAGCGCAAGATGCCGTCGATTTCCACCCCATCGATGAAGAAAGCGCCGAGCAGCGGTTGCAGGGCGTCCCGCGCCGCCATGCGGCTGTTGACGATGTAGCCACGCAAGCCACTGGCCACGTCGCCCGCCACTACGTCCGTGTTCGCCATGCCCGCTTTAAGGCAAAGGTCGGTCAGCACATCGGACAATGGCACCGTGTCCGCGCCATAGCGGCCAAGGGGATATTTGATCTGGCCGGAGTCGCTGGCGATCACCATGCTGTGGGTGAACTTCTCGTAAGCGCCACCGAAATGCGAAGCATGGGTCGGATTGAACCCGGAGAAATCAAGGGTTTCTTCGATCCGCATAGCGACCAGATCAACCTTGGTCACGATCAAGGCGTCCGACGACCACAGCTTGCCATTGATCGGCAAGTTGTAATCGCTTTGTGCGCCGAAGCCTGCCGGGAGGGCGACATCCTCGACGGTAGCGACAAACCCGCTGTCCACGTCCCATTTGACGATCCGCTTATGAAGGCCGAGCGTGAAGTAGAGATGGCCGGTGAAGTCGTCCCAGAAGATGGCGCGGGGCGTTTCGGTGTTGCCTGTCCATGCCGTGATATCCCATTCCGTCAGCCCGCCGTCTTCGTCCACCCGCCGCAGCTTGTCATGGGCCGCCTGCCAGACATTGCCGTAAGGATCGCCGCACATCGGCGCGCCGGGCGCGCTGGTGCCGGGCAGGATGTCGGAATAGTCGGCGATTTCGGTGAGGTCGATGTCGTAAACGCGCCGGGAGTAATGGGCGAAAATCCTGTCGCGGCGGACGGTGCCGCTCACGGTGAGCGGTATGGTGTCGGATTGCGCCACCACCGCCAACGTGTCGGGATGGCGCTTGACCAGCATGGTGCCGACATAGGTCACATTGATGGCGTGGTAATAATAGCCTTGGCTGTCGATCCCGGCGAGGTCGCCATAAGTGCCTCTGTCCAGCGGCACATTCAGCAGCAGACGGTTGTTGATGAGATCGTATTTGTAGATGTGGTCGGCGGTAACCCCGATCAGAGTTCCCCGCGCCGGATCGATGACGCCGCCGTCGCGGAACATGCCGGAAACGGGCGGCAAGATGACCGGGCTGCATTGCAAGCCGCCAGCGGCCACGACCTCCGCGCCGATGTTGGGGATGCGATTGGCGAAGTCGGCCAGTTGCAAATCCGTGAACACCAAATAGACCAAGCCGCGATGGGCTGGGACGTTGCCCGTGCCGAGATGCATTTCCATCGTGCTGTCGGGAAGTTGATCCTCCGTCCCGCAATGGATGCGGATGATGCCGGGATATTTTTCGACGGCTTGCGTGTTGGAAGCGGTGGCGTCGTAAATCAACTTGGTATCCGCCCAGACGCGCCGCACCGTGGCGGCAGGGCCGACGCAAAGGCCGACCGCGAACGACACCGAATAGCTATAGCTGACTTGCTTGGCGCTGCCGCCACCGCCTTTGCCGCCGCTGACCTTCTTGACATGGCGGGTCTCTTTGAGCGGTGTTGACCAGATGACATTCCCGGCGAAACGCATGGTGCCGTAGACCAGCGGGATCGGCGCGCCATAGGCCGAGCCTTGCACCGACAGATCGCTGAGCCGTGAGCCTTCCTGCGTCTGGCCTTTCTGCCCGAACAGCAGATTGCCGACGATGACACCGCCCATCCAACCAATCGACGCGCCAATGCCGATGGCGGAGGACAGACCAGCCCCCATCAAGCCAAGCGCGAGGACGGCCATCAATCGACTCCGACGAAGGCCGGATAGCGGTAGGCGGAGGTGATGCGCCGCCGCCAGCTATCATCCAGCGCATGCTCGACCACTTTGCCGACTCCGGAATAGCTGTGGATGATGCCGCGATCCGTGAGCAGAGCTACATGCTGCGGTTCCCGCGTCCATGCGAGGAACAAAACGTCCCCCCAAGTCGCTTCCGGCACGGGGATCGGCACCAGCCACGTCGCCAAACCTTCGCGCATGCGCTTGCTGTTGGGCATCATGGCGTAGGTGGCGAAGGCCTTGGCGTCCTCTGAGGCCGGATTGTAATCGACGATGTTAAGCGCCATGCCGACGCCCTTGATCAAGCCGATGCAGTCGCAGGCCGCACCTTTCAGGCAGCCTTGATGTTGAAAGGGCGTGTCGAGCCAAGAACGGGCTTCGGTCACGGCGTCCATGCGGGTGATGGTCATTTGCTATCCGGGTATTGAAGGGTTTGATCGGTGCCGGGAACGTAAGGCTCGCCGCGAAAGTTGAGCAGATTGGCAAAACGGTCGCGGCAGGTCGCCAGCGTCTTATCGCAACCGGGTTGCAGACTATAACTGTCGCCCACAACAATGACGCCGGGCATGGGCAGGAAAAGCGTAAAGACGCCGTTTGAGAAGGTGGCGACTTCCATCCTGCGCCCGGCATTCTCGCCACTTGACCAAATAACGAGGCCACCATTCCAATAGCTGTTAGCCTCTATGCGGCTGCTATCGGTAAAGCCGTAACGGTCGGCGGTGGCCGTAACCGCGCCCGTGACGGTCAGCGCCGCAAGATTGACTTTGCAGCGACTATCGCCCAAATCGGCGCGACAGTCCGGGGTGTATAGCTCGACAATCTGTTGTGAGAGCGCCTGCGTCAGGCCGCGCAGTTCTGCCTTGAACACGTTGTCTTTAAGCTCGACCTGTCCGATGGTGCCGCGCTTAAGCAGGATTATGCCTTGGGAAGGGTCACCCCAATTGACGAGCGAGATTTGCACTTCCGCCCCGTCCCACAATCCTGCGCGCAAATCCGCCGCATCCAGCGTGTCGCTGTTGAGCGCGCTTTCGATGTCGAGATTGTCAACCGATAAATCAGCAATGGCGTGAATGGCCGAGCGGGTGTAGCCGGTGCTGGCCTGATAGAGCAGACCCCCCATCGTTAGATCTTGGTCATGATCGGTGAAGCCCAGCACCAGCCCATCCTTGCGCGTCACCTTCCAGCAAGTCGCAAGGGTGGTTGTCTCGCCCGCAAGATGCGCGGCAAGTTGGGTGGTGGCGGATTTCATGAAATATTCCTCTGGGTTCCCGCCTTCGCGGGAATACGGATTTAAGCGAAACGCTTAAATCCTAATCTCGATAATCGGAATGCCCGACCATTGGTGCAGGTTTATCTGCTCAATGGTCACGGCCATGCTGTCGGTATCAAAGCGCACCGGCACGTCAAATTCAAAATCGGCGGTGATGACGATGCCCACGGCAGGCGCGGTCAGGAAAGTCAGAATTCCGGTGGTGGTGTCGGCAGACCAGCCTGCGCTTTGGGCCACGCCCGCGAGATACGGCTTCACGGTTCCGGCAACCGGCTTCTTGATGATGCGGGTCTCGCTGGCCGGGCCGGAGATGTAGGTTTTGACCAGTTGAAAGCTCTTGGTTACACCGTCGCCAATTCCAAGCACTTGTCCTATTATCTTGTAGTCCGTCCAATCCTTAAACCTGAAGCCGTAGGCCCGACCTTTGCGGGCGCGGAAGAAGGCGATCAGCGTATTCAACTGCGATTGGTTTTTAAGCCCCGAGGCTACGTTCCAACTTCCCCGCGCCGAAGCCCAACTGGCATTCCGTTGCTCAAAACCCGATGCCGTCGCCACCACGGTCGTAGCGTATTGCGGCCCGCCCTGCGCCCCGTAGGCGATGTCGGGCGGGAACTGGATTTCGTGGAAGGCCATGATTTTGCGTCACAATCCCTTTTTACCTGTCTTCGACAATGCTAACGTGCGGCGGTGGAATCGGAGACAGGCATGCACGAAATTATTTTGACTGATACGGAAGACATGCGGCAGCAATTTAAGCCCAATCCGATCAAGGTGTTATTCGTCGGCGAGTCCGCGCCTGTTAACGAGACCTTCTTCTATCGGGCGAACAGCCAAGCCTATCGCTACATGAAGCAGGCCTTTGGCGACCCCGATGATTTTCTGAAACACTTCAAAGGCAGAGGTTTTTTCCTTGATGATCTTGTCCTGTCGCCCGTCAATCATTTGACGCCTGCACAACGACGTCAGCAATGCGAGGACGCCATCCCCTCGCTGGCGGAGCGGCTATCAATCTATCGCCCCCTTGTCGTCGTCAGCCTTATGTTGGCTATCGAAGACATGGTCGAGGCGGCGATTAATCAAGCCGGGTTGTACAGTGCCGCCCATTGCTCGGTACCGTTTCCGGGCACAGGCCAGCAAAACCGCTTTCTGGAAAAGATGGCGGCAATTATTCCGCAACTGCCCTAAAGATTCCGTCGCGCCCGACCGATGCCTCGCGCCGCCTCCGCCGCAATCTGCGATTGGCTGGCGCGGAAGCTGTTGGCATCAGGCGTCGAAATGTGCATGACGACGCTGACAGGCTGGTTGGTTTGGTTGCTGCCCTTCGGCAAGACGACCTCGCCACGTTGCAAGATGGCGGGAATTTCACCGGGTTGAAGCCCTGCGATGCCACCGCTGTGGTAGCGAGGCGCACCTGCGAACACATAGGACGGCACCTGTCTCATCGGCGCGGGATCTCCAGCCACGCCGCCTGCATGGAAGATTGAGCTGAAAATTTGATCCATGAAGCCGCCGTTTTCCATGCTGTTACCCAAAAACTTGAACAAAGGGCCAGTGATGGACTTTTGCACAAACATGCGCGTGATATCCTCGACGATACTGTTCGCCAATTTATCAAGCGACTCCAGACTTTTGCCGCCCGAGGTCACGAAGCCGACGATGGCATCCTCGGTGGCGCTCATCGCGGTCGTGAAAGCTTTCTCGACCGCCGAAGCGGCGTCTTCGCCTTCTTTCTGGTATTTATGAAAAGCGCGAATGGCTCCGGCTTGCGGATCGGTGCGGCCTTCAAGGAAGGCATCGTCGGCCTTGGCTTTGGATTTGTTGAAGACCTCTTGGCTGATGGCTCCAGCGTTGAGCAATTCGGTCAGATGCGCGATCTCGGCGGCATAACCTTCGGTGGTGGTTTTTGCCTTTTCGGTTAGCTCTTGGCCTTCCTTTCTAAGCTTGTCGAGTTTCTCTTCCGCCTGCGTCTGGTCGTAGACAGCGGCGGCGAGTTGTTTTGTTCTCTCGATATCATCCTGTGTGGCAGTTTCGGGAAGTTTGGCGACCTCCTGATTGATGAAGGCTTTACGTTTGTCGGCCAGTTTGTCTATCTGCTGACCGAGGTCGGCCATGACTTTCGCAACTTCGGCGGCGGATTTCTGGTCGAACAGCTGCGCCGCGAGATCGCGGACCTTCACCCGGTCGGCATTGCTGGCCTTGTCGGACAGGCGGCTGACGGCTTGATCGATAGCTGCCTGCCGGGCATTGCCCAGCCCCAGCAATTGCATTTTCAAGCCATCGATTACTTTCTGATTGGCCTCAGCTGCTTTTTGCGTTGCCTCATCGAGCGGCTTTTGCACCGCGTCGATCTGACGGCGTGCAAGCGCTTCGGCCTGCTTGATGGCGGCATCGACCGCCGGATTGTTACTGCCGTCCTTCTCGCGCAAATTGTCCAGTTGCTTCTTGGTCGTCGCCAGTTCGGCATTGACCTTGGCGATTTTCTCGGCAGGGTCGTTCATCAGCTTGTCAAGCGCGTCGTCGATTTTCTTGCGCTGTTCGGCAAGCACCTCGGCGCGGTTGTCCTTCTCGGCGGCGACGCGGCCTTCTTCCGCCGCTTTTCGTTCACTGGCTTCCTTGGCTTCCGCCGCCGTCAGCGCCTCGATCTCCTTGCGCAAGACGGCGGCGCGTTTCTGGCGCACTTCCGTGTTGTCTTTATAAATTGGCTCCACGAGAGGCGGCAGGTTTTGCAGCCATTCCAATTGTTTCTGCACGTCCGCCAATTCGTTCTTCGCCTTTTGCAGCTGGACGCTGATGGAGTCTTTCTTGAACCACTCCATGGTAACTTCGAACGTCGTGGAGAGGCGTCGCAAGACGGCTTCTGCCGCGCCGGACACGGTTTCGGTCTGGCCGATGGTCTCCAGCATGTTCTTCCACGCTATTCCCAACCGATGGGTCGCGCCGGTGAGGCCGGTCGCTTCCGCAGCACCCGCGCCGCCGACCTTGGCGGCCAAGGCATCAAGAATGACCTTTTGCGCGCCAGCGACATCGCCGGTCTCAACAAGGCTCTTGATCAATTCATGCTGGCCTTGGGTAAAGACCACGCCGACGCGGCGCAAGGCGGTCAGGCCGTTGATGGGATCTTCGAGCGCTTTGCCGAGACGCATGGCGCTGGATTGCAAATCCTGCCCGAACACGGCGGCCATATCTTGCGACAGCTTGATCGCCCGCGTGAAGGTGTCGCCGGAGACCGAACGGAAGGTCGCCATCACGCCTGCCGCGTCCTGCACCTGCTCGGAGGTGACCAGCATAGAGGATTCCATCGCGTCGCCAAGTTCAAGAACGTCCTTGGCGGTCAGGCCCGACGAGTAGCCGGTGGCGCGCAGAACCGCTTGCAGCCGATTGTGCGATTTTTCCGCCACCATCGCTTCCTCGACGCTTTTTTCCAGCCCCAAAGAAAGCGCGCCAAGCGCCGCACCCGCAATCAGTCCCGCTGGCCCCAGCGCGATCAACCCCGCGCCCAGTGGCCCCATCTCATGCGCCAGCATGGTAATCGAGCCCTTGACGTCGTTGGCGGCGGCATTCAATGCCTGCAGCCCAACGGACGACGAACGTCCGGCCAGTTCGAGCTTTTGCAGGGATCTTTGGCCGTTCTCGCCAATCTCCTGCAATTCGGCCTTCACCTTGCCGCCTTCCATGACGGACAGCCGGATGGCGAGATTGCGTTCGGGCATGGTTATTTCAATCCGCTGGTAAGTTTCTCGTTTAAAGCAGCGACGATGCCGTTCTCGCAGTCCGCCAGCAGCGCCGCTATGCCTGTTGCGTCATAGCCGAGGCTGGCCGCAAGGTTCAGGGCGGCACTGGCATCCACGCCGATCACCATGAACTGTGTCATGCGCAACTGCCCGGCGCAGCGCAGCGCGATGTCCCATGCTTCCCAGCCTTCGATGGTTTTCGGCTCGTGCTCGACATAAGGGCAGAGCTTGCCTTCGGCGCTGGGCTTGCCTTTCGAACAGGGCAGACCAGAGTCCGCGCATGCGCCGCAATAGTCAGGCCCGCCGCCGTAATGCCATTTGCAACGAGCCGTTAGACGTTTTTTTCCTGCTCCAACACCAGCGCGGGGCCGAGATATAGGCGTTCGAAGGCATCTGCTATCGGCCAGAGTTCCATCAAAGCAGCGATGGAGTCAGGCGATGGCTGAATAGCGTTGCCGTCCGCATCGCCCACGCCTTCCCAACTTATGACGGCAAGCTGTGCCAGATGTTTGAGCAGACCCGCGCTCCGTGCCGCCGCATCGCCTTCGGCATCTTTGACCGCCTGCACCCGCGCCGCCATGACGAAGGCTGTGGTGACGGGGCGCACAAACAGCCGGACGCCATGCGGGAGATCGAGCCAATACGGCTCGCGTTTGAGATCAAGCCGGATCATGCATAAGTCTCCACGTCATTCTTAAGGGTTACGGTCAGCATGCAACCTGCTGTCACCGATTTCGCTGACTGCCAGTTGAAGTTCGCCTGCACGCCTGCCGGGCCACTGAGGCCGAGCTTTGGTTTGGGGAGATAAACTTCGTGCGCGGTGAAGAGCAGCGAGGAATCCGCATCGATGACATAACCGAACTCCAACTCAACCGGCGTGTTGCTGGTGGCGGCATCGATGAGCGTGGTATCGGCGAAGCGGGTGTCGAGCGTTCCGGTCAAGGCGGCGATGGTGGGATCGGCACCGTCAATCTTGCCATCAGCGCGGATGGTAGTGATGGTTTCGAGATTGTTGGTATATGTAGCTTGCGCGCCGGTGACGTTGCCAAGCGAGACGCCATCCTTTTTGATGCTGCCCTGAAACTGATTGAAGCGGGTCAAGGCAGCGGTCGTCGGCACACCACCACCGCTGACGGCAGCGCGAGTTTCTCCCTGCGCGATACAGGCGAGCGTTGCATCCGCCGCGCCTGATTGAGCAAAGGTCAGCTGCATGGAATTGACGCGCACGCCTGCATTGGTGAAGTAGGCCGGGACTTCCGGCATGCCGACTTCCAGCGCAAGGCTGGGAAGAGTTGCAGCACCAGACGTGAAGGTATGGACATAGGGGCCAGCGCCTGTTGTAACCGGCGCGCCAAGCAGGGCTTTGAGCCAATGCCCGAAGTTGCGCAGATCAACCGGCACAACGATGTCGCCATCGACCTTGATGACATCGCGCATCGGCTGCGCTGGATCGCGGCCCTGTCCCAGCAGATTGGACGCGATAAGCCCTTGTTCGGAACCAAGCTGCGAGGACACGAACGGGAACTTAATGAAGTTCCCAGCAGGCGGTGTTCCGTAAACCGTCTCGAATTTGCCCAAGAGCTGGGCGTTCGCGCCATAGGCACGCGTCATGAGAACCTCCATGTGGTTGTAAGATGAGGACTTGTCCGGCGTAGTTGCGCCGCAGCGAAGCTGGATTAGCCGAGCTGGTCGGCGGTCGTGTAGATAAGTTCAATCGGCACTGTTGCGGCTTTGACGCTGGCCGCGCCCTCGATGCCGAGGGTGCTGGTGACCGGCGCTTGCGCCGCGACACGGTCGCAGAGGCCGCCGAGTGTCGGATCGGCGTTGATGGTGGCGGCGATGGCCGTAAACAGAGCATCGAGTGCCGCATCCCGTTCCGCCGCATTAGCGTGGGAGACCAAAACTTCAAGCGACGCAAGATGCTGCCAGTAGTAAGAGAGTGGCGAGAGCGATACTTCCGGTTCGCCCGGTTCCCCGTCGCGTAGGATCAGCAGGCCCCCTGCTGGAACGCGTTCGGGTAGAACCTCGTTGCGCAGCACTTTCGGGCCGGAGATGGTTTGTAAGCGTTTGAACAAGGTTTGCAGGATGGTCTCACGGGTCGTCATTTTGCTTCCGTCCCTTCATGCCAGTTCTGCAAGACAAGGCCGGGCAACAGCCCGATCCATTTGTTTGAAGCGGTGTCGATGTCGAAGCGTTTGGCGAGTGTGACCTGCGGCACGAGCAGGAAGATCGGCACGGTTGTGAGACCCCGACCCGTGCGCATGGCGGAGGCGCTGGCGTTTGCAAAGCCGCCGCGTTTGCCGGTTTTGGCACGCATGTCGTCGGCCACCAGCAGAGAGACCGCGCCGCGTCGATAGACGAAGCGCAGGCGCTTGCCATGCGCCTGTTCCCATTTTTCGGGTGTAATCCGCTTTCCCATCGCCATTTTGCCAGCGGCGGGCGTTGGAATGGCCAGATAGAAACCCTTGCTGGAGCGGATCACCGCGCCATGGGCGAACGCACCGACGATAGCCGGAGCTTTGCTCCAGATATAACCGGCGGCGTTGAGGCTGGTGCCGCCTTTAGGAAAGACTTGCGCCCGCCATGTGTTGGCGAGACGCTGGCCGAGACCGGCGGTGGTCACTTGGCCGCGCAGTTCCAGTTTCAAGCCATCCGTCGCCTGCCGCACGCCTGCCATCACCGCCTGTTCCGCCGCCTTGGCTTCTTGCGCCAAGACTTTTTTTAGATCGCCCATCAAGGCGGCGCGCAAATGCAGGCTCATGCGGGCCTCACATTCAGCGTCCAGATCAGGCGGTTGGTATCGGCGGTCGGCTCGGATTGGACTGCGTATATAATGTCATCCACAGTCAGCCGGTCGCCGATAGCGGGGTTGGGCACATCCGCCACCTGCACGTCAAACAAGGTGATGGCGGTATGAATCTGGCCGCCACCGTAGTCCGTCAAGGTGTCCGGCTGCTTGGCAATCACGCGGATTGCAAAGCTGCCGGAACTCCCTTGTGGCTGATAGGCGGCGGGTTTGGTCAAAAAGTGATCGGCGAATAGCGCGCCGACCATCGCGGCGAAGGCCATCTTAGCCAGCCTTGCCTTTGATCAGCACTTTGGGACGAGTGCAGAGCGGCAACGGGTTGGCCTGCGTGTGCAGCTTCACCCAGCGCCCGAACTCGTCATCGATGGCCTGCTTGGCATAGCGCGGCAAGCCGATGGTGTTGACGGTTTCCACAAAATCGGCAGGCCCATTGTACTGCTTGAACAGCCCCGGCGTTCCGACCGGGAAGAAATGCACCGCGCCGTCGGCAATGAAGTCTTCTCCGTTGACGCTGCCGCGATATTCCTCAAAGACAATGCCCGCATAATCGAATTGGCCGCGCGCCTGTCCCTGCCGCAGGAAAATGCTTTCCTGAAAGCGGTCATAGGCTTTGGTTACGTCCGGGTGCGTCACCAACCCATCGAAGAAACCGGACGAGCAGAAGGCGTGGATTTCGGTGTAGGGAGCCGCACCCAGCGCGTCTTCAATTTGGCGCTTGATTTCATGGCATTTCTTTTTGATCGCGCCCTTAGCCGCCGCTGCATTGGCAAGATCGAAGTTGATTTCGTCATATTGCGTCACGCCGAACTCCGAGAACAGGTCGTAAAGAACCGTCGCGCCATCGGAGTCCAGCACTTGGCCCTTGATGGCCCCTATGCGCAAATGCTCCAACGTGGCGTCATGCTTGCCCGCCATTTCGCCAAGCCGGTCATTGACGACGCGCTGGACGCCCTGAAGCGCGGCTTCGCTGCCGAACTCCCGTACATCCTGCACTTCGTCGGCCATGATCGTGTCTTCAAGCGCGGTATGCGGGATGACCATCGCCCGCGCCGTGCGCTTGCCGTGCTTGTTCTGGGTCGCCGGGCTGCCGCGAGGACTGGTGGGAATAAGCGCCAGCGTCCCTTCGCGTTCCTCGATCATGATGGAAGTCGTCGCCACGCCGGATTCGGTGAAGATGCCCAATTGCCCGGTTTTGCCCGGAATGAAGGGAACCTTGTTGATGGCGTCGGTCAGCGACGTGACCGAGAACGCATTGTTGCGGAAAATATCGAGTGTAGTCATGAGGGAACTCCTTCGGTTTGCGGGCATGGCAAATCACCGCCCAGCAGCGTGTCAGGCGGCTGGACGGCAATTGGCTTCAGGTGGAGATTGAGAGACTTGGTTAGACGGCGGGACGAGCGACGATGCTGAGGATCTTCAGCTGGGCGAGAGCGACGGCTTGCTGGTTGGTTGTCGCACCCGTAAACCAGACAAGTTCAGCAGCATTCACTTCGGCTTGACGGACAATGCCCACCGCCGTTGTGTCGGCTGCGGTGGCGTCCGTATTATCCAGCAGCAAGGCGACGGCAGTTTCTGACCCGTCCGTATTGGCCGGGTTGTATTCCTTGTATTTGCCGGAACCCGCCGCCACCGTGACCAGAAAGCGGTCGCCGGAGACGAAATCGACGCTGCCGTCATTCAGCTTGAAGTTGACCGGCCCCGCAAACGCGGCACCGACAAACGCGGTGCCGACGGTCACGCCGTCCGGGTCTTCCACAAGGAAAGTCCCGGCATTCGCTGCCGGTTCCACGCAGGTCACGGTATAGATGCCCGGCTTGGCCGTTGCGCCCGCCGAAACGTCCGTGATCGTGCCGTTGCCCGTGTTGCCGGAAACAGCGGCGGCGCTGGCGGTGCCGACCGTAACTTTGCCAAGTACATGCCCCGCCTTGAGGTTCTGGCCAGCAAGCACCGTGATGGTGTCGCGGGACAAGGTGCCCTCGGCTTCGGTGACGATGAATTCGGCCTTATGCTGGCCTTCTGTAAGTGGCGTCATGCTTATTTCTCCTTCTGGGGTTTGCCCGACTGGGCGTTGCGTGCGGCATAGATCGCCGCCGTGTCGATCTGGGGGGCGGCAGCGCCGCTTGTCAGACCGTCATGCTGGGAGAGGATGGTGAGCGCGTCGCTGGCCGCCGCCTTGGCATTCAACAGCGCATGGCGGATTTCTGCCGTTGGTGTGCCTTTGGCGATGAAGGCGGTGGCCTTCTCCGGTCTGCCTGCCAATTGGCACAACTCGTTCACTTCCGCGACATAGGCCAAGGCTTCGGCGCGGGCGTCGGCACGGGCTTGGGCGCGGACGTTTTCGAGGTCAAGGCTTGGCGTCGCCGGTCTGGCGGTCGCAAGTGGGGCGGCGGTTTCCGTTTCCGTATTCGCATGGGGGTCGCTTTCGGTGGTCATGGCCGTGTCCTTTCGGGAGAGGTTGCGGAGGGGGGCGATACCCAACCGCCGTGGCGTCGGCTTGACGCTGGCGGTCAGATCGGTGAGGGCATCCTGAAAGGTGCCGGATTTATCAGCGAGGCTTGCGGCGACGGCGTCCGGGCCGAAGAACAATTTTGCTTCGGTTGCTTTGACGGCGTCGGGATCAAGCTTGCGGGCGCGGGCGACCGCTGCCACGAACAGGTCGTAAACGCGGGACACTTCTGTTTGCAGGTTGGCGCGGGCGGGATCGGACAGCGGCTCATGGGGTGACAAATCATTTTTATGATCGCCCGCATAAATGGCGGTGTACTTCAGCCCCTCGTCGGTATCGGCTTGGCTCTGGTCGCAATGCACCGCAATCACGCCGATGGAGCCGACGCCGCCGGTGCGGGGGATGTAAATTTTGCTGGCCGAGGCCGCCAGCGCATAAGCCGCCGAATAGGCTTCTTCGTCGGCGACCGCCCAAATTGGTTTCACTTTCCGCGCCGCAAAGATTTGATCGGCGAGATCAAAGACGCCGCCCGCTTCGCCACCGGGACTGTCGATATCCAGCAAAATCGCCTTGACGCTTTGATCCGCGAGCGCCGCCGCGAGTTGCTGGGCCAGCGTGGCGTAGCTGGTCAAGCCGCTTTGCGCCGCAAGGCCAACCGTGCGCCGCACCAGTGTGCCGTAAACCGGAAGGAGGGCAACGCCATCGGGGGTAACCTCATAGCCGCCGGTCGCAACAGAGAGAAAGTTTGGCGGCAGGTCATGGCCGCAGAAGCGGGGGATGATCACGCCGAGGATGACATCCAGCTTGGCGCGCGCGATCAAAAGCGGCGTGTCGAACACCCGACCGGCGATGTGAGGGAGAAGCATCATGGCGCTGGGTTCTCGGTAGTTATGGCGTCGGGGTCGGTTTCAGCGGCGGCGACCCGCTGGTCATCCGGCTGATTGGCGTTGGCGGCCTCTTTGGGCGCAGGCTGCGCCGGAGCCGCAGTCGGCCCGAGGGTGATGCCAAGCGTCTGGATACGTTTCTGGTCAGCAGCGATGCGGCGATAGGTTTCATCGACATCGTTGCCTTCTTCTTCGATGATGTCACTGGGCGCTTTCCAGCCCATCTCTTGGGCGATTTTCTCGGCTTGTCGGTCTTTGAGGGGATCGACCCATTCCCATTTGGGCGTAATCCACTTCACAGGCGTGTAGCGGCTCGGATCAGTGGCAAAACCCGGCAGGCTCAAAGCGCCGGAGAGCGCCGCCGTTTGTTCCCAGCGCAGCCAGATCGGGCGGCACATCTGGAACACCAGCGTGGCGAACTGGAACTGTTGGAGACGGCGGCGGAACTCGACGGTGCCAGCGCGGATGCTGGAATAATTGGCGGCCTTAAGATCGCCGGTGACATTGGTGTAAGGCACACCAAGCGCCGCCGCGATAGAGAGCAGGGTGCGGTATTGGAACATCTCATAAGAGCCGCCGACGTCCGCTGGCGACGAGAACTTGATATCTTCCCCCGGAAACAGCACCTGCATGGTGCCGGGTGACAATCCGGCGATGGCAGCGCCCGAACTGTCGGCAGCGCTTTCGCCCACCACGTTATCTTCGGGCGCGGCCTTGGTGATGAAACCAGCGAACAAGGCCGCGACCTTTTTGCGGTCAAGCTCGGCGTCGTCATATTGATCGAGTAAAAAGAGCTTCACCAGCGCAGGCGCGATCCACGGCATGCCCCGGATCTGGCCGGGTCGCATGGGTCTGTAGAGATGCAGGATCTCGGAGGCCGGAACGCGGACGATCTCGCCGGTGTTGCCTTGCTCGGTGCTGTCGCCGGGATGTTTGCGGAAGAAGTGATAGGCGACACGCCGTCCGATGCCGTCAAACTCGATGCCGCAGCGGATGGTATTGCCGTAAGAGGTGGTCTCGGTCTTGTTCAAGGGCAGCATTTCGGCTTCGAGCAGCTGCAATTGCAACGGCACGGTCAGCCCGTCGCTCGGACGGCGGGGCCGGAAGCGGATAAAACATTCCCCCGCTTCGAACATGGCGCGAGCCGCCATCGCTTGCAGACCGTAGAAATCGGTCAGCCCATCGGCATCGGCTTCGTCCGTCCAAGCCAGCCATTTTTGTTGAATAATGTCTTTGAGCGCTTGATCGGCGACGAGGCTCGACGGCTTGATGCCGGTGCCGACCGCATTGGCGACAAAACTATCGGCGGCGTTCGAGGCGTAAGGGTTCGATCTTACGATCTGCCGCGCCCGCGCCCGCAAGACATCGCCACCCGATGCCAACAGACCATTGATATTTTCCTGCGTCGCCCGCCACGCGATCAGACGCCGGTGCATCATCGCGCCCTCAAGCCCGCCCGAAGGCGCAGCAGCGGACAAGCGTCCACCGGCGACGGAGATCAGCGCCGCCGTCAGCCGGGAGAAAAGATTCATGTTCAGAGATCCTTGTCGGCGTAAATCTTGATTCGGCGGGTCGGCACAGCGCCGCTATCCCGCGCCAGCGCCTGTTCGACTTCGTTCAAAGCCGTTTTCAATTCCGCCATCGAGCGGTACTCGACCGTCTTGCCGTCATAAGCGAGGCGCAGCACACCGCTGGCGATGGCTTGGCGCAAGGCATCGCGCTGGGCTGGGGTGTAGGAGGTCATAGATAGCTGCTCCTTATGACCCGCCGCCCTGTGGAAGCGGGCGCAGGCGATTGGACATTGGCGGCTTCTGCTGGTTTGGCTGGAGCGGCATGCCCCAGACTTTGTTCCAGTTCCTGCCATGCCGCTTCGTTGAAACGGTCGATGCCCTTGGCAGCAGCCGCCGCGCGCGCATAGACACGGCAGTCGAGCGCTTCGTTGCGTTCGCGCATCTGCCGCCATTCGCGGTGGGGAAAACCCCGCGCGTCTTTGATGGTCACCAGCCGTTCGGCGGTGAGCTGCTTGAAAAATTCCTCACCGTATTTAGGGAAATGGCAAAACCCTGCCGGAAATTTCTCGCCCGCTGCAAGCTGCTCATCCGTGGGTCGGTCTTTGCGCAAATAACCGTAAAGTTCGGATTTGCAGAACGAAGTGCCGACCTGCCAGACGATGAAGCCGCGCTTCTTGCGTTTGCCGCTGACCGTGACGTCTTTATCCTTGGCGATGCCGATGGCGGCACCAATGTCGAATGCGCCTTTGATCGCCAGCACGCGGTTGGAGCGCTTGGCCCTGACCCAGTCATAAACATTGGACGTAAAATGGCCGCCGGTATCGATGGCGAGCCGCACGATGCCGAGATTGACGCCGCTGGCATGGGTGAACCGCTCATCGAGCAGTTGATCGAGACAATCCCATACTTCTTGGTCGGAAGGCCTGCCTTGAAAAACCCGGTAGTCAATCGACCAACTTTCGCGGTCGCGGCCCCACGCCACGATCTCGACCTCAAGCCGGTTGTCCTGCACATCGACGCCAGCGGTCAGAAACAAGCCGCCCGTAGGCACAGTGCAAAGCCGGTAATCTTCGCGTCGGTCGTAAAGACGCTGCCATTCCGGCGCTTCGCCGGACTCCGTCCATGTTCGCGCCTCGATGGTGTTGACATAAACTTTCATCGCCGCGTCGTCTTTGGCGGCGATCTTGCGTTCGGCGATTTGCGCCCATGTAAGCCAAGGGCTATTCAAGCCCGACAGGTGGAATCCTGCTGCCTTGCCAGCGCCGGGACTTTCGGCGCGCCATGCGCCATGGCTGTTCATCCACGGTTTCTTATGACTCGGAATGGCGACGCCGCAATGGGCGCAATAATAAGCCGCCGTTTCAGGCTTGCCCTTTTCCCATTGCAAACGCTTTTCATCGATCAGCTGAAATTCGCCGCAATCGGGACATGGAATCCACCAGCGGCGTTTGTCGGACTGTTCATATTCTGACTCTATGCGGCTCAGTCCTTGAATGGTCGGCGTCGAGACCAGAAAGATTTTCCGGTTGGCAAAGGTGATGGTGCGTTGGCTGGCCAGCGAGACCGGATCGCCTTCGCCGCCGACATCAAAATCATAAGCATCGACTTCATCAAGAAACAGATAGCGCACTGGCATGGAGCGCAGGCCGACTGCGCTGTTGGCACCGGTCATAACGAGGATGCCACCCGGAAATTCTTTGCTCTGCACTGTGTTGCCGCTATCCCGCGCCCGCGCTTCCTTAACGCGATCCCGCAGCACTGGCGTGCTTTCGATCAAACTGGCGATGCGCTGCTTCGACCAGCGCTTGGCCATCTCAACAGTCGGCTGCACCGCGAGCATCGGCCCCGGTGCATGATGGATGACATAGCCGATCCAGTTATTGCCCGCTTCGGTATTGTGGGTCGGTATCCATCCCTCGCCGCAGAGATAAAGATGGTTCGGCGAATCCACTTCGATGCAGCGCACCGGAACGCTTGGTGCCGCGTTGATTGCCACGATCCTATGGTGTTGTGATTTAGAGCGTGGGCGATGGTTCGGCAGAGCAAGGTGCTGACAACGAGCAATGCCATAACGGCATCTTTTGTTTTCCACGCTCTCGACATGGCCAACCATCTCCTCGGTGCGAAGCGTCTTTGCGACTGGAACATCGCTGGTGAAGTCACACACCGGCCAGCGATGTATGCCGTCGCAGACAATGCGTTCGCCATCGTCGAACACGACCTCGAAACATTGACGACCGATCAACACTTCCGAACATCCCGTAATCCGGCATGGCCGCCCCGCCTCATCAAACAACACATCTCCTGCTTGCAGACCGCCCATCGTCTTCCAGCCGCTGGCGGTGGGGATCGGTGTGTCGAGCGCCAAAGGGCCGCCGATCTGCGCGCCTTTCATGAAGATGACTTTCTCAACGGGACTGCCCGGCGATAGGCAGTCCATGATCTCTTTCAGGTATGGCGTCCGCTCTGTGCGCCATGGCCCCGGTTCACCGGATGCCGTTTGTGACAGGAAGCGGTTGGCATCCGCCCATTCGGAGACCGTCAGGCGCGGATCGGGCCGGAGCGCCAGAGCGGCATGATTGAGGCACTCTTGCAGCGCGTCCATGTCAGGCCATCTCTTTATTCTGAAGGGGCGTTGAGGTTGGCGATGTTGTCCGCTGCATCGTCAAGAATTTGCCGCAACTCGTCGTCCAACAATTCGCGGACATTTTTCGGATCGGTTTCGGATGCCAAAAGCGGAGCCATGCGATCCGGCAGATTCAACGTGCGGTCGCGCAAGACCCGCAACGTGCCGAACCACGCGATCTTGACGGCGTCAATGGAAACAAGACGGCCCGACTTTTCTTCATAAGCAAGTTTGGCGAGGCGCGCATTGTAGGCTTCCTTAATGGCGCGGCTTTGCGCGAAACTCGGCCCGCTATTGATGGCGGGTGTCTCGGCGGCAGGTTCGGCACGTTGCCGGACGTTGGTGCGGCGCTGCGCCTGATTTGTGTTGCTGCTCCACGCGGCATCGGCTTTGTCGGGATCGATGGTGCCATCGGCTTCACGCGCAATGCGTCCGGCATTGAGCGCTTTCAAAACCGCGACATGGCTCACGCCGCGATGCCGGGCGTAGGCGGTGACGTTCATACCCATGTCTAATCACGATCATTCCATGATCCAATCGGCGCGAAATACGCCATAAGATGATGCCTTATTGAGTGGCTAAGCGGCGCGAAGAGAGCGTTCATGTGCGCGAAAGGAGAACGCAAATGTCTAACAAAACTAAGACTTCCAAGGGTAAAACGGGCAAAATCGTTAAACCCAAAAACGCCGTTAAGACGGCGGTCAAAACCAAAGCGCAAGGCAACGGCAAGCCAATCGCCGAGGAAACACTGTCCGCGCCGATGAAGGCTGGGCTGGCGGCAGTCGCCGCCATGTCGCCAGCACCGGAGCCGCCGCGCAAAGAAACCAAACTATCCTTGATCATAAAGTTGCTGACGCGCCCCGAAGGCGCGACCATTGACGATATGGTCAAGGAGACAAGCTGGCAAAAACATACCGTGCGCGCGGCGCTGTCGCATGCCTTGGTTAAAAAACATGGCTACAAAATCGTGTCGGACAAACCAAAAGACGGCCATCGCATCTATAAGATCGCCGAAGCCGAGCAATGAAATAATCCAGCGCCGGTTGATTATAAGATGATCAACCGGCGTTTTTCTTCGCAATCAAATGTTCCTCTATTGAGTGGCTAATCTTGCGACGAAGAGCGAAAATCACCATGTAATCAGAAACGCTTTTAGGAGATCGCATATGACAAACGCCATTTACAAAAACGCTATCGCCGCCAACATCGCCGCCTTGGCGCAACGCTTGAGCGATGCCGCCGCGCTAGCCGAAGAAGCCACAACAGCCATGGAAGACGGCAACCAAAACCAAGCCATCGGCACGATCTTGGAATTCGAGCAACTGCTGCCCGAAGCGCAGGCGCTTTTCAATGCCGCTATAGCCCTGCATCGCAGCCACGCTTAAGGAGGCCATCATGACCAGAGACGAACTTTTCACCCAGATCGCGAAAGACAACCTCAACGTAGAGACGCTGGCGATCCGCAACAGCGACGAGCTTGATTTCCATGAATGCAGCGTGTGGGGCATTAAAGCCGCCTTGCAAGCAGCCTATCTCGCCGGACGCAATGACACCAAAACCTTGAAGGCTGCGAAAAAGAATCCCGCCGACGGCACTTGCTACAGAGGCTCCATCGAAGCCAGCTACCACGACGTTGTCGCGCTCTTGGGCGCGCCATTGCCGGGCGATGGCTGCAAAACGGAAGCCTCATGGGTGATCCAGCGTCCGCGCAAGCCGGTGGTCACGATTTACAATTACAAAAACAGCCGCGCCTATTCGCCGGATTTTCCGAAGATAGAAGACGTCACTGAATGGCATATCGGCGGCCATGACCGCAGCGCCCTTGATGCGGCGCTCACGCTGCTGGGCGATAAGGCCAAACTCGTCGAGCGCATTTAACCGCAAGGAGCGTGTCATGACTAATCGTAAACTTACCAAGGCCGTTGTCCAAGATCAGATCGCCGAACAGTATGACCATCTTCACGCTGCCGCGTTAGAGGCCAAGGCGCAGGAGATTTTCAGCAGCCTGCGTCCCAACCAAATCCGCTTTTGCGAGAAGGCGATCAGGGAAGGCTACGCCATCGACTTTTCTTACAGCGGTCGCTGCATGTTTGGCAGCCGATGCCCTTCCATTGTCTGCGACAGCGCCGCCGAGTTTGGCTTCAAAGGAGCCAGCATCGACAACATGGGCTTGCAGTATGTGATCTATATGCCTTAAGCGAAGACGGCCAACTCCGCCTTCTGCCCGGTGAACTCTTCCCACCGTTTTACAATCACGTCGCAATATTTGGGGTCAAGCTCCAGCATCCGGCACTGGCGTCCCTGTTTCTCGCAAGCGATCAGCGTGGTGCCGGAGCCTCCGAAGCAGTCGAGGACGATATCGCGGCTTTTGCTGCTGTTGCGGATGGCGCGTTCGACCAGTTCGACCGGCTTCATCGTCGGGTGCAATTCGTTCTTGTTGGGCTTGTTGACGAACCACACATCACCTTGGTCGCGCGCGCCGCACCAGAAATGGTCGGTGCCTTGCTTCCAGCCGTAGAGGATCGGCTCATACTGGCGCTGATAATCCGAGCGGCCCAGCGAGAAATGGTTCTTGGCCCAGATGACGAAGGTCGACCATTTGCCGCCTGCTTCGATGAAGGCTTTTTCCAGCGTGTGCAATTCGCTTGATGACATGCAGATATAAACCGCGCCTTTGCAGACGGTCAGCATATTGACGCAAGCATCATAGAGAAAGCGTTCGAAGCCTTCGCCGAGATTGTCGTTGATGATGGTACGCTTGTTGTGGCGCATTTTATCTTTTGCCGCATTGCCGTAATCGACGTTATAGGGCGGGTCGGTAAACACCATATCGGCCAGCGCGCCGTCGAGAAGTTTTTCAACGTTGGCCAGTACGGTGCTGTCGGCGCAGAGCAAACGATGATTGCCGAGCAGATACATATCGCCGAGCTTGGTGACAGGAACGACAGGCGCTTCCGGCACCGCATCTTCGTCGGTGTGGCCTGCGGCGGCCTCGCCGTCATCCAGCAGTTCTGCAAGTTCCGCATCACTGAAACCGGTCTGCGCAAGGTCGAAGCCAAGATCCTGCAAGTCTTCCAATTCCAGTTCCAGCAAGTCATTATCCCATTCCGCCCATGAGGCCGAACGGTTGGCAAGCAGTCGGAACGCCTTGATCTGCGCTTCGCTGAGATCGTCGGCCAGTGCGACCGGCACTTCGGTCAGGCCGAGACGTTGCGCCGCTTTAAGCCGCAGATGGCCATCGACCACAGCACCATCCGACCGGGCAACGATGGGAATGCGAAAGCCGAACTCTTGAATGGCTGCGGCCATCTTATCGACCACCTCGTCATTTTTGCGCGGATTGCGCGCATAAGGAATAAGCCGTTCGATAGGCCATTGTTCGACGATAAGCGCGTTCATGCTGCCAGCCTTTCTGCCGCAACGTCTTCATAAGATATTCCGTCAAGCGTGATCGGCAGATCGGGATACCATTCGCGGCAGCGCTCTACCGTCACGTCGCAATAGTCGGGTGCGATCTCTGAGGCATAGACGCGGCGCTTGAGTTTCTGCGCGGCGATGAGGGAGGTGCCAGAGCCGCAGAAAGGTTCGAAGACAATCTCGCCCTCATCGCTGTAGGCTTCCATGACATGCTGCGCGAGTTTGACCGGAAACGGTGCAGGGTGACTGAGATCGGTGCCGACCGCGCCGTGGTGACGCTCGATGCGGATGACGCTATCGGGGATGCGGAACGGTTGGGTTGGCTGTCCGCCATGTGTCCACGCGTTGAACGAGCCGTCTTTCTGCCGCATGGCCGCTGTTCCCGGCGCGTGGCCGATTTCTCCTGCTGTTTTACACGGCACGATCTTGTTGGGTTTGCGCGATTGCCGGTTGAAGTGAAATACCAATTCAAAGGACGGGGCAAACCGTCCCGCCCAGTCACCGGGCATGCCAGCGCCTTGATCCCAGACATACAAACCGAAACGCCGCCACTTCTGCACCCGCATCCAGTCGAGCCAGCCTTGCCAATACGGAAGCCATTCGCCGTCTTTATGGATCAGGCCGAGATTGACCAGCATCTGCCCATCCTCGCGCATCGGCGCATTAGCAAAGACGCCGCGCATCAGCGCATCCCAATCCGAAATGCCGCCAGTCGTGTAATCGCGTTGATTGCCATAGGGCGGGCTGGTAAACAGCAACGCTGCCTGTTCGCCATCCATCAATTGCGCGATGGCGGCAGCATCGGTGCTGTCGCCGCACAGCAAGCGATGCTTGCCAATCTGCCAGAGGTCGCCCGGACGGCTGACGCGCTTTTTTGGTTCTGAGGCAACGGTTTCTTCCGCCTCGTCTTGCGCGCCATTGCCAGTTTCTACATCATCGAGCGGAGCCATAAGCTGTTCCAACTCGGCATCATCGAAGCCGGTGAGCGCCAATTCAAACCGTTCGCTGTTCAGCGCGTGCATCTCGGCGGCCAACGCTTCTTCATCCCATCCGGCATTGAGCGCCAGTTTGTTATCGGCGATGACATAGGCGCGTTTCTGCGTCTTTGTCAGGTGATCGAGGATGACGACTGGCACAACAGGAAGCGCCAGCTTCTTGGCCGCTTGTAAACGGCCATGCCCGGCAATGATCCCGGCGTTGGTGTCGATAAGGATCGGATTGAGAAAACCGAACTCGACGATGCTGGCCGCGATCTGGCTGACTTGTTCTTCCGAATGCGTGCGTGGATTGCGCACATAAGGTATAAGTTTTTCCGTTGGCCATAATTCGATTCGCTTGGCCAGCCGAAGGTTTTCCATGAGGAGGTACCTGCCATGAAAGTTTTCAGAATTGTTGGATTTGGCGTTGCCGCGTTGATCTTTACAGGGGGTCTATCTCTAGCGCCTGTTGCCCGCGCAGCGGATGACCCCAAGGCCGCGAACATTGATTTCGTCCGCGTCCAAGGAAAGGCGCAGCTTTACGTTTTGCATGACGCTCACGACACCACCGCGCCTGCGCAGATCGTTCGTCAATTGCAGTATATTTGTGATTCCATCAAAGAGCGCGTTTGCCCGGTCTTTCTCTGGAAGGAGCGAGAGTATGTTGCGAAAAGCTGGCCCATGACTGACCGAGAGGGCGATGCGGTTTTCATTTCTTACATCCGTAATCTGAACACCGGCCATGAAAGCGCGACGGTTTCTTATGACAACGGAAAGCGAGAAGAGGATTTGGTTTTTCCAAAATCCGTACCTTGATTGTAACCCGATGTAACTTTTGTAACCGTCGTAACCGTGTAACCTGATGTAACCCGTTGAAATCGCGTGGCGCTAGCGAAATTGAATGCCTTGCGCGCCCGCATACGTTTTTGGCCAGGAGGGACCCAGAAATGGCTGAAAACCTTGGGTTTGTGCGATCAAACGCGGCGGCGAGGGATGCGCAATCAGAGATAAACATCGCCCCGTTTTTTGCTTTGCATGACAGAAAACGGGCAACAAAAAAGCCGCTCGAATTTCTTCGGCAGCTTTTGATCCACGTCTCGCAACGTTATCTAAAACCTACCTACCAAATGTGGGATAGTCAAGCGGCTAAATGAAAAATAGTTTTAGCGGATCTTCCACAACGTTGCCAAACGCTCCAGACCGCGATGCAGAGTCTCGATGCGGTCGCTGTTGCCTGCGTTCTGGTCGTGGCCGCACACGGCGATGGCGACCATCTGCTGCGGCTGCGTCATCGTGGCATAGGCATCGCGCAGCAACTGTTCGCTAATCGGCACCATAAGCAGCGCCATTTCAGGATCGTAGGCCGAGGAGTCGCCCTCGTCTTCGACGGCCATGCGAAACACGGCGCGCAGATAAGCACGGCGGAACTTCATGCCTGCTTCGTATTCGCTTTGGGTGAGATTGCCTTGCGCATGGTAGCTATCGAGCATGCACTCATAGACGGCGCGGTGGCGGCGCTGATAGACATTGCCACGCAGATCGCGGTCGACGACCTCGCTTTTAACCCCGCCTTGCTGATGCTGCCGTTCCATGGTTGCAAGCTCCCCTTGCCGGGCTGCCAATACCTTGCGTTTGTTTCGACGTTTAGCCACGGAGCGCTCCTGTCGTAGCGCCGCGCAAAACCATATTTCCTATCGTGCTATTATCGCGCATTATCATTTCGATTTTGTTAGTAATTTCATGGTTTATGGCGATAACCGGTGAATATTCATGGCTGTCTTGTGGGACGCGACATACGCCGCGATGAGAAAGCCAACAATGTGCGTAAAATTTTATCTGTTGTGCAGTGCAGTATTGCGGCCCCAAGCGGGTCGGACGCCTGCGTATGGCGGGGCTGGCGCTCATGACGCGGTCTCCGCTGGCATTTTCCGCACGATGATTTTCATCTCGCGGCCCAAAGCGCGGTTGATGGATTCAGCGCAGTTGTTGCGAAGATAATCCGCATGAAAATTCGTCGGCGCGAAAATCAAGCCGCGCTCAAGATCGAAGATGCAGGCGCTGAACCATCGCTGAATATAATTATCGCTGAACAAAAACTGAGTTCGCAGACGAACGCGGATCGCTTCCGGCACGGCGCTCGCGCTGACAAACGCCGATGCTGCCGGATCGTCCTCTTTGCCAAACGTCGCTGCATCGGGATTTCTTTTCAACTCGCGGTCGAGCCAGTTGAGCCACGATTGACCCCAGCCTTTTTCACTGCGCTTGGTGCCGACGCCTTTGCCGAACCCGAAATACTGCTTGAACTTCACCGCCTGCCGGTCGATGGCGGCAAGACCCCAGCCACGGTTCTGCGCGATCTCCCGCCATGCGTCGGGCAACGCCCAGTCGGACGATAGCGCGATGACTTCCGCTTTCGGCTTCGCTTTCGGCGGCGGCGATAAAACCGTGGGGGGCCCTTTCGGGGGACTCTTATCTGGTAAGTGGAATATGGACTCTGGCTTCTGGGGCTCGGAAGGTTGCTCAGGTGGGCGCTCGGGCGTTTGCTCGGGCGGCGAGAAAATTCCTTTGCCATTCAAGTAGCTGGACTGGCCGCCTTTCGCGCCATTTTGACGTTGTTTGGCGCGCTTTCGGTTGTCGCGCACCATGCGTCGGCAATAGATGCGGCCCTGGGCATCACGGGAAAAAACGCCGTTCCGAGAAAGCTCGCCAAGGAGCGATTCGACCTCCTGTTCGGAAACACCGGTCAAGCGAGCGATGTCCGTTGAGGCGCAAGGTCGTCCTGCTATGGCTACGAAGCCGGTCGGGCTGGATTTTGCCGCGATGCAGAGGAGCCGCATCCAGAGGCCCTGTGCCGCCAGCGGGCACAAGCGTAAAGCTGGGTCGCATTCCCAGTCATTCCAGAAAAACTTGCTCCATGGATTGGCGTTGTTCATGACACCGCCTCATTCATAGGAGGATTCGTAGGCGAGGATGGCGCGCCCGATGAGTTCCGCGATTTGCGGGACGATGGCGTTGCCGAGGGCGCGCAGGCGCTCCACCCGATGGGGTATCCCATGAGCCACTCGACCCACAGCGGGTTCAACTGCCCACTGGTCGGCGAGACCACCATGCTCAAATTCAGCTGCTTGCCCTGCGTGGCGCGGCGCTGGATGACCGGCTGACTCATGTTGCCGCGATCCCGGCAATCGCTGGCGTTCGGCGTCGGCCACAATTTCTGTTTCTGGGACGTTCCCGCCCGGTAGGCCATCGCCGCCCATTCCTCGCGGCTCTGGCATTTCTCCTTCAGCATCGCCAGCGAGCCGTCGTTGGTAAAGCCCCGCACCGCAGGCGTCGGCCACAGCACTTGCGCCGACAGGCTGCCGTGACACCGCGCCGTGCGGTCGCCGTTGCGTTTCAGGAAGCTCTCCTGCTTCTCGCAGCTTTCCCGCGCCCGAGGCGTGAGCCACAAGCCAAAGTCGGTCGCGCCGGTGGAGAGCGCCAACGGCGCAAGCTGGAATAACAAACGGCCAGACGGCGAAGCCTTCAGCTTCCAGCGATGCGGCAACTTCGTCGAAACCGAGGCTAATATGGCCAGCAACATTTTCGGCAACGAGCCATCGCGGCCTGACTTCTCGTATAAGGCGATGCATCTCCGGCCAGAGATGTCTTTCATCTTCCGCGCCACGGCGCTGTCCTGCCATGCTGAAGGGCTGGCAGGGGTAGCCCCCGCAAATAACGTCAACTGTTCCCCGATACGTCCTGCCGTCGAGCTTGCGCACGTCGCCGTGGATGGGAACGCCGGGCCAGCGCTCGGCGAGGACGGCGCGGCAATAGGGATCGATCTCGCAGAAGGCTGCGGTGCGCAAGCCAGCGCGTGTGAGACCGAGCGAAAAGCCGCCAAGGCCGGAGAAGAGATCAAGGACATTCAATCGGCCTGTCCTGCGAGAATAACGTCGTTGAAATCCATCCCCTGCGGTGAACGGGCGATCCGCACCTTCTGGCCGCGCGCCTCATGCTCCCGCGCCGCTTCGGCCAACATGCGTTCCGCCATATGGGGATCGCGGTTATTGCTGTCGACGCAAAGAATGACTTCGCTGACTGTGGATGGCACCGCCGCCTTGAGATTGCCAATCGACATGCAAGCCCAGACGGTGAGATCGGGACAGGCTTGCGCGACCGTCAAGGCGATCTCGATGCCCGTGGCGATGGCGATGCGGTCGAGCGATCCTGCGCCGAGATGGACGTGGCCGCCGAAACATTCGCCGAGCATGCGGCGAACGCCGCCCACCGAGACTTCCGCCAAGCCGTTGCCGTCCGGCGCGAGATAGGTGCGGTGAATGCCCGCGAGTTGGCCATCGGGATGCTGCACGGCGGACACCATCGCCGGAAAGCACTGATGGCTCGGCTCATGCATGAGTTTGGGGTGGAAACGAAAGACATCCGGCACTGCGCCATCAAACAGCAAGCCGCGTGTGAAGAGATAACGCTCGACCAGCGTGCCGGTGGCGGGATGGCTTTCGTCCCACAGCCGCCGCGCCAGCGCGAATTTGCGCTGCTTGTTGAAGGCGTCCGATGGCGGCGGCGATGCGGCTTCGAGCGCAGCGCGAATGGCTTGCTGTTTCTGCACCGGCAGTGCGACCGGCTTTTTGAGGGAAATCTCGACCGCTTGGCGAAAGCTGATATTCTCGGTCTGCATCAGCCATGTCAGCGCGTCGCCGCAAGCGCCGCAGCTGCGGCAGAGATAAACGCCTTTCTCAGGCACGACCGAAAGCGTCGGAACGATCTTTTCATGATGGAACGGGCAAAGGCCGACCCACTCCATGCCCAATTGCGTCAAAGCGACTTGCGCGCCGATCAGGCTCACCAGATTGTGCTTCGCGCGCGCTTGCTTGATCTCCTTTTCGGAGAATGGCGGGCGCAGCCCCGTCAGGCTCGCTTGCGGCAGTGCAGTCTTGAAAAAAGGCGCGAAAGCGCCCGCATTATCCATACGTTCGTCCATGGCCATACCTAAAAATAGAGAAAAAACAAAGCCTTGCCGAAGTCCGAAGAGGGCGGTCACAAGGAGGGTTGACCGGAGGTTCTGGAAATCAAAGCGGCTGCTGTGGTCACATATTGCCAAAGTGGTAATCCTATTGCAACAAAAAAGGGTAACGAAAAGTCTGTTAACCGTAGATTTGTTGCATAAAACATTTAAAAGGCAATTTATGGCTTGAAATAGGTATTGCTGATTTGGTAATTAACATGAAACCACCTTGGTGATATATTCCCAAGGATCGACGCTGTTTTTGTAGGAATCTTTTAGGCATGAAAAATCGTATCAAGGAACTGCGCGAAGCGCAGGGCATCACGGGACGGGCGTTGGCGGCGATGGTCGGAACCTCGCCCTCGCAGATCAGCCGCCTCGAAAAATCGAAGAGAAAGCTGTCATTGGACTGGATTCTGCGCCTGAGCGGGGCGCTCAAGGTGCCGCCGAACGATCTGGTCAATATCGATCTCGGTGCGCCGGTGCCAGCGTCTTGCGATCAGGCACTGATGGGAACGGTGATCGGCTTTCTGTTCGAGGCCTGCGACCAGTTCAAGGCCAAGCCGACGCCCAAGGAAATCGCAGCATGGATTACGTTTATTTATAACGATGCGGTGCAGCATGGCCTGACGTTTCCCCAGACGCGGGAATTGGCCACCACCATCGTCAAAGTCAGCCAAAAGAACGTCAGGCCGGAAGTGCTGGTCACGGAATTTCCTGCGCCGGACGCTCAAAGGAAACCCAGAAAAGCCCGTTAGCTGCGGTTCAGCGGAGGCCCGTCATCAAACGCGTTGTCTCAAAATAGATCATCACGTCTGTCATCAGTTTTTCGATGGCAACAACGCCTTCGGCGGCCTTTTCCTTCTGGCCAGCCTTGATGGCTTTCTCGGTTTCACGCGCCTGTTTCGCGGCGCGGCTAAGCGCACCCCCGAGATTGCCGACAAAACCTTGGGAAAGCGTGAAAATTTTCTCTTCCGAGAAACCGCGTTCGATTAGCTGGGATTTATAGGACATGGCGTAAATCTCCTTACATGTTGCGTTTAAAAAATCACCAAGCGCAGAAGCCAATACTGGCTTTGCTGCGTAAAACCCCGCCATTGCGCACGAGCGTTGCGAAGGCGGATTGACAATGTTGCCATTATGGTAATATTCTGGTTACGGATCAAGTCAAATCGATCCCTTTCACCCCCTGACATTTTGGAATTTCCCGATGGATTGGCTTAAAAAGCTGAAGCGCCGCTGGGCGTTTGCTGTCCGCCAGCAGGTGCGCTGGTGGTTAACACTCTGGACGGGGCGGTAAAAAAATGCCGCAACCGCCCATGGATTCTGCCTTGCGAAATACCTCTCTAGCCGTGGTTGCGGAACTGCTGGCCCTCGCCATTTTGCGCGGAAAAGCCAAGAAAAACAGCCAAGCAAACGGCTTCCGACTGGACTTCGGCGCGGAAGGAAGCCTGTGTGGTACGGACAGCCACAACCACGAGATCGCCGCGCCATGACGCCGATTATCCGCCAGATCAAGGAATTGCAGGACAAGAGCTTCGCCGAGCTTAAGCAGCTATGGCGCGATTATTATCAGGCCGAACCGCCGCCCTACCGGCGCGGCTTTATGCTGCGGGCGCTGGCCTACCGCATTCAGGAACTCACCTATGGCGGCCTGCCGGAGCGGACGGCGCGCAAACTCGACGAGCTGGTTGCCGAAGCTTCTGGCGCGAAACTCAAAAAGCGCGTCAGCGCCGTGACCATGCCCATCTCCGGCACCCGCCTTGTCCGCGAATGGCGCGGGGAGCGGCACGAGGTCGTCATCCAGCCGGATGGTTTCGACTATGCCGGGCGCAAATGGAAATCGCTTTCGGCTATCGCGCAAGCCATCACCGGCGCGCACTGGAATGGCCCGGTGTTCTTCGGTTTGCGCAAAGAGCAGAAAAGCACGGAGGCGGCATGAACGCTGTGCCGCGCATCCGCTGCGCGATCTACACGCGCAAATCGTCCGAAGAAGGTCTTGAGATGGAGTTCAACAGCCTCGACGCCCAGCGCGAGGCTTGCGAAGCCTATATTCTCAGTCAGAAGGCCAGTGGTTGGACGGCGCTGCCGACGCGACACGACGATGGCGGGTTTTCTGGCGGGACGCTGGAGCGTCCGGCTTTGAAACGACTGCTCTCGGACATAGAGAATGGACAGGTCGATATTGTGGTCGTTTACAAAATCGACCGGCTTTCCCGTTCGCTGATGGATTTTACCAAGCTGGTGGAAGTGTTCGACCGCCACAATGTCACGTTTGTCAGCATCACGCAGTCCTTCAACACGACAACCTCAATGGGACGCCTGACGCTCAACATTCTTCTATCTTTTGCGCAATTCGAGCGCGAGGTGATCGGCGAGCGCATCCGCGACAAATTCGCCGCCAGCCGCAAGCGGGGCATGTGGATGGGCGGATGTCCGCCTTATGGCTATGACGTCGACAATCGCAAACTGGTGGTCAATGCGTGGGAAGCGAAGATCGTCCGTGGGATCTTCGAAGCATTCGTGCGGACAGGCTCGAACCTCGAAGTGGTGCGCGAGTTGCGCGCCGCCAACGTGACCGCCAAGTCATGGAAGACGTTGGCAGGCCGCGAACGCCAAGGCCGCTCTATCGACGCGCAATATGTTCATCGCATACTGACCAACCGCGTTTACTTGGGCGAAGCGGTGCATAAGGGCAAATCCTATCCCGGCGAACACAAGGCGATCATCGACCTGCCGATTTGGGAAGATGCCCATCGCATTCTTGCTTGCGCGCCGCAAGTGCGCCGGAACCTCACGCGCAACCGCCACCCGGCGCTGCTGCGTGGCCTCGTGCGCTGCGGTTGCTGTGGCTCGGCCATGACGCCGTCCTCCTCGACCATTCGCGCGCGCGGCCAGTCCTACAGCTATTACGTTTGCATCAAAGCCCTGCGCGAAGGGCGCGAGGCCTGCGCCATCCGCTCGATGCCAGCGGGCGAGTTGGAAGCGGCGGTGCTTTTCCAGATCCAGAGCGCGTTTAAAGCGCCGGAACTGATTGCGATGACCGGCAAATATCTCGCCGCGAAAGACGAGCAAGCCGCCGCCATGAAAATCGGCGAACGCGAAACTCTAGTGCGCAACGAGTTGAAGAATTTTGATGCGTTGTGGTCGCAGCTTTTCTTGCTGGAACAGCGGAAGCTGCTTGCCGAATTGCTCGACCATATCGAGGTCGCGGAGGATGGCGTCAAACTCCATCTCAAGAAAAACGGCCTCACGCGCTTGATCATGGAGGCCGAACATGGAACCGGAAACTTACGTCATTCATCTGCCGCTTAAGCCCAACCGCCGCGCCGGGCGCAAATACCTGATAGCGCCTGACGGCTCCACCGTTCCGGCGACCGGCAAAACACCGCAACTGCACACCATGCAAAAAACGCTCATCCGCGCCTTTTTGTGGCGGCGCGAGATCGAACAAGGCAAGTATGACGGCATTACGGACTTGGCGCGCAAGCTTCGGCTGGGCGACGAATTTGTCTTGCGTCAACTCAAGCTGACCTTCCTGTCTCCCTCCATCATCGCGGCCATTCTCGATAACACCCAGCCGCGCTATTTGACGCTCCAAGATCTCTACGGCCTCACCAGTCTTGGCTGGGACGAGCAGGAAACGGCGATGCGGCAAGGAACGTCTCAAGGGGCTGAAAATTAATAAACGCACTTAAACGCCTACCATTTGGGCGTTTGGTGAAAAGTCGCCTAAGTCTTTGAAAACATGCAACCGGACTCCGAGCGAAAAGTCCGGTTACCACAGAGAGAAAAGGGCCAGAGAGAGGCAAAAGCGGGTTTTTAGGGGGTAAACAGGGGATGCCGGAGTCCGGTTGCACACTGCAAAAATGGCGTAAAGACTGGCGTTTTTATCGATGGATTAGAAGGGAGAGAGGTTGAGTTCATTATGAGCAATGGCGGAGGGAACGTTACCCGAAACGAACATGCTCCTTGTTAGCGCATTGATTATGCAGTGAATTATTTTTCACGGCAATTGGCTGATGGTTAACGGGTCTGCCGCAAAAGTCTCATTCACAATGCGACAACGAGATTCGAACTCACGATTATGTTGAAGGAGTTCAAGAGGTGCTGCTGAGGATACGCGGAACAACAGTCCCGATCTTCAGGCCACCTACGTAGCGGGAATTGCTGCTAAAACCAAACGGAAGGAAAGGCGAGTCCAGCCTTGGGATATAGATCAAGTTGCGTCAGGAGCCTTGAATTAAGGAAGACCAAGTCTTCTTAGGAATTTCTTGCCCCATCCAAGCTTCATCTCGGGGTTGCTCAGCTTTTCCCTTTTGCGAAAGATTTGTTTGAACTCATCAATAAACAGGTTCAATGGAAGTGAGCTCCATACGATTCCAGAATCGGCAGAAAGAACGGCGACAGAAAATATTACGTTCTTCGTATTTGGGTCATAAAAAAAGCTGTCCAGGGTCATAACACCAGCCCAATTCAGACGGGTTTCCGGGCTCCTATACTCGATGGTTCCGGGCCCCAATTCGCGCTGAGCTGAATTGTTAAAGACAGAAAACGGGCAGTTAATATTCAGACCAGTTTCGTGAACACAGCCTAAGAATCCCCTCGATTCAATAAGTTTGAGGAGTGACGAGTCTGCGTCCGATGCGTTTACGGTTTCGTTCATTTGAATAGCCCCATTGTTTTGAATAAATACTGGTCAAATTTTCACTCCACTGATATCAGCCGCTTTGGTTGCAGCGCTACACTATGGCTTTACGTTCGTCGCACTTCTTTTTGCTCCATTCCAAAGTCTGCCGGCCTTGTTACTCTTCGCGGCAACCGGAGATAGGGAGATATAATGCGATCCTTGGCTTGAAAAGGTTTTGGCATAATTAAACTTGGCAATTTCCCGTGCGACAAAGATCCTTTCGTGAAAGGACACTGATTAAATACCTTTTCAACTCGTGCCCAGAAATAACCATTCAGTATCGTCAGTTCATCTCCAATCGTATCGGGGTTGATTTTGGTAATTTGAATAAGCAATTCGCGCAGATCGGTTAAATTAAGGTTCAACGTTTTTGCTGCGCCAACTGCTGCTGCAATTTTTGCTTTAACTCCGAAAGGATCTAGGCTGCCGATCGAGCGGCTATCCTCGACACTTCTCATAAATAGCGATACGGCTTCGTCCAACTTGCCAACCAATATGAGAAGCGCTGTTTCCGGATCGCATGAATTGTTTTGTCGTTTGCTTCCGGCCAGATGGAAATTTTCGATTTGCCTGATTAAAGGCTCTTTATAGCCTTGCTGTCGCATAGCGATAGAGCCGATCAGGCCCTCTAATTGAGGATATATTTTTACGCTGTGGTACTGCCATTCGACAGCAAGATAACGAAGCTCCTGCTTAAGGGCTTCATAATCAATGCGGGGATTTTGAATTGTCTCATTTCGTTTCAAATAATCAAACAGATAGCCGATCCTGTTGATACGATCAGCAACCGTTCCCGCCAAGGTCGATACATGTCGTGTGGGGTGAGCCAAGGTTTCGATTGGACGCGCCAAATCCTCTCCGATCACACGGAAAAACATTTGTCGTTTCAATTGAAATTGGGGGAATTCCTCCGGCGTCTCCCCCATTTTACGGAAGATGCGCCGTTGTTCCGCCTGTATCAGGGTTTCCAAAGGCTTGGAGGCACCGGTATTAGAGATATTCCTGCTGTGTTCCTTCAGTTCCTCCATGCGTAACGGGAGTAATTTGATTCCGCCAATGATTTCTTCATCCCTAAAGAACGCAACAAGATCTTGCGGAACCAAGCCTTTGCGAACCGGTCGTTCGGTTGTTCGTGGAACCAGCTTAAAGTGGCGCTTAAAATCTGGCTGTTCGACAACGTCATATATGGAGGGCACCGCAACAGCATTCGCCACCCCAGAAGCGGCAGACTGCCTGATCATCTGCATATGTTTTTGAGGATGGCATGCTACATCTTTGGCAAATTGGGCGTAGAGCCGTCCGAACTTGCGTATCAAATATTGTCGATAGTTGCGTGTAATGGCATTTGACGCATAAGCGCATTCCGCAAGTGAGGAAAGACGCCCTAAACGCAAAAACAATTCATCATTAAATTCGTTTTTCTCTAGTTCTCCGCCAATCTCATAAAACTCCGCATGTATCGACGACAGAAGGTCGTTGCCTTCAGACGGCATAGAACGGAAGATATCTACAAGCCCCCGATGGTCTGATGCTTCTTTCTCTTCCATTAAATAAAGATCTTCGACCGAAAGATGCGCAACGAAATCGCCTTCGCCTTCCTTGATCGCCTTCACTATGGCAAGGAGATTGATGAGACGATCTATGCCAAATACGATGAGATGACAGGGTTTTCCCTGGACGTTTCCCGAAACGGAATAGTCATTGATTTGCGCTAGCTCCAAACGTCCGATTTTATGTTCGTTGCCATCAATCGTTACTGCCGTGACATTCACTTCACTCCCACCGCCTTTATAGCCGGTCGAGTCGGCGCGCCACTCATAACATCCTTGTTCAATTTTAAGATCGGTGAGACCTAAATCAGTAGGAAAGGAAGAATGGACAACATCAAGAAGTATGTTTCGAATTAGGCTAAACTGATCAGTCAGTGGCGCATTAGTGCAAATATAATATTGACCGAAAGCAATGAGGTGTGTGCCTTCGTCCATATCCGTTGGTCTAAATGCTGTATGAAAACCATGAACACCGAACGAAACTTCTAAATGCGGCATAGCGAAGGCGGGGTGACTGAATGTCGTCGACAGCAACCCTGCGATATTCGGTAAAAAGAAATAACCCTGCCGTTTTCCGAAGCCATAAAACGCGTTTGCGATTATTTGGCGCAACACAGGTTCTTGAGTGCCGGGAAATTCGGTCTCAATCCAATTCGGATTCATGTTAATAGCGTTTTGTCTCATGGGTTTTCAGTGGCTTCCCACAATAGGTTGAATGTCTGTTTATAGGCTTCCGCAAAGGGCCCTGATTTATGCAAAACAATATAAGGAGCTGGTTCGTGCAAAAATGAGATCAAGGCAAAACAATTGCCGAAGACGTAGAACGACGAGAGTGAAGGTAGGTTTTGCGGCAAGCGCTTGAATTGCGCATATTCAGACTTGAATCTGCTCTTAGCGGCCAGAATACGGCAGGTTACTTTTCCGCTGTCCACAAGCTCCTTCATTCGATGCCGGTGTAGTTCGGGATCGCCCCGATATTTTGCAAACAAATTTTCATCGACTGCATAAAGGCAAACATCGCCCCCTGCTGACAGAAGATGCTGGTAGAGAAAATCATAGAACTCATCGAAGCGTTCAGGGCCTTCAAAGATTTCTATATCGAGCGGTTTTCTTCGAACACCTTCGCCCGGCAAAAACTCAATACCGCGTACTTCAAGAATGTCCGTGATTTTGCGTATCGTGTCTTCACGGCATGCAGCCGTTTCGTTGATGATCCTGTCTATCGTGTTACGACCAACACTGGCTTCTTTAGCCAAGGCTTCTCTCGTTAAGCCCGACAATGTGATGGCGGCTGCAATTTGAAGTCCGGTGAGTTTCATGGTTAATTTTTTCCTTAGTGGCCGTCGAAAATGTACCTTACAGTACTTAATCCACCATTAAAAGGTGTAAAATGCTTTCGCAATTTTATTGCTTATTTGATCAATCTACCAGAAATTGGTAGGAATCCGCCTAAAATTGGTACCGAATAGTGCATTATCCACCAATAAGTGGTGAGAATTGTTTTGCTTTCACCCGAACCGCTTGGTAAGGTCAAAAACATTAGAGGTATTCGATGTTATTTTTTTAAGGGATGAAACTAATGACGATGCATTTTGACACATATGTCGCTACACGCAGCGAGTGCGTTGCCCACGAGATTGTCGAAGGTTGGGAACGCCACATGAAAATCAAACACAACGATGTGATGTCCTTAGAGGATCGCTGGAATTATTTCATCCGCGAAACGGACAAATATTTTACACGGGAAGCGGGCGCTTACGCCGCCGGTACAGCCTAATTTTAAAGGAAGGAATTACAGATGACCAGTTCGAAAAATCAAGAAGCGACAATCTCCAGCGAAGCGACGGAAGATAGAGACTTTTCGACCGGCGACCTTAACCGTTTGACCGCTAGCCTAATTGCTCATCGTAAAGCGAATGAAAAACTCCTGAACAGCATAGAGCTGACCGCCGTCCTCGGCTTGATCGCTTACGTCGCCCATACGCAAAAGGTTCGGGACGATGTCGTTTGCGAGGTAGTGACTTCTCATTATGGAATTAGCGCCGTGTCGGCGCTGCCGTCGCGTCTCTATCAAGACGCCATTGAGTATCTCATGGATTTGAAGATGAATAAGGTTGTGAACTAATTTTTTAAAGGATTTGTCATGTCATCAGATCGTACAGCGCTCATTCGCAAAGCCATCGATGAAGCCAAACCGGCTGAAGAGTATTTTGCCGAACAGGCACAGCTTGAAGAAGCCGAGGCGGCAAGAATTCAGAAGCTGGATGATTGTCTTGATTTCTGTCTCCAGGTGGACGAAGACACGATCCAAGACGGCTCTCTCAACCGTAATGAACTGAGAGCAGTCGCTTCAGTTATTACCTATGTTGCCGACACGCAGCAGGCCAGCACAGAAACTGTATGTTGCATGCTGAAAACGGCCTTCGGTGTCGATGACCTCAGAAATATCGACCAAAACGACTATGACGATGCGATACGCTTCCTTCTCAACCTAAACGTCAACGACCTCTTGAATTGAGTAACGAGATTGACATGAGCAACACGGCGAAAAAACATGAATATCAAGCAATTCATTAACTGATTAGACCTGTTGCGAAAGTCGGAGGGAATTGGGCGCGGGTGGGCCTTGGGCGGATGAGCTGGGTTCAGAAACCGGCGATGAGATTGACGATGCCCGCGATGGAGGAGAACTTGGCGGCGTAGGTTGCTTTGGAATAGCG
>CAIXHP010000029.1 GCA_903919315.1 uncultured Pseudomonadota bacterium | reverse complement strand
CGAAAGGGGAATGTGATTCTCTATCCAACTGGATAGAGCCTTGGACAGTATTCCTTGCATTTTGGATTCCTTCTTTGGTCGGAAAGAATCCTTATCTTGAATCTCTTCAAGGCTTTATCCAACTGCGTCCGGTACTATGACCGAGGACTATTTGGGCAAGATTTTTCCCGGAAGCGTGGTGCGCCATTTTCATGCCGTATGGGAAGCCATTGAAGAATTAGAAAATATCGATCCAAGCGAGGCACCGAGCATCGTATTTTATGATGCCTTTGAATTTATGAACAGAACGAAAGGTTACGACGAGTTTTCAGAATTGACGGAATGGGTCAAAGCCAATAGACCCGAACATCTTCCCTGCTACGCGGTCTTTATGTCGGCAGATCTCGAATATGCCGATCAATGCAAAAGGTTGGCGATTGCGAACGGCACACTGCCAGATGGCAATATCTTCGCCATCAGCAAGAGCGAAATTTTTCCGGTACATCATTATATCGTTGAGAGGGAAAATTTTCGTTTAGATCTCTTGCGAGACGAAGACTCTGGTGAGTTCAGGCGTTTTATCAATCACTCGCTTGGCCTAAATCTTCCGGTCACCCCAGAAGAAGTGGAAGCTGCTCTAATCAGCGATGGAAGGTTATGGCCAGAAGATGTCATGTCTCTCTACCACAGCGGAAAGATGTCCGCGACGCGGGCGCTTGAAATATTATCAACGAATGAAAAAGGAACATTTAGCGACGGTTCATGGGGCTACGTTGAGACGACTTTTGTCTCCAAGGCGTCCAAAGCTGGATTCCAGAAAGGATCGGGTGAACCGCGACATGGCTACGCCGCTTTTACTGTGGAGGATGCGTTAGATATCCGCAGACAAGGCAAAGAGCCTGTTCTGATTGTTCAGCGATTCGATCCTGACTGGTACACTCATCTGCCACAATTAGCCGGATTGGTTGTCATGGAGTCGGAAGCATCGGGACACCTTGCGTTGCTGGCAACTTCCTACGGCGTAGCCTCCCTGATAGCCCCGGCCACGATCGAGAACATGACCCAGCGCTATCCATCACTAGCCTTCTCTCAATCAGACGCCCCTCTTGCGAGACTTGTGCAGGGAGAACGCCCTTCATTAGAATACATTTATGGCAGCGCCGAACAAATTGTAGATGACCAAGGAGATGAGGCATCTATCGACATTGAAGCGTTATGGAAAGAACCAACGGCTATTACAGCCGGAGCACCGGTTACAATAGACACTGAAACGTGGGGGTGTGGTATCTACGACAGCCACGTTTCCATGGGATCAAACAATTTCAGGCGGCATGTAGGTGAAATTCGACGCATTTATCGCCGGGCTGCCGTTGAGCATTGCAAGCCATTCATGCGGTTTAAGGCTAACATCGACGCCATTCAGCAGGTTGATGAAGCTTGTGCGCTGGCAGGTGACGGGATTGGTCTCGTCAGAACCGAACATTTGGCTTTTGCAGACACGACTTCATTCCAGGCCATGCGTGATATTTTTACGCAACAGGGGTCAACTGGCGCGGCTCTTGATGCGCTTAAACAGCGTCAGCAGGCGCAAACGACGGCGATACTCGATACCATACAGAAAAACTGGAGCCGTTTAGGAGGCAAAGAAGCTTATCCTGTGCGGATGCGCTTGCTTGATGCGCCCCCGGAAGAATTTTTGTCGCCGCCGGACTACTCGGCTTTGTCTGCAACTATTCCCGTTCCAGAGCAGCGTGGCGTTCAAATGGGCATGAGAATGCCTGAGCTGTACAAAAACCAAATAGACGCAATTTTTGCAGCATACGCAATATTCTCTGGAGCACCTGCTCCAAGTTTAGCGGACGAAATGTTTGAAGATTACAAGGACATGTACAAGACGAAGGAGGAATTTCTCGCCAGCCTTGGCGATGCCCCTACGCAAGAGACAGAAGAAGATCGCAGCGCAAGAAAAGCGAATATCGGCCTAGAGATCATGGTGCCCACGGTAAAGACGCTTGATGAATTGCTGTTTGTAAAGCGCATGGTTATGGAAGCCGCACGTAAACATAACGTCTCTCCGTCTGAATTTAAGTTTGGAATGATGCTGGAAACATCCGAAGCGGCGGAAAGAGCAGAAGATTTTGCTCCGCACATCGATTTTGCGAGCATCGGCTCCAATGACCTCACAAGCGCTGTTACGGGAATTGCGCGTTCGGATATTGCGGCGCGGAGCGCAGCCGTCAATCCTCGCACTGGCAAGGGCGATCCGTTCACGAATATTCGAAAAGATGTGGTGCAACTGCTTCGCGGGGCAGTGCGACGCATGCGTTTAGCGAACAGGTCTATCTCTGTCGATTTATGTGGTGCGCATGCTGCCGATTTAGAGTCGCTGAAAAAAATGCGAACCTTGGGCCTAAATTCGGTTTCACTGCCTCCTTCTGGACGAAATCACATAGCCCTGTCAGCAGACTGGGCCTTGCACGATTTTCGACATTGGAACAAGCGCCCCTCTCGCAAAGCTGCCCGAACAACAGAGAGCGCACCGGCTGCTTGAAAGTGCAGCAAAACGGTGGTTTTTCCCGCTACGGTGAGAAAACTGCCTTATAAAGCCGCCGCCGTGCTGACCCCATCCAGCCTGACCCGTGCGGTGGCGACGCCGTTTCCGGCGGCGAGCAGCGCGGTGCCGATGGGGTACATGCCGGTTGCGGGCGCGACGACGTGTTTGGCGGTGTTGTCCCATGACACGCGCTGACCGGAGGTGAAAACCGCCGCTGGCGCTTTGGGCAAGTCGAAGACGCCGGTGGTGGCGATCTCGACCTCCGCGCCTGCGGGTTGTGTGGTCGCGGCGATGCCGAACAGGTTGCCGACGATGACGCCGTCGCCGGAGGTCACGCCGCCTGCGGGGGCCGTGACCGTTACTGTGTCGCCGTCCTGAATGAAGTTCTTCATGTCCTATACTCCCTTGTTGCTGTTGACTTGCACCTGAGTCACGCGCTGGCCGTTCGCCGCCGTGAGGCGGCGTTCGATGTCACCCAACGCGGCGAGCATTTCGGCGTCGGTCTTGTAAACGACACGCTTGCCTTCATATTCCACCATGTGGGTTCCGGCATAGCGGGCGCGAAGCAGCGCGTCGCGCCAGCCGGTCAGTTCGTCCACGGTCGGCATGGTCACGCTCCGTCATTGCGGTACCAGCCGCGCCAGTCGATGAAGCCCGCGCCGAAGTCGAGCATCACGCGCACCTCGACGCCGTCGATGTTCCAGCCGGACTGGCTGGCCACCTGCGGCCCTTCGCCTCCGGCGAGATAGGCGTATTCGAGGCCGTCCATTTCTTTCGGATCAGCCACCACATACCAGCGCTCCGGATCGGTCAGGCGCGGTTCGACCACAAGCTGCAAGGCTCCGGAGAACGGATTGACATCCAGCGCCTTCGTCGCCGCGACAGTCGCCAGCCATTTCTCGGCGGTGGTCTCCAGCGCCGACGGCACCAGCAGGAACTTCGGGGTCGAACTGACAAGCTGGCCGGAAAGCCCTTTCTGGCTGCGCATGGCAAGACGCGCATCCGACAGCGTGGTGTCGGCAATAATGCCGCCGCTCGCCGCCTTGTTGCCGTGCGCGGCGTGGAACAGCGGGTTGCCGTCCTCCATGACCGGGCCGTTACCGCCGGATTCCAGCAGACCTACCAGCGTCAGCGCCTCGGTCTCCGCCGCCGCCAGCCCCATGCGCCGCGCCAGATCGGCAAAGGCTCCGAGATCGTCGTTCACCAGCACCTGTCGGCTGATGCCGATCTTTTTGGCGAAGGTCTGGATGCGATAGGCCTCGCGCGCTTCCGCCATGGTGCCGGACTTGATCTCGCCGCTCTCGCCCAGTTTTTCCAGCAGCGGCGCTTCGCCCAGCATGATCTTGTTGACGTTACGGAAGTCCTTCGCCGTCGTCTGCCGTCCCAGAAACCTGACACCGGCAGGCGCGGCCTGATAGGCCTGACGCAGAATCCGGTTGATGGTGTCGCCCACGATCAGGCTGAAGTCGCTGGTCGTGTGCAGGGCGCGAGTGATAACACCCGCCGGGGACAGTCCCAGCACCGGCGTGCCGCGCAGCATCAGGATTTCTCTCGCCATGTCGGCGCAAGAGGAATAGGCATAACGCCGCGCCGGTTCCGACAACTGGTGCTGCGGGTTGATGCGGGCGTAGAGAGCCTCGCCCATCTGCCGCGCGCGCTGTTCCGGCTCGTCGTGGCTTTCGACGATTTCCACGCGCGTCTGTTCGGTGCGGATCGTGCCGCCGCGCTTGGCCAGAGCCGCGATAGCCTCGCGCCGCGCTTCATCGGCGGTGGCGTTGCGGTCGATCAGCCCGTCGATGAAGGTCTGATCCAATCCCGCGACGCGCGCGATGGAGCGGATTTCGGTGTTGACGGCGGCGCGGGTGTTTTTGTCCGAGGCCGCTGCGGTGTTTTCAGGCATAAGGGATTCCTCCTTGCGAATGGTTGCGCCGGGATCGGCGGGCGTCGGGACGAGCGAGATTTCCAGCGGCGTCCAGCGCGTTGCGGTCAGCGTGCGGATGTCGCCCTCGGTTTCCTCCTGCCAGTCCTCGACGGTGTAGCCGACCGAGACATGGCGCAGGATGCCGCCCAGCACGTCCTGCCAGACGGGTTCGACCTCGGCGCGGGACGAGAATTGCAATGTGGCCTTGCCCTGATTGCCGTCGACGGCGGCCTGACGAACGGTGCCCAGCACATCGCGCACGGCTCCCTGCCGGTGAGCGTCCAGCACACTGGCTCCGATCAGGCGGGAGAGATCGACGGCGGAGGGTTCCAGCGACAGGCGTTCGATATAATCGCCCATCCGGTCGTGGCGGCGCACGCCTGCGCCCGTGCTCCAGATAACCTCGACTGAGCGGGTTTCCGGATTGGCGGTTTGCGGCGTCAGATCGGCGCTGCGGATCAAAATCTCAGGGATTGGCATTGGATGGCGCTCCTTCTTCAATGGCGGCAACGGGCGAGGTGTCGAACACCAGCCCCAGTTCTTCCTCACGCGCGAGAACGGATGCTATGGCGGCATCGACCTCCTCGCTGTCATAACCGCGCTCGGCAATCGACTGGCTGCGGCTTTTCAGACCGGCCCTGATCTGCTCGATTTCGGCGCGGGCGTCTTTCAGCGGATCAACCCAATCCCATTTCGGCGGGAGCCAGTCGCAAGCAAGATACGCATCCGGGTCGCGGTCAAAATCGTGCGCCGGAATCGCACCCTCCAAGGCCGCCATGCGCACGAAGCGCTCCCAGACCGGACGGCAGAACTGAAAGACCAGCACGCTGTGCTGCAACTGCTCGACGCGGCGGCGAAACTCGACCAGACCAGCGCGGATACTGGAATAGGTCACGCCCTCCAGATCGCCGGAGACCAGTTCGTAAGGCAGGCCGAGACCGGAGGCGATGGCGCGGATGTGGTTCTTGACATAGGCCCCGTAATCGCCCGGATCGGCGGGATCGGAAAACTGGATGTCCGCGCCGGGCGGCAGAGGGATCAGGCTCCCCGGTTCCATGCCTACCTGAAGCACCCCGTTGACCCCGCTGCCATTGTTGAGACCAGCCACCGTGCCGTCCGGATCGCGGATAAAGCCGGTGAACAGGGCCGCGACCTTCGCCTTCACCAGCGCCGCGTCCTCGTATTGATCCAACTCGTGCAGACGCAGCAGGATCGGCGCAAGCCATGTGATGCCGCGCAGCTGCCCAGGAGCCAGCGGGTTAAACAGGTGAATGACATCCGCCGCCGGAAGCCGCACGACATCGAGCGCCATGGGCGACAGAGGATCGTCGGGCCGGTTGTTGTAAACGTGATAGGCCACTCGCTGGCCAAGGGCGTTGAACTCGATACCGGCGCGGATGCGCGCGCCGTTGCCAATGTCGCTGTTCAACGTCAGCGGCACCTGATTGAGGTCGAGCAGTTCGAGGCGCAGGGGGACGGCGGCGCTGCCGTCATCCATCACGCGCAGCCGCGCGAATATCTCGCCGCTTTCGGCCATGGCTCGCATCGCCAGCGCCTGCATGCCGTAAAAATCGGTAAGGCCGGAGGCGTCGGCCTTGTCCGTCCAGCGGTTCCACAGACCATGAAGCCTTGCGCGAACATCCGGATCGGGATGCCGGGATCGCGGCTTGATGCCGGTGCCAACGGCATTCGCCACCAATCCCTGCACCGCCGCCGCCACCCACGGATTGTTGCGGGCGTAATACCCCGCCCGCCGCGCCGAAACAGAAGCCCCCGCCAAAATCGCCGCGTTCAGCGACTCAACCGTCCGCGCATTCTCCCAACGCCGACCGCCGCCAGCAGCGTCAAAACTGCGGCGTTTGTCGAATCCAAGGGCATGGCGAAGACGGTTCCACATGCCAGTATTTTCGTCCCAAAACGCATTTCAGTGATATTGGATAGTTTGGTATTTTTTGTTATCATGCTGATTGATTCTGCAACACACGCGAGATTCCTCTAATTTCGTTGACTTCAATGGTACAGGAAGCGATCACAAACTCATGAAGTCCAGCAACCTTACCGCAGTCAGCCTTTTTTCATCGGGAGGCATCGGAGATCTCGCAATGCGAGCGCTTGGCGTCGACGTGCTCGTAGCAAATGAACTTCTTGAAGATAGGGCTGAGATTTTCAAACAAAACTTTCCTGACTGTGAGATGATCTCAGGCGATATCAGGCTTAAAAAAAATCTTATCATTGAAACGGCTCAAGATTGTCTTTCTGGGCGCAACCTAGACGTATTATTTGCCACCCCTCCATGCCAAGGCATGTCTAAGAACGGCAGAGGTAAGCTATTGAGCGGCATTCGCGCCGGCCTAAAACCAGAGCTGGATGAGCGAAATCAGCTAATTGTACATGCAGTTGAGATAGCCAAGGCTCTAAAGCCAAAATTAATTCTTTTTGAAAATGTTCCTGAAATGGAAAACACCATTATTGAAGTCAATGATGGCCAGTACAAAAATATATTAGACTACTTGAGAGAGGAATTGTCTCCGAGCTATGTGGGATCAGCGGCAGTTGTTGAATTCGCAGACTATGGCGTTCCACAAAGGCGACAACGCCTGATTACAGTCTTCTCCAGAACACCCAAGGTTTCTCGCGCAGTTAGGGGGGGAGAGGAATCTTGGCTGTCGCCTCAGACCCATTCCAAAACACCGACTTTGCTTCAAAAGAAATGGGTTGCCGTTGAAGATGTGATAGGACACCTCCCACCTCTTGATGCAAGGGATGAAACTTCTGCAAAAAGCCATATAGAACACCATCGTGTTCCACTTCTGGATGAGGAGAAATATTTCTGGGTATCCAACACACCTCTTGGTAAGGGCGCGTTCGATAATCAGTGTGTTAACCCTGCGTGTCGTTACGATTCCAACCCCGTGCACGGGTCAACAGTTTGTGAGCAAGGAATCAATTCCTCAAACAAAACAACGCCTGTTAGGTGCATTAGTTGCGGAAATCTTCTTCCAAGGCCGTGGGTAAGGAACGGAGATAATTATAAAATCATGTCAGGATTTACGAGTGCTTATAAAAGAATGCGCGGCGATCTTCCTGCAAGCGCACTGACGAGAAACCTTTCCTATGCATGCAGTGACCAAAAACTACACCCCACACAAAACCGCGTCTTGTCTCTATATGAAGCGTTCATCATACATACAATTTCAGACTATGAATATGTTTGGAAAAGGGCTGACCGGAAGAAAGTCTCCGATAAATCCATACGAGAGATTATCGGAGAGAGCATTCCTCCAAAGGGGCTAGAACATGCGGCTTCTTTGGTAATTAAATTACTAAAGGAAGATGCAATCTCCGAAAATTATCAAAAGGCCGCATAAGCAGCATCAGGCCTTGTCTTTGTTGTACTTCTTGAAAAAGTCGACATAGCGAGCTTCGTCCCTCATGATAACCCATGAGTGATACATTTTTTTGACGCCAGCACGCGTCATGATGGAAACGGAAGTAGTTCTTCCACCGCCCTCTTTCGGATGTATGATTGCGCCCCAATCTGCAGGTGACAACATTGACGAATAAAATACGGCAACAATGCTTGGTCTGCGATCAATAAAATCCCAGAATATCCCCATCAGATTATTGGTTTCTTGGTGATGAGCTTTCCAATCATAGCCCATTAACAGGTCAATACGCTGATCGCCAATATCCGGCTTTTCCAATCCCTTCTTCATACATTAGACTCGTTGCGAAAGTGGCATTGAATCTTTGTTAACCGGCTTGTGATTCAAGGGTGGAGAGGCGTTGGAGGCCTCTCCGATGGCAAAGTTTAATAGCGCGGCGCTTTTACGCAAGCGGCAATTTCAGCGCCTGACGG
>CAIXHP010000028.1 GCA_903919315.1 uncultured Pseudomonadota bacterium | reverse complement strand
GTCAGGCGCTGAAATTGCCGCTTGCGTAAAAGCGCCGCGCTATTAAACTTTGCCATCGGAGAGGCCTCCAACGCCTCTCCACCCTTGAATCACAAGCCGGTTAACAAAGATTCAATGCCTCTTTCGCAACGAGTCTATTGATCCGGCTCAAATTCTATGTTTTTCTTCGATTAGGAATTTAAGATGGCAACCGTCCATAAATTCACACTTTTTGCGGACTATTTCCAGTTCCATCTCCTTGACGAAGCATCAAAGGATGATTTCTCCACAATGTGGACGGAAGATGCACTCAAGCGAATGCTTGCCGTTGGACAAACTGCATTGTGTGCGGGAACGTTGAGAAACGTGGATGTTGAGGCTGAGATTAGCGTACTGAAAAGCGAAGTCATAATCGACCCGTCAGGGTACGACCATATTGTCGAGGCTTCGTTATCCATTCCAACAGGAAAACTTGTTGTGATGGGTTGCACGGATTTTATGCCGGACGCACCTCGTATCAATCTTCAGGCTGGAAACTATCAGGTCTTATATGCCGTGAGTGGAGTCGACACGATTAAGACGGAGTGGGAGCCTGCAGAAGATAAGTATGTTCATCATCTTTGGCCGGGGATGCCACGCGAAGCCAAGCTTATCAAGCATTGGAAAAAAGATGTTAGTTAACCCCGCCGCGAGCTGGTGCGCCTACTCAAACAGCAGCAAAGATGGTGCTCCACATATTATGGTTTGGACTCTCTGCGTATTGAGTGGGGACTTAAAGTTTTAGCTTTCGGCCGGATAATGGTATGAATCCAAACAAGTGCTTTAGCTGGAATCTCGGGTGTTGAATGTCAGAAGCCATCGTTAAAACCAATCTTAAAGGCTTGAAGGACAACATCAAGGAGTCAAAGTACGCGCTCGCTCCACTTCATGAGGCGCTTGCTAACTCGTTCGAAGCCATTCTGCAGAAGCAGAATTTCGCTAAAGGCGAGAAGCCAGAAATCACCATAACTTTTGAATTTACCGGCCTAATCGAAGACGCGAAAACGTTGGGTCAGACTGTCGTTCAGGATAATGGGAAGAACCGGACGATAAGATTAAAGTGGTGTAGGCCGCCGTTAGAGAGTCGGCCCTCTTGGGCCGACCAAATCCGGCTTTAATTCGTAACACGAAGCCACCGGCTTTAGCCGGTGGTCGTTCACTTCATGTCGGGACCCATCTTACAAGGGTTGAATCCCAATTCTATGAATCAGATCCCAGCCTTATCCAAACCTCGCTCGTAACGCCGGGTGCTATGAAAACACGCATTATCAGAGCCTGCTGCCAAGGTAGAGAGATTGATGGCCGACCAATTAAGGCCGGAACACCCTAAAGCACAGTATATGGACTTTCCCTTATTAGTATGTCGTACCGGGTTGTCGCGGTTTGTTCTGACGTTAAAAACCTGTATCCATTGCTTTGATAAAAGCTTGTCGCTTCACGTGTTGCAACGTAAATTTGTCTAAACCCGAGGTGCTCAACAACCTTGTGTAATTCATTGAGCAACGCTGACGCTACTCCTCTGTGGCGCATTTTTTCTATTACAAAGGTTGAAGTTACCCAAGGGGTAAGATTATTTTTGTCCACAAGGGTTCCCGTCTTGCTGGCACAGACGACACCTACGGGAAATCCTTTTGAATAATAAACGAGAAAAAAAGGAACTTGCGTAATTTGTTCCTGGAACGATTCTTTTAATCCGCTGAATTCCTGTTCCAAGCTCAAATACGGCGGAATATGTTTCCAAAAACCATAGAACCAATTTGCAATAGTTCTTGCATCTGTTTCGTTATTGAGCGGTCGAATGAAATCCCCGATAGGATGTGTGGCGTTAACCCGAGTCCGGCGGGGATCAATCCGGTATTTCGGGCTTCTTGTCATGATGCTCTGCCGCCGGTCGCTTGTAACAACAGCTGGGCGGTGAGGGCGGTGTCGGGGATGCCGGTGCGTTTGACGGCGGCTTCGGCATCGTAGAGTCGTTGCAGCATGCGCTCGATCAACGGGGCGGGCCAGCGTTGGACTTGTTTGGCCATCGCATCCGCCACTTTCCAAAACACGGGGGGCTGGAGCTTTTTCACGGCTTCGGCGGCGCTCAGGCCGTTGTCGTGGTGCGCGCGCGCCAATTGCAGGCGCAGGAAATGCCGTTGCGCGGCGCGTAGAATGGCGACGGGCGAGGTCTGTTCGGCGAACAAATGGTTGAGCAGCGCGGCGGCGCGGCGAGCATCGCCACTGGCCACCGCTTGAATCAAATCATCCATTTCGGCGGCACCGGAGTCTTGCAGCACGGCATGGATGTCGTCGAGCGTTACGGTCTGCTGGCCTTTGGCGTAGAGCGCAAGCTTTTCCAACTCGCTGCGCATCGCGATCCGGTCGGGGGGGAGGGCATCCGCCAACAGCAGCAGGATTTCGCGGGGGGCCGTCAGGCCTTCGGCTTTGAGAATGTCGGCGATGGTGCGCTGGCGCTGGGCGTTGTCTTCGACATAGCAGGGGACGGCGGCGGCGTAGGGGCTGTCGGTTTCGCAAAGGGCGCGGAGTTTTGAGCGCTTCTCCAACTCGCCGCCTTCGATCAGGATCAGCGAGTCATTGGGGGGCAGGTCGTCGAGCAGCTTGCCGAGCGCCGCCGCGTTGCTGTCCAGCGCGTGCTGCACGCGCACGAGCCGTCGCCCGCCGCCAAGCGCCTGCGCCGCCGCTTCGTCGTAGAGCCGCGCCGGATCTTCCGTCACCGCCGCGCCGGTGAGTTGGGCGACGCGGAACGGGTCGCGCACGTCGGGCACGATCTTTTTGGCCAACGCCTCGGCGCGTTCGCGTACCAGTCCGGCATCGGGGCCAAAGAGCAGGATGACCCGCACCTTGGGGTCGGGCGACTGCAAAAAGCCGTTGATCTGCGAGGTGGCGAGCTTCATGTCGCGTTACGGCGTCTTTTCCGCGTAATACAGGCTGACGCGGTTGACGATTTGTTCGCCGACTTCTTGCAGGGCGCGGTCGGTGGCGTTTTCCTGCGAGGCCAGCGTGCCGTATTGCGCACTGAGCTTGCCAAAGCTGGCGGCGCTGTGGGCGAGGCCTTTCAGCAGTTGCTTGCCGTTGTTGTCGCGCAGGACAAAGTCGGCCCACATGTTAAGCTGCCGCCGCGAGGCCGTGGCATCTTTGCGGATGCCGAGGTCGGTTTCGGTGCTGCGCAACGATATTTCCAGCCGCGCCGTGGGCTGGGTCGGGCGGCCTTTGAAATACATGCGGTCGATCAGATGGTTGCGCAGAATCTGGCCGTTGCGGTCGGGGATGTTGGCGATGGCGACCTTGCCCAGCGATTCCGCCACGGGCGGGTTGTCGCCGTCGTGAGCGCCATAGATCGGGCTAAAGCCGCAGGCCGACAACGTCAGAAGTCCGGTGACGAGCGCGGTTCTGAATAAGGCGGTGCGGTTCATGCCGTGGCCTCAGGGTTGGGGTTGATAGGGTGGGGCGACGCGAAAGAAGGTGCCCGGCGTTTGTTCGTATTGGCGAAGGATCTTCTCAACCGCCCCGCTTTGCAACATGTCGGCGATGGCGCGGTCAAAGGTGTGGCGCAGGGTGACTTCGCCGTTGGGGAATTCCCATGTGTTGGCGAACAGGCGCAGGGGGCGGCCGTGGCTGATGTCGCGCAACGAGCCCGGATTATGCGCCAGATAGTCGTTGGCGACCGCGCGTTCGAGGATCGTGGCATCGGCCTTGCCGCTCGCGACGCTCAGGGCCAGTTCGGAAATCTGGGTGAATTGCGGCAACTGCAGCGTTTTGGCCAAGGGGAAGTCTTGTTGCCGCGCGATTTGCGACAACTCGCCGTCGATTTCGGCGATGCGAAGGTTCGGGTCGTTCAGCTGCGTCTGGTCAAACGGCTCGGCGAAACGCGCGTCGCCTGCCCGGACATAGGCCATGATCGGCGAGTAAAACGCCGCGATGGAATTCGACTTGAATTTCGCGACCGGAAAGATAGGCCACGCGCCGCCGCAATAGACATCGTATTTGCCGTTTTCCATGTCGGTTTGCATGCTGGCAAAGCTGGTTTCCGTCGTCCATTCGATTTTCCAGCCCGCCATCGCGCCGATCTTTTCCGTCAAATCGACAAACACGCCGGTCATTTTGCCGCTGTTGGGATCCTTCATGACAAAGTTGCCGTAGAGGACATAGCCGCAGCGCAGGGTGTTGTCGTGCATGACGCGCGCGAAGATCGGCTCTTTGGCGACGGGGGCGGGCGCGGTTGTTGCGCGGGGGCCAAAGGCTTGCGCCAGCAGCGACACGCCCAGCGCGACGGCGGCGACGGTTAACAGCGAGGTGCGTTTGCCGTGCATGGGGGACTCCTTGGGCGTTTTCACAGGGCACAGAAAAGAAACCAAACGGGATCCCTGCTTACGCAGGGATGACGACATTGGGTTGAATTAAAACACAAATTCCGACATGCCCGCGAGGGCGGGCGTTCCATTTTCTTGAATCAACATATCCGACATGGACTCTATCCCGCCACGATGTTGACGATCTTGTTCGGCACGACGATGATCTTTTTCGCGGTCTTGCCCTCCAAAGCGCGTTGGACGTTGGCATCGGCGAGCGCCGCCGCTTCGGCGGCCTTGGACTCCATGTCGAGCGGCAGGGTGAGGGTGGCCCGCAGTTTGCCGTTTACCTGCACCGCCACAACTGCCGTGGTTTCAACCAACAGGGCTGGGTCGGCTTTGGGCCATGGCTGATGGCTTAGCAAATCCGCATGCCCTTGTTGTTGCCAAAGCTCTTCGGCCAGATGCGGGGCAAAGGGCACCAACAGTTTTAGAAAATCTTCCCAAACGGGGAGCGCAATCTTCTCCAGTTCGTAGAAATGATTGCTTAGCTCCATCAGGGCTGATAGCGCCGTGTTGAACTTCATCAATTCAATGCGTTCGTTGACATCTTGCATGGCGCGGTGAATGGCGCGCGTTGTCGTCTCTTCCGGGGCCGAGTCCTTGCTCACGCGCTCTTGCAGGGCCCACACGCGATGCAGGAAGCGCGAAACGCCAACAAGCCCATTCGTTGACCAAGGGATGGGCAGTTCGAACGGCCCCATGAACATTTCATAAAGCCGCACCGCGTCCGCGCCCCAAGTCGTGACGACTTCGTCTGGGTTGACGACGTTGCCGCGCGATTTCGACATCTTTTCGCCATTCTCGCCGAGGATCAGCCCGTGCGATGTGCGCTTGGCGTATGGCTCTGGCATGCTGACAACGCCGATGTCGAACAGGAACTTGTGCCAAAAGCGCGAATAGAGAAGATGTAGCGTCGTGTGTTCCATGCCGCCGTTGTACCAATCGACGGGCATCCAGTAATCCAATGCCTTGGGGTCGGCCAGAGCCTTGTCGTTGTGCGGATCGCAGTAACGCAGGAAATACCATGACGATCCCGCCCATTGCGGCATGGTGTCGGTTTCGCGCTTCGCGGGTCCGCCACAGGTGGGGCAGGTCGTGTTGACCCAATCGGTCATCAGCGATAGCGGCGATTCACCCGTGTCGCTCGTTTGGTAGTGTTCAACGTCTGGAAGCAATAAGGGCAACGAGTTTTCGGGCAAGGGCACCATGCCGCAATGCGGGCATTCCACAATCGGGATCGGTTCGCCCCAATAACGCTGGCGCGAAAACACCCAGTCGCGGAGATGAAACTGGACTGTGCCGGATCCGGCATCGCATAGTTCAAGCCTTTGGAGGGCTTGTTGCTTTGCTGCCGCAACATCAAGCCCATCGAGGAAGTTCGAATTGTATAGGGTGCCGGGGCCGGTGTAAGCTTCAGTGCCGATTTCAAATGTTTTAGCCTGTGCATCGGGCGGTAACACGACGGGCACAACCGAGAGCGTGTATTTGCGGGCAAAGTCGAGGTCGCGTTGGTCGTGCGCGGGGCATCCAAAGACTGCACCTGTGCCATAACCCATCAACACAAAGTTGGCGACATAAACGGGAAGACTCCACCCTGAGTCAAAGGGATGGGCAACCTTAATTCCGGTGTCGCAGCCTTTCTTTTCCGCCGTCTCGATGGCGGCTTCGGACGTGCCGGTACGGTTGCATTCGTCGATAAAGGCCGCCAGCTTCGCGTTGGTTTCCGCCAGCTTTATCGCCATAGGGTGTTGGGGGGAAATGGCGATGAACGACGCGCCAAAAAGCGTGTCGGGTCGCGTGGTGAAAACTTCGATATCCGAAGCTTCCGTGGTGCGATCCACAATCTTGAACTTAATTCGCGCGCCTTCCGATTTACCAATCCAGTTGCGCTGTTGCGCCTTGATTTTCTCCAGATAATCGACGTGATCGAGATCGGACAACAAACGATCCGCATAGGCGGTGATGCGCAGCATCCATTGTTTGCGCAGGCGTTGTTCCACCGGCGTGCCGCAGCGTTCGCAGGCTCCGTTTACCACCTCTTCGTTGGCGAGGCCGACCTTGCAGGACGGACACCAATTAATAGGCATCTGGGTTTTGTAAGCGAGGCCTTTTTCCCAGAGCTTCAGGAAAATCCATTGCGTCCATTTGTAGTAAGACGGATCGGTGGTGTCGATTTCGCGCGACCAGTCAAAGGCAAAGCCGAGACTTTTCAATTGTCGCCGAAAATTGCTCACATTGCGCTTTGTCACGTCGCGCGGATGCTGCCCGGTCTTGATGGCAAAGTTTTCCGTGGGCAAACCAAAGGCATCCCAGCCAATGGCGTAAAGAACATTAAAGCCTTCCATCCGTCGCTTGCGCGCAACGACATCCAGCGCTGTATAACTGCGCGGATGTCCGACATGTAGCCCTTCGCCGGAGGGGTAGGGAAACTCGATCAGCGCGAAATATTTTGGCTTTGACGAATTGTTTTCAGCGCGAAAACTCTGCTGGTCGTCCCAGATTTTTTGCCATTTGGCTTCGGTGGCGGCGACGTCATAGCGGGCGGAGGTGGACATTGGCGACGTGTGGGGTTGGGGGCTGAGGGAATAAGGGCGATTCCGGAGCGAGGGCGGTCCCTCTCATTCTCCGGCTTAGGCGCCTACTGCTGATCCTTTTGCGCCAGACGCATTTGGCGGGCGCGGGTGAGGATGGTTTCTTCCAATGAACTGGCGGTGCTGGGGGCGACGGCGGTGTCCGTCCAGCTGTTGTCCGCGCCGCGCGTTTGCCGGAATACCGCGACGCGCACGCCGTCGGCGCGCAAATCGCGGTCGAGGATGAAGACGTTCATTTTGACGCGCTCGTCCGGCGTGGCGGGGGCGGAATACCAGTCGGTTGTAATGACACCGCCAAAAGGATCCGCCGCTGTGATGGGCATAAAGGCGATGGTGTCGAGCGTGGCCCGCCACAGGAAACCGTTGACTCCGATGCCGCCGCCGTCGGTGTTTTTCTTGGATTCGCCGCCGCCCAGCAGCGCTACGCCGCCTTCGTCGCTCATCAGGCTGCCGTTCTTATAGAGGTCGTCCTTTTCCTTGTTTTCATAGCTACCCTCGGTTTTCAGGCCGCTGCCGGAGCAGGCGGCGAGGAAAAGCGTGGCTCCGAGCGCGAAGGTTGCGCCGAAACGGGGAGAAAACAGGCTGGGGATTTTTCGCTGATTCATGATGTGCTCACACATTTTAACGAAAGAGTGGGGGCTATTTGCGCATTTCCCGCGCGGGAAATCAACAGGTTACCCCTGAATCGGGAGGTTAACACGCTTGTGGCGCATATGCCACACAAATGAGCTGTGTAGCGGGAAATGTGATTTCGGACTTGTCTGTGCAGGCCTTCTGGATCAACTATCCGGATCGATAGGGCGTGCTGTCCCCTCAGGTCAGTACGAGTCCTAGCACGAAGGCCTAAGTCAACACTTAAACTCAACACCTTTTGTCCATCCACGAGGGGGATAGCATGCGTAAAATTCTTCTGGCTACAACGGCTTTGGTTGCCTTCGCGGGCGCCGCTCAAGCCGCCGAGTCGCCGATTTCCGTCAACGTTGGCGGTTATGTCGACTTCCGCGCCGCCCAGTTCCATGAATCGGACAAGTCGCAAGGCACGAGCATTGTGTCCAAGCGCCGCAGCACCGATTTCGAAACCGAATATCGTCTGAACATCTCGGCCGAAGGCAAAGCCGCCAATGGCATCGAGTACGGCGGTCTGGTCAGCCTGTGGAATGGCGCCGAATACACCGACGGTTTCACCGGCGGTCAGAACTCCGTCCATGAAGACCAGGCTTATGTCTGGATGTCGGGCGCTTGGGGCAAGGTTATCCTCGGCGACGATCATGGCGCTTCGGACCTGTCCGTGTATGCTCCGACCGTTGGCGAAGGCCAGGTCGATGGCACCTACACCGACTTCACCGATCCTTCGACCCTCGCGGTGTTCCAGCCCGGTTTCATCGACGAAGCCGAGAGCAGCACCAAGGTCACCTACTACACGCCTAAGGTTGGTAACGAAAACCACAAGCTGCAGTTGGGCGCTTCGTTCGCTCCGAACTTCTACGACGTCGGTCAAAACGTTGTGAAGTATGACTCGGCTTTGGTCACCAACGGTTCGGCCAACGCGTCCTACAAGAACTATGTCGAAGCGGTCGCCCAGTACACGGGCAACTGGTCGCCGGTTAACACCGTGATCAGCGCGAACATTTCGACGGCTGACGCGGAAGGCAGCTTCCACGCCGCTCAAGTCAAGTCCTACACCAGCTGGGGCGTTGGCGCTCAGGCGATGTACAACGGTTGGACGGTTGGCGCTTCGTACGCTGACGCTGGCCGCTTCGGCGCCGTCGAAGGCCAGAACAAGGACCAGAGCGTCTGGGGTATGGGCGTGAAGTACGAGTTCGACAAGGTCGCCCTCGCGCTGAACACTCTCCGTGGCCATGGCTACTACAACAGCTTCGCGGCTGTTGGCACCACCGGCGACACGACCCACGACAACTATGTGTCGGACTACTCGGCCCTCGGTATGGGCGCGACCTACACATGGTTCCCGGGTCTGACCACGGCCGCCGATGCGGTTCTGTTCACACAGAATCGTGCGGACGACGTGCGTGACAACGATGGCCATGTGTTCATGGTTTCGCAGAAGATCACGTTCTAATTGTCGCAAGACAATTAAGCGTAAGCAGACAGAAGGGGCGGTGGGAAACCACCGCCCCTTTTTTTGCGCATAATCAGTGGCTGCGGCTGCAACCCTTTCTACAACACAAAACATACGCCTGTGTGTTGGCGCCCTGTTCGCCAGATGTCTGTTGAATATCAGTGGGATACTAGCCTGCGTAGAGCGCTTCTACAGAAAATTCGATTTTGCTAAAGACCTAGAAGCGGGGCTAAAAATATGAGTGGCACCTAGAGAGTTTACGGCGTAGCCTTTTCTCACATATTAAAAAATGATATTTTATCAAGACGGAGCAGCGCATGCAAATGGCCGACGTCGTGATCATACCGGTGCGGTTGAGGGCGAACGGGATATCTGTTGCCGTAACTATACGCGACGACATTTCGCCGCAAGCGTCAATGGTTGTTTTCGGCCATCCAGAAAAACTGGAGTCGGTTTTGGGATGGGCTATAGCAGGGTATACGGTTGTGACGGGGCACCAGGAAAGAGAAGCGGCGGCGGAATTGTCAGCCGCGTGCTTTGATCCCAACAGCTCGTCTTGTCCTAATGTCCCCATGTCTATGGCTAAGGTCGATTTTTATGCCGGAGCCGTTGGCGTGGTTGGCCCGATGATCGATAGTGCCGGGGCAAGGCGTGTCGTGGAAATGATCAGGCGGGGCGCAATATTTATCCCCTTGCAGGTACAAACGGCACATGCGAGGCGGCTGCAGGACGCTGTTGGGGATGGGTATAGCCCCGTTCCTGCCGCAAATTATATTTTCCCCCCAGATAGTCGTCGTGGACTAGGGGCAGCTCGCCGTAACGGTTCCCAACTCGTTCTTTGACTTTCGTGATTGTGACAAAAAACCCCCGGAATTGCTTCCGGGGGTTTTGTCGAGGGGGAGGATTAGGCGGCTTTGCGGGCGGTCGCCTTGCTGATCGCGGCGTTGACTTGGTTGGCGACCGGCTCGGCGGCTTGTTGGGCGATGCGCGTTGAGATTTGCGTGATCTTGCTCATCTCGGACATCATGCTGTCAAAGCCGTTTTTCATCAAATTGGTGTGCGTGTCCATCAAGTCGCGCACGGTCTTGGCCCCCATCATCGCCTGACCGGCCTTCATGCCGCTGGACAGGGCGTTCTGGGTCATGGTGTTCATGCTTTCGCACAGTTCTTCGCATCCCTTGGTTACGACCGTCGCGGATTGCAGGGCGGCGCTCAGCGTGTCGCGCGCGATCTTGTTCATGTCGTTGCAGGCCTGCATGAGGCTGTTGGCAACTTTGTCCATATGTTCGGTTGTCGCTTGCATGTTTCTCTCCTGATGGTTCGTGGAACCGGTGATTGTGCGGTGCAGCATACACCAATTAGCGACACGAATCAATCATGCCGCAGTGCAACATGAACGGAAATTAAGAATCGACTGGCGGACTGTCAAGCCGAATGTCGGCTGGGGATAAAAGAATTTATCAAGTCCCTTGCGCTTTGCGAATAGTGGCTTAATTCTGGCAGGGCACGTCAGGACGAATCAGAGACATCATCTTATGCGGCGCTTTCCCTCAAAATTCCGGTTGTTCAAGTGCTTAGTGCTGGTTGCAGCGCTCACGTCGTTCGTGGTCGCGGACGCGGAGGCCAAGGACAAACGCCATCACCGTCCGGCGCGAACACATCGGGCGGCGCTGGTTGACAGTGGCGCGCGCTACGCCGACCTTGTGATCGAGGCGGGAACGGGGCGTATTCTGCATGCCGTTAACGCGGATCAGCTGCGCCATCCGGCTTCGTTGACCAAGATGATGACATTGTATGTCGCCTTTCAAGCGTTGGAGTCGGGGCGGGTTAAGATTGATCAGCGGTTGCCGGTTTCAAACAACGCGGCAAGCCAGTCGCCGTCCAAGCTTGGGCTCAGGGCGGGGCAGACTATTCGCGTCGGCGATGCCATTCTGGGCTTGGTGACGGAATCCGCCAACGATGCCGCCGTGGTGCTGGCCGAAGGTTTGGGCGGCAGCGAAGACCGGTTCGCCGAGATGATGACGCGTCAGGCGCGGGCGCTCGGCATGAAAAGGACGGTGTTCCGCAATCCCTCCGGGTTGCCGGATCCGGAACAGGTGACGACCGCGCACGATATGGCGCTGCTCGGCTATGCGCTGGTTCGGCACTATCCGCAGTTCTACCCCTATTTCAGCAACGAGCAGTTTTCGTATGCGGGCGCGACACATCGCAACCACAATCACCTGATGGAACGCTACGACGGCATGGACGGGATCAAGACGGGGTATATTCGCGCCTCCGGATTCAATCTGGTGGCATCGGCGGTGCGCGGCAATACGCGGCTGATCGGCGTGGTGTTCGGCGGGCGTTCGGCGGTTTCGCGCGACAACCAGATGGCGGAATTGCTGGATCAGGGCTTTGCCGCCGCGCCGGAGGCCGGACGGATCATTCAGGCGCATTATGCGCCCGACGAGGCGCAGGGGGACGGCGACGACATCGCCGACAGAAATTATATCGCTCTGCCTGCCAAGGTGGCGATGGTGTTTCCGCCGTTCAGCGCGGCTCCCGCCCCCGCTCCCTCTTCCTCTGTCCGCGCGACGGCTCCTGCCGCCGTTCTGGCGTCGCCGTCTGTCGCGGCTGCGCCCGTTGCGTCCGTCACCAACTGGGGCCTTCAGGTCGGCGCTTACAACGACGACGCGGTTGGACGGCAGGCTTTGGCCGCGATGGCGCGTAACATGCCCGATCTGGTGGGGCGCTCGGATCAGATATTGCAGAAGGTTACGTCCGGCGATGGCGCGGTGGTCTATCGCGCGCGCTTTATGGGCATGGAACAGCGGGCCGCGCGCGCTATTTGCGCCGCGATGGTCAAACGCGGCCAGAATTGCCTCGTGGTCGCGCCGGAGCAAGTGCAGGCGAACTGACGGGCGAGCCTCAACAGGCGTAGCTGACCAAGCTGGTCACGGGCACGCCGAGCCGTTCGCGACCTTTCAGAAATTCCAGTTCGATGATGAAGGCGGCGCGGGAGACCGTCACGTTCATTTGCTGCGCGAGTGTGAGGGCCGCCGCCGCTGTGCCGCCGGTGGCGAGCAGGTCGTCGAGCAGGACAGCGCGTTGGCCGGGCTTCAGGACACCTTCCTGAATCTCGATGGTGTCGTGGCCGTATTCCAGCGTGTAGGTGTGCGCGACCGTGCGGCCCGGCAGTTTGCCTTTTTTCCTCACCATGACAAGGCCGATGCCGAGCGCGGCGGCCAGCGGCGCGGCGACGAGAAAGCCGCGCGATTCAATGCCGAGCAGCACGTCCGGCTTTTCTTCCCGCACTACGTCGGTCAGGCGGCGCGTGGTTTCCTGCCATGCCGGGCCGTTGGCCAGAAGCGTGCCGATGTCGTAAAACAGGATGCCGGGTTTCGGAAAGTCGGGGACGCCCCGAATGTGCGTTTTCAAGTCCATGGCGGGTTCCTGCATTGAGTGACGAAGCTCAGAATTAGCCGGATTTGAACGCCAGCGGAAGGAAAAAGCGGCGCGGTTAATCATTTGGCAATCCTTACCTTCGATGAAGGATGGTATAGTTTCCGTCCTCGCTCCGCGTAACCAGGAACAAGAGCCGCCCCATGTCCTCGCAATTGACGAAAGACGATGTTGACCGCTTGATGAAAGAGCCTTCGCCGTTGGTGCGGGCGGAGGTCGCGGGCAAGCTGGCGCAGGAAATCGACAGCCCTCAACTCACCGAAAGCGAAATCAACATGGCGCAGGACGTCGTGCGCCTGATGGCGCGCGATGTCGAAGTATCGGTGCGGCAATCGTTGGCGCAGAGCTTGCGCAGCGCGACGCGCTTGCCGCACGACGTGGCGGTGCAGTTGGCCAGCGATGTGGAGTTGGTGGCTCTGCCCATCCTTGAAAATTCATCGGTGCTGACGGACGAAGATTTGATCGGGATCGTCGAGAAGGGGTCGGCGGCCAAGCAAGAGGCGATCGCGGCGCGGCCCAACGTTTCGGAAAACGTGTCCGACGCGCTCATCACGACGGCGGGCGAAAAGGCCGTGACGCGGCTGATGTCCAACGCGACGGCGCAGATCGCCGAAAAGAGCCTGACCAAGGCGGTTGATCGTTTTCAGGCCAGCGAGGATGTCAAAGAGGCGATGGTCACGCGGGCGACGTTGCCGGTGACGGTGGTTGAGCGGCTGACGACTTTGGTGTCGGAGCGCCTGCAGGACTATTTGGTCACGCATCACGAAATGTCGGCATCGCTGGCCTCGGACATCGTGCTGCAAAGCCGCGAGCATGCGGTTTTGGCGATGGCATCGGGCAGCAGCGAGCAGGACATCGAAAAGCTGGTTGCGCAGATGTTCCGCAACAAGCGCCTTACGCCCTCCATCGTGATCCGCGCGTTGTGCATGGGCGACGTGGCGTTCTTTGAAGCCGCGCTGGGGGTCATGGCCAATGTCCCGCTCGTTAATGCGCGGATTCTTATCCACGACGCGGGGCGGCTGGGGCTTAAAACGCTTTACGAAAAGGCGGGGATGCCGCTGCGGCTCTTTCCCGCTGTGCGCGTGGCGCTGGACGTGGTGCATGAGACGGTGCTGGACGGCGAGATGCATGATCTCGAACGTTACCGCGCCAAGGTGCTGGAGCGGATTTTAACCCAGTTCGAGGACATGGCCACCGAAGACATCGACTACCTGCTCGCCAAGCTGGGGGATGTCATTCGGGTTTCCAGAGCGTAACGGCGCTTTTTCACGATCGTCACCGAAACGTTACAAATCGACTGCGGAAACGTGAATCGCTTCCGGCGGTTTGAACCAATTTTTAACTATTCGACCGCAAAGTCGAAATGTGGCGGCAGGTCTGGGTCGAATCACGCGCTCGTGGCGCGTGGGGCGTTCGGGGTTGGCGTCGCGCAGTAAGCGCTTCAAAAGGCAGTAAAAACAGGGAGTTGGGATGAGCGAGGGGCCGGAGATAAGGCGCGATGCCTTGCCTCCATCGTCATCACCGCAAGGGTTTGATTCGGGCGGGCAACCGCGCGACCCTGCCGTGCGCCCTGATTCTGGCGTGTTTGTGCCGCGCATTGCCAACAAACGATCCGGTTTATCCGCCCGCCTTCGCCAAGGCTTCGCGGTCGGCCCGATCCTTTACATGCTGGGGCTCGTCGGTGTCGGCGCGGGCGTGTTGTTCAGCGGGTACAGCCAGATTTTACGCAGCAATATTCAGCTGACCAACAACATCACGGCGAAAAACGAACTGAACGGCGCGGCGACGACTTTGGCGGCGACCGCCGAATTGAGCGGCGATGCGACGCTGTTCTGCCCGCCGCGCAGCACGCACGAAAGCGTCGGCGCTCCCTGCACCAGCGCGCCCGTCAAGCTGGATCAGTTCGATGACGTGACGGCACCTGCCGATGTGGCGCGGTTGCCGGGCGGCTATGCCACGGTGGGCAGCACCGGGACTCCGGTCGAGGTCGGTGTCTACACGGCGGGATCGGGGATGAAGCAGCTCGACCCGTGGGGCCATTTCTATGTTTATTGTCGGTGGGAGAATTCACGCGCTACACCCGCCGATCCTGCTTTTACGCTGATTTCCGCCGGTTCGGATGCCACGCTGCAAACGGCGTGCGGCGATGCAGCGCCCAAGGGCGACGACCAGATGGTGTTTACCAACGTCGGGTCGGCAATCCAGCGTTCGGCGGTGTGGCAGGCGAACGGCGCGACGGATGTGCGCTACGGCGCGACGGGAACGCAGGTCAAAGTCAGCGCGGACGGCACGCTTGAGGCCATCAATCTGTTGGTGTCCGGCACGGCTTCGCTGAACACGCTTAGCCTGACCGCGCCGCTGCCGATCACCAGCGGCGGCACGGGCGCGTCCACGGCCTCTGGCGCGCGCGGCAATTTGGGGTCGGGCACGACCGGCGACGCGCTGTTTCTGGCGACGACCGCCAGCGGCGCGCGCAGCACGCTGGGCGCGACGACGATGGGCCATTATTTGTTTAGCTCCAGCGGGCTTGTCGTGGCGACGGCCAGCGCCGTGCGCTCTACGCTTTTGGGATCGAGCGATGTCGGCGACGCGGTGTTCACGTCGGACGCGGCGACGGGCCGCGCCGCTTTGGGTTCGACCACCGTCGGCGATGCCGTGTTCACCGCCGCCGATGCCGCGACCGCGCGTTCGTCGCTGGGCGCAACGGCGATGGGCGATTATCTGTTCAGCGCGGGCGTTTATGACGCGACGCAGGCCAGCGCGGTACGCACCACGTTGCTTGGAGCTTCGACCGTTGGCGATGCGTTGTTCATTGCGGCGACGGCGACGGCGGGGCGTACGACGTTGGGCGGCGGCGTGTTGGGCAGCCTGTTGTTTACGGCAACGAGTCAGGTGCATGCCTGGAACATTCTCGGTCTGACCGGCACGACCGTGCCGACGATTGATGTCAACATTACCGGCTCGGCGGGCAGCGTGGATGGTTCGGGCATCACGGGCACCGTGCCGATTGCGCATGGCGGCACCGGCGCGAACGATGCGGAAACGGCGCTGTCCAATCTGGGCGGCGACAACGCCAGCAACCTGATTACCGGCACATTGGATGTCGATCGGCTCGGTGCCAACAGCATCGACAGCACAAAGCTCACCGATACGGGCGTGGCGTCGGGGGCTTACAATTGGGGCACCATAGATGCGGCGGGTCGCGTGACCTATGCGGCCAATGTGGTTTCGACGGGGCTGACCGACGGGTATGGCGATTACATCATCGCCACCGGCACGGGCGGCGGCGGGTATTTGTATTTCGCGACCAGCAGCCAGATTCGCATGACGCTGGATCCCGACGGCAACTTTGGCATCGGCACGCAGATTCCGGGCGAAAAGCTGCACGTCAACGGCGGCAACATTCGGATTTCCGGCCCTGCCGCGAGCAGCCGCGAGTTGCAGTTCGCGACCGGCACGGCCAGCAAGCGTTGGACGGTGACGACGAACGCGACAGCCGAAGGCGGCGGCAACGCCGGATCCGACTTTACGGTCAACAGCTATAACGACGCGGGCGCGGCGCTCGGTACGCCGTTCTCCATCACGCGCGCGACCGGCAACGCGACCTTTTCCGGCGCGGTGACGGCGGTCGGCGGGTTTTACGGCAACATCACGGGCAACGTCACCGGCAATGTAACGGGGGATATTTCCGGCAACACCTATTTGGGCGCGAGCGCCGCCGCGGCCAGCCCGCGCCGCAATGGCGAAGCCGGAACCGGTCTGTTCAGCGACGCTTCGGGCGTGGTCGGCGTGGCGACGATGGGCACCGAACGCTTGCGCGTGACGGCGACGGGGAGCGTGGGCATCGGCACCGCTAGCCCCTCTCAGGCGCTGGATGTGACCGGGGCGGTGAATGCTTCGACGGCGTATTTCCTCTCGGCTTCGCAGGTTCTCTCGGTGCCGAGCGTGGATGCGGGACGGACGAGCCTTGCGTTGGGGTATGGGGCGTTGTCGGCGCTGACGGATACGGGAGTCGGCTATAAAAACACAGCCGTGGGGCAAGAGGCGTTGAGGGCAACGACGACAGGTAAAAACAACACTGCTGTCGGATATAGAGCGCTGTATTCTAATACTACGGGTCAGGATAATTCTGCGTATGGCGTAAATTCGTTGTATAGCAACACCACAGGAACTCTTAACGTCGCTTATGGAGAGCAAACCCTCCGCAACAATACTTCAGGAAGCTCTAACGCGGCCTTGGGATATCAATCCCTATATTATAACACTTCAGCGGGTAGTAATACCGCAATCGGTCATGGCTCAAGCTTTTACACAACGACAGGCAGCAATAATACCGCGCTAGGGGCCTTCGCAGGACTTAGCGTAACGACTGGCAGCAACAACATCGCCGTGGGTAGATTGGCGCTGTATAACAACACGAGTACCATCGGCGCGGCGGGAACGTTTACCGGCTCCAACAACGTTGTGATCGGCACGGATGTCGCCAGCACGACTCTCTCCACCGGCAGCGGTTCCAGCAATATCCTGATCGGCACGAGTTCGGCGGTGGATACGCCGTTGGCGACGACGAGCAATTGGTTGAACATCGGGAACACGATCTTTGCCGATATGGCGGGGATGCATGTCGGGATTGGGTCGGCGACGATCAACGCTGGCGCGGCTTTGGATTTGTCGTCGCAGAGCAACTCGTTGCTGATGCCTATAGGCACCACCGGCCAGCGGCCCACGGGCACGGCGGGGATGGTGCGGTACAACAGCACGGCGGACGCGATTGAAGGCTATTTCAGCGGAACGGCGACGTGGAGTTCGCTTCTGACTTCAACCTCGACTCTGGTTGGGAGCCAGACGCTCGGCGCATCCGCC
>CAIXHP010000027.1 GCA_903919315.1 uncultured Pseudomonadota bacterium | reverse complement strand
CGCTATTCCAAAGCAACCTACGCCGCCAAGTTCTCCTCCATCGCGGGCATCGTCAATCTCATCGCCGGTTTCTGAACCCAGCTCATCCGCCCAAGCCCGCTCCGCGCCCAAATCCCTCCGACTTTCGCAACAGGTCTAATGGGTTCTCGATCACGGCGATGCTTATGACTGGTCAATCATCGGTGAACCTTCAGGGCGCTATCTCTGGCTGCTCTTCAGGACGCCGCATCCAACAGAGGCGTTGGAGAAAACGGTCAAGGCCCGTGCAGCAGATATGGGATACGACCTTGGGCTGTTGAGAGCGACGAAGCAGTAAGGCTTGTTGTTTAGGCCTGCATCGGGCCAGAGCGCTCGTTTTTGGCCTCAAAAAAGAAGGAAAATGGTTAATCCTTTCTTTTTGTCCTTTATCAGCCTTCTTGCCCTATTTTCTCGCTTTACAAAAAAAGCCAGTTATCCCATTCTTTCTTTCAGCGAATCACAAAGAAAGGATGGCCATGTCCGGCGATCAAAGCCGCCTCGGCGCTTATATACGGTGCAGCATCGCCGGAGAAGCCTATCAGGCTTTTCTGCCCCCTGCGCTGCCGCCGCAACCGCCCGTGAATCTGCTTAGTTTGCAGGGGTTGCTGTCCAAGGCCAATCAGGCATTAGGGAAGCTTGATGCCGTGGCCGACATCCTGCCGGACAGCAATCTGCTACTCTATTATTACGTCCGCAAAGAGGCTGTGTTGTCCTCGCAGATCGAGGGGACGCAATCCTCTCTTTCTGATTTACTGCTCCACGAACGCGGCGAAGTGCCCAGCGTTCCCGTGGACGATGTGATCGAAGTGTCATCCTTCGTCGCCGCGCTTGAACACGGTTTAAAGCGTGTACGCGAAGGCTTTCCCATCTCTCTGCGTCTGATCCGGGAGATGCACGCGATCCTTCTCTCCAAAGGGCGTGGCAGCAACAAGCAGCCCGGCGAATTCCGCACCTCGCAAAACTGGATCGGCGGGTCGCGTCCCGGCAACGCCGTTTTTGTTCCGCCGCCGCCGGATCGTTTGATGGACAGCCTCGACGCGTTCGAGAAGTATCTTCATCTGGAAGAAAGATCGTATGCGTCGCTTATCGATGCAGGGCTGATTCACGTCCAGTTCGAGACTATCCACCCGTTTCTCGACGGCAATGGGCGCATCGGGCGTTTGCTCATCACCTTCTTCCTGATGATGATGGGTGATCTGCGACAGCCGAGCCTATACCTCAGCCTCTTCTTCAAGAGCAATCGTGAGGAATATTACCGCCGCCTCAGTGCCGTCCGCACAGCGGGCGATTGGGAAGGCTGGCTGGATTTCTTCCTTCACGGTGTTGCCGAGACTTCGAACCAAGTCGTACAGACAAGCCAAGCGATCTCCGCCTTGTTCAAGGCGGATCAGGACAAGAGCGCCACGCTCAAGCGCGCGGGCATCACGGCACGACAAGCGCATGCACAGCTTCAGAAAACGGCAATCTCGAACGCCATCAACATGGCCACCGCGCTAGACGTCAGCGTTCCTACGGCGCGTTTGGCGTTGAACAATCTAAAAGAACTTGGGGTCGTGAAGGACATCAGCGGCTCCGGTAAGGAGCGGCTCTACATCTATACCGCCTTAATCGACCTGCTGGAGCAAGGTGCGGAACCGATCGTGCATGGAAAGGAAGCTGTTTGACGTCCCGCCGTTTACGGCACATTCGCCGCCTCAACGATGCGTGGGCTTTTCTGCGTGACGACCAGAAGCAGTCCCGCATCTGATAAAAGAGATAGGTTGCGGATTAGCTCCTCCTCGGAGTCACCAAGGATTTCAGGATAAGCAATAATCACCACCTCAAATGTGCCGGACGCTGCCTCGTCACACAGATCGAGCAGCGCAGCAAACTTTTCTTCATAGCCGAGATGTGCAGTTGCCTTAAGGTCGCGTTGATATGCCACTGCCTTCATTCGCAGTGTTTTCTTGGGGCCGAAATAACCTTCAATGACGCTGCTCATTTGCTACCGTGACCATTCACTAGATAAAAGTGTGACCTGTTGTTCTCACAATACACCTCCATGCTTGACCTCATCAAGCCGGAGATGGAAAAGGCAAAAATTCCTTTTGTCGAAATTCGCGGCGACACGGGAGACCATAAAACGCCTGTTACACAATTCCAGAACGGAGACGTGCCGCTGTTTCTTATCAGCCTCAAAGCGGGCGGGACGGGGCTGAACCTTACGGCAGTCGACACTGCAATCTTGTTTGATCCATGGTGGAACCCCGCTGTCAAAAAACAAGCTATCGACCGCGCCCATCGCCTTGAGCAGGACAAGCCGGTTTTCGTTTACAAGCTCTCAGCCAAAGGAACAGTCGAAGACCCCTGTAGCAACTGTAGCAAGTGTAGCCGTAGCAAACTCTCCAAGCACTCTTGACGCAGAAGCTTTCACCGAACGAGCCGCCATCATAGAGGCGAACGGGATTCCCCGCGCATGGGCCGAGGGCTTTGCCACGCTCTGCACCATGCCTTGCCCATCGTCCTATGCGCCCCAGCGCTGGGCGCAGCTTGTGGACGATGGCGGGCGCTTTCCGGACGCATGGGGCCGCCAAGCGGCGGCGCTGGGCTGGATGGCTGTGGATGTGCTTGGCGTGAGTCCTGACGCACCAGAGAGCCGTTATGACGGCATGGGGCTTGTTCCTTTGCTCACGGGCCGGATGGTATGCGCCATAACCGCTAGCACGGCGCGGATCGAGAACGGAGGAACGTTCTACCGACAAAACATTGCCGCCGGAGCCGTGGCGGTTTGGAAAATCGGATAACGGAATTTCTTCACGCCTCTCGCGCACGCGAAGGAGAAGATAAAGATAGGAGGGTAGGGGGTGGTTAAAAGTCTAGCGTTCTCAATGAGACGGGACCGCGTCCCATCCCACGCGCAGAAAATGTCGCCGTGGTTTGATAAACAACAGAAGAAAAATATGGCGCGAGGCGGATACAGTCCGAGCGCGGAAGGGCCGTTATGACACCCACCCCGATCTGAGTTTCGTTAGCAATACGCACGCGCGTGCGCGAAGAATAAGAAGCGAGGGGTTTTCTGACACGATAAAAAAACCACGGCTTCGGGAACGGCTGCGCGAGGCGCTGGAGGGTCTTTAAGCCCCCTCTTTGTGCCACGTTGTACCCTGTCGTTGGCTTCAAACTGGTGGGGTAGTTGGTGGGGCAAAACCTATAAAACGGAAATAACCCAATAATATCAATGGCAAATGGCGGTGTGAACGGGACTCACACCGGAACTTCCCTCAATATTAAACACACCCGCCGATAGCTTGCACGGCTTTTCAGCGTGCGAGCGCGTAATTCGCCCTCAGGGGCCATAAGGCTCATTCTCTATTTTCTGGACTTCATCCAAACTTGAGGCGTTCATGACGCAACAGGATTGGCTGCAATGGCGTCCTTATGATCTTCCCAGATCGCCAAGCGCTGGCTGATAAATCAGGATGCCGTCTTTGGGGCACCAAAATCCCGATCGGAGCGCGAATCAAATAGGCTCAATCGCTTGGAAAATAAGAACCGGGTGAGATTTTTGAACTTATCGACTACCGTTTTCGGCCTTATGGCTATATGATTCCAAGAAGACGAATCAGATGATGGGCGGAACCTTAATGACACCTGCGCAACCACAATTACGAGCGGAGCTGGATGGCGAGCTAAGAAAAACTCGTCCGGCTGTAAAGCCTCCCAAACCAGCCAAGACAGCCGTAACGAAAATTTATAACGTGGTTTCGATGTTTTCTGGCTGCGGAGGCATGGATTTAGGGTTTCGCGGCGGGTTCGACGTTTTTAACCAGCACTACAAAAAGCACCCTTTCAGGATCATTTGGGCGAACGACATCAACGAGGCGGCCTGCCGCACATACAGGAAGAACATCGACCACGGCATCGTTTGCGGGGATGTTTGGAAGGCGCTCGATACTCTTCCTCCGGTGACGGATATCCTTGTCGGCGGGTTTCCATGCCAAGACATTTCCGTGAATGGCAAAGGGGCTGGCGTCGCCGGTAAACGCAGCGGCCTCTACAGGGCGATGGTTGAAGCCATACGCCGTACCAGACCCAAGATATTCGTCGCGGAAAACGTTAAGGGCTTGTTGATGCAACACAACAAGAAATCCTTGGAAACAGTCCTCAGGGATTTTGAAGGCCTTGGCTATAACGTGATGTACAAACTTTATCATGCGGCTGATTATGGCGTGCCGCAGCTTCGGGAGCGCGTCTTCATTGTCGGCACAGCGTTAAACGTTGGGGAGTTCCTGCCCCCAGATCCAGCTCGGACAAAAGAAGAATGGATCACCGCGCAGGACGCTATCCGCGATCTGGAGAACATCGCCGAAGACCCCGCTTTCAGCCACATCTGGAGCAAAGCGGCGAAAAGCTCTGAGCAAGGAAACCGCAAGCTTCGGTCTGACCGCCCGGCGCACACCATGCGCGCGGAATGCCACGGCAATATTCAGTTCCATTACAAGCTGAAGCGGCGCATCTCCATGCGAGAGGCCGCAAGGTTCCAGACCTTCCCTGACAATTTTATCTTTGACGCAAAGCTTAGGGAAACCGAGCGTCAAATCGGTAACGCGGTGCCGCCTGTTCTCGCGTGGCACATAGCGGAAGCCGTGATCGACGCCCTGAAGCGGTCTGAAGACTAACGCTGTTGATTTTCCGCGTGCGCCATCGGCGTGTAGACAGCCATAAACTGCGGCCTTACAATCCTACGCATCTTGGACGCTGGGGATCGGTAGGCCGCAATCATGACAAAAGAAGAATTTGAGGCGCTGTTGAGCGCCGTCACGGATCAATTGACGGCTGAATCCAAATCAAAGCCTTTTGAGAAGCCGAAAGATTTTGAAAACAGAGTAAGGGAAGCCCTGCGCGATCTTGGAAAGGTCGCGGTTAACTTCGATCCTCATCCGTATGTTTTTCCTGACATCGTCACCGAGCAATATGGCGTCGAAGTGAAGTTCACGACGAACGACACATGGCGCAGCGTCGCGAACAGCGTTTTTGAGAGCACTCGCGATCATAACGTGAAGCATATCTACATCATCTTTGGCAAAATGGGCGGAAGCCCAGCTGTGAAATGGGGGCGCTACGAGGATTGCGTCATGCACGTAAGAACGTCGCATGTGCCTCGTTTCGAGGTGGAAATTGACACGCATAAATCGCTTTTCCGGCAGATGGGCGTGGCCTACGAAGATTTTCGCGTTTCCTCGCTGGAAGAAAAAATGAAGCGCATCCGGGAATACGCCCGCAGCCGGTTGAAGGAAGGCGAGCATCTCTGGTGGCTGGAGGACAAGCCGGAGTCCGAGCACTCTCTATCGTTGCAGGTGCGCTTGTATATGCATTTGCCGCAGGCGGAAAAAAGAAAGCTGAGGGCTGAAGCTTCCCTTCTGTGTCCGCAAATCGTTAAGCCGTCGCGCTCGAAAAACAAATACAACGACGTGACCATGTACATCCTCACCTATCATGGCGTCCTTTGTCCGCAGGCGAGAGACCTTTTTTCAGCGGGAAGCGTCGCCATGAGAGCCAATGGAACGCGCGGCGGCAATTACGTTCTACGAGCGCTCCAAGATATTGAAGCTGAGATGGTCGCGGCGGCGGGATATTTGGAAAATGCCCTGTTTGTGGAGTACTGGGGCGAGGGCTGCAAGCCGGAGCGCAGAATTGCTGAATGGCTAAAGCGAGCGGACAGTTTCGCCAAAGAATGGCGACCGTCCGACGAGCTTTTCATAGCTCAGCGCAAGCGGTCATGAAGCCGAAACGCGCGAAACCGAAAGTAGGCATAGCGAAATGTCCGCCGCTCACTCGCTCCGAAATTATGCGGGCAGTAAAGTCAAAAAACACCAAACCGGAATTGCTGGTCAGATCCTTCCTTCGCAAGAGAAAGATCAAATACAGGACGTATGGAAATCTTCCCGGACGACCCGACATAATCATGCTGCAATACAAGGCCGTCATTCGCGTCATGGGATGTTTCTGGCATAGGCATTCTTGCAAGAGCGGCGATCGCCTTCCCAAAACCAACGTCGAGTATTGGTCAGTCAAAATCGAGCGCAATGTGGCGCGGGACAGGGAAAACAAGATCGATTTAAAAAAGCGCGGCTGGCGCGTAATCGATGTCTGGGAATGCAGCTTAAAAAAAGCTGGATGGGAAGCAAGGTTAGGAACGCGCATTAAGGTGGCGGCTCGCAGGCTTTGCAAGGGCAACGAGTAAGTTGTCCCTTGTTTAAAGTCATAAACTGAGTCGACACGAGCGGATCTGGATGCTTTCGTAGCGCAACTGTGCTATCGTTTCTTTAGAAAATCGGCAAGCAGCGGCTGTCGACCTCGGCTATGGATGTGATTTATGACCAAACAACAAGAACCTGCATCGACAAGCAATATCGAGCCGTATGCGCGGGCGCTTTGCGAGAATCTTCTGCGCCGTCCCGGGGACGATGAAGCTTCGCTTGCTGCAGCCGTGGATCGTTACTGGCACTGCGTTGCCGCTCAGATTGATGCAGGCCTGATCGACGACGATGGGCGAGCTGTCCCTCACAGCCAAGAGCAAGATATCGCTGCCTATCAAGACTGGAAAGCGCGACATCAAGATTATGTGCCTCCCCCTTGGTCGAATAAACTTCTTTCAGCCTAACCTGTCGGAATGATTGAAGTCTGGCAAGCTATTGCGTTTCGGCATGGCTTTCTAACGCACGTCATGATGCAGATATTTCGTCAACAAATCATCAATCATCTCATGCGGTTCTTCGACGCCGACCAGTTTCAATCGTCCATCTAACGTCAGGACTGTGATCCCGTGCAGACATGCCCACATCAAGCGCGCGGTAATGCGTGCCCGATCTGATGGAAAATTCAGGCATTCTTTCAACGTTATTTCTATATGTTCGAAGAGACTCAGAATGCGCTGCTGGTAATCTTTAGGTAATCGAGGAGTTTTATCGCCCTTATGAGCTGTTGCAAAAACACTCTCCCACGCTCGCTGGTTTTTATGGGCAAAATCGACGTAGGCGTAGGCCAAGGCACGGACTTTTGAGAAATCCATCGGCAAGTCATAAACGCGCTCCTGACAAAACTGATAAAGCCGCCCCAAAGTTTCATAGTTAATGTCCGTTATCAAAGCATCCATATCCTGATACGTGTTATAAATTGTGCCGGGTGTATAGCCGATTTCTTGAGCTAGAGCCCGCGCCGTCAATCCTTGCAAGCCTTTCTTATATATTAACTTTTCAGCTGCAGAACGTATGAGCGTTTTGAGTTGTTCCGGCGTGTGGTCTTTGCGGCGCGCCATCATAGCCTCCATAAATGAACACCGTTCATTATTCTATTGAACAGTGTTTAATTATGTGCTATAAACAATCTAATGTCAAGTTTTTGGAGCATGTTATGAGCAACCTGATATCTTCACGGCGCTTTTTGCCTCTATTCGTGACGCAGTTTTTTGGTGCGTTTAACGACAACCTATTTAAAAACGCACTGGTCATCCTAGTGACATATAAAATCGTCGTGAATGATAACGCTCATGCAACGCAACTGGTCAATCTCGCGTTCGGGCTTTTCGTATTGCCGACGTTACTCTTTTCCTACTTGTCGGGACAATTGTCAGACAAATTGGACAGGGCGTTGGTAGCGCGAGCCGTCAAGTTGGCAGAAATTGCTTTAGCGCTTCTGGGCAGTATAGGCTTTGCTCTGAACAACCTCCCACTATTGCTGCTTACTTTGTTTGGATTTGGCGTCCACTCTACCTTTTTCGGCCCCGTAAAATACGCCATCCTGCCGCAGCACCTGAAAGAAGACGAACTTGTCAAAGGCAACGGCTATATCGAAGCAGGAACTTTTCTGGCGATATTGACCGGCACAATACTGGGAGGTGTTCTCATTTTGACGCCAACCGGGACAACATGCATTGCGGCGCTGATGATCGTCGTTGCCGTGCTTGGTTATGCCGCAAGCTGTAAAATTCCTGTAGCGCCCGCGCCAGTTCCCAGCATGAATCTGAAACTCAACCCATTGACCGAAACTATAGCTATGATCCGTTATAGTTGCCGTCATCGCGACGAATTCTTGTGCATTCTTGGCATCTCGTGGTTCTGGTTCATCGGCGCTTTGTTTTTGGCGCAATTTTCACCTTTTGCCAAGGATGTGCTACGTGCCGACGAGCATGTGGTGACTCTATTCCTTGTGTCTTTTTCCATCGGCATCGCCGTGGGTTCCTTACTATGCACGAGGCTGATCAAAGGACTGGTGCGAGCGACACCTGTGCCACTCGGCGCGTTAGGGATGACACTGTTCGTGCTGGACATTTACCGAATGAGCCTTAACGCTGCTCCGCCTTCTGACGGATCGCTGCTAAGTGTAACTGCATTTTTGCATCAGTCTTTTGGCCAACACATTCTATTCGATCTATTGGGATTAGCAATATGCTCTGGCATCTACATTGTGCCTCTCTATGCGCTGCTACAGGTCCGCGCCGATCATGAACACGGTGCGCGCGCCATTGCCAGCAATAACCTCATCAACGCGTTGTTCATGGCCGCAGCAGCTGGATTTGCAATGGCCCTCATAAAAATTGGGTTTGGCATACCACAGATGTTTCTCGCGGCAGCTCTTATGAACGCATGCGTCGCGGTTTATATCTGCAAGCTTCTGCCGTTCTCGCTTATTGGCGCACTGTTGAAGCTGCTTTATCGCGTAGAGGTGCGCGGACTGGAGAATTGGGTAAAGGCGGGCGACAGGGTTCTGATTGTCGGCAACCATACGTCTTTTCTTGATGCAGCCATTTATGCGGCCTTTCTGCCAGGGCGTGTCGGCTTTGCAATTAATAGCCACATCGCGAAACGCTTTTGGATAAAGCCGTTCTTGAAGCTCATCGATACATTTCCGCTCGACCCCACCAATCCGATGGCCACAAAAACACTGATTGACCGGCTTAAGCAAAACCAAAAGATCATGATTTTCCCCGAAGGTCGTTTAACCATGACGGGATCGCTGATGAAAGTTTATGAAGGCCCCGGCATGATCGCAGATAAATCCGGCGCGATGATTTTGCCTATACGCATTGACGGAGCGCAATATTCGCCTTTTTCGAGATTGAAAGGCAAAGTTCGCATTCGCTTGTTCCCAAAAATCACTTTAACCTTCCTGCCACCACGCACATTTGACCTTCCGGAGGGCGTGTTGGGGCGCAAAAGGCGCGCTCTGGCCGGAGCGCAGCTTTACGATCTGATGTCGCAGATGATTTTCGACAGCAGTCCCATCGACACAACTTTAATGAAAAACCTTGTGGAGGCGCGCTGCATTCACGGCAGCGAACACATCATTATCGAAGATCCAAAGCGCGAGCCGATGACTTATGGAAATTTCATTGCGCGTAGTTTTCTGTTAGCCCGTCTTATCAGTCGCGCTACCGCGAAGGATGAAAAACGCATTGGTCTTATGCTGCCGAACATGACGGCAACGGCGGTGACTTTCTTCGCCATGCAAGCCTTGGGGCGTGTGGTGGCGATGCTCAATTTCACGGCAGCGGCCGGACAAATTCTCAGTGCCTGCAAGGCCACAGAACTAAATACCATCATCACTTCGCGGCAATTTATCGAAGCTGGCAAGCTAACTGCCATGACAGAGGCGTTGCAGGTAGCCGGAATCCATATCCTTTATCTGGAAGATTTACTGAAACGCATCGGCGTATCGGATATGGCCTATGCTTTGTTTGCAAAATACGCGCCCGAACTGGCCTTAAGGCTGTCGTCTAAAACACAACCCGATGATCCTGCCGTTATTTTGTTCACCTCTGGTTCGGAAGGCACACCCAAAGGCGTCGTTCTTAGCAGCAAGAATATCCTATCCAACCGCTACCAGCTCGCCAGCCGCATCGATTTTGGCCCGCAGGATATTGTGTTCAACTGTCTGCCGATGTTCCACGCTTTTGGCTTAACGGGTGGAACATTGCTGCCCTTGCTTTCCGGGATCAAGGTCTTCTTTTATCCTTCGCCACTCCATTATCGTATTGTGCCGGAACTTATCTATGACACCAATGCGACCATACTTTTTGGAACCGATACTTTCCTTTCTGGCTATGCTCGCTTTGCTAACGCCTATGATTTTTACGCGCTACGCTATGTGTTCGCTGGCGCCGAGAGGCTGAAAGACGAAACCCGTCGCGTGTGGTTCGATAAATATGGTGTACGGATTTTCGAAGGCTATGGCGCGACTGAAACCGCCCCCGTCCTCAGCGTCAACACGGCGATGCATTATCGCGCAGGAAGCGTTGGGCGTTTTATGCCCGGCCTTACGATCAAATTGGAAACGGTCGCGGGCATTGACAGCGGTAAACAGCTTTTCGTCAAAGGCCCCAATGTGATGTTGGGCTATATGAAAGAAGAAGCTCCCGGCACGTTACATCCATTGCCGGAGGGGTGGTATGACACGGGTGATATCGTTGCTGTCGATGACGATGGATTTGTCACGATCAAGGGCCGTACCAAACGCTTCGCCAAGATTGCCGGTGAAATGATTTCTCTAGCCGCCGTGGAGGCCGTACTCAATGCCTTATGGCCAGGATTCGCTCATGCCGTTGTTAGTATTCCTGACCCGCGCAAAGGCGAAATGCTGGTTCTTCTGACGGACTGCTCGGCAGCTGAACTTGATTGCCTATCGCCTTATTTCCGCCAACACGGACTTACGGAACTATCTCTGCCTCGCCGTTTCATAAAACTCGACAAACTGCCGTTACTTGGGACAGGAAAAACGGATTAGACTCGTTGCGAAAGAGGCATTGAATCTTTGTTAACCGGCTTGTGATTCAAGGGTGGAGAGGCGTTGGAGGCCTCTCCGATGGCAAAGTTTAATAGCGCGGCGCTTTTACGCAAGCGGCAATTTCAGCGCCTGACGGG
>CAIXHP010000026.1 GCA_903919315.1 uncultured Pseudomonadota bacterium | reverse complement strand
GCCTCGAAACTCTCGCAAGGCTCCTCGCCGGAGCAGAAAACGAAGCCCAAAAAATATTCTTTACCGCCCCCTCAGCCCCCAAAAGACAACCTAACATGCTGATATTACAGGGTGTTCAAAAATGAGTCCGGTACTATGATTTTATTGATGTGTTCGACTTGCAATTGTTTCCGTCTTTGCGTGTCGCCAGCCTTCAGTCCTTGGGATTGACTCCCGAACAGGTGACGGATGCGGGCATCAGCATTCTCAACTGGCAGATGGCGGGAATGATCTTGGGGGGCGTACTGTGGGGCATCACGGGCGATAAGAAGGGTCGCGTCAAAGTTTTGTTTGGCTCCATCATCCTTTATTCGCTGGGCAGTATTGCCAACGCTTTTGTGGAGTCGGTCGAGGGGTACGCGATTACGCGGTTCATTGTCGGCATCGGTTTGGCGGGCGAAGTCGGCGCGGGCATTACCTTGGTCAGCGAGCTTTTGCCTAAAGAAACACGCGGCTATGGCACGATGGTTGTGAGCGTGTGCGGTGTGGCGGGGGCAATGGGCTCGGCGCTTTTGGCTCAGGCGGTTGATTGGCGATCGGCTTATATTATTGCGGGTTTTGTTGGTTTGGCGCTGTTGCTTTTGCGAATCTCCGTCAACGAATCCGGGTTGTTTCAATCCGTGGTCGAAAAGGGAATGGTCGCACGGGGCAATTTTCTTATGCTGTTCACAAACCGCGAGCGGTTTCGGCGTTATGCCAGCTGTATCTTTGTGGGTGTGCCGGGGTATTTCTTTGTTGGCGTTTTCGTTATCTTTGCGCCTGAAGTGGGTAGGTCGCTTGGCGTGTTGGGGACCCTATCTGTAGCGCAGGCGTTTGTTTATTATGTTGTGGGCATCACAGTTGGATGTTTCGTTTGTGGACTGATCAGCCAGGCTCTGAAGTCGCGCAAGAAAGTCTTGTTTGCTTGCATGGCTTGTTTTGCCCTTGTTGTCGGCGTTTTGATGGCTCTACGTGGAATCCAACCGACGACCTATTACGCGATGACTTTTCTTGGTGGGCTTGCTCTCGGCTATTGGGTAATTCTTTTGACGACGACAACCGAGATGTTTGGCACCAATTTACGATCTACGGCGACCGCGACGGTTCCCAATTTCGTTCGCGCTTCGATTATCCCTATCAATCTGCTGATCGTTTTCCTCAAGCCGGAGCATGGATTTTTGATGAGCGTCCTGATTACAGGCCTCCTCTGCTTTGCGTTAGCGGCGGTCGCTTTGTGGTACATGCCGGAAACTTATGCGCGTGACTTGGACTTTGTGGAGAAGTAGTGAGAATTCACCCGCTGGGTTTTCTGCTAGTGTTTACTGCCACTTAGGAGAGAAATATATGCCCCTCAATCTATCCCAACTCTCACCCAAGGCGCGGGTCAATCTGACGGTCCTTGTGGCTGCACTGGGGTATTTTGTGGATGTGCTTGATACGCAGCTGTATCCGGCTTTGCGTGTGGCTAGCCTTCAGTCGTTAGGACTTGCGCCGGAACAGGTGACGGATGCGGGCATCAGCATTCTCAACTGGCAAATGATGGGAATGATTCTTGGCGGCATCCTTTGGGGTGTTATGGGCGACAAGAAGGGGCGTGTGAAGGTCCTGTTCGGTTCGATCATTCTCTATTCGTTAGGCAGCATTGCAAACGCTTTTGTGGAATCGGTCGAGGCCTATCGGGTCGTGCGCTTTTTTGTGGGTATCGGTCTTGCCGGTGAAATTGGTGCAGGCATTACGTTGATTAGCGAGCTGCTTCCTAAAGAAAGTCGCGGCTATGGCACCACGATTGCGACGGCATGTGGTGTTGCCGGAGCTATGGGCTCCGCGCTTATTGCGCAAAATATGGATTGGCGTTCGGCTTATATTGTTGCGGGCGTTCTTGGCCTCGCATTGTTGCTTCTGCGCATTTCGGTTAACGAATCTGGGTTGTATCAGACTGTCGGCGCGAAGGGACATGTCGTGAGCGGCAATTTCTTCATGCTGTTCACAGACCGTACGCGTTTTCTTCGTTACGCCTGTTGCATTCTTGGTGGTGTCCCGATTTATTTCTTTCTTGGTGTTTTCGTCATCTTTGCGCCCGAGGTTGGTAAATCGCTTGAGGTTGAGGGGAATCTCTCTGTTGCACAGGCTTTTGTTTATGATTCCGTTGGCATTACGATTGGCTGTTTTGCATGCGGGTTGGTTAGCCAATGGCTAAGAACTCGGCGCAGCGCTTTGATTGGGTTTCTTCTTTGCTTGTTTTGCCTTTTGTTGGTTATGAGCCATTTGAAGGGTATACAGCCAAATGCCTATTACATTTTTGTCTTTCTCGGAGGCTTCCTCATCGGCTATTGGGGTATCCTCGTGACCACGACGGCGGAGATGTTTGGCACAAATCTGAGGGCTACGGCCACGGCGACGGTTCAGAACTTCATCCGCTCCTCGATCATACCCATCAATTTGCTGATCGTGTTTTTTAAGCCTGAGTATGGGTTTCTTGTGAGCGCCCAGATCGTCGGCCTCCTCTGCTTTGCGTTAGCGGCGGTCGCTTTGTGGTACATGCCGGAAACTTATGCGCGTGACTTGGATTATGTGGAGGAATAGGCTCCACTTAGGCCAAGATTGCCATAAATCAGCCAAAATTTTTCTCAACACTCGCCGTCACAGCAGGCCATAACAAAACTTTTGCAGGGATAGACCTCATGATGCGTCGCGTTCGCTCCGCTCTTTTCGTTCTCCTGATGTCGGTTGTGTCTGTTTCTCTTGCCGCTCCCGCGCAGGCGCGTAGCGGGCCGACTGGTTTTGCCGATTTGGCGGAAAAGCTTTTGCCGTCGGTGGTGAACATCTCCACCACGCAAACCGTTACAGCCCGTGAGGATATGGAACTGCCGGATCTGCAGCTTCCGCCCGGCTCGCCGTTTGAGGAGTTCTTCCGCGACTTTATGGAGAAGCAAGGCAAGGGTGGCGGCACGGATGGAAAGCCGCGCAAGCACAAGGCTCAGTCGCTTGGCTCTGGCTTCATCATCGACCCCGCCGGTTACATCGTCACCAACAACCACGTCATTCAGGACGCGGACGAAATCACCGTTATTTTACAGGACGACACCAATCTTCCGGCCAAGCTGATCGGACGCGACAAGAAGACCGATCTGGCCGTCCTCAAGGTTGAGAGCAAGAAGCCCCTGGTCGCGACGAGTTGGGGCGACAGCGACAAGGTGCGCGTCGGCGACTGGATCATGGCGATTGGGAATCCTTTTGGCCTCGGCGGGACGGTGACGTCCGGCATTATTTCAGCGCGCGCGCGGGACATCAATTCAGGCCCGTACGACGATTATCTGCAGACCGACGCGCCGATCAATCGCGGCAATTCCGGCGGGCCGATGTTTGACATGGACGGTCAGGTCATTGGTATCAACACGGCGATCTTTTCGCCATCCGGCGGTTCCATCGGCATCGGCTTTGCCATTCCTTCGTCGATGGCGCAGGGCGTGGTGGAGCAGTTGAAGACTTCGGGCCGCACGCGTCGCGGGTGGCTGGGCGTTCATATTCAGGTCGTGACTCCTGAAATCGCCGAAAGCCTTGGTCTCAGCGAACCGCGTGGCGCGTTGGTGTCGAGCGTATCGCCGGACGGCCCTGCCGCGCAGGCGAAGGTCGAGCCCGGCGACGTGATCGTGAAGTTCGACGATAAGAACGTCACGGAAATGCACCGCCTGCCCCGCATCGTGGCGGAGACGGGCGTGGACAAGACCGTTCCTATGGTCGTGATCCGCAAAGGCAAGGAACTGACGCTGCAAGTTAAGGTGGGTGAACTCGAAGCCCACGATGAAGCTCAGGACAAGGAGGAAGAAGAATCCGCGCCTGAGCCAGCTCAGCCCAGCGGAGTCAAGATCGATGATCTTGGCCTGAGCGCCACGCCCCTGACCCCTGCCCTGCGCAAACGCTATGACGTGGATGCGAACGCCAACGGTCTGGTGGTCGTGAACGTCGTGGCCAACGGTTTGGCGGCGGACAAAGGCTTCCAGCCGGGCGATGTCATCAGCGAAGCCGCGCAGCAGCCCGTCAAAGGCACCAAGGAGCTGTCAGACTTGGTCAAGCAAGCGAAGAAGGATGGCAAGCCGCTCCTCTTGCTCGTGGATCGCAAGGGCGAGCTGCGGTTCGTGGCGCTCAGCTTCGCGAAAAAGAAGGATAAGGAATAACCGTTAGGGTTCCAAGCCCTGCGCATAAACCAGCGCCGTCAAATCCCCATGATTGATCTGGTGGGGAATGACGGCGCGGACGGCGGGTTTTGCGTGATAGGCAATGCCCAGACCTCCGCCTTGATTGGCGGCGGTCAGCATCGGAACGTCGTTGGCCCCGTCGCCCACGGTCAGGCATTCGTCTAGCGCCAGCCCCAGTTCGCCGCAGGCTTGTTCCAGCGTGGCTTGCTTGCTGCGCTTGTCGAGAATGGGCTCGCGCACAGCGCCGGTGATGACACCCTGCTCCACAGTCAGTTCGTTGGCATAGGCGCGGTCGAAGCCCAGACGCTTCGCCACGATCTCGGCGAAACAGGTGAAGCCGCCGGTGGCCAGCCAGCATTGCGCTCCGTGCGCTTTCATCGAGGCGACCAAGGCGGCGGCTCCGGGCATCGGGGTGATCAACGCGGCGACTTTTTCCAGCATGGATTCCGGCTGACCGGCCAACAGCGCGCTTCGTTCCTTCAGGGACTCGGCGAAATCCAGTTCGCCGTTCATGGCGCGGCGGGTGATGGCGGCGACTTTGTCGCGCAGGCCCAGCATGGCGGCCAGTTCATCCAGCATTTCCTGCTCGATGATGGTGGACTCCATATCGGCGAGCAAAAGCTTCTTGCGACGCTTGGCGACGGGTTGAACGATAACGTCCACGGGCCTGTCAGCCAGATAACCCCGCGCAACGTCATAGATCGCTGACGGCGCAAGCCCTTGGCAGAAAATATCCGTGGCTTGGCTGGAGGCATGTTCTTGTAGGGTCACATCCTGTCCGCCCTGTGAGCGCAGGGCTTCAACCAGCGCGGCGCATGTGGATGTTGGCAAAAACGTAGACGGCGCGGCGATCAGCGTGGCGACACAGTGCGGCACGGTTCTATCCCGTCACCGCGTCGGGCGCGTCCTTGATCCAGTTGGCGAAGTCTTCGTCGTCGTTGCTGGTGGTGGCCTCCGCGCCTGCCTCGCCTTCCTGCGGCATCGTGGCGAGGACGGGGCGCGTGTCGAGGAGTCCGGCGGATTTCAGTTCCTCAATGCCCGGCAGATCGTCGCGCGACGCGAGGTTAAAGTGACTGAGGAAGTCCGGAGTCGTGTGCCATGTCAGAGGACGGCCCGGCGTTTCGCGGCGCTTGCCGGGGCGCACCCAGCCCAGTTCCAGCAGGATGTCGAGCGTGCCTTTGCTGGTATCCACGCCGCGAATGCTCTCGATTTCGCCGCGCGTGACGGGTTGGTGATAGGCGATGATGGCCAGAACTTCGGCGGCGGCGCGGGGCAGCTTGCGGCGCGGCTGCTTGGTGATCTTCATCAGAACGGCGAGGTCGGGGGCTGTGCGAAAGCTCCACTCATCGCCCGTCTGCACCAGATTGACTCCGCGCCCCGCATAGAGCGCCTGCAACTCTGACAGCAACGCCGGAACATCGGCATCGCCACCCAGTTGTTCTTGCAGCAAGCCAAGCGGCAACGGCTCGGCGCTGGCGAACAGGACGGCTTCGAGGATGCGCAGCGCGGATTGGGTATCGTTGGGCAAAGTCGGTTCGGTCATGTCTCGCTCGTGGTTGCGGGTTGTTCGCGGCGGCGCAAATAGATGGGGGCAAAGGTTCCGTCTTGCCTCAGCTCCAGTTCGCCCGCCTTCACCAGTTCCAGAGTCGCGGCAAAGGTGGAGGCTATGGCGGAGCGGGCTTCCAGTCCCTGCACCGCGTTCATGTCCGGCAGAAAGTTATGCAGGGTTGACCAGTTGGGCATGATGCCGAGGATGCGGCGCAGGCGGCCCATGCTCTCCTCAAGGCTGAACAGCTTGCTCACTTCTATGTTATAGGCGACCGGCTTGCGGCGGCGCTGGGGCGCGGCAAGGGCGGACAAAAGGTCGTAGATCGGCAGGTAGTAGATCGGCTTTTCTTCGACTTCCATCTTCTCAGGCGCACCGCGCAGGAAGGTATCGGTGCCGAGCTGGGGAAGTTCGTAGAGCGTCTGCGCCGCCTTTTGCATCGCCTCCAGCCGTTGCAGCTGGAATTTGAGGGCTTCGGCCATGGCGAAGGGGCTAGGCTCGTCCTCCGGCAGTTCGGGCAGCAGCAGACGCGATTTCAGATAGGCCAGCCATGCGGCCATCACGAGGTAATCGGCGGCGACTTCCAGCCGCAGTTTGCGCGCCGAGGCGATGTAGGCCAGATACTGTTCCGCCAGCGCGAGAATGGAGATTTTGCCGAGATCGACTTTTTGGTCGCGGGCCAGATTCAGCAAAAGGTCGATCGGCCCGTCAAAGCCGTCCAGCGCAACGACGAGGTCGGTTGAGGGCGCGGCGCTCACGGTCTCGACGACCGGCTCAGAGGCATCAGTCTGGGTCATGGCTTTCCGGAAATATCCTTATACGCGACAAGGGTTAGCAAACGTTCCGGCCATCGCCCGAATCGTCCCGCCGAGGCAGCTTAACGCGAGTGTAGGATAATGTGATCAAAAAATGGGATGCCCGCCTTCGCGGGCATGACGATATTTTTGTTTGAATTCAACCCTCTATCGTCATCCCCGCGAAGGCGGGGATCCCGTTTGGTTTCTTTTTGTTACCCCAGAACAAGAAAGATATAGCACAATCAATATGATAGGTGGGGCGGCAAGACACCCGCCTTCACAAACGTGACGGATAGGGCGGACAAACGCCGATCCATTGTTTGACAGCAGCCGCTTGCAGTCGCTATAAGCCCGTTATTCCTGAGAAAGCGGTCGGCCCGAAAGGGGCTGTACCCGTCACCTGTCGCGAAGGCGTCGAGGATGAACTATCGGGACAACAAAGGCTGCCTTAAAGGCGGTCATAGAAAAAGAAGGACACTGAGCTATGACGAAACGTTTGCAATCCAAGCATAAAATCGACCGCCGTTTGGGCGTGAACCTCTGGGGCCGCCCCAAGAGCCCCCTCAACAAGCGCGATTACCGCCCCGGCCAGCATGGCCAGCGCCGCCACAAGCCTTCGGACTTTGGCGTGCAGTTGCTCGCGAAGCAACGCCTGCGCTGCTACTACGGCAACGTCGGCGAACGCCAGTTCCTGCGCTATTACGAAGAAGCCTTCCGTCGCAAGGGCGACAGCGGCGAGAACCTGATCCAACTTTTGGAACGCCGCCTCGACGCGGTGGTCTATCGCATGAAATTCGTCGCGACGGTTTTTGCCGCGCGGCAGTTGGTCAGCCACGGCCACATTCTGGTCAACAACAAAAAGGTCAACATCGCTTCGTATCAGGTCAAGGACGGCGACGTCATTGAAGTGCGCGGCAAGGCCAAGCAGTTCGTCCCCGTTCTCGCCGCCATCGAATTGGCCGAGCGCGACGTGCCGGACTATGTGCAGGTCGACCACAAGGAAATGAAGGGCACCTTCGTCCGCGCTCCGGCGATGGGCGACGTTCCCTACCCTGTCCAGATGGAACCGAACCTCGTCATCGAATACTATTCGCGCTAAGCGCCGTCAGGCGTTGCAGGAACAAAGGCGGAGGGGAAACCCTCCGCCTTTTTTCTTGGGCGGAGCGCGGGAATAACCGCTTGTGGGTACCATGCCCACGCTAGTACGATGGCTCCGGAAAAGCGTTTCGGCTTTGTGGAGACCTCCATGAAAAAACTTCCTTTGGTGCTGACCTGCCTCATCGCGGGCGTTCTGGTCGGATTGATTTTTGCCCGATTTGGGAAGACTGATGCGCCCTCCGTCGAGCGCCTTTCCGTGCGCGACAATGTCGTTCGGAGCGGCGTTCTGCGTTGCGGTTATGTCAATTGGAAACCTTATTATTACACTGAGTTGAAGGACGGGAACACCCAGCCTACGGGCTTGAACTACGACATCATGATGGAACTCGGAAAAGTTCTTGATCTCAAGATTGATTGGGTTGAGGAAATTGGCTGGGGGAATATCGGCGAGGGATTCAAGACCAATCGCTATGACGCTGTGTGCACGTCTGCTTGGATCGATGCGCCCAAGTTGAAAAACTTGTTGCTCAGCCGCCCGATTTTTTACAGCGCACCTCAACTTTATGTGCGAGCCGATGACAACCGCTTTGATGGCAATCCCGAACGCCTTAACCAACCGGATGTGACGTTCGTTGTCATTGATGGGGCTCCTTTAAGCCCGTTGGTTGCCGAACAGTTTCCTTCGTCAAAAATTACCGCTTTGCCGCAACTGGTGCAAAGCGCGGAATACCTCATGACCGTGATTACAAAAAAAGCTGATGTTGCCACCATGGATCCGGATGAGATTAAGCCGTTCATGGCGGCTAATCCCGGCAAGCTAAGGGCCGTTTCTGGCGTGCGGCCTCTGCGAATACTGCCGCACATTTTAGCGCTTCCGCCAAGCGACCCGCAATTTATGGCCATGATGAACGCGGGTTTGCAGGTTCTTATCGACAATGGCGTTATGGAGAAAATTCGCAAGAAGTACGATACAGGCTATTTTGTTCCTGCGCCGAGTTTCCGCGAATAATCTTCTTCCAAAGGGAGACAATCATGCGTTTGACCGCCCTGCTCGCTCTGGCCGTGATTGTTTTATCCGGATGTGATCCGGTATCAGGGTCGGCAAAAAAAACACCAGATGTTTCCACCTCTGTTTTCGACAGGATTATGGAAACGAAGACGCTTCGTTGCGGGTATATCGTTTATCCGCCCAGCTTGATCAAAGATGTCAACACGGGGGCTTTTTCCGGCATTTCCTATGATATTATCACGCGTTTGGCCAAAGATTTGGGGCTGAATGTCGAGTGGAAGGAGGAGGTCGGCCCGGCTTCGATGATTGAAGGTTTAAACACAGGACGTTACGACCTGATGTGTACGAGCGTTTGGACGGATTCGTTGCGTGGCACCGTGGCCCTGTTTACGACACCTGTGTATTATACAGCGATGAATGTTTATGCGCGCACGGGCGACAATCGTTTTAATGGCAATCTTGCGGCGATCAATTCGCCTTCGATTACCATTGCGACGCTTGATGGTGGTCTTGCGGCGCGGATCGCCAGCGAAGATTATCCCTTGGCAAAGACCTTTTCCGTGCCGGACCTTACCGACTTTTCGCAGTTGCTGCTGAACGTCAAAGTCGGCAAGGCTGACGTGACCTTTACCGAGGCGGCGCAGGCTTTTGAGTTTGAACGTCACAATCCTCGCGCGATGCAGAATGTGACACCCGATCAACCTGTTCGCGTCCTAACCAATGCCTTTATGATAAAACAAGGAGAGAACCGGTTGGCGGATATGCTGAACAACGATATCCGAAATTTGCACAACAATGGGTTTATCGAACGGGCAATTGCGGCGCATGAGAAGCAGCCGGGTTCGTATCGGCGGGTTGCGCCCGCTTTTAGGTAGGGTTCGCCTCAAGCTCCTTGCGACTACACCAAAACATTCAAGCCTGTGTCATTCCCGCGAAAGCGGGAATCCAGCGGCGAGCGTCCGCGAGCCTTAAGAGTCATACGTTCGCTATCGCTCACTCTGGATCCGCTTTCGCGAGGATGACACAAAAAAACAACCGCTTCGCATCAAGGTTTTTGGCTACCCAGTTCGGCGTCGAGGACGCTTTGCCAGCGGGCGCGGACGAGGGCGACTTCACCGGCCAGCGTGTAGGGATGACTGGGCAGGAGCCCGTGGCGGCCACCGTTGATGACCAAAAGGGGCGCTCCGGTTGCCGCGCCGCACGTTGTGGCGACAGCTTGATCGTACATATTGGTCGCCGATTGCGCCGCCAGCACGGACTTAAAGTCCTTGCCCAACGCCTTCAAAATCATGCAGCCGCCGTACAGCATGCCTTCGGTGTAGTAATACGAGCGGCGCACGTCAAAGCTGATGAGCGCTCCGTTTTGCGCCTTTTGATCCAGTTCCGAGGTTTGATCGCCGAGATCGCTGACCGTGCCGCTCAAAACATGCGCCAGATTGTCGATGCGTTGGTCGAAGGTGGCCTGCCCTTGGGCGAGCCGGTCGTTGTATTTGCGCAGGTCTTCAACGGCGAGCCTGTAGTTGCTCACGCTGCTGTTGGAGGGGAACATCGAAAAGGAGCGTGGGGTAAACTGGATGTGGCTCCGTGCCGCCAGCAAGTCCTGATCCATTGAACTTGCGCCGCCGCTGCGGGCCAGATGGTCAACCGCGCCCATCGTGAAGCGTTCCAGCACACGTTTGATGCCCAACTGGAAAGCCGGGACATCAACGCGCATGCGGGCCGGGTTGACGACATCGCTGGGGTGCCAGCCGGAGTCCAGTTCACGCTCCATAAGGGAGGCCGCCATCGCGACCGCGTAACTGCCGCCCTGCGGCGGTTCCGCCGTAAAGTCGAGGTCGTCGTTGATCGACCCCATAAACTGGCCCGCGACGACGTACAACACCGCCATGCCCGCAACAACCAGACCGCACCGCGTCAAAGTGTTCATAGCGCCACCATTTTCCAAAGGAATTGTTCACCGGACAGTGTAGGCAATAAACGCAATTCCCACAAGAAGCCCATGATCGCGCAAATACGGCCATCTCAGGGATTTTCAGGCGAAGAAAAGCATGGCAAAGTGTCTTTATAAGACGGCCTTTTTCCCATAGGGGGACTGGGGCTTGCCGCACATTTGAGGTTGATTGACCGATGGCCGACACGCTTCATATTCACAATACTCTTTCGCGCACGAAGGAAAAGTTCAAGCCGCTCGATCCTTCGAATGTTCGTATGTATGTGTGCGGCCCTACGGTTTACGATTTCGCGCATCTCGGCAACGCGCGGCCTGTGGTGGTCTTTGATTTGCTTTACCGGTTGTTGAAGCGGCTCTACCCGCGCGTGACCTATGTGCGGAACATCACCGATGTGGACGACAAGATTATGGCGCGGGCTAAAGAAAGCGGCGTGGCCATTGATGTCATCACCACCGGAACCACGAAGGCTTTTCATGACGATATGGCGGCGTTGAATGCCCTGCCCCCCGATATTGAGCCTCGTGCCACGGCGTACATTGCGCCGATGATCGCGTTGACGCAGGAGCTGTTGGACAAAGGGCATGCCTATGTGGCGGAAGGCCATGTGCTGTTCGATGTCACCTCGATGCCGAACTATGGCGCTTTGTCGCGGAGGACGCGGGACGAGTTGATCGCCGGAGCGCGGGTCGAAGTCGCGCCCTACAAGAAAGACTCGGCGGATTTCGTGCTGTGGAAGCCCAGCGCAGCGGACGAACAAGGGTGGGAAAGCCCATGGGGTCGCGGGCGGCCCGGTTGGCATATCGAATGCTCGGCGATGGCGCGGCAGCATCTCGGAGTCACCTTCGACATTCACGGCGGTGGGTTGGATCTGATTTTTCCGCACCACGAGAACGAAATCGCGCAAAGCACCTGCGCCCATGACGGCGCGCCGTTGGCGCAATATTGGATGCACAACGGCTTTTTGATGGTGAACGGCGAGAAGATGTCAAAGTCGCTGGGCAACTTCTTTACCGTGCGCGAACTGTTGGTGGGCGCTCCGGGCGAGGCTCTGCGTCTGGCCCTGTTGGCCTCGCAGTATCGCCAGCCGTTGGACTTCACGCTGAAGGCGCTCTCTGACGCACGGGCCGTTTTGGACAAGTGGTATGGGGCTTTGTTTGCGGCGGAGGTCGAGCCTGCCGACAGCGAGACTCCCTCGCCCGCTCTTGATGCCGCATTGCTTGACGATCTCAACACGCCGATGGCGATCGAGCATATGCACGAACTGGCGAACGCCTTGAGCCGCGCCGCGACTCCCGCTGAGCAAGCGACGCTCAAGGGGCAACTGATAGCCGCCGGAGCAGCGCTGGGGCTGTTGCAGCAAGACCGCGACGCATGGATGAAAGGCTTGCTACGCGGAACCGCTGCGGAGGGGCTGATTGCCACGTCCATCGAACTGCGGCACAAGGCGCGTAAGGCCAAGAATTTCGCCGATGCCGACCTGATCCGCAACGATCTCAAAGCGCAGGGGATTGAGCTGGAGGATGCGGCGCAGGGCACAACGTGGCGCTTCCGTCCCGATCTGGAGAAGCTTCTCGGCGGCAAGACCGTAACGTCGACCAGCACATCCTCCGCCGCCAGCGGGGGCGACGGTGTGCAGGTCTATCGGCAGGGGATCGTAACGGCTCTGGAAACGCTGGTCAGCCAATTGGGCGCGAAGTATTGAGATTCAGGGGCTGGTATGGTTAACCGCCATGTCAACGCCTGCGTCATTCCGGCCCTGAGCCGGAATCCGCCGCCGCGCGTCCGCGCGGCATGAGAGTCAAAACCGCATGGGAATTCTAGGCGTTGCAGACTCACGCGCTCGCTATCGCTCGCCGATGGATTCCGGCTCAGGGCCGGAATGACGTTTTTTTTATTGGCGGTGGGCTTTACATCGCGTTTCGGCGTGATAGATTGACTTCATGAGCAAAGCCCTTCCCTTGAACACGACAGCCACAGCCGATTTCTCGGCGGGTCGTGTTTGGGCTGCGATTATTGGGATTCTTATTATTCCTGCCTAGGCAGGAACGGACGCACTTTTCCCCCACATGGCTGAATTTTTTTGAACCTATCGATTAAAAGGTAACACGCTCATGTCCCGTATCTATCTTTATGACACCACGCTTCGTGACGGCGCGCAGACTCGCGGCGTGGATTTTTCCGTACGCGATAAGATCACCATCGCCAACTGGTTGGATCAGTTCGGGATGGCCTATGTCGAAGGCGGTTGGCCGGGAGCCAATCCGACCGACGAAGCCTTCTTCGCCGCCCCGCCCGTCCTTGAGCATGCGCAACTGACTGCCTTTGGCATGACGCGCCGGGCCAGCCGCAGCGCCGAGAATGATCCGGGATTGCAGGCGGTGTTGAACAGTCCAGCCCGCGCCGTTTGTCTGGTCGGCAAAACATGGGACTATCACGTCACCAACGCGCTCAACATCACGCTGGACGAGAACCTCGATGTCATCCGCTCCAGCCTTGCGCAAGTGTTGATCCGGGGGAAAGAGGCGCTGTTTGATGCCGAACATTTCTTTGACGGCTTTAAGGCCAACCCGGCCTATGCGCTCGAATGCCTCAAGGCCGCGCACGAAGCGGGGGCGCGGTGGATCGTGTTGTGCGACACCAACGGCGGCGCTTTGCCGCATGAGGTCGAGGCGATTGTCCAACAGGCGGCTTTGGTCGTCCCCGGCGAGCAGCTCGCCATTCACTGCCACGACGACACGGGGAACGCGGTCGCCAACAGCCTCGCGGCAGTACGCGCCGGATGCAGGATGGTTCAGGGGACGTTGAACGGGTTGGGCGAACGTTGCGGCAACGCCGATCTCGTCACGTTGATCCCCACTCTGGTGCATAAGCTGGGGCATGACGTGGGCGTGCCGGAAGACGCTTTGCGGCAATTGAGCAATCTCAGCCGCGCCTTTGATGCCTTGCTGGATCGCGAACCTGACTCGCATGCGCCGTATGTCGGCGCGTCGGCCTTTGCGCACAAGGGCGGGCTGCATGCCTCAGCCGTCGCCAAGAATCCCAGCTTTTACGAACACATCGATCCGGCCTCGGTCGGCAATCGGCGCGAGATCATCATGTCGAATCAGGCGGGACAGTCGAATGTGCTGCTGCAACTGGAAGATCTCGGCATTGAGGTCGGGAACGACAACGCCAACCTTCCCGCCCTGCTCACCGCCGTCAAGCAGCGCGAGCATGAAGGCTATGCGTATGACCGCGCGGCGGGGAGTTTTGCCGTGCTGGCGCTGCAAGTTCTGAAACGACTGCCGTTGCATTTCACGCTTCAGGATTTCACCGTCCATGACCATGGCCAATACTCACCGACCGGCGAACTCCATATGACGACGCGGGCCACGATGAAGCTGCAGGTTGGGAACGATACTGTGGTGACCGAGGCAGAGGGTAACGGCCCGGTTCATGCGCTGGATTGCGCCTTGCGCGAAGCTTTGGTGCAGGCCTATCCGGAGTTGGCCAGTGTATCTCTGACGGACTATCACGTCCGCATCCTCGACAGCGGCGCGGCGACAGGCGCGAAGACACGCGTGCTGTTGGAATCCGAAGACGGCCTCACAAAGACCCGTTGGATGACGGTCGGCGTCTCCACCAACATCATCAGCGCCTCGCTGCAAGCGTTAACGGATGCTTATGTCTTTAAGCTGGCGATGGGGGGCGGATAGCCTTTGACGCACAGGGGGCGAAGTCGCAGAGGATTCTATGGTTAATGAGGCTTTTCCCGGTCTGAAACGATACTCTTGTCTTTGAAGTCGTGTGCGTTTTTCATTAAGATGCGTTGCGGCCTCGGATGGTTTTGTTTTAACCGATAGGAGTTCTGAAAATGATCAATCGTGCAGGTAAGTGGTCTTCTTTTGCCTTTGCGGCTGCGTTGGTGGCAGGGGGGGGCGCGCAGGCGGGCGAACAGCAGGAGCTGGGGGCTCAGGTTGCGTCGGTGGATCAATATCCTAGTTTTCTGAAAGTCACAGGATACATCAAGAAAAGTACCTTTGAACACAATTGCGGCATCAAACTCGATTCCAGTGATACGGGTACGGCAGGGCGCGATGTTGGCCTTGACGGTTATTCTTATGTCATTTCCGGATATGGCAAAGCGCTCGACCGTCCTCTTAGCCTGTCAAAGATTGACGGCACTTTGGTAGCCGTAACGGTTGACGCAACAAACGATAAGAACACCCTCGTCATGTTGTTTCCGCCAGAGCGTGACGCGGTTGCCTTAACGTGTAGTCCTCCTGCTAAAAAGGACAGTTATGACACAACGGGCTGTCAGCCGTATAAGGGTGATCTGCCCATGGATCTTGGCAATGCTGTTTTTTATGCAACAGCGGCTCAAGACATCTGTAACAAAACCGTGGCAGATATTTCCGCTAAAAAAGGCTTTGATACCTCAGAGGAAGCTAGAGCCAATAATGTGGCTGCTGCGAAGACGCTAATACCGTTTCGTAGAGAGTATTTGGCCGGGTTGCTTGCCAGAGTCGCCACACCTAAGTAAACGTGTTCCTGCAAAAACGCCCGCCTCGCGCGGGCGTTTTTTTATGTGCTAAGGTCGTGTTTTGCTTCTCGAACCGATTGATCCTATGACCCAACCTGCCATCATCCTTGTCCACCCCCAGCTTGTCGAAAACATCGGCATGACGGCGCGCGCTATGGCGAATTGCGCGTTGAGGGAGCTGCGTATTGTTAAGCCGCGCGATCCGTGGCCTTTGGGCGAGGTGCATCGGCAGCGTATGGCGGCGGCTTCGTCGGGCGCGGACTATATCTTGAACGAGGCCAAGCTGTATGACACCGTCGAGGAGGCCGTGGCCGATCTGAACTATGTCTACGCTACCACGTCGCGTTCGCACGATATGGTGAACCGGATTATGACCCCTCGCGCCGCGATCCCCGACATGGTGACGCGAACGGCGGAGGGCCAGCGTGTCGGCGTTATGTTCGGGCCGGAGCGCACCGGGCTGATCAATGACTATATCGTCCTCGCCAACGCCAAGATCACCATTCCGCTGAACCCGGACTTCATGTCGCTCAATCTGGCGCAATGCGTTTTGCTGATCGGGTATGAGTGGTATCAGGCGCAGGATCAGACACCCTCCGACCAGACCCATCGTGGCCACAGCGCTCCGGCCACGCGCGACGAGTATCTGAATTTTTATCGTCGTCTTGAAAGCGAGTTGGAGTCGGCGGGGTTCTTTGTGGCCGAAGCCATGCGTCCCACCATGACCCGCAGTTTGCAGAATATGCTGCAACGCGCCGAGATGACCGAGCAGGAAATTCGCACATGGCACGGCGTTCTCTCGGCGCTCATCACCGGCCCCAAGCGTTCCGACAAGGCCGGGGACGGGAAACCATGAGCCGGGAGGCTTGGCCCCTATGACCGCCCGCCGCGCGAGCGTTCTCATCACCGGCGGAGCCAAACGTCTGGGGCGTGTGATCGCCTTAGACATGGCGGCGGCGGGTTGGGATGTCGTGATCCACGCCCATGCTTCGGGGGTGGAGGCTGAGACTCTAGCGCGAGAGATACGCGCCACCGGCCGCATGGCGCAGGTGGTGTCGTGCGATTTGGCCGACCCGGAGGCGGTGGCAAAGTTGATCCCCTCCGTCGTCGAGACCTGCGGCCCCCTCGCCGCGCTCGTGAACAACGCGTGTTTGTTCGAGCGCGATACGCATGACCCCGACCATTTGCGCCATCGGCAAATCAACGCCCTCGCGCCCATTCGCTTGACCGAAGATTTGTTTCAACAACTGCCGAAAGATACCGTTGGCGCTGTCGTCAATCTTTTGGACGGCACCAGCGCGCCAGAGACGTTCGGAGCCTATGCCGCAAGCAAAAAACTTCTTCGAGAAGCAACCCTCGCCATGGCGCTGCGCTATGCGCCCCGCCTGCGCGTCAACGCCGTGGCCCCCGGCCCTACCCTCATCCACCCGCGCCAGTCGCAGACGCACTTCGACTCGCTGGTCGCGGCCACGCCACTAAAGGTTGAGACGACTCCTCAGGTAGTTGCGTCAACCGTCCGTTTTGTCATGGAAAATGTCGGTATGACCGGAGCCATCATTTCGGTGGACGGAGGGGCGCATTTGCTCTCTCCGTCCTCGGTCAGGTTGCCTTAACTTTTTTTTAGTAAGTATGTATTTTCTGTCTTGACTTGTGCTGGAATGCAGTCGTCACGCGAGTCCTTTGTACACAGGAATCGCGAATCCGCCTTAAAATACGGCAAAATGATGATTTCGTCGGCCTTGCCACGTTGTGAACACAAAATCATCAGCTTATTCCAATAGGTTAAGTATAATTGCCTATATTTTAAGCAATAGGCTAAAAGTCCAGCTTTCGGGCGGGGTCTTGGCCCTTTTCCGACGATTACCAACAGAGTTATCCACAGGATTGGGGGATAAATTCGTCTCTGGAGCGAAACGCTTTAAAGGCTAAAAATAGACGCGAAACACGGCTTGAGGTTGTGCCGGAGGCTGGGTTTGGGTATGTCCGTCGAGCGCAGTGGCCACGAATGCGCCCACGCCATAGCGCAGAGAAAAACCAGTCGTTTTCCCGGCCGTGTTGGGTTGCAAATGAAGCTTGTGAAAGGGTCCGTATCTCAGAACGGGATGTCGTCGTCCAATTCAGGCGCGCTGCTCTTGCCGCCGCCGGAGGATAGCGACGAGGGCGCGTTGTCGGGCATAGCGTAGTCGCCGCCGCCGGAGCCGCCACGATTAGCGCCGTCCAGCATCGTCAGCTCGCCGCGAAAGGGACGCAGCACGATTTCCGTGGTGTATTTCTCCTGCCCGTCCTTGTCCGTCCATTTGCGGGTTTCAAGCTGGCCTTCGATATAGACCTTCGCGCCCTTCTTCAGGTAGCGCTCGGCCACGCCGACCAGATTCTCGTTCATGATCGAAACGCGGTGCCACTCGGTGCGTTCTTTTTTCTCGCCGGTGGCTTTGTCCTTCCAGCTCTCGGATGTCGCCACGGTCATGTGCGCGACGCGGCCGCCGTTTTGGAACGACCGGACTTCGGGGTCTTTGCCCAGATTGCCGACGATGATGACCTTGTTGACGCTGCCTGCCATGATGCACCTGTGAATGGGCGTTTCGGAGAATTCGAGCGCGAGTTTAGCCGCCGCGCCTGAAATCACAAGCGGCATTCCCTTGCCGGAACCGCTTTGTGACCTGTGGAGCAATCTAGCACGCCACAAGAACAAAACAAGTACAAATTCTTCTGGCAATTTTTCCGCCGAATCGCCATAGTGCCCCTATGCAACAGACGCTTCATGTGCGCGGCGCGCGCGAACACAATCTCAAGAACATCGACGTGACGATGCCGCGCGACCGGCTTGTCGTCATCACGGGTCTGAGCGGTTCGGGGAAGTCGTCGCTGGCCTTTGACACCATCTATGCCGAGGGGCAGCGGCGCTATGTCGAAAGCCTGTCGGCCTACGCGCGGCAGTTTTTAGAGATGCAGCAAAAGCCGGACGTTGACGGCATCGACGGCCTCTCGCCCGCCATTTCCATCGAGCAAAAGACGACATCGCGCAATCCGCGTTCGACGGTCGGCACCGTCACCGAAATCTATGACTATATGCGGTTGCTGTTCGCGCGTATCGGCGTGCCTTACTCGCCCGCGACGGGCTTGCCCATAGAAAGCCAGACCGTGACTCAGATGGTGGATCGCATCAAGGCGATGCCGGAGGGTACCAAGCTCCTCCTCCTCGCCCCCATCGTGCGCGGCCGTAAGGGCGAGTATCGCAAGGAACTGAACGACTTGCGCAAGCAAGGTTTCCAGCGCGTCAAAATCGACGGCGAAATCTACGACATCGAAGACGCGCCCACTCTCAATAAGAAGCTGAAGCACGATATAGCCGTCGTCGTGGATCGCGTGGTGGTCAAGCCCGACCTCGGCAACCGTCTCGCGGACTCCGTCGAAACGGCGTTGAAACTGGCGGACGGACTGTTGTTTGTCGAAGTCGTGGGCGCGGACAAGCATCTGGTCTTCTCCGCCAAATTCGCCTGCCCCGTCAGCGGCTTCACGATTGACGAGATCGAGCCGCGCTTGTTTTCGTTCAACAATCCGCACGGGGCGTGTCCGGCCTGCGACGGGTTGGGCGAAAAACTGTATTTCGATCCGGCGCTGGTGGTGCCCGACACAAACCTCAGCCTGTCGGACGAAGCGATTGCGCCGTGGAAGACCTTTTATATGCAGATTCTCACGGCCCTCTGCCGCGCCTATAAAGCCAATATGGCGACGCCGTGGAAAGATTTGGACGAACGCTTTCGCCAGATTGTCCTGCACGGAAGCGGCGACGAGAAAATCGTTTTCACCTATCAGGACGGCAACCATACCTATAAACACGACAAGCCGTTTGAAGGGGTTCTCAAGAATCTGGAGCGTCGTTGGCGAACCACCGAAAGCAATTGGATGCGCGAGGAATTGTCGCGCTATCAGGCCAGCAAGCCCTGCGACGTGTGCGGCGGGCAGCGTTTGAAGCCGGAAGCTCTGGCGGTCAAAATTGATGGGCTAAACATCAGCGAGGTAACCGCATTCTCGATCAAGGCGGCAGGCGCGTGGTTTGCAGGTTTGTCGCCGCGCCTGACACCCAAACAACGCGAAATCGCGGCGCGGGTGCTTAAAGAAATCAATGACCGTCTGGGATTTCTCAACAATGTCGGGCTTGAATATCTGACCTTGGCGCGGGGCAGCGGCACGTTGTCGGGCGGCGAGAGCCAGCGTATTCGCCTTGCCTCGCAAATCGGCTCCGGCCTCACGGGGGTACTGTATGTGCTGGACGAGCCTTCGATCGGGCTGCATCAACGCGACAACGACCGTTTGCTGGCCACGCTGAAGCGCCTTCGCGATCTCGGCAACACGGTTCTGGTGGTCGAGCATGACGAGGATGCCATTCGTACCGCCGACTACCTCATCGACATGGGGCCGGGCGCGGGCGTGCATGGCGGTCATGTCATTGCGGCGGGTACGCCCGATGAAGTTATGGCCAATCCGGACAGCATCACGGCGCAATATCTCAGCGGCGTTCGGAAAATCCCCCTTCCGGCCACGCGGCGGGGCGGTCATAAGGGCAAATGGCTTGAAGTGATCGGCGCGCGCGAAAACAATCTGCAAAACATCAATGTGCGTTTTCCCCTCGGCACGTTCACCTGCGTTACGGGCGTGTCGGGCGGTGGAAAATCGACGTTGGTGATCGAAACGCTCTACAAGGCTTTGGCGAAGAAGCTCAACAACGCCCGTGAAATTCCGGGAGCGCATGACGCGCTGAAAGGCATCGAGCATATCGACAAAATTGTGGACATCGATCAATCGCCCATCGGTCGCACGCCGCGCTCGAACCCGGCCACCTATACGGGGGCGTTTACGCCGATCCGCGAGTGGTTTGCTGGTTTACCTGAATCAAAGGCGCGAGGCTATGGGCCGGGGCGGTTCTCGTTCAACGTCAAAGGCGGACGCTGCGAGGCTTGCGAGGGTGATGGCGTTATCAAGATCGAAATGCACTTCCTGCCGGATGTCTTCGTAACGTGCGATGCCTGCCACGGCAAGCGCTACAACCGCGAGACGCTCGAAGTCACCTACCGCGAGAAGTCCATCGCCGACATTCTGGACATGACGGTTGAGGAAGGCGCTTTGTTCTTTGCCGCCGTGCCGTCGATCCGCGACAAGATGGCGACGCTGGAGCGTGTCGGGCTTGGCTATGTCAAAATCGGGCAGGCCGCAACCACACTTTCCGGCGGCGAGGCGCAGCGGGTGAAGTTGGCGAAGGAACTGTCGCGCCGCGCGACAGGCAAGACGCTCTACATTCTCGACGAACCGACGACGGGGTTGCACTTCGCCGACGTGGAAAAACTGCTTGAGGTACTGCACACGCTGGTCGATCAGGGCAATACCGTGGTCGTGATCGAACACAACCTTGAAGTCATCAAAACCGCCGACCACATCATCGACCTCGGCCCCGAAGGCGGCGACGGCGGCGGTCAAATCGTCGCCAGCGGCACGCCGGAGGATGTGGCCTCGGTGGCCGCAAGTTACACCGCCCGCTATCTGGCCCCTTATTTGGAACGCAGGGGCCTACGGACGAAAAAGCGGGCTTGATTTTTTCAGGAAATGAACCAATCCGGGTGTTGACAAATGGGAACAAACGGGGAACAATGGGCCTATGGCGAAACCAACCACCCAGTTTGTCTGTCAGTCGTGCGGCGCTTCTTCGGCGAAGTGGGGGGGCAAGTGCGAGGCTTGCGGCGACTGGAATTCGCTGGTCGAAGAAGCCGTAGCCGATGGCCCGCCCAAGGGTCTAAGCGACGGCGCAAAGCTGAAGGGCAAAGGACGGCGGATCGAATTTGTGCCGCTGAAAGGCACCGAAACGCCTCGTCCGCGCCGTCTGTCGCAGATCGGCGAGTTTGACCGCGTGGTGGGCGGAGGGCTTGTCCCCGGCTCGGCTACCCTCGTCGGCGGCGATCCGGGCATCGGCAAGTCCACGCTGCTGCTGCAGGTGGTGTGCAAGCTCGCGGGACAGAGCCACGTTGCCTACATTTCTGGCGAAGAGGCCATCGACCAAGTGCGGCTCCGCGCCGCGCGGCTGGGCGTGGCGGAAGTGAGCTGCGATCTCGCCAGCGCGACTTCCATCCGCGACATCGTGGCCAGCATTGACGCTCCCGACGCGCCGGACATCCTTATCATCGATTCCATCCAAACCATGTATGTCGACACCATCGACAGCGCCCCCGGTACGGTGGCGCAGGTGCGCACCTCGGCGCAGGAACTGATCCGCGCCGCCAAAAAGCGCAACATCGCCCTGATCCTCGTCGGCCACGTCACCAAGGAAGGCATGATCGCCGGGCCGCGCGTGTTGGAGCATATGGTGGACACCGTCCTGTATCTGGAAGGCGAACGCGGCCACCAGTTCCGCATCCTTCGCGCCGTCAAAAACCGCTTTGGCCCCACGGACGAAATCGGCGTGTTCGAAATGACCGACAAGGGTTTGGCCGAAGTTCACAACCCTTCGGCCCTGTTTCTCGCGGATCGGCGCGGCGATACGTCGGGCGCGGCGGTTTTCGCGGGCTTAGAGGGAACGCGGCCTGTTCTGGTGGAAATTCAAGCGCTAGTAGCCCCCTCCGCGCTCGGCACACCGCGCCGCGCGGTCATCGGGTGGGACAGCGGGCGCTTGGCGATGGTCTTGGCCGTTCTGGAGGCCCGTTGCGGCGTTAGTTTCGGCAACAATGACGTGTACTTAAATGTGGCGGGGGGCTTGCGGATCACCGAGCCTGCGGCTGATTTGGCCGTGGCCGCCGCCCTGCTCTCCTCCCTCACGGGCGAGCCGGTTCCGGCTGAGGCTGTCGTGTTTGGTGAAATCGGCTTGTCCGGCGAAGTGCGTCGGGTTGCGCAACCGGCGTTGCGGTTGAAGGAAGCCGCCAAACTCGGCTTTGGCCAGACCATCATGCCCAAAACCGACACAAGCCGCAAAACCCTCGCCGACACCAGCCTGCGCCGTATCGAAATCGACCGGCTGCATGAGTTGCTGCCACTGTTCCAGTCGGCAAATTCCATTGCCCGAAAGAAACAAGCCTAGCATGGTGCCGCTTGGCGCAAGAACTGATGGCGGGTGGCGCGTAGATAGCGGTTTAGGTCAGGGGCCTCTGCCCGAACGATGTTGGGGATTTGCGTTGTCAGGGGCGCGCGTTGGCTGCCGTTGGCCATTCGCATGCATTTTTCCAAGAATATTTGCAATTTTAGCTTATCCGGGGGCTGCATTAGTCCGTCGGGGCATGCTTTGCGCAGTTCTTTGCTCAATGGGGTGAAAACTTTTGCCTGCGGCGATCGTGTCGCAAACATGTCGGCTTGTTGCCGAAACCTATGGTTCTTCCCTTGCGTTCCGCGATCCGTTTTTGCGCTGCGGTTTTCCGCCAGCATTCCACGGTCGATCAAGACGATAATGTCCTCATCCTCGCAGGAGAATCGACCATGATTGCGCCGGGCAACGTGATCGTGCGCCCAATGCCAGTCAGGCTCCGTTGCTTGGATGAGTCTGTCGGCAAAATCAAGGCTCTCCCACACCTGCACGTTCGTATCAAGCCAGGGCAGAATCTCCAGAACGCGACCGCCGCCCAGTTTCGCAGCAGCCAGTGGTTGCAATACAAGCGGATGGTAATAATCGGCAAGGGGATGGGGCGCAAGCCCAAGCCGTATGACGAGGCCAAAGGGCGTAAAGCAAATCTGGCTCTCTGTGCCATCAAAGAACTCGCCGTCTTTGGGATAGGGTATATCCCAAAGGCCGCAAAATTTCCGCAGGCCAGCCGTAACGTTTAAATGATCCGTGTATCCGAAACTCATAAAATAGCCCGTAAATTACGATACATAGCGACATCATACTTACTTCTTTCGGCTTAAACAGGTTTTTGTCCGTTTCATGCCGCTTCGGTTAACTTTTTCAGGCAGAACCAAAAAAACGGAATCTTCGGCCCTTTTGTTTGCAGGAAAGCATTAACTTTGCCGCGATTTGTGCTAGACAGGGGCCGTTCATGGTCAGGCGGTAAGGAAAATGGAACAACACTCTGGCTTTAACGTGGTTGACCTTTCGGTGCTTGTCGTTCTGCTTTTGTCGGGCGGACTGGCTTTTTGGCGCGGTCTGGTGCGTGAGGTTTTCTCGCTTGGCGCTTGGGTCGGCGCTTCTTTTGCAGCGGTCACGCTATATCCCGTCGCCAAGCCTTGGGTTCATTCGCACATCAAAAGCGAGATGGGATCGGACGCCGCCACGGCGCTGGGTCTGTTCTGTCTGGCGATGATCATCCTCATCCCTATCGGCAACCTTTTGTCGGGCATGGTCAAAGGCAAGACTCTAACGGCCATTGACCGGTCTTTGGGCTTGGTGTTCGGGTTCGTGCGTGGTCTATTGGTCATGTCCCTGCTTTATCTTGCCGCGACGTGGGTTTTCTTGGATAAAAAGGAAGACACGTTGCCCGACTGGCTGGCCGAGGCCAGAACCGAACCCGTCCTTGCCTTCGGCGCCGATTTGGTCAAAGAATTGATGCCGCAGGATGAGCAGGACAAAGCCGCTGCGGCTATGCGCAAAAAGCGCGATCAGGGCATTGATGCCGTCGAGGCCGCCGAGCAGTTGGAACGACTTTCCACGCCAACGCCCGCCGTGAAGGGGGGAGATGCTCCCGCTTATGAAGACGATGCGCGCACCAAAATGAACGATCTGGTTGAAAAGAAGGGTAGGCCATAATGCTTACAACGAACCCGTTGGACGACGACAAGCTGCACGAAGAGTGCGGCGTGTTTGGCATTATCCATTCCGACTCCGCGACCGCTATGACGGCGTTGGGTCTGCATGCCCTTCAGCATCGCGGGCAGGAAGCCGCCGGGATCGTCAGTTATGACGGCGAGCATTTTCACTCGCATCATGCGCTGGGCCATGTTGGCGAGACGTTTAACTCCGAAGCCATTATCAAGCGTCTGATTGGCTCGTCCGCCATCGGCCATGTTCGCTATGCCACGTCCGGCGACACCGCTCTGCGCAATGTCCAGCCGTTTTTCGCCGATTTCGATTTTGGCGGTTTCGCCATCGCCCACAACGGCAATCTGTCCAACGCCTACACGTTGCGGCGGCAGTTGGTGAAGCGCGGTTGTTTGTTCCGCTCCACCTCCGACACCGAAGTCATCATTCATCTGATGGCGATCGCGCGCAGCGGCAGCGTGATTGACCGCTTCATCGAGGCTCTGCGACAGGTCGAAGGCGCTTATTCGCTGATCTGCATGGCGCAAGGCAAGGTCTTTGGCGTGCGCGACCCGCATGGCGTGCGGCCTCTGGTGATCGGCAAGCTCAACGACTCGTGGGTTCTGGCGAGCGAGACGTGCGCCCTCGACATCATCGACGCGACGTTTGTCCGCGACGTGGAGCCGGGCGAACTGGTTGTTTTGGATGGCTCTGAACTGGTGAGCCTGAAGCCCTTCGCCTCGGTGCCGCGCAAATTCTGCATTTTTGAGTATGTCTATTTCGCGCGGCCCGACTCCTCGCTCGAAGGCCGTTCGGTGTACGAGGCGCGTAAGTTGATCGGCATCGAGTTGGCCAAAGAAGCGCCTGTCGAGGCCGACATCGTCGTGCCCGTTCCCGACTCAGGCGTGCCAACAGCCATCGGCTATGCGCAGGAAAGCGGCATACCCTTTGACCTCGGCATTATCCGCAACCACTATGTGGGCCGCACCTTCATTCAGCCGGGTGACCGTATCCGCCATTTGGGCGTGCGCCTGAAGCATAACGCCAATCGCCGCTTCATCGAAGGCAAGCGCGTGGTGTTGTTGGACGACTCCATCGTGCGCGGCACGACTTCCGTCAAGATCGTCGAGATGGTGCGCAACGCGGGCGCGAAGGAAGTCCATATGCGTATTTCCAGCCCGCCGACCAAGCACAGCTGCTTTTACGGCATCGACACGCCGGAGCCGGAGAAACTGCTGGCCCACAATTACACCATCGAGCAGATGGCAAAATACATCGGCGTGGAAACGCTGGCCTTTGTTTCAATGGACGGCCTCTACCGCGCCCTCGGCGAAGCGCGGCGCAACGCCGACGAGCCGCAGTATTGCGACGCGTGCTTCACCGGCGACTACCCCATCCCCCTCACCGACCTGAACAGCAATGTGAATCAGGGCGAACTGTCCTTTCTCGCGAAGGCGAGCGAGTAGGTCTGGGTGAAGTTTCCCCTAGGTCATGGGGCGCACGAATTCGGTTATGGTCATTTCCGCGTAGGCGGCGAGTCTAATTTAAATCAAGCAGCATTAACCGAACCATAGTTTTTTCTGTCTGGCTCATTTTGCCCGAGTGTTGTGTGTTGAACCATAGCCTTGCTGCACAATTGGGTGATGAGTGATTCCATCAGGAAATCTGTTTGCCTGACATCCTAACCCGATGAGTTATCCCTTGCTTCCGCGATCAGTTTGAGCGTTTATAGTTTCTGTCTTAGTTGAGGCTGGCGCTATGGCTACAAACGCTTTTGTTCATTTAGAAAATACAGATGATACCCAGCGTCTCTCGGACTACACGAGCGTTCGTGTCGACTTGTTGTGTGTACTAGAGTACGCGAGTGAACTGCAGAAAAATGGCTATAATCTCGGCACATATGTTGAGCCACTTATGATTGCGGCAATTATCAAGTATGGACGGGTTTTTAGTGGTGGTATACGGAGAGTCTCCTTATATGAGCAACGGTATGTGGTGCTTGCTCCGCAACAAATAGCTTTTCATGAACGTCTGATGGCGATAAGGGATAAACATATTGCACATTCGGTCAATTCATATGAGGAAAGTCAGCCAATAGCGAGATATTGGGTTGAGCGAGTTGAACAAGAAGGTATTAGCTCTATCGAGTGCCAGCATACGAGGGTGGCTTGTTTGTCAACTGTGGAAATAGAATCAATTATTGATCTAGCAAAAACATGGGTTCAGTTTGTTGACACAAAGATAGCAGAAGAAGAAAGAGAGATTCTAGAGATTGTTAGAAAAATTCCTATAGAACAAATTTTAAAAAACGCGCCAAAAGCTCCGTTGTCAAATGTGGGGACGCCTGATAAGCGCAGAAAGAACTAGGAATGAACGATGGTGTCTCCTTGTAAGTTTAGGTTTCGATTTCCGTGAGGAAAATTTCCAAGATAGTTGACTGCGCACGACAGCTATCCGATGAATATCTCTTTCCCCCTACCGCTTCTTCTCATCCTCATAGGGATTCTCGCCCTTCCTCAACAGCCAGCGCAGCGGCACGCCTTCGAGTTTGAAGGTTTTGCGGAGGCCGTTGGTGAGGAAGCGGGTGTAACTTTCCGGTAGGTCTACGGGCTTATTGACCCATGCCGCGAAGGTGGGCGGGCGGGCTTTGACTTGGGTCATATAGCGCAGTTTGACGCGGCGACCTGCCACGATGGGCGGCGGATGATCGGCTTGCATGCCAGCCAGCCAGCGGTTGAGCTGGCCCGTGGTGATGCGTTTGTTCCAGACCTCGTAAATGCGCGTGACTTCCTTCATCAGTTTGTCGAGGCCTTCGCCGTTGAGCGCCGAGATGGTGACGAGCGGCACACCGGTTACCTGCGCCAGCGAGACTTCGATCTTGGCTTGGATCATGCGCAGCGTGGCCACCTTTTCCTTGACGGTGTCCCATTTGTTAATGGCGACGACGAGGCAGCGGCCTTCCTCCACCACATGCTGGGCGATGGTGTAGTCCTGTTTGTCAAAGGGCTGCGCCGCGTCGATGACCAGAACCACGACGTGCGCGAGACGGATGGCGCGTAGTGTTTCCTGCGCACTGAGCTTTTCCAGCTTCTCTTCGATACGGGCGCGGCGGCGTAGTCCGGCGGTGTCGACCAGACGGATGGGCTTGTCGTGATAGCTCCAACCGATGGGGATGGCATCGCGGGTGAGGCCCGGTTCCGGCCCCGTCAGCATGCGTTCTTCGCCGATCAGGCTGTTCACCAGCGTCGATTTTCCGGCGTTCGGGCGGCCAGCGATGGCGAGGTGAAGGCTCATTTCCTCGGCATCGTCGGCGGACTCGCCTTCTTCGGTCGTGGGTTTGGTTTTTGAAGCGGCGGCTTTGCGGTCGCGTTCGCGCCAGCTGCGCCCTCCTCCCAGCATGCCCTGCGAAGACGGCCCGACGATGAGTTTGCCGTTCGCATCCTTGGGCGCATAGGGCAACAGGGCTTCGTGCATTTCGGAGAAGCCTTCGCCGTGCGTCGCCGAAATGGCCAGTGGCTCGTCAAAACCCAGCGCGGCGGCTTCGTTGAAGCCCGGCGGCAGTTTGCTGCCCTCGCATTTGTTGACCAACAGGATGATCGGCTTGCCGGTTTTGCGGATTTCGCGGGCGATGATTTTGTCGTCGTTGGTCAGGCCGTTGCGGCCATCGACCATCATCAGGATGACGTTGGCTTGTTCCAGCGCCGACTTGGTGCGGTCGGCCGTGCGGGCGGCGAGGCTGCCTTTGGGGCGCAGGTCTTCCAGTCCGGCGGTGTCGAGCAGGCGAAAGCGCAGGTCGAACAACTTGGCCTCGCCCTCGCGCCAGTCGCGAGTCACGCCCGATGTGTCGTCGACGATAGCCATGGCCTTGCCCAACAGACGGTTGAACAAAGTAGATTTGCCCACATTGGGGCGGCCTGCGATGGCGACCGTGAACGTCATGAAAAACTTAGCCTCTTGGATGCCGTGATGCCCGTCTTTATGGCATGCAAGCGCTTAAATGATAAGGGCCCTTAGGCGAACTAGCCCTTATTTGCCTCCAAATCGGAAGTTCCAACGCCGTCTATTTTGTTTAATTGGATTATTCGGCAATGAGCGCGGTTCCATTGGTTCCAAACTCCATGGATCATTGGTCCGGGTTAGAATAGCTTTTGCAGAACTGGCAAATGAGCGCTTAGCGACTATGGTTCTGACGGCGTGACTAAATTGCTTCAGATTGCGAGCCAATACTTCATCGTTCAACAAATTAGGATCGATATTTAGAAAATTTGCCGGATCAGTTTGCTCAACGGTGTGTAATATTGGTCTGACGCATCTTCCCAGATACACATCAGTCTTGCCGTTTTCCAGTGTAGAGGCGGCAACGGTTAATGCGTTGGCGAACTGAATGAGACCGCTGCCTTCTTGTCGTTTTCGCTTTTTCGCCGACGAGATGGCGTGATAGCTGAGTGAGAGCGCACGCGCTTGTTTTATATGGTTTCTCGCATTCAGCCTAAAATAGGTTGTCATGACATACAGGAAAATGGCTTTATGAGAAAAAAGATTTTCAGCTTCGGATGTGTGCGACATGTTCTTTCAATCTCTAAGTAATATATAGTGGTTTAGACCTATAACTACTTTAAGGCAATCAGTTTCCCGTTGTCACTCACCAGATACATCACATTGTTGGCTACAACCGGCGGGATGAAAAAGCCATCGGACAATGGCTCGTCGAACAGCTGTTTGCCGTCATTGGGGGCATAGGCGGCTAAATGGCCCAGCGAATTAACCAACCAGAGGCGACCCCCGGCCAGCAAGGGGCCAGACCAAAAGACGGGGGTGGAATCCGATTGGGTGGGGTCTTGCAGACGTTGCAGGGGCGTTACCCACACGATACGTCCGGTTTGGCGTGTCAGGGCAATGAGTTGGCTGTCATTGTCCACGACAAAAACCGCATCGCCCGCAACCATGGGCGTGTTGGTGCCGCCGATGTCGGCCTCCCAAGCGCGGTCGCCGGTGCGTTGGTCGATCGAGGCCAAGCGGCCGCTGTGGCTGATCGCGAACACGCGACCACGATCGATGACAGGCAGGCCACGGATGTCGGCGATGGCAGGCAAGGCCCCCACCTGCGCCGGGACGGCTAAGGCATCGGTCCAGCTCACACGTCCGTTCTGCACGCGCAGGTTGAAAATCTCGCCGGAGCTGTAGGTCACGACCACGTTGTCGTCCTGCACCGCCGGGCTGGAAGCGCCCATCAGCGTCGCGCTTTCCGCTATGCCGTTGTGATGCCACAAGACTTCGCCGGTGGGGGCTGCGAGCGCGTTCAGTTCGTTGTCGATGCTGACGACATAGACGCGGTCGTCGGCGATGGTCGGGGCGGATCGGAACGGCTTGCCGAGCATTTTACGCCACAGCACGCTGCCGTCCGATGTCTTGAGCGCGAGGACTTCGCCATAGCCCGTCGCGACGTAAACCGCGTTGCCGTCAACGCCCAGACCGCCGCCCATCGTTTCGTCGTCGCGGTCGTGGGGCGTCGTGTCAAAGCGCCAGACGCGGTCGCCGTCTTTGGTTTTAAACGCGCTGATCTGCCCGCGAGCGTCGAGCGTGAAAACGCGCCCCCCGCTGACCACGGGTCGGGCAAGCAATTTATAGTCGCCGTCCGAGCCATAACCGATGTCCGCGCTCCAAACTTCATTCGGTTGCGTCGCCAAAGCGGGGTGGGAAATGGCGTGTTCGGTGTTGCCGCCCGCTTGCGGCCAGTCTTTGTTCGCGACCGCCGGGGGCAGATTGAGATTGGCGCTGCTGACACCCTTGTCCGCCGTTGGTTTTCTGGATACATCGAGAACCGCGACGCGCTCGCCCTCCTCCTTACCCGGCTCCGTGGCCGAGTCGTCGCCAAAGAGCGTGTGGCAGGCCGGTAGCGTGGCCAAAAGCGCAAGAAGCAGGAGGGAGCGCAACATCACGAACCTTCGTTCAGCCAGCGCAGCACGTCGTTCGCGCGTTGCTTTTGAGAGGGCGAGGCGCGGTCGTCCTGCGTCACATCGGTGAACAGTTGTTTGGCCTTGGCTCTATCACCGACTTTCAGCGCCAGATGAGCGCTGTAGTCTTTAGCGGTAACCCGCCATGGGCTTTCGGCAAGCAGGGGTTCCAGCCGCGTCGTCAGAACGGACGGATCGCCTTTATCCAACTGCGATTGCACCGCCAGCACGATGGCCAGATCATGAAAGAGAGGTTCAAGCTGCGTATCGGCGGCGAGATCTTCGTACAGGGCCAACGCTTGATCGGATTTGCCGTCTTTGGTCGCGATGGCGGCGGCGTGGAAGCGAGCCAGAACGGCCTGATCGGTCGAGGCCTCGTTCTTGGCGAAGCTTTCCAGCGCGGCGATTTGCTTGGCTTTGTCGGTTTCCTTGCCGGTCGTGATGTCGAGGATCGCCGCCGTCAGCTCTTGCCGCTTTTCGATGCGATAGGACTTCCAGCTGCTGTACGCCGCCGTGACCAAAACGACCAGAAGAGCGCCGCCGATGATGTAGGTTCCGAAACGCTTCCACAGCGCCTCAAACTTCTGGCGCTGAAGATCTTCTTCGATTTCTTGCAACAGGCTGTGTTCAGTCATAAGCTCATCCCGCGTTTGCCAGTTTGAAAAGGGCAGAGCCAGAGTCTTAGAGAAGAGCAAGCCCTCGCGCAAGCTTAGCACATCAATTATGACAAAATCAGGCTCCAAAATGTCCGATAGCCCCCTCGCCGCCCTCACCCAAGGCGTTATTTTCACGGGCGAAGCCTTTGTCGAGAATCACGCCTTGTTGCTCAAGGACGGGCGGGTGCTCGATATCGTGGCGCAGGCGGCGGTTCCGGCGGAGGCCGAGGTTTACGCCTGCCCAGAGGCGATTTTGGCTCCCGGCTTTATCGATTGTCAGGTCAACGGCGGCGGGAACGTCCTGTTCAACGACCAGCCAACCGCCGAGGGCGCGGTGGCGATTGCGCGGGCGCATGCGGCCTATGGCACAACGCGGTTGTTGCTCACTTGCATCACCGATACGCCCGAAGTTACGCAAAAGGCCGTGGCGGCGGCTCGCGCGGCGCGGAAGGTTTGCAGCAATATCTTTGGCGTTCATCTGGAGGGGCCTCATCTTTCCGAGGCGCGGCGCGGTGTGCATAAGGCGGACTATCTGCGCGGCCTCACGCAAGAAGACTTGCTGCTTTATCGCGCCGAGCCGGACGAAGTTTTCCTTGTTACGCTTGCGCCCGACGTTGTCGCGGCGGAGATTATTGTTAAGCTGAGGCAACAGGGCGCTCTTGTCGCCTTAGGCCACACGGCGGCTTCGCCGGAGCAGGTTCGGGCGGCGTTGCAGGCGGGAGCAACGGGATTTACGCATTTATTCAACGCCATGGGCGGCATGGCCGCGCGCGCTCCCGGCCCGGCAGGCGTTGCGCTCGATGACCGCGACAGTTGGTGCGGGATTATTGCCGATGGGGTTCATGTCGACGACACGATGATCCGGCTTGCTAGTCGCGCCAAGCCATCCGGCAAGCTGTTTCTGGTGAGTGATGCGATGCCGCCAGCGGCGACGGATGACCCTCGGTCTTTTCGCCTGAACGGCGATTTGATCCACGTCGAGGGGGGCTGTTGCGTCAATGCTGCGGGGACGCTGGCGGGAGCTTGTCTGATCTTGGCCGAGGCGGTGCGACATTGCGTGCAACAGGTCGGAATCGAGCCGGACGAGGCATTGCGGATGGCTTCCGCCTATCCGGCGGCCTTTTTGGGTGTGAGCGACCGATTGGGCAAGCTGCTGCCCGGCTATACAGGCGACGTTACAATCTTGAATTTCGATTTATCATGCCGACATGCTTGGATTGACGGACGGCCTTTCTCCTCTTGATAGGAAACACCCATGATCGAGTATCTGCCTTTCCTGACGATTGCCCCCATTCTTGCCTTGGCGCTGGCCTCCCCCGGCCCTGATTTCATGTTGGTCAGCACGATGGCCTTGTCGCGGGGGCGGCAGGCTGGCATCCAAAGCGCGGCGGGAATTGCCACCGGCATTTTGATTTATGCGGGGTTAAGCCTATGGGGCGTTAGCGCCTTGTTCGAGCGCATGGCATTCTTGATGATCGGCGTTAAAGTTTTGGGCGGTCTATACCTTTTCTATCTCGGCGTTCAATTGTGGCGCTCAACGTTACAGACGGGCAACGTCTCAGAGCCGTCAACGCCTGCCGCCGTTTCGCTCAGCCATCCCTACAAGCTCGGCTTTTTGACCAGCATGACCAATCCTAAGTCGATGGCGTTTTTTGCCAGTATTTTCGCAATCGCTGTAACGGGCGCGACGAGCGCGCCCACGAAAATCATCACCGCCCTGCTTTGCGCCGTCATGGCGTTGGGCTGGTTCGGATTTGTGGCCATCGCGCTCTCCTCGCCAAAGATTCGCGCGCGCTATCAGCGCGCGCGCAAGACCATCGACCGTGTCGCGGGATCGGTTCTCATGCTGTTCGGGATCAAACTCGTCGCCTCCGCCCGGTCGTAACCGTGCTTTACCGCCACAACCAGGCCGCGCCCCACAATCCGGCTGTCGCGCCCAAGCGGGCGGGGACAAATTTCGTCTTGGGCTGAGCAACGCAGCAATAGCGGCCCCAGCGCTTCGGCACTTCGTCGTAAAGTCCCGGCAGCGCGTTGAGGCCACCGCTGACAACGATGATTTCAGGGTCAAAGGTATGCAGGATGACAACCATAGCCTTGGCAACCACGTCATAGAAACGATCCAGAACCCGCAGCGCATCGGCATCACCGCCGTTGGACAGAGCGGCGATCTGTTTGGCATCGGCAGCTTTGCCGGTCATGGCTTCGTAAAGCCGTGCCAGTCCGCCTCCGCTGATGGTTTTGTCGATGCAGCCTTGTTGATTGCAACTGCACGGGGCAAGCGGGCCGTCGGGCTCCTCGCGGTGCGGTAATGGTAGATGGCCGATTTCGCTGGCCACGCCATTGAAGCCATCCATGATTTTGCCTTGGTATACAAAGCCAGCGCCGACTCCTGTGCCCATGATGAGACCGAGGACGCTCGTGCAGCTCGCGCCCGCGCCGTCGGTCGCTTCCGCCAGAGCGGCGCAATTGGCATCATTGGCGAGGCGGATGTTCCGCCCCAGTTTAGCCTCAAGATCGTGCAGCAGAGGTTTGCCGGTCAGGAAGGATAAGTTGGCCGAGCTTACGCAGCCACGTTCGCGGTCGATACGTCCCGCGATGCCTACGCCGACGCGGGCCTGTGTTCCCGCCTCCCGTTCAAGCGCCAGTGCCATATCGCGACAGACATCCAGAAAGTCCGCGTAGTCCTTGGGTGTGGGAACTTGTCTTTGGGACAACATCGCACCCTGTGGCGACAAAAGGCCGCCTGCGATCTTTGTTCCGCCGATGTCGAGGCCGATCAGGTGAGACATAAAAAACCCGTTTCGTGAAGCTTGTAGCAAAAACTATAGCCCAAGTTGGATAAAATGATTTAAAAAATGAGATCCGCGCTTATGCGGGGGTGCCGATGGTGAATTGAATTCAAACACAAATCCCAGCATGCCAGCGTAGGCGGGCATCCCATTATCTCTCTTCGTTATGATTAGATTATACGGCGCTGACTATACATCAGCCGCACGAAAAGAGCGACATAGTATCGCGAGGCCTGTTAGATGGCGGAGCCTGGTGATGGCATCCTAGTGGTGGGCGCACTCGCATGAGACCTGTTGCTTCGTCTTTTCCTAACCGTCCCTTGAGGCGAGGCACTGCCCTGTTGCGACGGTGTGGTCAGAAGAGAGTGATTAGCTCTGTGTGGTTTCCCCAGACGACCGCTATCTTGCGCTGGTTGATTAGCTGTCTGTGTAGGCGTAGTTATGGCTGCTTGAAGCTCAGCAAGAAGTTCTTGTCTTGTTCTGGCAATATGCGCGTCAACAGCAGTAGCTACTTCTGGCGCTGGTCTGAAAAGGCCACCCTGTGGCGCTGTGCCGTCTTCGAAGACAACGACCGGAGGCCGACTGCGGCCTGCGACGATTTCCACCAACTCTGGGTTTGTAGTGGCCAGATTTCCTGATCTCACATCATCAAGCATACGCTCAAGAAGAACCGTTTGGGCGGCTACATACAGTCTCAGTTTGTCGTCCTGAGATGCCTCGGTATCAAGGCGGATTCCGCCCATTTCTTTATGCCCCGCCAGAACGATCAGTCTGGCCATTCCATCCGTCAGACCCGGAGTCGCGGTGATGCGGTATTGGGCCGGATCAGCGGCACGATGGAGCGAGACCGTACTGCGCGTGCGATCCGAAAAATGGAAGTGTGTGACAGGCCCGACCTGTTCATGACTGAGCGCACCAAAAGCATTTGTATAATGTGTGATCCAAGGTGCGAGCGGTGGTTCCTCTTGGGCTGTTGGCCCTGCGGGTGTTTGGAAAAAGGCAGGGATGTCTTGCGGATTATGTGTTGGCGGGAAAGCATGTGCTCCAAGAAACTCAGGAAGGTCGAGCCAATCATATGTTTCTGTGGCGTCCGTTTGGGGTCTGCTGATACTCATGGTTCTCGGTAAAATATCAGATTGTCCAGCCACTGTCTTTGCTTCCAATCCCTCGGCAAATAGAGGAAGCGTGATAAGGCCGCCGAGCTGCCTTAGGAAAAAAGGAGTCTCGTAGATCGCGTAATCCGGCGTGTCGATAGGGGCTGTTTGATTCCCGTGGGCTCTAAGGCGATCAACGGTGGGGGTCTGGAACTTAGTATAGTGCGGGTCTGGGGCCGTGTTGGCACCTGAGTCCAAAGGCCAAGGTCGCCTCATCTTGTAAATCTTGGCTGGTTTCTTGGCGGCGAGTGGTTCGGGTTCATTCGGTGGCGCCGTAACATCGGCACCTTCCTGTCTAGTTCCAATATGTCCCGGCTGATCTGTTTCGACGCGTGCTGCTTGCTCCGTCGCTAGCAGCCTCAAGGCATTGCGTGGGGGCACTATACTCGCGTCAGATGTTCCCATAGATTCTACTGCGAAGGTCTGCCTGTATTGTGAGTCCGGACTCGGCGTTGCCATTAGTTCGTGTTCGTCTATATCGGGAATACCGACTCTGGTCACTAACCTGCTGCCAATGAATTTGCTAAACCAATTCGCCATAGCAAAAACCCTTTCGCATAAACTCATTGAGGAAACGAAACCCTCTGGCATTCTAGCGAAGTTTTATGAAAGCAAAACGAAAAAATGGAAAGAAATTGGTTAATTCTTGCGAATCGAGGTGGGTTTTAGGCTGTGCGATTATCCTTGCCAAAAGCTGTGCCAATGTTAACCATAGGGCTTGGTTCGGAGCCGTTTTCAAATCTCGTTGCAAGAACGACACAGAACTCCGGGCCAACCGGGCAGAAAATGCCTAGTTTGTTAACATAATGTTGACAAACACGGCGTTAGCGTCCGTTAACCTTAATGGGGGTAGGCAGTTTCTGCCGCCCTGTCTGCTTTGGTCGCGAATCAGTGTTTCCGTGTAAGGTCGGCTCTTCTGGCTGACCGCCCCGCAAAGGAGTTGTCCGAACGTGAACGCCTTTTTGCAAACCTTGCGCAACCTCGGCCCGATGCGCCTTGCGGCCATCGCGATCGTGACCTTTAGTTTGCTCGGATTCTTTGGCTTTCTGACGACGCGGATCGCCTCCTCGCCTATGGCCTTGCTGTATGACAATCTCGATCAGCAGGATGCCGGAGCCATCATCCAAAAGCTGGACAGTCTGAAAGTCCCCTACGAAGTCGCGGCCACCGGCGGCATGATCCGCGTGCCGTCCGAGCAAGTCGGCAAGTTACGTATGATGATCGCGGGCGAAGGGCTGCCAAAGGGCGGCTCCATCGGCTATGAAATCTTTGATCAGAAAGAAGGCTTTGGCACCACCAGCTTTGTTCAGAACATCAACCACCTGCGCGCGCTGGAAGGCGAACTGGCCCGCACGATCAGCACGATGACCGTGATTCAGTCCGCGCGCGTGCATCTGGTATTGCCGCAGCGCGAGTTGTTCAGCCACAATACGCAGGTTGCCACCGCCAGCGTCTTTCTCAAAGCGCGAGGCGGTGTCGTTTTAGGACGCGAGCAAATTGCCGCTATTCAGCACCTTATCGCCGCCGCCGTGCCGCAACTCCAGCCGCAGCAAATTTCCATCATCGACGACAAAGGCAACCTGCTCGCCCGTCCTGCCAGCGGCGAAGGCGGAGCGTCAGGCAACCAGGACGACATGCGCGTGACCTTTGAACAGACGCAGGCGCGTAAGATCGAGGATTTGCTGTCGCAGACTCTTGGCTATGGCAAGGCGCGGGCGCAGGTGTCCGCCGAACTCGACTTTGACCGCATCACCACGAATTCGGAAATCTATGATCCTGAGAGTCAGGTGATCCGTTCGACCCAAAGCACCAACGAAGACACAAGCAACTCCGAGGGTGGTGGCGAGAGCGTTTCCATCAACAACAACCTGCCCGGCAATCCGACGGCGGCTCCGGCGGGCGGCGGCACCAACAACAAGACCAACCGCAGCGAAGAAACCGTCAATTACGAAATCAACAAAACGGTGCGCAGCCAAGTGCGCGAGTCCGGTTCGGTCAAGCGCCTGTCCGTCGCCGTCGTCGTGGACGGCAACACCACGACCGCCGCCGACGGAACGCAAACCTATCAACCGCGCACGGCGGAGGAGATGGAGCAAATCAAGGCTCTGGCGCGTTCGGCGGTCAACTTTGATGCCAATCGCGGCGATACGCTAGAAGTCGCGAACATGCGCTTTGCTCAGGCTGAGGCGGGCAAGAACGAGAACGGCAGTCCTGAAATGCTGATGGGCGTGCCGAAGGCCGACTTGCTGCGCATGGTGCAAACGCTGTCGCTTGCGTTCATCGGCCTGCTGGTCGTGCTGTTGATCGTCCGCCCCATCTTGCGGCGCATCTTTGACTCGGCGGGCGCGATCGTCAGCGATCAGCAACAAATGCTGGCTTCGACCGGCTATGGCGGCGGCACCGCTCAGTTGCCGCCTCCCGGCGGTGGCGCGTTCATGCGCGAAGTGCAGAGCGAGGCGCAGGACACCGAATCCGAAATCGAAAAGATGATCGACATTTCCCGCGTCGAGGGACGCGTCAAGGCCTCGTCGCTGCGTAAAGTGGGCGAGATCGTCGACAAACATCCCGAAGAAGCCGTTTCGATCCTGCGCAACTGGATCTATCAAGAGAACCGTTAAGGGAGCAGACCGATGGCCGGTGTCCGCATTCGTGAAGACATACGGAGCCTTTCCGGGCCGGAGCGCGCGGCTGTGTTTATCTTGTCGCTCGGCGAGGAAAACGCGGCGCGCATTTTCGCGCACATGAACGACGACGAGATTAAAGAACTTTCGCAAGTGATGGCCAACGTCGGCAACGTCAGCTCGACGCTCGTGGAGAAACTCTGTCTCGAATTCGTGGAGCAGATGTCTTCGACCGGCGCGATGGTGGGGTCGCTGGAATCCACCGAGCGGTTGCTGTCCAAAGTGCTCGACAAGTCGCGCGTCGACAGCATCATGGAAGACATTCGCGGTCCGGCGGGCCGCACGATGTGGGACAAGCTCGCCAACGTCAACGAAGCCGTTCTGGCCAACTTTCTTAAGAACGAATACCCCCAGACCGTCGCGGTCGTGGTGTCAAAGATCAAGCCGGATCATGCCGCCAAGGTCTTGTCGCAGTTGCCGGAGAGCTTTGCAATGGAGGTCGTGACGCGCATGCTGCGGATGGAGTCGGTGCAAAAAGACGTGCTCGACGACATTGAGCGGACGCTGCGCAACGAATTCATGAGCAACCTTGCCCGCACCAACCGGCGCGATCCGCACGAGGCGATGGCCGAAATCTTTAACAACCTCGACCGCGCCAGCGAAAGCAAATTCCTCGCGGCGCTGGAAGAGCGCAGCCGCGACTCCGCCGAAAAGATCAAGAGCCTGATGTTCACCTTCGAAGATTTGGGCAAGCTCGACGGTTCGGCGATCCAGACCATTTTGCGCTCCGCCGACAAGGCCAAATTGCCAATCGCGCTCAAAGGCGCTTCGGACGCGATCAAGGATCTGTTCTTCTCCAACATGTCGGAACGCGCGGGCAAGCTGTTGCGCGAAGACATCGCCGCGCTCGGCCCGACGCGCCTGCGCGACGTGGACGAAGCGCAGAGCAGCATCGTCGCCGTCGCCAAGGAACTTGCCGCCAAGGGCGAAATTATGATTACGAAAGAAAATGAGGATGAGCTTGTCTACTGACGCGATGCCAATGCGAAAATATTTGTTTGATCGTTCGTTCGACGATGGCCTTGCGCTGGGCGTAGTGGAGGGCGACAAGCCGCCTGCCCCGACTTATACCGAGCAGCAATTGGAAACCGTGCGCGAACAGGCCTATGAATCCGGCTATGCCGCCGGGCAAAAAGCGTCCGAGGAAACGCAACGCCAGCAGATGAACACGCTGTTGGGGCGCGTCGAGCAAAAGCTGAATGAGCTGAACGAAGCGGCCGCGCAACAGTGGCGCGAACAAATGGGACATCTTCAATGCGTGGCCGTGGCCGTCGCTCGCAAGATCATGCCCGCCTATGCCGCCCGCTATGGCTGCGACGAAATTCAGGCCGTTATCGCACAGGTATTGACCGAAATCGGGCGCGAGCCGCGTCTGGTCATTCGCGTCGGCGAGGCGCAGTTCGACGCGATCAGCGCCAAGATTGCCGACATTACGGCGCGTCAGGCTTATGCGGGCAAGGTCGTGGTGTTGGGCGAGCCGGATCTCGGCGCGGCCGACTGCCGTATCGAATGGGCGGACGGCGGCATTGAGCGCGACTCTGAAAAACTGTGGCAGGACATCAACCGCATCGTTGAGGAGGCGCAGGCGGGTAGCCTGCCAGCTTCGCCCAACACCGATCCATCTATGACGAACGCACCATCAGGAGAAACGTTATGAGCGATGAAAGCCTTACCCTTTCCGAACTGGAAAGCAGCAACGGCGAAAAGCCGAAAGACGGCGCTGTCGCCAGTATCACTGATCTGGAAGCCGTGTACGGCATTCCCGTCGAGGTTTCCGCCGTGCTGGGCAAGGCGACGATGCAGGTGAGCAGCCTGCTGAAACTCGGTCGCGGCGCGGTCATCGAACTCGACCGCAAGGTCGGCGAAGCCATCGACATCTACGTCAACAATCGCCTCGTCGCGCGCGGCGAAGTCGTCGTCGTGGAGGATCGGCTAGGGATTACGATGACGGAAATCATCAAGACGGAGCGGAACTAGACGCCGGAGGGAGGCATCATGGCGCTTATTCAAACGCCCAATGCCCCTCCTCCGAATGACAGACAAGCGAGGAACAGCTCATGAGACTTTTGATCGTCGGACATATGGAAGGACATATCGCGACCGCTGGGCGTATAGCGACGCAACGCGGCGCAAAGGTGTCGCATATCGGCAGTGTCGAGGGCGCGTTGAACGCTTTGCGGAACGGACAGGGTGCCGATCTCGTCATGTGCGACGTGGTGATGGATATTGCACAGCTGATCGAGAGCTTGAAGAACGAACGGATTATCGTTCCTGTCGTGGCTTGCGGCATCGGCACAGATGCAGGCGCGGCGGTTCGCGCCATTCGTTCGGGGGCCAAGGAATATGTGCCCCTGCCGCCTGATGCCGATCTTATCGCCGCCGTTCTGCAGGCCGTGGCCGAGGAAGACGCGACGTTTATCGCGCGCGATCCGTCCATGCAGCCTGTCATGCAAATCGCCGAACGGATCGCGGGCAGCGACGCTTCGATCCTTATCACCGGCGAGTCCGGCACCGGCAAGGAAGTGATGGCGCACTACATTCATCGCAAGAGCCGCCGCGCCAACGCCAATTTCGTTTCCCTGAACTGCGCCGCGATCCCCGATAATTTGTTGGAATCCGAACTCTTTGGACATGAAAAGGGCGCTTTTACCGGCGCGGTCGCGCGGCGTGTCGGCAAGTTTGAGGAAGCGAACGGCGGCACGTTGCTGCTCGATGAAATCAGCGAGATGGATTTGCGCCTTCAGGCCAAGTTGCTGCGCGCCATTCAGGAGCGCGAGATTGACCGCGTCGGCGGCACGACTCCGATCAAGGTGGACATCCGTTTGCTGGCGACATCGAACCGCGATCTGGAAGCCGAAGTGCGAGCCAAGCGTTTTCGCGAAGACCTTTATTACCGCCTCAATGTCGTCAGCCTTCACTTGCCGCCCTTGCGGGATCGTCTGGCGGACATTGTGCCGTTGGCCGAGCATTTTGCGCGAAAATATGCGGCGGCCAATGGCTTGCCGGATCGTCCCTTGGCTCCGGCGACTTTGGGGCTGCTCCAATCGCATCACTGGCGCGGCAACGTGCGAGAGTTAGAGAATACGATGCACCGCGCCGTCCTCATGGCGCGAAGCAACCAGATCGAGGCCGAGGCCGTCATGTTGTCGGGTCAGGGACTCGTCCCCGAAGCTTCGTCCCCCGTTGCTATGGCGACGCAAGCGGCTGCGGGACGTTCCTCGATGTCGGAACAGCACGTCGGAGTCGTAGGTGGTTTGGTTGGGCGCACGGTGGCCGATGTCGAGCGCGATCTGATTATCGACACGCTGCAACACTGCCTCGGCAACCGCACGCACGCCGCAAATATTCTCGGCATATCGATCCGCACCTTGCGCAACAAACTCAAACTCTACAGCGAGTCCGGCGTTCCCGTGCCGCCTTCCGGCGAAGCGGAACGAGCGGTGTCGTAATATGCGCGGCTACAGCTCATGACGGATCAAACCACAGCGGCGGTCGATGCGTCGTCCGGCGGCATGGATGGGCTGAACAGCCTGTTCCGGCGCGGCGAGATTTGGCTTGCGCTTGGTTTGATGGTCATCTTGACCGTGTTGGTCGTGCCAATTCCGCCGTTGTTGGTGGATTTCGGGCTGGCGATCTCCATCACTTTTTCGGTCGTCATTCTGATGACCGTTCTGTTTATCGCCAAGCCGCTGGACTTTAGCTCGTTTCCGACGGTTCTTCTCATCACCACCATGATACGGCTGGCGATGAATCTCAGCACGACGCGCCTCATCCTGACGCGCGGGCATGAAGGCGAAGAGGCGGCGGGGCAAGTCGTGCGCGCCTTTGCCGAGATGGTGATGGGCGGCGACTTCATCATCGGCGTGACGGTTTTCGCCATCCTCACCCTCGTCAATTTCGTCGTGATCACCAAAGGTTCAGGGCGTATCGCCGAAGTCGCGGCGCGTTTCACCTTGGATGCCATGCCCGGCAAGCAGATGGCAATCGACGCGGATATGTCGTCCGGCCTGATCGACGAAAACGAAGCGCGTCGCCGCCGCAAGGAACTGGAGGACGAGAGCAACTTTTTCGGCTCCATGGACGGCGCGGCCAAGTTCGTGCGTGGCGACGCTATCGCCGGACTGGTCATTACCGCGATCAACATCGTCGTCGGCATCACAATCGGCGCTTTCCGCCACGATATGGAAGTTCTGCAGGCGGCGGAATCCTATGTGCGGTTGACCGTCGGCGACGGGCTGGTAACGCAGATTCCCGCCCTGCTCGTCTCGGTCGCCTCCGGTCTGTTGGTGTCAAAGGCGGGCGTGGCCGGTTCGACCGACAAAGCCTTGTTCACGCAGTTGAGCGGTTATCCCAGCGCGTTGGGCCTAACCTCCGCCATGCTTATGACTTTGGCGCTCATACCGGGCATGCCCTTTGTGCCCTTTGCCGCATTGGGCGGCATTGCCGGGTTTGGCGCTTACAGCGTCATGCAATCGCAGCGTGGCCGCGCGGAAGCCAAGGTCGCGGCTGAAACCGCCCTGACGAAACCCGCGCCTGCCGCCGAGGAGCCTATCGGACGCGCGCTTTATATCGACCTGATCCGGCTGGAACTTGGCTACGCCTTGCTCGGACTGATCAACAGCGAGGCGGGGCAACGTCTGACCGACCAGATCAAGGGCTTGCGCCGCCAGTTGGCGGGTGACATGGGGTTCATTATGCCCGCCGTGCGGATACAGGACAACTTGCAGCTTCCGCCCAACACCTATGTCATCCGCGTCAAGGAAATCGAAGCCGGACGGGGCGAATTGCGGCCCGGCATGTTGTTGGTGATGGATCCGCGCGGTCATAACATCGCCCTGCCCGGCGAAACGACGGTTGAGCCGACTTTTGGACTGCCTGCGATGTGGGTGGACTCGACGTATCGCGAAGAAGCGTTGTTCAAAGGCTATACCGTCGTCGATCCGCCCACCGTCATCACCACGCATCTGACCGAACTGATCAAGGACAATATGTCCGAGCTGCTCTCCTACGCCGAGACGCAAAAGCTTCTGGACGAGATCAACAAAGACCAGCAACGCCTTGTCGCCGATGTCGTGCCGAGCCAGATCACGCTCAGCGGCTTGCAGCGGATTTTGCAGAATCTTCTCGCCGAGCGCGTTTCTGTGCGCGACCTTCCCGCCATTTTGGAGGGCATCGCCGAAGCGACCAGCATCACGCGCAATCTTTCGGCGATTTCGGAACATGTGCGCGCCCGCCTCGCGCGTCAAATTTCCGACGCGCACACCAATGATATGGGCTATATCCCCCTCCTCACCTTGTCGGCGGAGTGGGAACAGGCTTTCGCGGAATCCCTTACGGGCGACGGCGACGAAAAGCGCCTCGCGATGCTGCCGAGCAAGTTGCAGCAGTTCATCAATGCGGTGCGCCAGACCTATGACCGTCTGGCGGCGGCGGGCGAGTCCCCGGTGCTGTTGACCAGCCCCGGCATTCGCCCCTATGTGCGGTCGATTGTCGAGCGTTTCCGCCCCACGACCACCGTGTTGTCGCAGAACGAGATTTATCCAAAGGCGAAGATCAAGACGTTAGGGCAGATTTGACATGCGGTTGAAATCCTTTCATGGAGCCACCCTCACCGACGCGATGCGACTCGTGCGCGAGGCTTTGGGCGACAACGCCATTATCGTGGCCACGCGCGACGACGACATGGGGGGTATTCGCGTCACGGCGGCCATTGACGATACGCCGCCGCCCATGGAGGACGATGCGCCGGAGCCAGTCGTCGCGCCCGGCTCCGAAGTTATCGAGATTATCGCCAGCGCCTTGCTGCGGCATCAGGTTTCAAACGCGTTGGCCGAGCGGTTGCTGGCAGCGGCGACGCAGTTCACGAACGACGATCCGGTTCTGGCCCTCGGCGCGGCCTTTGACGCGCATTTCAAGTTCCAGCCTATTGTCGAAGACAAATCGGCCAAGCCGTTGCTCTTTGTCGGCCCGCCGGGAGCCGGAAAGACTCTCTGCACCGCCAAATTCGCCACCAAGGCGACGCTTAACAAAAAAGCCGTGATGGTCATCAGCACGGACACAGAGCGCGCGGGCGGCATGGAGCAATTGGCGGCCTTTACGCGGCTGCTGAAGTTAAAGCTTATGGAAATCGAAGACGCGCATGCTTTGCGCGAGGCCATTGGGATTCAGCCCGACAGTCTGGCGCTGATCGACACGGCGGGACGCAATCCCTTTTGCGAAATCGACCGAGCGCAGCTCCAGCCGATGATCGCGGCGGCGGCGGGCGATACCGTTCTTGTTCTTCCCGCCGACATGGACTCCAGCGAAGCCATCGACATGGCTCAGGCGTTTCGCGCGATGGGCGCTTCGCGCCTTTTGATGACACGTCTCGACATGACGCGCCGTTTGGGCGGCTTGATGAGGCTGGCGTTTGAAACCAAGATGCCGCTCGCGAATTTCAGCGTGACCAGCAAAGTGACCGAAGCGCCGCAGCCTTTGAACCCCATTGCCCTCGCGCGTTTGGTTCTGGCGCAGGAAGCCCAAGCGACGGCGCGCGTCGCCAAGAATGCAACAGGAGTTCCATGATGACCGATCCCGTCCCGCTCAAGACTGATCGCAGTTTTTCGCCCGTCGCGGCGCTCCATTGCCCGAACATGATCGCGATTGCCAGCGGCAAGGGAGGCGTGGGCAAGACTTGGTTTGCCGTTACTCTCTGTCACGCCTTGGCGAAGCGCGGCAAGCGGGTGTTGTTGTTCGATGGCGATTTGGGGCTGGCGAACGTCGATATTCAACTGGGGCTAACGCCGGAAAAGGACTTGGCCCATGTCATGGACGGCGAAATCGGCTTGCCCGAAGCCGTAACGCCCTATCCTGAAGGCGGGTTTGACATTCTCGCGGGACGTTCAGGGTCGGGCAGCCTTGCCACGCTGGCGACGCAAAAAGTCGCCGACTTGCGGCAAGCGCTTGTCGGTTTGGCGCAAAACTATGATCTAGCGGCGATTGACTTGGGCGCGGGCGTGGATCGCGCCACGCGGCAAATGGCGGGGCCAGCCGCCACGACTTATGTTTTGGTTACAGACGAGCCGACATCGCTCACGGACGCTTATGCCTTCATCAAACTGGCGCGAGCGGCCAATCCTCATGCCGATCTGCGCGTGGTGGTCAATATGGCCAACACCACCAACGAAGGGCAGAAGACCTACGACACGATCCGCAAGGCGGCGGAAACCTTCCTGCGCTACACGCCGCCGTTGGCGGGAATCGTTCGCCGCGACCTCAAGGTGCGCGACGCTATTCGGGCGCAGACACCGCTTTTGACGCGTTCGCCGAACTGTGAAGCGGCCAGCGATGTCACTCTTATCGCCGGTCAGATTATCGCCGGACAGTTGCTCAACCGCTGACCGGCGCGGGGGCTGGCGATGGTCGATCTCCCCCCTCTGAATGCCACCGTTGCGACGGCCTTGTTAACGAACGCTGTGCCGGACGAAGTGGCGTTGTTAAGCGTTGCGATCCAGTCCCTGCCGAGCAAGCTTGAGCAATTGGCTCGCGCGATCCAACTTAACGGCCCGATTGTGGCGCTGTTGGATGACGGCGTTTTTACGATGCAAACGGCGGCGGGAAATTTGACTCTCGGCGCTTCGCCTCTGCCGAACGGCACGACCAATCCTCTGGCTTCGTTTCTTGCGCCGATGGCACAGAGCCAACGTCCCGTCGGCCTCATCCTCCAACCCGGAAGTCCTCCGACACAGGCATTCTTGCTGGTGCCGCCTTCGGTCATGGAGCCGTTTGCAGGCGGAAGTTCCGCAGCGCCGTTAGTCGCCTTCGCTCAGGGACTCAAGCCATCAGGGCCGCCTATCGCGCCCGGACTGACGCTTTCAGCCGTTGTCTTGCCGGGGGATTTCGGGCGGGTGCCGGAGCCATCAACCAAGTTGGCGACGACCTCTTCAGGGGGTACGGCTCCCGCAACGCAGGCTTTGCCGAAAGCCATCTCATCGACGGCGGTTGCTCAAACGCCATCCGTGACGACGGGGGCGGTGGTGAAGACCGGCCCTGCCAATGTGAATCTTCAAAGCTTTGGCGCGGAGCTGAGGCTACGGGTTGATAGCGTCGTCGCGCCGAATGCGTTAGCGCCGGTTCCCGAAACAGCCGACCAGTTTGTTGCCACCGTGGTCGGCAAAGGCGGTCATGGCGGGCTTTTGCTGCGTGTCGAGGGCACATCGCTCTTCGTGCGCCAGAGCGCGGACTTGCCAACGGGAAGCAGACTCCTGTTATCGGTGCTTCCGTCGGAGGAAGCAGCGGCGATTGCATGGCCGATAAACCCAGACGATTCAGCTCCCTCTTTGCAAAAATTGATGGCGGCGTTGCAGCAGCTTGATCCGGCACTGGCGCAGCAGGTCTTGCACACGCGGGTTCCGCAAGCCAACGCTGCCCTGCCCGGTTCCATGCTGTTTCTGTTCAACGTCTTGCAGCAGAGCGGCGTGACGGGATGGCTGGGCGAAGAGGCGACGGGCAAGCTGGACAAAGACGGAAAACGCGAGCTTATCGCCAAGCTGATCGACGAACTGCAACAGGCCTCGGCCCCAGCCCGCGACACCACGGTCGGGGAGTGGCGGGCTTTCCCCTTTCCGATCATCGATCAAGGGCAGTTCCAGATGCTCAGGCTCTATGTGCATCGGGACGGCCAGCAGAGGCAGTCGAGCTTGGCCGGAGCTGAGCTTGCGAAGCAAACGCGCTTTCTTATCAGCATGAACATGTCGCGCCTCGGGGCGATGCAAATGGACGGGCTGGCACGGCCACGGCAGCTTGAACTTGTCGTGCGGAGCGAGCGCCCCCTTCCCCATGGCTTGCCCGAAGAACTACGCGGATTGTACGTTCACACGCTGGAGGCATTGGGGTTGACCGGCAGCATCAACTTCCAGACCGGCCGCCAGAACTGGCTCGTGGTCCAGCGCGAGGGCGGAGCGGCCGAGGTGGTGACCTAGAACGCCGCGTGCGCCGTTTAGGCTGAGGCCTCATCAAATCATGCGCGGTGATCGTTGAAATGGTCGGAGAGAGAGGATTCGAACCTCCGGCCCCTGCCTCCCGAAGGCAGTGCTCTACCGGGCTGAGCTACTCTCCGACTGTGTCTTCGCGTGGCGTTATAGCGAGGATAGGGGCGTGGCGCAATGCATGAATTCAACCGCAAAGCGCACACACCCATCTAACTGGCATGGAGCATGCTAGGGCGTTGTCGTGCCGGTGCAGATATAGGTATCTCGACAGACGCGACCACTGCAGGCCGAAGCTGTTGGCCCTCTTGTTGAGCAGGTTCCTCTACAGTGGCCAGGATATGACGTGCAGACACCATCACCAGTATAATCATTACACCAATGCTCGCCAGTTCCTGAGTGGCCACTTTGAGCCCAGCCGCCTGTGCAAGCTCTTGGCGGCGGAGGGCATAGGTTAGGGGCTTTGGCGGCGCAGATAGGTGCTCCGGAGGCATCGATCCCAGTCATGAATTGTCCGTCAGGACAAGAAATTCCGGCTGGGGCGTAGCCAACGCAGCTGATATTGCCACCGACGATATGGACCATATATTGATTAGGAGGACAGGCAGCCGTATTGACGATCGCAAATGTATCCGTACATTTGTTTTTCCCCGCGTCTTTATCCCAGATCAATAGCTGGTCATCACCGTCGCAGACGTTGAGTGTGTCGCCTTTAAAGGGTGGAAAAAGACGATCCGCTTTGGCGTTGTTCGGAAAAAGTGTGCTCAGGCCCAAGGCCAAGAGGCACAGGGAAAAAATCTTGGCGGTTCGGAGTGTGATTGACACGGTTTCCTCACAGGCTATCGGTAAAATGACAAATCCGTCCCGCATCACGGGATGCAGAAAAAGACGGCGGCTGAGGTATGATTGCTGGGTTTCCAGTGCGCGCCCTCAAGCGTCGTGCAGTCGGATGGACATGTGCAGTCCCCCGTTCTTGGGTTTGTGTGCCAGCAGACGACGTTGTTTTGCGCAATCATGTCAAATTGCCCCCCCCCCACGCATCGACCGGACGCTGCGGGGCATAGGGTCGCGGGCGGGAGTGAGCAGATAGGTGTTCCGTCAGCATTGATACCTGTCAGAAATTCTTTATCCTGACAGGTTACGCGCGGAAACTTGGGCGCCGAACAGGTGAGAACGCTGTTCTCGACTTTCGTCACAAACTGTCCAACCGGGCATCGCGCTTGTGCTGTGATAAAGGACGATTTGGACACGCACTTATTTTTTCCGCCCGTCGAATCCCACACCAGAACCTGATCGTTCAGATTGCATATTCCTGTGCCGTTGGCGCGGGTTGGAGGAAACAATTCGCCCGCCTGCGCCAGATCCGCAAAAAGCGCCGCCAGACCTAAAACCAGAAGGCCTTGTGCTATGACTTTGGTGAACTTGGGTGGGATGCGCATCAAATTCCTCATGGTGTCAAGAACGTGTAGGACAAGAGAGCCGGATCGTTTGGCCCTCAATGAAAGCGCTATGGGTTCATGGGTTTGCAAACCGCAGATCCATCGGTGTTAATGCCGGTGAGATATTCATTCGCAGGGCATGCAATGGCTGCACGTACGATGTTTTTGCATTGCGGCTCACCGTTGACAATTTTGGTAATGTATTGTCCGGGCGAACATTCCCACAAAGTCGAGAATACGTTTGCTTTCTCGTCGCAGCGCACTCTTCCGCCGTTCGATGTGTCCCACAAAAGGACTTTGTCGCCTGCGTTAACGGCGCAGTCAACCGTCCCGGTTGCGTCAAGCGGCGGAAAGAGCCTTTCTGCAAAAGCAGCGCCGGTGGGGAGGATACAGAGGGAGAGTAGCAAAGCTCCGCAGGCGAACGCCTTGGCCATGCGATGAAGAGAGGTTGTTGTCATGTTGTACCACTTCTTTTTCTAATGGATTTCAAGAAGCGACGCGCCATAAAACCGAGCTCGCGGCGATTGCACTATTATCCACAACCGGAGTGAAAACGTCAAGAAATTTCCACCTGAATATCAATGGTGTAGCCTCGTGTTTGAATGTTGCGAAAAAATATCTTCTGTCGGTCAAAGTGCCGCGAAAAATAAAGACTTCGTTAATGTAATTGTCGGTTTGTGTGACGATCGCGTTGTTTTCAGGGAGTTCACATGTCAGGGACGACGGTCAAAGGCGTCAATCTCGCGCTTCAGGGCGGGGGGAGCCACGGAGCATTCACTTGGGGCGTTCTTGATCGGCTCTTGGAAGAGGACAACCGATTGCGGATCGAGGGTATCAGCGGCACCAGCGCCGGAGCCATGAATGCCGCCGTCCTGTTGAACGGCTATGCCACAGGCGGTGCGGACGGGGCGCGGGAGATGCTGGAGCGGTTCTGGACCGGTGTCAGCGCACTGGGAAGTTTTGGGTTGCCGCACCGAAGCGTCGTTGACCAGATGCTCGGCAATTGGAACACCGACAACTCACCCGCCACGATGATGACGGACATGATGCAGCGGATGATGTCGCCCTATCAAACCAATCTGTTCAACCTCAATCCGTTGCGCGACCTGTTGGAAGATATCCTCGATATTGAGGCTATTCGCGCCTTTCCCGCGATAAAGCTATTCGTCTCGGCAACGAACGTTGAGACCGGGCGAATCCGCGTTTTTAGGCGTGAGGAAGTGAGCCTTGACGTGTTGATGGCCTCGGCGTGTCTGCCCCTCGCCTTTCAAGCCGTGCCGGTCGATGGCGTGCCCTACTGGGACGGCGGGTATGTCGGCAATCCCGCCGTATTCCCGCTGATCTACCATTGCACGACACCTGACGTGGTGCTTGTGCAGATTAACCCTATGGTGCGTTCGGGCACGCCCGACTCGCCAATGGAGATTATCAACCGCATCAATGAAATCAGCTTTAACTCTTCCCTGATGAGCGAGATGCGCGCGATCGCGTTTGTCCAGAAGCTCATCGAAGAGGATCAACTGAAAAACGAAGAGGCAGCGCGGCTGAAACATATGTTCATTCACGTTATTGCGGCTGAGGATGAGATGCGCGCGCTTGGTTCCGCAAGTAAGATCAATACGGATATGGACTTTCTGCTGCATCTGAAAGACCTCGGCCGCCGTACGGCCGAGGCATGGCTGACCGCCAACTGGGACGCGCTTGGCCAGCGTTCCAGTATAAACGTAAAGCAGATGTTTTTGTGATACGGCGGCGTTCTTTCGCCCAGACAGACTTCGTGGTAGCATGACAACCGCGCGTTTTTGCGCCTTGATCGGAAGGATTGCGTCATGATCCGTGGTTTTGTGTGTCTCAACCCCCGCGAACAACTCAAGCCGTTTTCCTATGATCCGGGCGCGATGACAGAGCGCGAGGTTGAGGTTCGCATCACGCATTGCGGCATCTGCCATAGCGATATCCACCTCATCGACGACGATTGGGGCATGAGCGCGTATCCGTTTATTCCGGGGCATGAGATCGTCGGCATCGTGACCGCCAAAGGCAGCGCCACGCGCGGGCTTGAGGTCGGTCAGCGCGTCGGCATCGGTTGGCAACGCGACAGTTGCGGGGCTTGTCGCTATTGCCGCAACGGCAACGAAAATCTTTGCGCCCATCAGGCGGCGACCTGTGTCGGGCATCACGGCGGTTACGCCGCGTCGATCCGCGTTGATCATCGCTTCGCCATTCCGATCCCCGAAGAACTGGATTCCGAAGCCACCGCGCCGCTATTGTGCGGCGGCATCACCGTCTATTCGCCCTTTCTGACGCATGGCATCACGGCGCGGCATCGCGTGGGGGTGGTTGGAATCGGCGGGCTGGGGCATTTGGCCTTGCAGTTCGCCCGCGCCTTTGGCTGCCACGTCACAGCGCTCTCGCGGTCGGAAAGCAAAAAGGCCGAGGCCACGTCTTTTGGGGCCGACCGCTTCATTATGACCAACGATGTTCCGGCCATGAAGGCAGCGGCGCAATCGCTGGATATGATCCTCAGCACGGTGAGCGGCGATGTGTCTTTCCCCAGTCTTCTCCCCCTCCTCCGCCCCGACGGGAAGATTTGCATTTTGGGGGCATCGAGCAATCCGCTGAACATCCCGGCCAGCGCGTTGATTTCGGGGCGGTTGACCCTGTGCGGCAGCAACATCGGTTCGCCGGGAGAGATTCGCGACATGTTGGCCTTTGCCGCCCGAAAGGGTATTCGCGCCCGGACAGAGGCCGTGCCTATGCCTGATGTCAACGCCGCCCTCGACAAGGTACGCGCCAACAAGGCCCGGTATCGCATGGTGTTAAAGAACTAGGAGCGGCAGACTCGCGTTAACCGTCTGAAGGGCAATCGGATTCCCGCCTCTGCGGGTGGAGCGGATGATTCCGTCATGGCTCAACATGTGGGGCGGGCATAGGGCTCTGGCCGCTAACCATCTGATAATAGGCAAGAGTTTGTTTCAAAGGCGGTGGTCTTCTTACCTATTTTGTGGGGCTCGTGAATATCGGGTTGTCTTAGAGGACTGTTTACGGTTATGATCCGCTCGTGTTCGAAGACGTAAAGTCTCTGAGCGCCCGGCTACGGCGGGGCCTCAGCCGAAAGGTTAAAGGGCTTTCGCCATACCGAACACAGACGCGCACCGTGCAGGCTATGGGGTGATCATCACCCGGAACAGCTCGACAGGCAGCGCGAAGACTGGCGCGACCCCCTCAGGGTTACGGCCGGACGTAATAGGTTGATTGTCAACGAATTTGCCGGTTCTGGCGCGCAGGGTTCCCCATTCAGGCCCATCGCGACGACACGGCGGGAAGGATAAAAATGACGAAGAGAATGCTGGTGGATGCGACGCATCCCGAAGAAACACGAGTCGCGATTGTCGATAGCTACCGGGATGTCAACCGGTTGGACGATCTGGATTTCGATCTGGCGAGCAAGCCGATCCTCCGGGGAAATATCTGCCTTGCCAAGGTGATGCGCATCGAGCCGTCGCTGCAGGCGGCTTTTGTCGAATACGGCGGCAACCGGCACGGGTTCCTACCTTTCAGCGAAATTCATCCGGACTATTTCCGCATTCCGATGGCGGATCGTTCGCATGAAGACGAACAGTCGGGCGACGAAGAAGCGTTCGAAACCGCCCCCGCCGAAGCCGAGGTCGAGGTTCCGTCACTCAACGAGCCGGGCGATTACGATCACGGGCAACCTCTTGAAGTTGGCGATGACGAGGCCCAGCCGCCCCGCGACATGGTTCCCGCAACCCCTCCGGCAGAGCATGCCGAAGGCGATCTGTCGCCGCCCCTGACTCCCACCGATGGATTTGCAGCGTCAAGCGATGCCGAATCCGATGTCGGTCTGATCACCGATTTCGGTAACGCCGCCGTCAATCCGGTCGGCTTGTCTGATGCGCCTGTTCCCGAGCCTACCCCCGTCGAAAGCGTCGGCGGCGAGGTGAGCGAGCGTTTTGTGCGTCCCCACCGTCCCCGCTACAAAATTCAGGAAGTCCTGAAGCGCGGTCAGGTGATGCTGATTCAGGTGGTCAAGGAAGAGCGCGGCAATAAGGGCGCGGCTTTGACGACCTTCCTGTCGCTGGCCGGTCGTTATTGCGTTTTGATGCCGAACACCGATCACGGCGGCGGAGTCTCGCGCAAGATCACCAATCATCAGGATCGCCGCCGGATGAAGGAAATTCTCGACCAGCTCGAGATTCCGGAAGGCATGGCCGTCATTCTCCGCACGGCGGGAATGGAGCAGGATCCGCCGGAAATTCAGCGCGATCTCGAATATCTTTTGCGTCTGTGGGACAACATTCGCGAACAGACTTTGCAGTCGTCTGCGCCCGCGTTGATCTATGAAGAAGCCAATCTGATTAAACGCTCGGTGCGCGATCTGTTCACGCAGGATATCAGCGAAATTCTCGTCGCCGGAGTCGACGGCTACACCCGCGCCCGCGAATTCATGCAGACCATCATGCCGGATCAGGTCGAAAAGATCCGGTTGTACGAAGACCCGATCCCCCTCTTCTTCCGCTATCAGGTCGAAAATCAGATCGACAGCTTGCACAGCACGACGGTTCAGTTGCGCTCCGGCGGCTATATCGTGATCAACCCGACCGAGGCGCTCGTCTCCATCGACGTGAACTCAGGCCGCGCCACGCGCGAACGGAACATCGAAGAAACCGCCGTCAAAACCAATCTCGAAGCCGCCGACGAAATCGCGCGCCAATTGCGTTTGCGTGATCTGGCCGGATTGGTCGTCATCGACTTCATCGACATGGAAGATGGGCGGAACAACGCCGCCGTCGAACGCCGCGTCAAAGAAGCCATGAAGAACGACCGCGCCCGTTTGCAGATCGGCCGCATTTCGCCCTTCGGTCTTTTGGAATTGTCGCGTCAACGCATGCGTCCGAGCTTGATGGAAATCAACTTCGAGAAGTGCCTGCATTGTGGCGGCGTTGGCTTGGTCCGCTCGACGGATTCGGCAGCGCTCTCCATTCTTCGCGCCATCGAAGAAGAAGGCATCCGCCAACGCGCGACTGAACTTGTTCTTCATGTGCCGACCAAGATCGCGCTGTATATCCTCAATCAGAAGCGCGAGATGCTCACCAAGATCGAGCAGCGCTATGATCTCCACGTCCTGCTGCACAGCGACGATACGCTGGTGCCGCCGGATTACCGTCTTGAACGTTCGCGTCCGCGCAAGGATGGTCGTGGCCTAGGCCCTGCCGTCAACACCGAACAGGTTTTTGCTGATGCCGGACGCTCGTTGCCGCCTATGCCTGTACGCAGCGACTCCGAAGACGAACAGACCTCCTCCGGCGAAGAACGCGCCAGCACGACCGAGTCGCCGCGTGAAGGCGGAAATGGTCGCCGTCGTTTCCGCCAAGGCGGAGCGAATGGCCATGGTCGCCGCGAACGTGGCCCGTCAAACCGTCAGCCAAGCGTAGCGGCTCAGACCGAAGCTCAACCGATAGACGCGCCGATTCCTTCCGTTGAAACGGGGGCTGAAGGCGAAGCCGGTTTTACGGCCGCGCCTGAAGGCACCTCGCCCAACGATCAGGACAACCAACAGCGCCGCCGTCGTCGCGGCCGTCGGGGTGGTCGTCGTCGCAACGGTGGAAGCGAACAACGCGCGGAAGGTGATGTCCCGGAGCGCTCAAACGATAACGGCAACCGCTGGAACCGTCCGCGCACCCATGCGCCGCGCCAGAACGGCGCTTCCGATGGCATGAACGAGTCGGTCGTAATTCCGACGAGCATCCATGAAATCGACACAACGCCGCGTCCGCTTCAGCCTTCGTCGTCACACGAGGTCGTCAATCCTCCCGTGGACAATCCCAAGGGTGGTTGGTGGCGGCGGTTGACGGGGCAATAAGTCGAACGACACTCTGGCCGCCATCATTCGGCCACAAGATTCCGTTGTGCTTCCTCTATGGGGTCTCATCGTATGTTTGCCGCGTTCCGACGCGCGTTTGCCCAGAAATCGCGCCCGAACGCTTGGCGCAGAGGGGCATGGCGGCTTGCCCTGATCCTGACGTTGTGCGCTGGCTTTGCCCTTCCCGCACAGGCGCAACGCGCCCCTCACTTTGAGTTTATCCGCGATGCCGAGATCGAGCATTACCTGCGGACGCTGGCCACGCCCATCTTTCGCGCCGCCGACATTGACCCCAACGCCGTGAGCATCGCCCTGATCAAGAGCAACGCCGTCAACGCCTTCGTCGCGGGCGGCATGAACGAGTTTTTCTTCACCGGTCTTTTGCAAATGACCGAGAGTCCGGAACAGTTAGCCGGAATCATCGCCCATGAAACCGGCCATATCGCGGGCGGCCATCTGGTGCGCGGCAGCGAGGCCATGCGCAACGCCTCCGCCCAAGCCATCCTTGGCATGGTGCTGGGTGTCGCGGCGGGTGTCGCCAGCGGCAATGGACAGGCGACCGCGGCGGCGATCAGCGGAGCGCAAAATGTTGCCGAGCGCGGTTTGCTAAGTTTCAGTCGCGCCCAGGAATCCTCGGCGGATGCGGCCGGACTGTCGTTTCTGGATCGCGCGGGTGTTTCGTCAAACGGCATGCTGGCGTTTATGAAAAAGCTCGCGGGACAAGAATTGCTCCCCAGCGACCGGCAGGTTGAATACGTGCGCACCCATCCTTTGACGCAAGACCGTATTGACGCTGTCGCGCACCATTTGGAAACCTCGCCGTATGCGGACTCTCATGAAGACCCGAAATTTCAGGTTATGCATGAGCGCATGAAGGCTAAGCTTATGGGCTTCCTCCAACCGCAGACCGCGCTCTTGCGCACGACCGACAAAGATCCCCGCATTTCCGCTCGTTACGCCCGCGCCATCGCTTTTTACCAAACCAACCAGCTGCCCCGCGCCTTGGCCTTGACGGATGGACTGTTGCGTGAAGAGCCGGACAATCCGTTTTTTTACGAGTTAAAGGCGCAGATGCTGTTCGAGAACAGCCGGGTCGACGAAGCTGTAGCGCTCTACAAAAAAGCGGTCGATCTCCTGCCCGATTCGGCCCTCCTCCGCGTCGCCTATGGCCATGCCTTACTGGAGAGCAAGAACGCCGACAATCTTGACCTCGCCATCCGCCAACTGACCGAGGCGAATCGGTTAGAGGAGCGGGAACCCGAAACGTGGCGGTTTTTGGCCTCCGCATGGGGGAAAAAGGCGGAATTAACAAAAGATCAACAGTATGAGGGTTTAGTCTCCTACGCTCTGGCCGAAGAAGCCGTAGCGCGGGGAGCGGATAAGGAAGCGCAGCAATTCGCGGATAGAGCGCTAAAAGTTCTGCCGAAATCAACACCTTATTGGCTTCGCGCCCAAGATATTAAGTTGAGTATCGATACCGAGGGCCATCGTTGACTTGCGGGTCAAAACTTGGTTCTCTGGCCCTTCAACCATCTGCTGTGGGAGTTTATGAATGCACGCCATCGCCAAGTACCTTAGCGCCACCGCCATCATCCTGATGCCTGCGTTCGCGTTCGCCGCCGATGCTCCCGCCGCGTTGACCGAGGCCCAACAGGCGGAAGTTAAGGAACTCGTCCGCAGTCTGCTGACCAAGGAAGAACCCGATCTGGTCATCAAGGCGGCTCATGAAGCCCAAAGCCGTGAGGAGAAGGACATTGCCAGTCAAGGGCAAAAGGCCTTGTCCACCAGCCGCGACAAGATTTTCAATGACGCGAACGCTCCGGTCGTCGGCAACGTTAAGGGCGACGTCACGATGGTGGAATTTTTCGACTATCAGTGCGGTTATTGCAAAATGGCGCATGAAGCCATCGTTAAATTGATGGAAACCGACAAGAATGTTAAGCTGATCTACAAGGAATTCCCCATCTTGGGTGAAGGCTCGGTTCAAGCCAGCAGGGCGGCTTTGGCCAGCGTTCGTCAGAACAAGTATGAGGCGTTCCATAACGCCCTGATGGCGACCAAAGCGCATTTGACCGAGGACATCGTTCTCAAGGTGGCCAAGGATACCGGCCTTGACCTTGAGAAGCTGAAGAAGGACATGGACGACGAGTCCATCGAAAAGATCGTCAAGGCCAATCTGGAGCTTGGCAGCCAAATCGGCGCGCGCGGCACGCCGACCTTTGTGATCGGCGAGCAGGTCTATCCCGGCGCTATGCAGTACGATCAGATGAAGCAAGCCGTGGATACGGCGCGCCAGAACGCCAAAAAGTAACGTCACACAGCAGGTTGCAGGCCGTGAATACATCATCGCAGATCTTGGTGCTGAACGGCCCCAATCTGAACATGCTGGGCGTGCGCGAGCCGGATCTTTACGGCTCCGCCACGCTTGGCGATGTCGAGGAACTGTGCCGCAAGACGGCCTCCGAACTGGGGCTAAGTGTCACCTGCCGCCAAAGCAATCACGAAGGCGAACTGGTCACATGGATTCAGGAAAGCCGGACGGCGTTTCAAGGCATCGTCATCAACGCCGGAGCCTATTCGCATACCTCGATCGCGTTGCTCGATGCCATCAAGATCGCCGCCGTGCCGGTAATCGAAGTGCATGTGACCAACGTTCATGCGCGCGAGGAATTCCGTCATCATTCTTACGTCGCGACCGTCGCCGTCGGCTCCATCAGCGGCATGGGCATTGACGGCTACGCTTTTGCGCTGCGCCGCATGGCGAAACTGATTTCTTCATCCACTAGGAAATGATCATGAGTACATTTGACCTTGATACGAAATTTGTCCGCAAATTGGCTGAATTGCTGAAAGATACAGGACTGAGCGAAATCGAATATGCCGAAGGCGACAAGCGCATTCGCGTGGCCGCGCAGGTTTCCGTTGTCCAGATGGCGGCTCCCGCCGCTGCGGCGGCCGCGCCTGTTGCTGCCGCAGCGGCTGAAGCCAAACCCGAGGCGCCGAGCGGCACAGCCGTCACCTCGCCGATGGTAGGGACGGTGTATCTCGGCCCGGCCCCCAACGCGCCGCCTTTCATTAAGGTAGGAGACAAGGTTAAGGCGGGCGATACGCTGCTGATCATCGAAGCCATGAAGGTGATGAACCCCATCAAGGCTCCCAAAGCCGGAACCATCGCCGAAATCCCCGCCGCCGACGCCAAGCCGGTCGAATTCGGCGAGACGCTGGTGGTGATCGCGTAACGCGAAGGATCGATCTCTAGCACAAGGACTATTGGCGACCAGCAAACTGCAGCTCGTGGCTATCACAACAACCCACTGTGAACAGGTCGCGCATTAAGAGTCGAACAGAGGAGCCGCCTGACCATGTCCAGCAGAACCAGCCAATATCTTCTGACGGCCATAATCGCGGTGGCGGCCACTTTGGCTGTTCAGATGATTCAGAGAAACCCTTTGTCGCCACCAGCTGTGACGAGCCTCGGCAGCCAAACGGCCTATGATCAGGTGGTGAAGAACAATACGCTGCGATGCAGCTACGTTGTCAGTTCCCCCCATACCATTAAAGACCCAAACACAGGCAAGCTGTCGGGCATTATGTATGACATCACCGAGGAAGCGGCAAAGCGGCTGGGGCTGAAAGTTGATTGGGTCGAAGAGGTTACTTGGGCAACATACTTCACGGGGCTTCAGTTCGGACGCTATGACGCTTTTTGTGGGGCTGGGTTTAGTCTTGAGCAGGAAATCAAGAATGCAGAGCTGGTCGGGCCAGCCTTTTATGCGGGCATTACCGCTTGGGTGCGACCGGACGATCATCGTTTCGATGCGGACGTACACATGATCAACGCGCCGGACGTTAAAATTTCCGCTATTGATGGAAGCATCGGCAGCGTGTTGGCTCGGGAAGAGTTTCCGAACGCTTCCGTCCTGTCCGCGCCGTCGACATCGGACTACACATTTAACCCGCTGAACGTCGCCAATCACAAAGCCGATGTTACCTTTTTGGAAAATCAAATCGCCTATGAGTATTTAGAGAAAAATCCGGGAACGCTGCGTGGTATCGGGCTTGATCGCCCGCTGCATGCGTACCCTGTTGTTCTTCTGGTCAACAAGGGCGAGTTCAAATTGCAGAGCTTGCTGGATGGTGTTGTGAAGCAAATGGCGGTCGATGGAGCTGTTGACGGCATTCTCAAGAAATATGAAAAGGCTCCAAAGGCTTATTATCGTGTTGCGAAGCCGTATCAATGACAAAGGAAATAGCCCGTGTTTGAAAAAATCCTGATTGCCAATCGTGGCGAAATTGCTTTGCGGATCCATCGGGCTTGCCGCGAGATGGGGATTCATACCGTGGCGGTGCATTCCACGGCGGATGCCGACGCGATGCATGTGCGGTTGGCGGACGAGAGCGTTTGCATTGGGCCTCCGGCGGCGCGGGACAGCTATCTCAATATTCCGGCGATTTTGACGGCGGCGGCGATCACGGGCGTGGACGCGATCCATCCGGGCATCGGCTTTATGTCAGAGAACGCGCAGTTCGCGGAAATGGTCGAGGAACACGGTTTCACTTTTATCGGCCCCACCCCCGAACACATCCGCTTGATGGGCGATAAGGTGACGGCCAAACAGACGGTGAAGGCTTTGGGCTTGCCCACCGTCCCCGGCTCGGACGGCGGCGTTCCGACGGTGGAGATGGCGGCTAAGGTTGCCGAAGAAATCGGCTATCCCGTGCTGATCAAGGCGGCGGCGGGCGGCGGCGGCAAAGGCATGAAGGTCGCGCAGCGTCCTGAAGACTTGGTCGAGGCCTATCAGCTGGCGCGGGGCGAAGCCCTTGCCGCTTTTGGCAACGACGAAGTCTATATGGAGAAATACCTTACCCGTCCGCGCCATATCGAAGTCCAACTGCTTGGCGACACGCACGGCAACGCGGTGCATTTTGGCGAACGCGACTGTTCGATCCAACGCCGCCATCAGAAGGTCATCGAGGAAGCCCCCTCCCCCGGCCTTAACGCCGACGAAAGGAACAAGATCGGTGAACTAGCCGCCAAGGTGGTGCGCGATCTTGGGTATCGCGGAGTCGGCACGATTGAATTTCTTTATGAAAACGGAAAGTTCTACTTCATCGAGATGAATACGCGCTTGCAGATCGAACACACGATCAGCGAGATGATCACCGGCGTGGATCTTGTGCGCGAACAAATCCGCGTCGCGGCGGGCTTGCCGCTCAGCTATAAGCAGAGCGAGATCGTTTTCACCGGTCATGCCATTGAATGCCGGATCAACGCGGAAAACCCGGATACATTCACGCCCTCGCCCGGCAAAGTCAGCGATTTTCACGCTCCCGGCGGCCTTGGCGTTCGCGTGGACAGCGCGCTGTACGACGGCTATCGCGTGCCGCCGCATTACGACAGCATGATCGCCAAACTGATCGTCCACGGCTCCAACCGCAACGAATGCCTTTTGCGTCTGCGGCGCGGGCTGGAAGAATTCGTCATAGGCGGCATCGACACAACCCTACCGCTCCACCGCCGCATCATCAGCCAGCCGGACTTTATCAACGGCGACTATGACATTCATTGGCTGGAGGGGTTCTTGGGGTTGAAGTAAGCATGTCCAGCCGCACCTTCATTCTCACCCCCGACATCCTGCTGCGCGCTTACGCCGCCGGAATTTTTCCGATGGCGGAGAGCGCGGAGTCGCGAGAGTTGCGTTGGTATGATCCGCCGGTGCGGGCGGTTATTCCTTTGGATGACGCTTTTCATGTGCCGCGCCGCTTGCGGAGGACGATCCGCCAACGGCCTTACGCGATCCGTCTGAACACTGCTTTTGGAGACACAATCCGCGCGTGTGCGGCTCCGGCGCCTGACCGCGAATTGACGTGGATCAATCAAGAAATTATTCAGCTTTACACCACGCTTCACCGGCAAGGTCACGCGCACAGCGTTGAAGCGTGGCGCGGCGACGAGCTGGTGGGGGGATTGTACGGCGTCAGCCTCGGCGGCGCGTTTTTTGGCGAGAGCATGTTCAGCCGAGCGACGGATGCCAGCAAAATCGCGCTGGTGTATCTTGTGGCCCTTCTCCGCGCCTCAGGATTCTCGCTGCTCGATACGCAGTTCCAGACTGATCATCTCAGCCAGTTCGGCACGATGGAACTCACGCGCGAAAATTACCGCCACTTGTTGGGAATTGCGGCCGAGCAGGGCCACGCCTTAGCCAAACCCGACACGGTCACATGGGATCACTGGGCCGAATCCTTGCACCCCGTCACCCATAAGTCATAAACCGGATGCTGCATGGCCGACAGCGCGGGACTGGAGGCAAACATCCAGCCTCGAAAAATCGTCGCTCCGTTCTCGCCGGGCTTAAACTCGCTGACATCGAGAAAGGCGGCGGCTTCCGGCGTTTCCTCTGGCGGCGTGACGCGGCAGGTGTGAACGACGATCATCAGCGTCCCGAACTTCAAGGGGCGTTCGATGGGGACGATAACTTCTTCAACCCGCGCCGTGATTTTGTCGAGCGCGCGCAGGACGGCCACCGGACGGCTTTCCGTGGGAACAGCGGCCTGCGCCATGGACGTTAGCGACAGCAAAGCTCCCGTCAGCAGAGAGAAGCGTTGCAGCGTCCTCACGGATGCGCGGCCTCCGGCTCGGGCGATGGCGACGGTGCGGGGGCCGCGGATGCCTTATCACCCCCTCCGCCGCCGTCTGACTTCTTTGAGCTATAGATCAGCTGACCAATCAAATCATCTAGCCGCATGGGCGCTTGTGTCCTTGTGATGCGTCCGGTGCCGTCGTTTTTGATGAGTTCCTCGTCCACGCCGACTTCGAGCGACAGGTACTTCCCGCCCAAAAGGCTTTCCGTCGCCGCCAAGGCTATGGTGTCGGTCGGAAGCCTGACATCGGGCTTGATCGTCATCTGCACGTTGACGAGATACTGACTCGGCCCCGGAGCCGTAATGAGGCTCATGTCGGCGATAGAGCCGACTTTGACACCGTTGACCCTCACATCGCCGCCTTCCTTGAGGCCGTCCACCATCGGGAAATTGGCCGATACGGAATAGCCTTCGACCTTTTGCAGGTCGGAGCTTGAATAGGCAAAGGCCATAAACAGGCCCGCCACCATCAGAACCACCGCGCCCAGCACGGTTTCAATCGCATTGCGTCCCATCAAACGGTTCCTCTTTTTCCAGTGACCCATTTCATTCGTCGTGTGGCTTCCATGTTTGGTAATCGCCGGTCGCCTTGGCGCGTCGTTCGTTGCTCAGACCGTGGCCGGGTTGCCTAAAGGCGGCCTCGGTGCCGGTCTGATTCGGTTGATACGGTTTTTGCCAACTCTGGTGATAAACGCTATTGGATTCGAGCGGTTGATTGCGCATATGGTGCAGCCAGATATGCCATTCGGGCGGGACTTTGCTGGCTTCCGGTTCTCCCGCATAGATCACCCAGCGCGATTCGCGGCGACCCGAAGGCGTGCGACGCTCGCGGTAATAACGGTTGCCGAATTGATCCTGTCCCACCGAAACGCCCTTTAACTTCGTATAGATACGGGTTCCGAGTTGTGACAGGCGGCGAACAAGGGAGAAGCTTTCGCTCATGGACATATCCGAAGGATCGGGAATCACAATCTCAACCTCATGCAAAACAGATTGAAGGTCAAGGATTCAGAACGCGCTTTGTGCGGTTCGATGCGGAATGATTTTCGATTTCCGGAGCGTTGCTGAATCCAAGCAACAGACCTGACTTGTTCCGCCTTCGAAGTGAAGGAGCAAAAAGATATCCCCATGAATTTGAGTGCCTTCCCCCGTTTGTGAATAAGTTTTGCTTCCAACACACCATATTTTGTGCGAATTTATTCATGCAACACATCATCTTGTGGATAACTTTTCTCCGACAGGGTTCGGGGACAAGTAAGCCACTGAAGAAAAACGGGTTTCGGTATGCTGATGGAACGTCTGTTCACCGCCGACAAGACCAGCCCTTATGACCAAAGCCGCTTTGAGGCGCATACGGATGCCGACACCGAACCCGTCGGTGCGCCGCGCGATTGGAGCGCCGAAGCCATTCAGGTTTTCGTGAGCGCGCTTGCGCGATCCATTCCGACTCAACGCTTGCCGATCGAAGAGAACACCCTCCCCTCATGGTTGTGGCAACGCCGCAGCGCCGGCGCTGCCGTCACCAACGAGAACAGCGCGCAGCAAGTGTTCGACCGTGTGGCCGGATCGGCGACATACACCGGTTGGAAAAAGGGATTGTTTGCCGACGAAGCCGAAGCCTCAATTTTCTATGACGAAATTCGCGCGTTGCTAGCGGAACGGGTCATCGCCTTAGAGCCGCGCCGATTGGCGCGGTTAGGGATCAACTGGGCTTATGGCGTTGCGCCGCAAGCGATGGCCGCGCCCGCCGCGCCGGTTCCCTCGCCTGATTTTGAAACTGTCGGTGCGGCGGATTCGGTTGGCGCGGTTGCTGTGCGCAACGCGACTCTGGATAGGGTATTGAGCAACGGCAACGCAACGCTGCAAAGCCAATGGCAGAAGCTTATGCGCGCGGACAATGGCCGTGGTGCGCTGGAATTGGATTTCACCGACACGAAGGCCGAGTGGGGGGCAAGTCCCGCCAGCACCGCGCCGCGCTTGATGATCGACCTGCTCCGGCTACGGCGCGACGACGGGAGCTTGGATGTTCCGGCGTTGCAGCAGGCGGTGCGGCTTTCGGTGATCCTGCTAGAGCTGCATTATGATCAGTTGGCGGACGCTGCCGACGCGTCACGCGCTCTGGCTATCGGTTACGGCAATCTTGCCGCGCTGTTGATGTCGATGGCCCTGCCCTTTGACGGCGATGCGGCGCGGGCTACGGCGGCGGGGATCAGCGCGATCATAACGGCGGAAGCGGTCGCGACCTCGGCCCAATTGGCCGCATTGCTCGGCCCCTGCCACGCGTTCATTGACGAGCGCGAGATACGCATGCGTTCGCTGCGCAACCAGCGCCGCTCGGCCTATGGCGAGCGCAACGACTATGAACGGCTTTCGATCCTGCCTGTGCCGTTGGAAATCGCCGCCGGAGTCGATTTGGTGGTGATAGCCGAAGCGCGGCGGCTGTGGGACAGGGCTGTGGAACTGGCGCAGCAAAATGGGTTGTGCCACCTGCATCTGACAACGTTGTTCTCATCGGCCGAGTTTGCGGCTTTCCTCGATTGTTCGGCGCAGGGGATCGGGCCGGAGGCCCATCTTGTGCGGCCTCGGTCGGTCGCGCCCGATCTTTATCACCGCGCGATCCACCCCGCCGTGCCGTTGGCTCTGGCTAAGACGGGTTGCGACCCGTTTGACATCAAAGGCATCGTTGACTATGCGCTCGGCACGGGAACGCTTGTGGCGGCTCCGGGAGTCAATCATTCGGTGCTGCGCGAGCGCGGGTTCGATGCGGCGGCGCTGTCACGGGTTGAAGATTACTTGCCGCGCGTCAACGACATCCGCCATGCCTTTACGCCATGGATTTTGGGGCAAGAATTTTGCCGCGAGCATTTGGGCATAACGGACGAGCAGATGGACGACTTCGGCTTTGACTTACTGCACCATATGGGGTTTTCGGAGGCCGATATTGCCGCCGCGAATGCCTACAGTTGCGGCCATGGCACGGTGGTTGGGGCTTCCGAGCTTCCGCCAGCCGTTGAAAAAATTTTCGCGTTGGCGGGGACTTCTGCGCAGGTTCGTATGGCGGCGGCTGTGCAGAGCTTTATCACGGGCGATGCAGGGCTGATTGTGGCCCTCGGCGGTGAGAACATGCCGGAACGGCGCTCAGAGGTTCTACTTTTGGCGTGGCGGTTGGGTGTGCGGAGCTTGACGTTCTGTTCCGACGGGTTTGTTGCGCCGGAGCGGATGGCCCCGCCTGCTGTCCATATTCTGCCGCGTAAGAAACTTTTGAAGCGCTCCGCACCGCGTCCTCCGGCGACTCCGGCATCGTTGGCGCTCAAACCAACCACCGCGCAGATGACCGCGCCGCGTACGGCGACCAAGCTGAAAGTGGCTCCTCGCGCCGTGGGGCTGAAGCATCCGGCAACGGAAGTTGTGGGACAGAGAGAAAAGCGGCGCTGAACTGCATGCCCCGTTTTTATGTTCCGAACGGCTTCGTCAAGGGATGCCATTAGGTCATTGATATTACAATGATTTATTTGGGCGCTTGAACTTTTACCCGGTGGGATTTAGTCTCTCGACGTGCTTTTTCTTTGAAAGGAGTGTTTCATGAAGAGTGATGATAAGCATTATCGGTATAAGGCGGCGTTTCTTTCGGCTGCTGCTGCTGTGTTGTTGGGTGCAACTGGTGTGGCATGTATGCAAGAACCTGATCGTGTGCGGGCGGAGTTCAGAGAATGCGGCAAAAATGCTGTGGCTTGGGTTTCTAGTTATATCAAGTCCATTGGTGAATTTTCTGAAGCGGTTTGGGCTTTGAAAATGAAAAAAGCCACTCCTGCCGCGCCCAACCCCTGATTGTTGGCGTATAAGCCCGTTTCCAAACGGCAGAGGAAGGGCGCTTTTCGCGCCCTTTTTCATACGGCCAGTTTTTCGCCGATGTATGCCTTGACCTTGTCGAGCGCCACGCGTTCTTGTTGCGCGGTGTCGCGGTCGCGGATGGTGACGGTTTGATCCTTGAGCGTGTCGCCGTCGACGGTGACGCAGAACGGCGTTCCGGCTTCGTCCATGCGAGCGTAGCGTTTGCCGATGCTCTGCTTGGCATCATACTGGCTGATATAGGTGCGGCGCAGGTCGGCGTAGAGCTTTTCCGCCACTTCCGGCATGCCGTCCTTATTCACCAGCGGGAAGACTCCGACCTTGATCGGCGCGAGGCTGGGCTTGAGCTTGAGCCATTCCGGCGAAGCGCGGCTCTCGTCATAGCGATAGCTTTCGCACAGCAGCGCCAACAGGCCGCGCGTCAGACCGGCGGCCGGTTCCACCACATGCGGGATATAGCGGCGGTTCGCCTCTTGGTCGATGTATTCCAGATTGGTTTTGCTAAAGGTCTGATGTTGTGTCAGGTCATAGTCGGTGCGGTAGGCAACGCCTTCCAGCTCGCCAAAGCCCGGCGCGGTAAAGGGGTAGCGGTATTCGATGTCCGACGTGCCCTTTGAGTAATGCGACAAATCTTCGGGCGCGATGATGTGGCGGAACAGGTTGTCCTTGCTCATGCCCTGCTCTTCCCACCAGCGCAGACGCTCAGCCACCCAGAATTCGTACCACATCATGCCGTCTTCGGGAGCGCAGAAGAATTCCATCTCCATCTGCTCGAATTCGCGGGTGCGGAAGATGAAATTACGCGGGGTGACTTCGTTGCGGAACGACTTGCCAACCTGCGCCACGCCGAACGGCGGCTTGACGCGCGAGGAGTCCAGCACGTTTTTGTAATTCAGAAAGATGCCCTGCGCCGTTTCAGGGCGGAGATAGACCTTTGAATCGTCGCTCTGAAACACGCCGACGTAGGATTGGAACATCAGGTTAAAGGCGCGAGGTTCGGTCAGCGTGCCGGGGTTTTCGGCGTCGGGGCCGATGACGTGCGCACGTTGCGCTTCCGTCATGGTGGTCAGATTGACCGCTTTGCTCATGTCGAACGGCACCATCTCGCCGCAGCCGGATTTTTGGATAAGCTTTTTGGCTTTCTTCGTAATGGCGACTTCGGCTTCGTCACCCTCCAGCGTGCTGATCCAGCCGCCGAGTTCTTTGGTCTGTCCGGCTTTTTCATACTGCACGTTGACGCAGAGGACGTGATCGGCGCGATAGCGCATTTTGGTTTCGCGGCAATCAACCATCAAATCGGCAAAGCCGCCGACATGGCCTGAGGCGACCCATGTTTGCGGATGCTGGATGATCGAGCTGTCGAGGCCGACGATGGACACCGGCTTGCCGTCCGGGCCGATGGGCGGGCATTCAACCATCGCGCGCCACCAAGCGTCGCGCAGGTTGTTTTTCAGCTGCACACCCAGCGGGCCGAAGTCCCAAAAACCATTCAAACCACCGTAAATCTCCGAAGCCGGAAACACAAATCCACGGCGTTTGCAGAGGGAAACAAGGCGGCTCATCACAGAGGTTTCAGGGGCTGGCATAATGCGGCTCTCACACAAAAAACAGGGTTACGCTCCCGCGACTATTCCACAATCGGGGGTTTCGGGGAAGCCGGAATTCGGAGGGAAACCTTCAGCTACCTGTTCCACAGTGTATTGTTTACGTGCACGATGATTATATTTGATTTCTGATTAGTTGTAATAGGATTTGCCTTTAGGGCGACACAGTGACAAAGGCCTCTGTCTCTTTGGTGGCGGCATTATTGGCGCTTTACCGATCAGATATACTCACTGTGCTGTTGAGTTGCAGCAAAGCGCCTCAAATGTTGAGTTAAAACCCCCTACTCCTCCTCAATTGGACAGAGAATTTGCAGGAGCGCATTGCGCACACTGTAAACCTTATAATTAGAGAGCGCCTCCGCGCTCTCTAATTATCTAACCACGGCTAAGCATGCAAAGATATAGCACGACTTCTGTAGTGGGTCTATTGGAGGAGTGCTTAGTATTGGGGAGCATTCGTTGCCCCACCCGAAGCCTGGAGTTCTACCGGTCTTGAAGGAGGGAATGAAGTCCCCGTTCGACTATTGGCGGTCAAAATTTTACCACTAAAATCCCCTATCGAATACCAACCTGTTTTGTCAAAAACAACGTTTGTGACGATTCCGTTTTTAGCAGCGCTAAATGCAGTAGTCTCATTATCGTCAACAGAAAAACCCGTTACAGGATTTCCTGTGCCTATAGAAAAAGCATGTTCGCCGTATTTGTTAATAATTGCCACAGCAGAGCTAGTACTCGTCGATATATAGAGTGAATCCAAGCTTTGACTTCCGGCTGCAGCAACGTAACATTTTGCTCCCACAGTTCCATCAATACTAGAAGTTAGAACGAACGGTTTTATCTGGCGAAAAACTGTGTGTGGATATCCATGGTCAGTTGTAATTGTTTTGATGAAACGGCGAACAGTTACCGTGTTTTTTTGCGGCCCAGTACCCAAGTCAACAATAGAAACCAAACTTGTCACGGCAGTACCACCTGCGGCACGTCTGTTCGTTTCTATGATTGAACATGGGCTGTCAACAAAGCCGATCACTCCTTTTTCGTAGCAACCACTGCCAGACGTGGGGCGGACGCTACAAGTTGACCATGGAATAAGTCTTTGGGTTACAGCCAGTTTCGGAGGGCCGTATGTAGTATAAATACCATCATCAGCAAGCTGTTCGGCCTGCGCTAAAGGCAGCACTGCGGCGGAAAGCAAACTGGTCGCACATATCTTAAAAAGACGAATATTCATTTAAAACTCCCTATGTAAGATCGCGAGTGTTCGTAGTCGGGATTGTCAACAAAAGCAAACGATGTATCAAGCTAAATATTTTGGCACGACCGTCGACATTAGATTATTGTTTATCAACAAGTTATGTGCACACAACCTTCGGGCACAGCATTAATAAAATTACTTTCAATGTGAGCCCAATGTACTGTCTTATGATATTCTCAGATATAGATGCCGCAATTAAGGTAAGTTTGCAGTTGGCCAATATACACTGTTCATGGTTACCTATCTCCGCCACAGGATAACCGATTTTCGTTGAGCTTAGCAAAACGTTGGCCATGTATCAAAAGGCTGAATTGAGGACACGACAACATGATACCGCCATCCCCCCCCCTCATCATCCTCGGCGGCCGCAGTTTGGTTGCGCCTTATCTAATGCAGCGCCTCGGTTCTATGGGGTTGATGGGCGCTGTGGTTTCGCGCCGCGCGATGAGCTGGCCGGAAGGGTTTCGCGCTCTTCAGCTCGATTTGGCTGAAACGAAAGATTGGAAAGCGCCGTCGCAGTCGGTCGTGATCAGCCTCATGCCTATATGGGTTCTGGCCGAACATGCGGATTGCTTTGCCAACGCGCAAGCTCTGATCGCGGTCAGCTCTACCAGCCGCTTCGGCAAAGCGGGCAGCGCTGACCCTAAAGAACGCGCGACGGCGGAGAAGCTGGAACGTGCCGAAGACAAACTGCGCGAATGGTGTGAGCGCCACGCCATCGCTTTGACCATCTTGCGCCCCACACTGATTTACGACGGCGAGCAGGATCAGAATGTGACGCGAATGGCGCGGGTCATGCGACGGTTCGGCGTTTTTCCGGTTGCTGCGCCTGCCAAAGGTTTGCGCCAACCGATCCATGCCGATGATGTCGCGGGGGCGATTATTGGGGCGCTCGGCAATCCGGCGGCGCGGGGCAAAGCCTTGAACATCGCAGGGGCCGAAGTTCTGACCTATCGCCAGATGGCGGAGCGGGTGTTTCTGGCGGTGGGGCGCAAGCCGCGCTTGTTGATGCTTCCCACATGGCTGTTGCAGGCGGGCTTTCGCGCAGCGTCAAACATCGGCTTTCTGCGCGAAAAAGCCTTTGGCTTTGCGGTGTTTCAGCGCATGAACGAGGACTTGGTCTTTGACGTAGACGAAGGCTTGCGGCTGCTCGACTACAAACCGCGCGGGTTTAAGCCTCAGTTCTGCAACAACCGCCGCAGCAATTCCACGTCCTCGCGGAAAGTGTTGTCATAGGCGGACAACTCCTCGACTTTGCGAACGGCGTGGATGACGGTGGTGTGATCGCGGCCACCGAATTTACGGCCGATTTCCGGGAGGCTGCGCGGGGTGAGCTGTTTGGCCAGATACATCGCGACCTGACGCGGCCTCGCCACGGCGCGGGCGCGACGTGCGGAGTGCATATCGGAGAGGCGGATGTTGTAGTGTTCGGCGACTTTCTTCTGGATTTCGTCGATGGTGATACGGCGCTCGGTGGAGCGGAGCAAGTCGGCCAGAACTTCCTGCGTCATTTCCAGCGTGATCGTGCGCCCGACCAATTGGGCGTGGGCGATGATGCGATTTAACGCGCCTTCCAATTCGCGCACGTTGGAACAGATCTTGTGCGCGAGGAATTCGATCACCTTGTCCGGAACAGGGCAGCCCAGCTTTTCCGCTTTGGCATGCAGGATGCCGAGGCGCAGTTCGTAGTTCGCCGGATGCAGATCGGCTACCAAGCCCCAGCCGAGACGCGAGCGCAGACGTTCTTCCATACGGTCGAGATCTTGCGGCGATTTATCGGCGGAGATGATCACTTGACGGTTGCGATCAACCAGCGCGTTAAAGGTGTGGAAGAATTCTTCCTGCGTCGTGTCCTTGCCGCCGATAAACTGAACGTCGTCGATCATCAGAACATCGACCGAGCGGAACTGTTCCTTGAACGAAACAGTGTCCTTGTAACGCAGGGCGCGGACGAATTGGTACATGAACTTTTCCGCCGACATATAGATAACGCGGCGATGCGGGTAGTTCTTGCGGATGTGCCACGCGATGGCGTGCATCAAATGCGTTTTGCCGAGGCCGACACCACCATAAAGGAACAGCGGGTTAAAGCTGGGGTTTTCGGTGTCGGCCACGCGCCGCGCCGCCGCATAGGCCAGCTCGTTCGGTTTGCCGACGACGTAGTTTTCAAAGGTGAAGCGCGGATCGAGCGCGGCTTCCTCCACCGTCGCGGGCGGGGGCATCAATTGGTTGGGATTGAAATAGCTCGGCGCGGCCGGAGCGGCGGCGACCGGAGCCGGTTCGGCGGCTAAGGGCTGAACTTCGGCCATCGCCACGGGGGCAGGCTTTGCCAAGGGCGATGCGACGGTGAAATCCACGGCACCTTGCTTGATCAACTGCCGCCACAACGTGCGCACCATATCGCCATAGTGCGCTTCAACCCAGTCGCGCATAAAACGCGTGGGGAGCGCCAGCAGCAGCGTTACCGAATGGTCGGAAGCCGTTTCGATTGTGCCGGTGACGGGTTCAAGCCAGCGGCGGAACGCCGTTTCGCCCATTTGCTCACGCAGTCGCGTGCGGAGTTCGGGCCACGCCGCCGTCGGCGACAGCGCTGAGGGAAATACGGGAAAATCGGCATCGTCGTCCCGTTCGTTCGTATCCATTTCGATCAATCGAGCTGCGGCCACTGTCGTTACCATAGAACCTCACATCACCAATTGGGAACACGCGGGACGCACAACTCCCCACGCAGCGCAGAGGAGGCTCCCCTGCGTCGAATTCAGGAACGGAACTGATTTAAGAACAAGAAGACGGGAGAGCGTTCGCTGCGCTGCGGTGAAACAAGATGCCCTGTCTCTCTGTTTTGATCGGCTTCATGATCTCAACCCACAACGAACGTTTGGCTCAACTTGAGTGTCCCTACGATAGAACGAAAGTGATTCGTTTTACAACTGGTCTGAAGCATGAACGGCAAAAAAGAAAAAATCGTGCGCGTCGCGCCACACATTTTTTTCTTGAAAAATCTTTTTCTGTAAATTCTTCCTAAAAAAACGACATCGCTTTTTTGCGGAACCGTTGCGCATAAAAAAAGCGCGTAACATTTCGGTGTTACGCGCTTTGTCATGTTTTGCGCCGTGTGGCGCGAAGATGCTTGGACTTATTTTCCGGCGCTGAGCGCAGCGGCTTTCACGCGCTTGGCGAGACGCGAGGTTTTGCGAGCGGCTGTTTTCCAATGCATCGTGTTGCGACCCGCTGCGCGAGCGAGCGACGACTCCGCCGTGCGGAGCGCCGTCTTTGCCTTGGTCACGTCCTTGCTGGCCACGGCCGTTTCGACGGCCTTGGTGAGCGCGCGCGTCGACGAGCGGCGCGAACGGTTGAGGGCGTTGCGCTTCACCGTTTGACGGGCACGCTTGACGGCGGATTTATGTGTGGCCATGTTCAGTCCTTTGTCCGATTTTCCTGCCGTTTAACGGCGGACGTTTATAAAATAGGTTCACTCCGGGCGCAGCAGGAACCCCCCTTTTTGCGCACACGAAGGCGGAACTCATACCCGCCATCCCGCCCCAGGTCAAGCGCTAACCGCCTGAAAAACCCCTAAGATTATGAAAGGGATGGCGTTTTTATCGGTTCTTGCGGTTAACTTTATATTTATGCACCCAATTTATTATAAGTGTGAGATAATCCGAAGCGTTAGGGCAGAAGTTTTTTTGATCGTTTTATTGCAGCGGCGGAGTTTTACCCTATGTCTGACATAATCCATCCGGCCGAGGCACAGCTCAATGGCGGTGTGATCGTAGGTATTGCGGGGAGTGATGTTGCGAACAAGCCTGAGGGGGCTTTGCTCGGAACAGCCTCCGTCCCCGATCAGACAGCGAAACCTCTTGAAAACGGCAAGGGCTTTTCCTTTGTCGCGAAGGGCTTGCGCGTGGATGAAACCTCCGACGCTCAACCCTCTGCCGGTCAAGGCGCAGAAGCGGACCCCGTGCCGGGACAGGCTTCCCCCCAACCCGACGAGCCACAGGCTGCCACAACTGAATCCGCCGACGAAGCACTGCGCGGGGCCATGGTAGCACTGAAGGCGAATATGGATAATCCGGCTTTCAACCTTCAGGGCGCGCAACGGCAAGACGTGCAACAGCCGCTCCAGCAGGCTCTAGGCTTGGAGGACAAACGCGCGAATGCAGCCAGCATGGGGCGCACTGATGCCCTGTCCCGCATGACGTTGGGGCAGACGGCTACGCAAGGCATTGCTTATCAACCACAACGCGCTCATCCCGCTTTTGGCGCGGCTATGCCTCTTCAAGACAGTCATAATCCGGCCATGACGCAAGTCAGTCATAATCCGGCCATGACGGCGGACGTGGCTTTTGCTTCTGTCCCCGAACCTGTTCCCGTTGCGCGTCATGGCCTCCGGCACTCGGCAACGGGGCCGAAACCGGGCGCTCCGGCAAACAGCAACGGCCATCACTCGCCTTCGCGCACCGCGTCGGCTTCGCACAATGAATTGGCGATGATGCCAGCACCCGCGCCGATGCCTCGGTCGAAGCGCAGTTTGTCTTTGGCTCACACATCTGGCCTGCCCGCCCTCGCCCCGTCGCAAGGCCGGTGGCTGGCGATGGCCCCGATGCCGGATGCAAAAAGGCGGACATTGGCATTCCCCCCTTCGCAACTCCCCAAAGCCCATTCCGGCAGCCGCAGTCGTGCGCCGATGAACTACAACATGCAGCACGGAGTCCGTCCTCGCGTGGATCAAACGGCGGCGGCCGAGCAAGTTTGGCTCACGCTCACCCCAACCCAGCAGGCGATCTTGGTTCCCGATGCCAAGAAGCGGGCCTTGATCCAAAACAAATTCGCGGCCAAAGCTACGTCGACTCCCGTTCCTTCGGCGCGCGCGAAGGGGCCGAGCGTGCATCCGAGCAGAAATTGGCGCAGGCTTTCGGTAGCTCCTGTTGAGGCTTTGGTCGTCGTGCGTGGACCTGATGCGATGAGAAAGTCCATCGACGCGACCAAGGCCAATGAACAGCCCTTGACCGAGGAGGATGCCACAACGCGTGTGCCCGATGCGCAAGCTACCCAAGAGGCAGCTAAGCATGGGGGAAAAAACGCGGTGACGCGCTACGGTCGTAATCTAAACGTTTCGGCTCCTGCTCCGCATTAACTTTTCGCCTTATGATACAGGACGATGCGTGTGCTTTCTGCTCGGAAAGCATTTCGTCGTCATTTACAGCCCCTGCCCGGACTGATATATCCACAGCGTTTCGGCGAGAAGCCTTTGGTCGGAAGGTTTCCACGGGCGTTTGATCTATCAGATGGTGGCTTTCATGAAGCTGATCGCAGGCAACAGCAATCGTCCTCTGGCTGAGGCCATTTCGCACCATCTCGGCGTTACCCTAACCCACACGAGCATTCGGCGCTTTGCGGACATGGAAGTGTTCGTCGAAGTGCTGGAAAATGTGCGCGGCGAAGATACCTTTGTCATTCAGCCGACTTCGTTTCCTACCAACGACAGCTTGATGGAATTGCTGATCACCATCGACACGCTGCGGCGCAGTTCGGCGCGACGTATCACGGCGGTCATCCCGTACTATGGCTATGGACGACAGGATCGCAAGACGGGGCCGCGTACACCTATCACAGCCAAACTGGTTGCCAATCTTATCACCGTCGCCGGAGCCGACCGCGTTTTGACGATTGATCTTCACGCGGGACAGATTCAGGGCTTTTTCGATATTCCTCTCGACAACCTCCATGTCGCGCCGGTTTTTGTGCGCGACATCAAGGACACCATGTCGGTTCACGGCAAGTTGCCGTCGGGTCTGACCATCATTTCACCGGATGTCGGCGGCGTGGTGCGCGCGCGGGCGCTGGCCAAGCGTTTGGATGCCGACCTCGCCATCATCGACAAGCGCCGCGAAAAGGCCGGTGAGTCCGAAGTCATGAACATCATCGGCGACGTTCAAGGCCGCGACTGCATCATGGTGGACGACATCGTGGACAGCGCCGGAACGCTCTGCAACGCCGCCGCCGCCTTGCTGGACGTTGGGGCCAAATCGGTGGCCGCCTATGTCACGCACGGTGTTTTATCGGGTAAGGCGGTTGAACGCGTCGAAGCCTCGCCGCTGGTCAATCTGACGGTTTCGGACTCCATCCCCGCCACCCCCGCCGTTGAGGCTTCCAGCAAAGTCAGGCAGTTAAGCATTGCCCCGCTGCTGGCCGAAGCCATCGCCCGCATCAGCCAAGAACGCTCGGTTTCCAGCCTTTTTAACTGAGTTTTGGAGTCTGTCTATAAATTTGTCGTTTGTTAACAACGAGTTATCATAAAGAGTGGTCATCCCCGCGAAGGCGGGGATCCATCACCAGCTGATAGGATTGAGCGCCATTTTTCCAGTCCGACTCTTTTCATTCTACAGGAGATGGATCCCCGCCTTCGCGGGGATGACGGTTCTTTATCGGTTGTTTTCGCCTTTTAAGTTTCCGAACGGACACTTAGGGCTGAAAGCGTCGATTTTGTTTGAGCTGCCCCGCTCGCCCGTGTAAAAGACCCCCATGCCAGCACCCCTGGAGGCTGGCCGTTTAACCTTATAGGAGACTACAAATGACGCAAGTTGTAACGCTTGCGGCAGAAATGCGTGATCGCGCCGGCAAGGGGGCCGCTCATGCCATTCGCCGCCAAGATCGCATTCCCGCCGTGATTTACGGTGACAAGCAATCGCCTGTCCTCATTACGTTGGACGTGAACCTCATCACACGCTACGCCAACAAGACGGGCTTTTTCACGCATCTTTTTGATGTCGAAATCGGCGGCAAAAAGCATCGCGTTCTGCCCCGCGATTGCCAGTTCCATCCGGTCAGTGATCGTCCGCTGCACGTCGATTTTCTGCGCGTTTCGGCTAACACCAAGGTGCGCGTGGCCGTTCCGGTCGTGTTCACCAACGCCGACAAATCGCCGGGCATCAAGCGCGGCGGTACGCTCAACGTCGTGCATCATCAGGTCGAAGTCACCTGCGCGCCGCATAAGATTCCTGAGAAGTTCGAGATCAATCTGGAAGGCCGCCAGATCGGCGATGCCATCCATTTGAGCTCCATCGCGTTGCCGGAAGGCGTCAAGCCGACCACGCACGAAAAGGACTTCACCATCGCCTCGATCGCCGTTCCGTCGGGTGTCCGTTCCGAAGCCGAAGAGGCTGCGGCTACGGCGGCCACGACGGCTGCTTCCGATGCGGCGGCAGCGGCGGCGACTCCCGCTGCGGCTGGCGCGAAGGGTGCGGCTCCGGCGGCGGCTGCGGCTGGTGCCAAGGGCGCAGCTCCTGCGGCTGCGGCCAAGCCTGCGGGCGGCAAGAAGTAAGATCAGGTTACGCCAGTGGCGCAACCGGAAAGACTGGTGGTCGGCCTCGGGAATCCCGGGGCCGACTACGCTTTTACACGGCACAACATCGGCTTTATGGCGCTCGACGTTCTCGCGCCCTCTTCCAATTGGCAGCGTAAATTCGGAGCCGAGATTCAGCATGCGGTGCTGAATGGCGTTCCCTGCCTTCTTATCAAACCTCTGACCTTTATGAACCTATCCGGCGAAGCGGTGGGCGAGGCTTTGCGTTTTTACAAGCTCGCGGCCGGCGCTGTGATCGTCTTTCACGACGACATCGACCTTTTGCCCGGCAAAGCCAAGGTCAAGCAAGGCGGCGGGCATGCGGGCCACAACGGCCTCAAGTCCCTCGACGCTCACATCGGCCCGGATTACTGGCGCGTACGTCTCGGCGTTGGCCATCCCGGCCATCGCGATCAGGTCAGCGACCATGTATTGAGCAGCTTTGCCAAAGCCGACAGGGTTTGGTTAGAGCCGTTGCTCGGTAACATCGCCGCCGCGTTCCCCTTGGCGCTGGAGGGCAAGATGGACGACTTCGCCAAGCGGTTAAGCGTGGCCTGAGCGTCTGCCTGTCGTAAACCGTAGCAAGCTTTGAATTGTCGGCAGGGCCATACACGCGCTATTGCCGAAATGTTGTTGTTCCATGGTGACGAGGACACTTGCATGACGCTAATAATTTTTGACTGCGACGGCACGCTGATCGACTCTGAGATGCTGCACGCCGAAACCGAAACGGACTTGATCCGCGACAAGTTGGGGCTTCACCATGATACGTCGGATCACAACCGCCGCTTTGTCGGCTTGGGACGGCATCACCTTCTCAGCGAGTTGGAAAAGGAATTCGGACGTGCCCTTCCCGACGGTTTCGACGAAGAGCTTACGCGCCGCAAGCGCGAGGCCTTTGCCCAAAGGCTGCGTCCGGTTCCCCACATTCTTGAGACGTTGCAGCAGCTCGCGGACATGCCGCGCTGCGTCGCTTCGAACGAATTGTACGAAACGCTGTTGGTATCGTTGCAGGTGACAGGGCTTTACGACCTGTTCGTCCCCCACATCTTTTCGGCTCAGATGGTCGCGCGCGGCAAGCCTTTCCCCGATCTTTTCCTCTACGCCGCGCAGAAGATGGGGGCGGAGCCGAAGGATTGCGTCGTGGTCGAGGACAGCGCCCCAGGCGTTCAGGCAGCTCTGGCTGCCGGTATGCGGGTGATTGGCTATTTGGGTGGCGCTCACTGCTATCCCGGCTATGCCGAAAGGCTTCAGGGGGTGGAGGCGATCATCGACGACATGCGCGAGTTGCCACGCTTGATCCAGTCCCCTATAAACCCAGCCAACAAAGGCGCTTACACTTAATCGGGTCAGGATAGCATCATGGGTTTCAATTGCGGCATTGTCGGACTGCCGAACGTCGGGAAATCGACTTTGTTTAACGCGCTCACGGCGACGGCGGCGGCGCAGGCGGCGAACTATCCGTTTTGCACCATTGAACCCAACGTCGGGCGCGTGGGCGTGCCGGACGAACGACTCGACCAGTTGGCCGCTATCGCTGGCTCCGCCAAGATCATCCCGACGCAGTTGGAATTCGTCGACATCGCCGGTCTGGTGCGTGGCGCGGCGCGGGGCGAAGGGCTGGGGAACAAGTTCCTCGCCCACATCCGCGAAGTGGACGCCATCATCCATGTTTTGCGCTGCTTTGAAGACGGCGACATCACGCATGTCGAAAATTCGATTGATCCCGTCCGCGATGCGGAAACGGTCGAAACCGAACTGATGCTGGCCGACCTCGACAGCCTCGAAAAGCGGCTGACCGCCGCGCAGAAGAAGGCCAAGGGCGGCGATGTCGAAGCCAAGGAACAAATCGCGGTCATGGAACCCGCCCTCGCCGCCTTGCAGGCAGGCAAACCGGCGCGGAGCATCCTGCCAACGCTTGATCCCGAAAAGCAGAAAATCTTTAAACTGTTGCAGCTCGTCACCGCCAAGCCGGTGCTGTATGTCGCCAACGTCGCCGAAGCCGACGCGGCGAACGGCAACGCCTTGTCGGAAAAGGTAGCCGCCAAGGCCAAAGCCGAAGGCACCGAAAGCGTGGTGATCGCCGCCGCCATCGAATCCGAAGTCGCCGTTTTGCCCAGCGAGGCGGATAAGAAGGAGTTTCTGGAAGCTCTGGGGTTGGTGGAACCCGGCCTGAACCGCATTATCCGGGCGGGCTACAAACGTCTTAACCTTTTAACCTTCTTTACCGTCGGCCCCAAGGAAGCGCGGGCTTGGACGGTGCGGCGCGGCGCGGCGGCCCCGGAAGCGGCGGGTGTCATCCACACCGACTTCGAACGCGGCTTCATCAAGGCCGAAACCATCGACTACGCCAGCTATGTCGCCTGCAAAGGCGAAGCGGGCGCTAGGGAGGCCGGAAAGCTGCGTCAGGAAGGTAAAGAATACGTCGTTCAGGACGGCGATATTTTTCATTTTAAGTTTAATGTGTAACGGTTTGGGTTGACGCAAACAAAACAAGCGTTCTACACTTCCCTGTCTGGATTCATATATTTGCAGGAGATACGCTTTGTCCATAGTACCGGACGCAGTTGGATAAAGCCTTGAAGAGATTCAAGATAAGGATTCTTTCCGACCAAAGAAGGAATCCAAAATGCAAGGAATACTGTCCAAGGCTCTATCCAGTTGGATAGAGAATCACATTCCCCTTTC
>CAIXHP010000025.1 GCA_903919315.1 uncultured Pseudomonadota bacterium | reverse complement strand
TTTCAGCGACACGGCGGCGCTGGTGGCCAATCTCGATCTGGTGATTGCGGTCGACACTTCGGTCGCGCATCTGGCGGGGGCTTTGAACGTTCCGACGTGGGTGTTGCTGCCGTTCGTTCCCGACTGGCGCTGGCTGCTCGGCCGCGCCGACTGCCCTTGGTACCCCTCCGCCCGCCTCTTCCGCCAGCCCGCCCTTCAGGACTGGGACAGCGTCGTTAGGTGTGTTAGGGATGGGGTGAGCCTCCATCCTTCAGGCGCGATGATTCCTCAACTTCAGCCGGTGCTTCCCGTGTCCAACATTCCCCAAACGCTCGCCGCCGCGCTCAAGCTCCATCAGGCCGGTCAGTTGACCGAAGCGGAACGCCTGTATCAGACCATCCTTGCCGAGGATCCGCGCCATGCGGAGACGCTGCATTTGCTGGGCATGGCCGCGTACCAGCGGGGCCGCATCGTCTCGGCCATCGAATTGATCACGCAAGCCATCCAATCCAAGGGCGATGTCCCGCATTATCACAGCAATCTGGGCAATCTGCACAAAGAGCAGGGCGCGTTGGACAAGGCAAAGGCTTGTTACGAACGGGCGCTGGAGTTGCAACCGGATTTCGCCGACGCGCACAGCAATCTCGGCACCGTCCTGCGCGATCACGGCAAGCTGGACGAAGCCATCGCGCATTACAAACGCGCGTTGGAATTGCAGCCGCAGTCGCCCATCGCGTGCAGCAACATGAGCATCGCGCTGATGGATCAGGGCAAGTTCGACGAGGCCAAGGCCTATCTCGAACGGCTGTTGAAGATGACGCCGAATTCACCGGAGGCGTTCAACAACCTCGGCATCATCGCCAAGCGTCAGGACGATAGCGCGACGGCGCGCGCCTATTTCGCCAAAGCCATCGCCGCAAAGCCCAATTACGACGAACCGCACAACAACCTCGGCAACGTCCTTCAAGAAGACGGCGAGACCGAAGCGGCTGTCGCGCATTACGAACGCGCGCTCGCGCTCAATCCGAATTACGCCGCCGCCCATAACAACCTCGGCAACGCGCTGCGCGAGCTGGGGCAACTGGACGAAGCCGATGCCAGCTACAAGAAAGCCATCGCGCTCAATCCTTTCTATATCGACGCGTTCAGCAACTCTGGCGTGGCGTTGCGCGACAAGGGTAGCTTTGGCGAGTCGCTCGTCCAGTTTGGGCGCGCGCTGGCGCTGGCCCCCAACTATGCCAAGGCGCGGTGGAACGAAGCGCAGGTGCGGCTGCTGAAAGGCGAGTTTGCGGCGGGGTGGGCGGGTTACGCGTGGCGCTGGAAACTGGAAAAGCCGGAAACGCCCGCGCGGCCCTATGCGCAACCGTTGTGGCAGGGCGGCAAGCCTTCCTCAGGACGGCTTTTGGTTTGGGGCGAGCAGGGCATCGGCGATGAAATTATGTTCGCGGGTTTGATCCCCGACCTGCTGCGCCAAGGCGTGCCGTGCGTCCTTGATTGCGCGGCGCGGTTGAAGCCTTTGTTCGCGCGTTCGTTTCCGACGGTCGAGGTGGTGGGGCGGCTGGGCGCTGAACTCGATCCCGCTTTGAACATCGCGGCGCACATTCCATCCGGCGATCTGCCGCGCCTGTTGCGCCCCGATGCCGATAGTTTCAAGGGCGTGACATCGCCCTATCTCGTCGCCGATCCAGTGCTGACGCAGCAGATCAAGGCTCGCAACGCCGACAGACGCAAGCGCGTCGGCATCGCGTGGCGCACGACCAGCCGGGGGACGGGACGCATCCGTTCGCTCACGCTCGAGCAACTCGCGCCGCTGATGAAGACTCCGGGCATCCAGTGGGTTTGCCTGCAATACGGCGATCACGACAAGCTCGCCGCCGAGGCCAAGGCGGCGGGCGTTGAGCTGTTCATTGATCCCGCCATCGATCAGATGAAGGACATGGACGGCTTTGCGGCGCAGGTCGCGGGCCTCGACCTCGTCCTCACCATCGACAACGCCACGGCGCATCTGGCGGGAGCGCTCGGCGTTTCCACATGGCTGATGTTGCCCGCCGTTCCCGAATGGCGCTGGCTCATCAACCGTACCGACAGCCCGTGGTATCCGTCGCTGCGCCTGTTCCGCCAGCAAAAGCGCGGCAACTGGGATAAGGTTTTCCAGACCGTCGGCAATCATCTCAAGCGGTTTCTGACCGGCGAAAGCGCGGAAGCCGCGCCGCGACGGGACAAACCGCCGCAGGCCCAGCCCGTCGCGGCAAACATCGTCGAGGAAATCCGCCTTTCCGCCGACGATTTCAAGACGACGAAAGCCGCGCCGCCTCGCGCCGCCGACGGCAACGTCTGCGCCGTCATCATGCCCATCGGGCCGGGGCATCAGGCGTTGAGCCGCGAAGGCGCGGCATCGGTGCAGAGCGCGGCATCTAAGGGCATGGGGCGCTTTACGAAAATCATCCTTTTGACCGTCGACGACACGGCGGGCGCGTTGGGACGTTCCGCCGGACGCAACGGGGCCATCGCGAAGGCCATCGCGCTGGGCGCCGACTGGCTGTTTTTCCTCGATGCCGACGATTTCATGCACGAGGATGCCTTTGTGAACGTCGCGCCGTATCTGGACGATTATGACGGCGTGTGGGGGCAAATTTGCGAGATTCCGCCCGGCCAGACCGCGATGCAGTTGCGTCCCGGCCAGACCGCCTCTATCGCGTCGTTGCAGCAGCTTCTGGCCGTTCCGCCTTACTATAGCCTGCAGATGGGGCATTTCGTTCGCGCCAACATCGCCAACACGGTCAAATTCGACACGCAGATGGATACCGGCGAAGATTTCAAATACTACCTCTCGGTATGGAGCGATTTCCGCTGCGTGAAGGCCGACCCGGTTTTCTTCATCAATCGTCGCGGCTTTCATTCGACGGGGCCGCGTTCGGCCACCGGCACGAGGTGGACGCAGGCCGTGGGCCGCCTGATGGTCAATTTCGCGCAGAACGCCGCCGCAACGCCCGCATGGCTGACACGCGGCGACTATGCCGTGATCGCGGCGCATCCCGACGACGAGGCGCTGTGGTTCGGCTCGGTTCTGGGTCGCGCCCGCCGCGTCGTCCTGTGTTATGGCAACTATGCGCCACGGCCTTCGTTCGGGCCTTCGCGCCGCGCCGTCGCCGCCGAATACCCCCTGCCCAACGCGACGTTCCTCGACCTCGACGAGCCGGAGTCTTTTGCTCAGGCCGACTGGAACGCGCCCCGCGTGACCGCCACGGGACTCGCGCTCACCACGCCCGCCGCGCAACAGCGGTACGATGCCAATTTCGAAACGCTGGTGCGCCGCATCGAGCCGTTGCTGCGCGATGTCGCCTATGTCTTTACCCACAATCCGTGGGGCGAGTACGGCCACGAGGATCACGTTCAAGTCAGCGCGGCCGTGCGGGAAGCGGCGCGTCGCCGTGGGTGCCGCGTGCTGGTGCCGTTGCAGTTCGCGCAGCGCTCGACCAATCTGATGCAGCAAACCTTGCCGACGGTCAGCGGGCGCGGCGTGACCATGCCCTGCGATGCCGAGGGCGGAGTCGCGCTCAAGCAGCTCTATCAAAAACACAACTGCTGGACGTGGAGCGCCGATTGGCAACCGCCGAAGGAGGATCGTTTCCACTTTCTGCGCGCCGCCGCCGATCCCAGCCCGCTGCCGTCCGAATTGCCGCTCAATTTCCTGCGCCATTGACAGAGGTCGTTCATGTCCGAATGCACACTGGATCAACTGCCGGTCAACACCAAGATCGTGCGAATCTGCACGACGGACAGCCCCTTGGTTCCGTCGTTTCTTTTCGAATGCCATCTTGATTCCTACATCGAAAAGCGCATTGCCAACGAAGGTTACTGGGAGCCCGCGTATCTCAATTTTGCCCTGCTGAACCTAAAGCCCGGCGATGCCGTCATCGACGTGGGCGGGAATGTCGGCGCTTATAGCGTGCCGCTGGCGTTGGCCGTGGGCACGACGGGCGCGGTCGTGGCGTTTGAGCCGGTGCCCTTCCTCGCGGAACGGTTGCGCCAAAATCTGGCGCTCAACAATCTTGGGCCCACGGTGCAGGTCGTTCCCGCCGCCGTTTCCGATAAGAAGGGCCGCGCCACGTTCTTTGTCCCGACCGGCGACAACATGGGGTTGGGCGGGCTGACGCTCAACAACGATTGCGCGAGCCAGCACAAGACGATCGACGTGGATGTGGTGACGCTTGACGATTACCTTCCCACCGTTCTCGCGCCCGACCGGAAGATCACGCTCATCAAGCTCGACATTCAGGGGGCTGAACCGGCCGCCTTGCGCGGCGCGGCGGCGACGATTGCCAAGCATCGCCCCCGCATCCTCCTTGAGTTCGAGGTCGCGTATCACGCCGATTTTGCTTCGGTGGCGACGGGCCTTAAAGACTTTCTCAGCGGTCTGGGGTACGGCTTGTTCGTTCCGTCTCCGCCCGTTCTGGTGGAATTTAATCCACGCATGCCCTACGATGGCGGCCTCATTGCGCTCCCCATGGGGGGCCGCGGGCCATCCGGCCAAACCGTCTGACACGACCTCTTTTTCGCAGAACGAACAACGATGGAAATTTCCTTTATCTGGACCAACGAAGAAGAACGCTTCTACAGCCTGCAAAACGAATGGCTCGCCCTGTGGACGCGAACGCCTAAGGCCGCGGTGTATCAACTGCCCGTGTGGCAACTCAATTGGTGGAACCGGTTTCGCGCGGGGCGGTTGTTCGTGCTGGAGCTGCGTGCGGGCGAACGGCTGGTCGGCCTGCTGCCGTTTCATGCCGATGAGCTGAACGTCCTGCGGCCGCTCGGAGGCCGTCTTTACGACATCGACGGCGTTCTTTTGGAAGACGAATCCTTGGCCGCCGCGATCCCGATCGCGCTCAAGACTCTGGAAGGCGCTTTGCCGGGTTTGTCGGTTGAGTTTCCCTATATCCCGGACACCTCGCCCCTGCTTTCGATGGCGGAGCCTGAATTGTGGCTGGATGCGCGGCGGAATCTGAATACCTGCCCCACGCTGGCGTTGCCGCCCGGGGCGACGGCTTTGGAACAGGTGGTTCCCGATAGCATGGCGCGCAACGTGCGCCACACGCTGAGCCGCGCCGCGCGTGTCGGCGGGCTGACGGTCGAGGCGGCGACGCTGGCGACCGTCGACGCGCAACTGACCGTCTTGTTCGATCTGCACACCGCGCGGTGGGGCACCAAGGGCCGCCCCGGCGCGTTCCACGATCCCCGCGTGCGCGATTTCCACCGCGCCGTCGCGCCGGAGTTGCTCAAGCTCGGCCTGCTCGAACTCTTTGTCTGCCGTCTGGGCGAACGGGTAGCGGCGGCTTTCTACGGCTTTGCCGTGCGGGATACGACCTATTACTACCTAAGCGGTTTTGATCCGAAGGAAAACTACGCCAGCCCCGGCACGCTGGCCGTGGGTCACGCCATCGAAAACGCCATCAAGCGCGGGGCGACAAGCTTTAATTTCCTGCGTGGCGAAGAGCCGTACAAATACAAGTGGGGCGCTGTCGACCGGCCTTTGTGGCGGCGACGGATGACGGCTTAGCCCTATGGCGATGCGCAACAAACATGTCCCGCGACCGCAAGCGCCCGGCGCCGTCGCCGATGCGATTCAAACGGTTTTCGCCGCCGCCGCCCAGATTCATCAAACGGGTCAATGGGACGAAGCCGACGATCTGTGCCGCGAAATTTTGGCCGCCGCGCCGCGTCATGCCGACAGCCTGCACATGCGCGGCGTCATCGCTTATCAAAAGGGCCGCCGCGAGGATGCCGTCCGGTTGATCGGCGCGGCTCTCGCGATCACGGACGACAACGCGTCGTATCACAACAACCTCGGCAGCATTCTGGTCGATCTGCGCCGCGACGACGAAGCCATCGCGCATTATGAACGCGCCGTCGCGCTCGACCCCAAGCTCGCCGAAGCGCACAACAACCTCGGCATCGCGCTTCAGAAACAGGGGCGGCTTGACGCGGCGGCGGCGAGCTATGAACGCGCCTTGGCGCTTAAGCCCGATTATGCCGACGCGCTCAACAATCTCGGCCTGACGCGCAAGGATCAAGGTCTGCTGGGCGAAGCGCAGCCGCTTTACGAACGCGCTCTGGCGATCCGGCCCGACTTTGCCGAGGCGCTCAACAATCTCGGCAACGCGCTCAAAGACCGCAACCGGCGCGACGAAGCCGTCGCGCAGTATGAACGCGCCATCGCCCTCAAGCCCGATTTCGTCGAGGCGCGTAACAATCTCGGCATGGCGCTTTTGGATCAGGGCAGGCTGGACGACGCGCGGCGGCATTTTGAGCACGCCCTTGCGCTCCGGCCCGATTCCGCCGAAGTCCATATGAACATGGGCAACATCCTTTATCGCGAAGGCCGGTTGGACAAGGCCGCCACGCACTATGAACGCGCGCTGGAACTCGACCCCAACTACGCCGACGCGCACAACAATTTCGCCAATCTTCTTCGCCAACAAGACCGGGCCGACGAAGCGCTCGCGCATTACGAACGCGCCATCGCGCTCCAGCCCGCCTATGCCTCAGCGCATTGCAACATCGGCAACATTTTTAAAGATCGCGGCCAACTGGACGAGGCGATGGGCTGTTACCGGCATGCCCTGTCGCTCAACCCCGATCACGCCGATGCGCACAACAACCTCGGCCTCGCGTTGGCGGAACGGCGGCAGTTTGACGATGCCATCGCGCATTACCACCGCGCTTTAACCGCCAAGCCCGATTTCGCCGCCGCCCACAGCAATCTCGGCAACGCCCTGCAGGAGCAGAACCGGTTCGACGAAGCGTTGGCGGAATACGCGGTGGCGCTGGGGTTGGAGCCGGGGTTTGCCGAGGCGCATATGAATCGGGGGAACGCGCTGAAGGGGTTGGGGCGGTTCGATGAGGCTCTCGCC
>CAIXHP010000024.1 GCA_903919315.1 uncultured Pseudomonadota bacterium | reverse complement strand
TTTCAGCGACACGGCGGCGCTGGTGGCCAATCTCGATCTGGTGATTGCGGTCGACACTTCGGTCGCGCATCTGGCGGGGGCTTTGAACGTTCCGACGTGGGTGTTGCTGCCGTTCGTTCCCGACTGGCGCTGGCTGCTCGGTCGCGCCGACTGCCCTTGGTACCCCTCCGCCCGCCTCTTCCGCCAGCCCGCCCTTCAGGACTGGGACAGCGTCGTTAGGTGTGTTAGGGATGGGTTGAAACCGGATCAACCTTAGACTGCCGCTCCCCGTGTCATCCATCGAGAAGATTTTTGCCGACGCTCTCGCGCTTCATCAAGCCGGGCGGCTGGCCGAAGCCGAAGGCCTGTACCGTCAGGTCGTCGCCGCCGATCCGCGCCAATCCGACGCGCTGCATTTGCTCGGCGTTCTTTCTTTTCAATCCGGGCGGTTTGACGAAGCGGTGGCCTTGATCACGCAGGCGCTGCAGGTCAACGAGGCCGCGCCGTTTTATCACAACAATCTCGGCGCGGTGCTGCGCGCTCAGGACAAACTCGACGAGGCGGCGGTTCACTATGAACGCGCCCTCGCGCTGCAACCGGACTATGCCGAGGCACGGGACAATCTGGCCGCTGTGGTGGAGACACGCGGCTTGGCGCTCAAGTCCGAGGGATCGTTGGATGTGGCTGCCGCCTGTTACCGACGGTTGATCGAACTCAAGCCCGATTCGGCCGTAGCGCATAATAATCTCGGTTCCGTTCTGAAGGATCAAGGGCAGGCGGAGGAGGCCGAAAAGTGTTTCCGCCACGCGCTTGCGCTTTGCCCGGATTTTCCGGAGGCGCACAGCAATCTGGGTCTTGTCCTGCAAGAGCGCGGCCTTTGGGACGACGCTTTGGCGTGTCATGCGAAGGCCTTGGCGCTCGCGCCGCAGTTGGCCGAAGCCCATTTGAACATCGCTGCCGCGTATAAAGAACAAGGCCAGTTTGCCGCCGCCGTGACGCACTATGAGCAAGCCATCCGCGCCAAGCCGGAGTTGGCCGAAGCGCATTACGCGCTGGCCACGACCTTGCAGGCTTGGGGCAAGACGGACGAGGCGGTTCCGGCTTTTGAACGTGCGCTCGCGCTCAAGCCTCATTATCCCGAAGCGCTCAACAATCTCGGCCTCGCGTTGTGCGCGTTGGGGCGGCTGGACGAGTCTGAGGCTTGCTATCGCAAGGCGCTTGCGCAGAAACAGGATTACGTCAGCGCTTGCAACAATCTCGGCACGACGCATTTGCATCAGGGGCGGTACAGGGACGCGCTGGCGCTCTATCGCCGCGCCACCGCGCTTGACCCCACTTACGCCGATGCGCCGTGGAACGAGTCCATCGCGCTTTTGCTGCTGGGTGAATTTGCCGAGGGGTGGGCGAAGTACGAAGGGCGTTGGCGGCACGGCCATATGGACACGCCCGCGCGCGCCTATCCGCTGCCGTTGTGGCAGGGCGAACGGCTCGATTCCGGCAAATTGCTGATCTGGCCCGAACAGGGCATCGGCGACGAAATCATGTTCGCCGGATTGATTCCCGATCTGGTGCGGGCGGGATTCCGGTGCGTTTTGGATAGCTCGCCTCGGATGCAGCCGTTGCTCGCGCGGTCGTTCCCATCGGTCGAGGTGATCGCCGATCCGCGCCCCGACCTCGACCCCGCGCTCGGTATCGCCGCGCATGTGCCGGAAGGAAGCCTGCCGCGTTTGCTGCGTCCGGATCTGCGTTCGTTCAAGGCCACGACCTCGCCCTATCTCGTGGCCGATCCGGAGCTGACGCGTCGGATCAAGGCGCGTGATGCCGACGGGCGTTTGCGCGTCGGGCTGGCGTGGCACACCAAGAACCGCGATGTCGGACGCGTCCGCTCCATCGCTTTATCGCAGCTCGCGCCGCTGATGGCTTTGCCCGGCGTACAATGGATCAATTTGCAATACGGCGATGCCGACGCGCTGGCTGCCGAGGCCAAGGCGGCGGGGGTTCCGCTCGCGTTCGACCGCGCGGTGGATCAGATGCGCGATCTCGACGCTTTCGCCGCCCAGATTGCCGGTCTTGATCTGGTCATCACCATCGACAATTCGACGGCGCATTTGGCGGGGGCGCTCGGCGTTCCCACTTGGCTGTTGTTGTCGTTCGTGCCGAACTGGCGCTGGCTGTTGGAGCGTGACGACAGCCCTTGGTATCCGACGGTGCGACTCTTTCGGCAACCCAAGATGGGGGACTGGGAGCCGGTGATCGGCGCGGTGCGCAACGCGCTGCGGGCCAAGTTGGCGCCGCACGGACGCGTTCCCAAACTGAATATTCAGGAGACTTTTGATCGGGCCGTGGCGTTGCATCAGAGCGGCAAGCTGGACGAGGCCGCACCGTTGTACGAGGCTATTCTGGCCGCCGAACCTCGGCACAGCGACAGCTTGCATTTGCTCGGTGTCATCGCGCACCAGCAGGATCGGCACGAAGCCGCCGTGGATTTGATCGGCCGCGCGTTGCGGCTCCATGACGATGCGCCCTATTACCACAACAGCCTCGGCACGGTCTTGCGCCATCAAGGCCAATTGGACGAGGCCATGGCGCATTTTGAACGCGCCATCGCGTTGCAGCCCGACTATGCCGAGGCGCACAACAACCGTGGCTTGATCTTTCATGATCGCGGCCAGTATCCCGAAGCCGTCGCGCATTTCCGCCACGCCCAGAAACTCGACCCCAAATATGCCGAGGCGTTCTGGAACGAAACGTCGTCGCCGTGGAATGAGTCCCTCGGCCTGTTGCTGCAAGGCGCATTCGCCGAGGGCTGGCAGAAATACGGCTGGCGCTGGAAACAGCAGAGCTTTACCACCCCCATGCGGCATTACCCGCAACCGTTGTGGAACGGCGCAAAGCCGAAGTCCGGACGGTTGCTGGTGTGGCCGGAGCAAGGGATCGGCGACGAAATCATGTTCGCGAGCGTCGTCCCCGATCTGGTGCGGCACGGCATCGCGTGCGCCCTCGCCTGCGACGCGCGGCTGCGGCCTTTGTTTGCTCGGTCTTTTCCTGACGTTCAGGTTTTGGGACAGGTCGGGGCCACGCTCGATCCCGCATGGCACATCACGGCGCATGCGCCCTGCGGCGATTTGCCGAAATATTTTCGACCCGACGAGGCGAGGTTTAAGGACGCTCTGGCCCCCTATCTCATCGCCGACACGGAGGCGACGCGGCGGTTGAAGGCGCACGGCGCTGATGGACGCGTTCGCATCGGGTTGGCGTGGCACACCAAGAACAAGGAATTCACACGCGCGCGCTCTATCCCGCTCGCGCAACTCGCGCCGTTGCTGCGGCGGCCCGGCATTCAGTGGATCAATTTGCAATACGGCGAAACCGCCGAGCTGGCCGCCGAGGCAAGGGCGGCGCAGGTCGAGCTGTTCATCGACGACGGCGTCGATCAGATGCGCGACATCGACGCTTTCGCGGCGCAGATCGCGGGGCTGGACTTGGTCATCACGATTGACAATTCCACCGCGCATTTGGCGGGGGCGTTGGGCGTGCCGACATGGCTGTTGTTGCCGTCGATTCCCAACTGGCGCTGGCTGACCGACCGCCGCGACAGTCCCTGGTATCCGTCGGTGCGCATTTTCCGACAGACGAGTCCCGGCGACTGGCGCGACGTTCTGGAGTCCGTGAGCGCGGCTCTGTTCGGTCTTAAGCCGAGGTCATAACCGAAGCGGATTGCGTCGCCATGGACGACTCGATCGCCGTGTCGGTCGCCGTCTTGACGCCGAGGCCCGCCGCGATGTTGCGGTTGATGTCGACCAAGCCCTTTAGCTCGTTCGGAACATATTCCACCAGAGCGCGGAAACTGACCTTGTCGACGAAGCGGCTGAGGTTGAGCAGAAGAACCTTCAGATCGCGCGGCAGCTGGTTGTCCGGCTCGCACAGGCAGACTTGGAAAATCGTCCAGAGCTGCTGGTTGTGCTTAATGGCGTGGATGTAGTCGTCCATGCTTGCGCCGGGTTGGCAGGCGGCTTCGATGCGGCGGGCGCAGCCGAGCAGAGCGCGGGCTTCGGTTTCGCGCGGCGTTTCTTGTTCGTGTTGGTGGGTTTTGTAGGCGTTATGACGGTCGTTGCTCATGCTGGACTCCTGCTATGCTTCCGTTTGGGGTTGTTGCTCCGCCGCTCCGACGAATGCCGGAGGCGTGGTCTGCTCCTTGTCGGCTAGCAATTTATGGCCCAAACGCAGGGCCTTAAACGACTCGCCGTTGTTGAGGTGCGCGATGATTTGCTCTACATCGTCGGCAAACTGCGGGTAAAGCGCCGCAAAACTTTGGATGGTCTGGACGACCAGATGATCGATGGGTTGGCCCTTGCCCTTGAACAGATACAGGATTTGCAAAAGGAAATAGACGTTGCTGGCATCCGACTCGTCGCGGCGATCGATGTTCATCATGTAGTCTTCGCGCAACACCGGACTGTCGGAGAGAATGAGAAGGTCGATCGGGCGGCTGCTGACATTCTTGAGAACGGCACCGCCTACGAATATCTTGCTTTCTGGTTTGACGCGGATTTTTAACGGCACGTCTCGACTCCTTCGAGATAATCTCAGGCGACGCCTGAGGTAAAGAGGAAGAGTGGGGCGAACCCCACCCTTCCGTAGGCCCTTACAATTAACCGAACAAACGCAAGATCGCCTGAGCCATCTGACCGGAGATGTTCAAGCTGACCACGCCGAGGGTGTTCTTGGCTTGCAGGGACTGCAAGTTCGCACCCTCTTGGTTGGTATCCGCCAACACCAGATTGTCAGACGCTGTTTGCAGCGTGTTGATCAAGTTGGTGGTGAAGTCGGACCGCGTCTGCACGATGGTATTGTTGTTACCAAGTCCGGCCGCAGCTGTACGCAGCGTGGTCAACGCTGAGGACAGTTGGTTTTGCGCCGTGTTGATCGCGTCCGCGATCACAGCGACCTTGCTGCCGGTCAGGGTGGAGACACCCGAAACCGAGAGCGTGGCCCCCGTAGCGCTGTACGATGCCGAGCCGCCGTTGACGACCGTCGCCGTGACCTGCGTAGCGGCCATGGCGGTTACCGTCGCGTTGCTGACGTCGTACATGGTCAGACCAGATGTGGTCGTCGTTCCGGACGTTGCGCCATCCGCTGCCGCCGCCGTCAGGATCGTGGTCGCACTCTGGCCAACAGAGCCGGCGTTGGAGTTGATCAACGCCTTACCGTCCAACGTGCCCGAGTTGGTCAGACTGATGCCCGAGATGCCCACCGTACCGCCCGTCAGCGTATATGACAACGAGCTGTTGATGGCCGTCGCGGCGATCGTGTCGGTGGCCGCGATGTTGAACGAAGCCGTCGACGTGCCGTTGTTGGTGTAGGTGTTCGTCAGGATCACGGAGTTCGTCGCACCCGAGTCAAACACGACTTGGATCGAGTCGCCCGCGTTGACGTACACCGTCGTGGTGCCCGCCGCCGTGACCGTACCAGCGGTCAACGTCGAAGCCGCACCGGCAACGACCTTGAACTGGCCCTTGATGGTCAACGCCGCCGTCATCGCCGACGACGCGCCCGTAACGGCCGTACCCGCCGTCATGCTCGCACCGCCGATAGCGGCATAGTCCGCCGCCGTCGCCGCCGTCGTCGCCGCCGCCGTCACGACCGCGCCGTTGCTGTAGTCACCGCTGGTGCTGGTGATGACAGCGCCCGCAACAGACGTCGCCGCTGCTCCGGTCACAGTCAGGCCCGAGATCGTGCCGCTGTAGACCTTGCTGGCGAGAGTCTGGGCCGTGGCCGCAACCGTCGCCGAGTATGTCGTTTGCTGGGCCAATTGGCCGACCGCAAAACCACCTACCGCCGCACCGGTTCCGAGACCACTGCTGGTGAGATCGTTGCCGCTCACCGTCAGGCTGGTCGTGTTGGTCGCGTTGAAGATAATCTTCAACGACGCCGTCGCGCTGTTCAACAAGTTGGTGCCGTTGAAGGTCGCGTCGTTCGCCAAGCTGTCAAGCTGTGACAGCAAGCTGTTGTACTGCGTCGCAAGACCGGAGCGGATCGTGCTGTCGGTTGTTTGCAACGCCGAGTTCACAACACCTTGCAGCTGGTTGACGACGTTCGAGATCGCCGTGATGCCGTCAGCAGCCGATTTCAGGGTTTGCAGCGAGGTCGCCAGACTGTCCTTTAAGCTCGACAAGTCATTCGCGCTGTTCAAGAACCCTTGCGAGGCGAAGAACGACGATGCGTTGTCGAGAGCCGATGCCACTTTCTTACCGGAAGAAAGATGCGCCTGCGTCGTGGCCAACAAGTTGGCCGTTCCTTGCAGAGTCAGCAGGTTCGCACGCGCTGACGATGTAAGGGAGATGTCACCAATAGCCATAGTTTAGAACTCCTTTCAGAGGGTGATCGCGGACTCCTTCCACGGGGTTGAGTGCCGCCAACCTAGTTCACAAACATGAAAACCGGATTAATGGCCTTTGTTACCTCGCAAGAAACATGCCGTTTGCGCCGCGCGAGCCCGCGCCTGCATCGCCCTGCAGCTCGATCCACGGACGACGAGAAATCATCCTCCTTTTTCAGCGCGCTAGACACACACTCCTCGCCATGCGCCGACAACCTCCGCGCGATGAGCCCTCAGCGCAAGCAACAGATGCCCACAAGGTCGGCAAAATTTGCCGAGTCAATAAAGCTGTGGGCAACTTTCGCGCGGCAAAAATTGCCTCCCCTTCGGGCTTTTCGCGCGGCGTGGCGCGTTTTAATCCGCTAGGATATCCTAGCGCTTCGGGTTTCAGAAAAATTTTTTCTTGTCAAGACATAAAATGCCGTCTAAAATGGGAACGAGATTGTGGTTCGAGTCTTGTTGGGACGATGAACCGTCGTCAGGTGATCGGGGGTGATCCTGACGGCCAATGAGGCTCACGGGGTGGGCCGCGAAAAGAGAGACGAGACCATGTCTGATGCTGTTGGCATAACAGGCGTAAAAAGTGGAACGGCGCAGAGCCGACCGAGCGCGGCATCGTCTGCGGAGTCGGCGGGCGAGGCTTTTCCGACCGTGTCCGCAACGACAGGCACTTTGCAATTCTCGACCATGTCGCCGCGCCTCGTCACCGATGCGACGACAGGCGTTGTCATCACCCAGTTTCTCGGCACCAACGGCGCGGTTCAAACGCAGCTTCCTTCGGCGGCTGCCGTCGCCTATCTCCGCGTCGGACTGACCGCCACGGGCGAAGCTCATCCTGATCCGGTGCCCGGCAAGGCGGACAAACCCGGGACGATTCTGGCGTAACGCCCCCTTCCCGCACGTTCTATGCCGCCGGTGAGGCGGCTTTTTTTTGCGCACGGTCGCGCAGAATCGCCATGACCGCGAGCCAGTCGGTGTCGGACGCTTCCAACAGCACGAGAAGATGATACAGCAGGTCGGCGGACTCGGAGGCCAGATTGGCGCCGCCCGTCGCGCCCGCCAGTGCCACTTCGACCCCCTCCTCACCCACTTTTTGCGCGATGCGGGTTAGGCCGGACGCGAACAGCGACGCGGTGTAGCTGTTCGTCGCGGTGCCGGAACGGCGTTCGCGGATCGTGGCGGCGAGGTCGGCCAACGTGGCGAGGCTCGGCGTTTCATCGTCGCCAAAGCAGGTCGTCGTGCCGTTGTGGCAGACCGGCCCCGCCGGTTCCGCCAGCGCCAGCAGCGTGTCGGCATCGCAATCCAGCCGGAGGTCTTTGAGACGCAGCACATGGCCGGAGGTTTCGCCTTTTTGCCACAGGCGTTGTTTGGAGCGGCTGTAGAAGGTGATCAGGCCGGAGTCCTTCGTCGCCTGCAACGCTTCGGCGTTCATGTAGCCCAGCATCAAAACGCGCAGGTTGCGCACGTCCTGCACGATGACGGGAACCAGCCCGCCGGTTTTCGCCCAATCGATTTTGGCCGCGTCAAAGTGATCCCACATCGTTTGCTCCCTCGCTTACAGCCGCACCGCGATGCCTTGATCGCGCAGATAGCTTTTGACTTCGCCGACCGTCAGCACCTGTTTGTGAAACACGCTGGCGGCCAACGCGCCGTCGACGCGGGCTTCGCGGAAGGCCGCCGCGAAATGTTCCAACGCTCCCGCGCCGCCTGAGGCGATCAGCGGCACAGAAACACGTTCGCGCACGGCGCGGAGTTGTTCCACGTCATAGCCCTGCCGCATGCCGTCCTGATTCATGCAGTTCAGCACGATCTCGCCCGCGCCGCGCGTCACGACTTCCTGCGCCCAATCCAACGTGCGGCGGCGCGTCGCCTTGGTGCGCGTTTCGTCGCCGGTGTATTGATAAACGTACCAGTCGTCGCCCTCGCGGCGGCTGTCGATGCCTGCCACCACGCATTGGTTGCCGAATTCGGCGGCCAGACGGTCGATCAGATCGGGATTTTCCAGCGCGGGCGAGTTGATCGATATTTTGTCCGCCCCATTCGCCAAGACCTGCCGCGCCTCGTCCAGCGAGCGGATGCCGCCCGCGACGCAAAAGGGAATGTCCAGCACCGCCGCGATGCGGCTGATCCAGCTTCGATCCACGCTGCGCCCGTCGCTGCTGGCGGTGATGTCGTAGAACACCAGTTCGTCCGCGCCCTCGTCGCGGTAGCGTTCCGCCAACGCGATGATTTCGCCCACGACTTCGTGGTTGCGGAACTGCACGCCTTTGACGACCTGACCGTCCTTGACATCGAGGCAGGGGATGATGCGCTTAGCGAGCACGACTCTGCCTCCCCGCCAACACCGCCCGTATTCCTCCCCCCTTGAGGGGGAGGCTAGGTGGGGGGTTGGTTCCGCTGAGGGATGAAATTGCAGCGTACGCGTTTGCGGAGAGATTGACCCCCCACCCAACCCTCCCCCTCAAGGGGGGAGGGCTTTTACGGCGCTCTTGGCGGGCTGGGTTCATGGCAATTCCCTCCGCCAACACCGCCCGTGTTCCTCCCCCCTTGAGGGGGAGGTTAGGTGGGGGGTTGAGTCCGCCGGGGGATGAAATTGCAGTGTAAGCGTTTGCGGAGAGGTTGACCCCCCACCCAACCCTCCCCCTCAAGGGGGGAGGGCTTTTGGCTTGTGCTGGCATCATGGTGCTTTCAACTCCCGCAGGGCGGAGGCCAGATCGATGCGGCCTTCATAGAGCGCTTTGCCGACGATTGCGCCCGCGACGCCGAGACGCGCCAGTTCCAGCAATTCCACCTGATCCTTCACGCCGCCGGAAGCCAGAATGTCGAGAGCGGGCCAGCGTTCGCGCATCAACGCATAGAGCGCGTGGTTGGTGCCGGTCAGCATCCCGTCACGCGCCACGTCGGTGCAGAGCACCGTGCGCAAGCCGCTGTCGGCGTAGGTTTCCAGAAGCGACCATAACGACGTGGCGCTGCCGTTCTGCCACCCCTGCGTCAAAACTTCCGGCACATCGTCCGCGCCGAGGCGCACGTCAAAGGCCAGCACGATGCGGTCGGGGCCGAACTGCTTCAACCAGCCGCGCACTTTGTCCGGCTCCTTGGCCGCGAGGCTGCCGATCACGACGCGGGCGATGCCCGCTTCCAGCAACAACGCGATGGATTCCTCGTCACGAATGCCGCCGCCGACTTGGAGTTTGAGCGTTTTTTGCCGCGCGACGGCGGCGATGATGTTGAGCTGCTTCATCGCGCCCGCCTTCGCGCCGTCGAGGTCGACGACATGAAGCCACGTCGCGCCCGCGTCGGCGAAGCGCCGCGCTTGCCGCAACGGGTCGGCTTCGTAGATCGTGGCGGCGGCAAAGTCGCCTTGCGCCAGACGCACGCAGCAGCCTTTTTGCAAATCGATGGCAGGGAAAAGTTCCATGGCGTTCACAGCTCCAGAAAGTTGCGCAGAATGCGGCTGCCCACGTCGCCCGATCGTTCCGGATGGAACTGGCAGCCCATAAAATTCCGTTGCGCCGCGACGGCGGTAAAGGGCGCTCCGTAACGCGTGCTGGCGACCGTCACCGGCGACACGGGCGCGGCGTAGCTGTGGACATAATAGACATACGCGCCGTGAGCCACATCGCGCAGCAAGGGATGCGCGGGCGCGACGATGTCCAGTTGGTTCCAGCCCATGTGCGGCACCGGCGTGTCGGACGAAGCGGGTAAAAGCTCGACCCGTCCCGGCAGGATGCCGAGACCATCCGTCCCGCCGCTTTCGTCGGAGCCTTCGAACAACAGCTGCATGCCGAGGCAGATGCCCAACACCGGCTGGGTCAAGCCGCGCAACGGCTCGATCAGGTTTTTGTCGCGAATCTGCGCCATCGCCGCCGCCGCCGCGCCGACACCGGGCAGGATCACGCGGTCGGCTTTTTTCAGCACCTCAGCCTCCGCGCTCACCACCGGCTCAGCTCCCAGCCGCCGCAGCGCCGCGACGACCGAAGCCAGATTGGCGACGCCGCTGTCCACAAGGACGATCACAGCACGCCCTTTGTCGAGGGCAGCGCGTCGCCTTCGCGGCGCAGCGCTTGGCGGAGAGCGCGGCCTGTGGCCTTAAAGCTCGCCTCAATCATATGATGGGTGTTGTCGCCCTTGACGCTGACATGGATCGCCGCGCCGAGCGACGATGCCAGCGACGCGAAGAAATGCGGCACCATCTCGACGCTCATTTCGCCCGCCATCGGGACGGGAAACGCGCCTTCAAAAGAAGCATGAGGTCGACCCGACAGGTCGATCACCGCTTGCGCCACCGACTCGTCCAGCGGCGCGGTGAATCCGAAACGTTGAATCCCGCGCTTGTCGCCGAGCGCCGCTTTCAACGCTTCGCCGAGCGCGAGGGCGCAGTCTTCGATCGTGTGGTGTTGGTCAACCTCCAGATCGCCCTTGCACGCCAGCGCGAGGCCAAAACCGCCGTGCGCGGCGAGCTGGCTCAACATATGGTCAAAAAATCCGATGCCGGTTTCGATGGCGAGAAAATCCGGCGCGTCGAGATTGACCGTGACATCGATCTTGGTTTCCTTGGTCGCGCGGCGCAGGCTGTGCAGGCGCGGCATGCGGCCCGTGTTTTCAGTGGACAACGTCACGCCGAGCGCCTGCAACACGACATTGTTTTCTTCCGGCGTGCCGAGGGAGAGCCTCACCGTGTTGGGAATATCGCCGCCGCGATCCCGCGCCAGAATGCCATGGCGGCGCAGTTCCTGCATCAGCGTTGCGCCGTCGCGGGCTTCGACCAGCAGGAAATTCGCGACGCTGGGGAACACCCGCGCGATGAAGGGCGACTGCGGCAACAGCGTCGCCATACGCGTTCGTTCCGCCGCCAGCACACGGCGACGTTCGGCGCTTTGGAGCAGGCCGTTGGGCGAAAGGGCATCCAGCGCCACGCGGATGCTGCTTTGCGTGAGCGGATAGGGCGCTTGAATTTTCTGCACAGCTTGGATCAAATCGGGCTGGCCGATCACCGCGCCGATCCGCTCGCCCGCCAAGGCGTGCGCCTTGGACAACGTGCGCAGGATGACGAGGTTGGGGTGAAGCGCCAGCGCGGCGAGGAATCCTTCCGGCTCGTCCGAAAATTCGACATAGGCTTCGTCCACGACGATCAGGCTTTTGCCCGCACGGTCGCGGCACAGGGCAAAAATGTCATCGCGCCGCATCGCGTGTCCCATCGGCGCGTTGGGCGACGGGATGAAGATAAGCTTCGTTTCCGTTTTGCACGCCGCGCCGATGGCGGGCATGTCCAATTGCCAATCCGCCGTTCGCAACGGCACCGCCACAACCTTTGCGCCCTGCACGGCGGCATAAACCTTGTACATGCCAAAGGTGGGCGGGCAGACGATGATCTCGTCCTCGCCCGCGCGGCAGAACAGGCGCAGCAGTAGGTCGATCCCCTCGTCGCTGCCGCGTCCCAGCAGCAGTTGACCGGGCGCGATGCCATAGAACGCTGCCAAACGCTGGCGCAGCGCAACGGGCTGCGGTTCGGGATAGCGATGGGATTCGCTGGCCGCCGCGAGTGGGCCAAAGGGCGGCCACGGGCTTTCATTGGCATCGAGCGCGATGGACGGCTTGAACCCGCCGCCCTCCGTTCGCGCCGAGCCATAGGCGGCCATATCGCGCAGGTCGGGGCGCATCATTTGTTCCAACGCGCTCATGACCTCACCCGCACCTTCACCGCCGCCGCGTGAGCTTCCAGACCTTCGGCCTTTGCCAACGCCGTCAGCGACGGGGCCATGGCGGCGAGTCCGCTTTGCGTCAGGCTCTGCACGGTCATGCTTTTCATGAAGCTCAGCAAACTCAGACTGCCGTGGGCGCGGGCGTAACCGTAGGTGGGCAGGACATGGTTGGTGCCGCTGGCATAGTCGCCCGCCGTTTCCGGCGACCACGGGCCGACGAACACCGAACCCGCGTGCTGAACCCGCGACACGAGCGCCTCGGCATCCGGGTCGTGGAGGATAAGATGTTCCGGCGCGTAGGCATTCGCCACGTCAAGCGCCACGCCGCGATCCGGCACGACGAGGATACGGCTGTTTTGCAAGGCGCGGGCGAGGATCTCGGCTCGTGGCAACAGGGCTTGCTGCTGCGCCACGGCGCGGCGCACGTCTTCGGCCAGCCTCGCGTCGGAAGTGACGAGGATCGCTTGCGAATCCGGGCCGTGTTCCGCTTGCGCGAGCATGTCGGCGGCGATCCAAGCCGGATTCGCGCCCGTGGACGCTAAGACCATCACCTCGGACGGTCCGGCGGGCATGTCGATGGCCGCGCCGTCCGGCTCCTGCGCCACCAGTTGCTTGGCCATGGTCACATAGGCGTTGCCGGGGCCAAAGATTTTGTCCACCTTGGGCACCGTCGCCGTGCCGAACGCCAGCGCCGCAATCGCCTGCGCGCCGCCCAAAGGCAACACGCGCGTGACGCCGCACAGATGCGCCGCCGCCAGAATGCCGGGGTGAACCGAGCCATCTTTGCGCGGCGGGGTGCAGAGAATCAGCGTCGAACATCCGGCCAGCTTGGCGGGAACGGCCCCCATCACCACGGTCGAAAACAACGGCGCGCTGCCGCCCGGCACATACAGACCGACGCGCTCAATCGGACGCCATTTCAGTTCGCACATCACGCCGGGTTGCGTTTCGATCCGCACGCCTTGATGCCTCTGCGCCTGATGAAAGCGCGTGACGTTGGCGATGGCCACGTCCAGCGCAGCACGGAGCGTGGGATCCAATTCGTCCGCCGCCCGCGCCAACGCCTCCGGCGGCAGAAAGGCCAGCGGCCCGTCGAACCCATCGAACCTTGCCGTCAGTTCGCGCAGCGCCGTGTCACCGCCGCGCCGGACTTGCGCGACGATGTCGCGCACATTGACCGCCACGCTCGTGTCGTTGTTGCCCGCGCGCGCCAGCGCCGCTTTACGTCCGGACTCGTCGAGTTTCGTCCAGTTGAGGATTTGCAGCAGCATCTCGGCTCTCGTTTCCGGGGGACTACCCCATCATTTTTTCGATCGGCAGCACCAGAATGGAACTGGCTCCCGCCGCTTGCAACTGTTCCATCGTTTCCCAGAACACCGACTCGCGGCACACGGCATGGACGGCGAATTTGTCGGCGCTGCCCTGCAACGGCAAAATGGTCGGCGATTCCGCGCCGGGCAGAAGCTTGATGATGGCGGGCAGCTTGTCCTTGTCGGCGTGCAGCATGATGTATTTGCTGTCTTCGGCCCGCAACGCGCCGCGCATCCGCGCCAGCAGGCGGTTGATGACGGCTTCTTTTTCCGGCGGCAGCGCCTTGCCGGAGCGGATCAGCAACGCCTCGCTGGCCAGCACGGTCGTCATTTCGCGCAGATTGTTGGCGGCCAAGGTCGCGCCCGAGGCCACAATGTCGCAAACGGCGTCCGCGATTTTCAGGCGCGGCGCGACTTCGACCGAGCCGGTCATTTCCAGCGTGGTCGCCGCGATGCCGTGGCGGCGCAAGAACGCTTGAAACAGGTTGGGGTAAGTCGTGGCGACGGTCGCGCCCGCCAGCGCTTCCACGCTCCCAATCTTGCCGCCGTCCGGCACGGCGATGGCGAGGCGGCACTGCGAAAAGCCGAGGCGTTCCAAAATCGTCGCGGCGAAGCCTTCGCTTCCCAGCCGCATTTCCTCATAGACGTTTTCGCCGACGATGCCGAGGTCGCAGATGCCGCTGCTGACGAAATTCGGTATGTCGTCGTCCCGCACCAGCAGCACGTCGATGGGCAGTTCCTTGATGCGGCACAGCAGCTCTTCGCGGCTGCGCGCCATGTGCAGACCGCAGTTCTTGAGCAGGTTGAGGCTGTCGTCCGCCATACGCCCGCTTTTCTGCAGGGCTATCCGTATCCGTTCGCCGGGCAAGTTCGCCTCCCTCGTTTATGTCATTTTGTAATAACGCGATATTACAACACAGCAAGCAAGGCCGTCAAGCGTTTGTTCGCCCGTGCGTCCGGGAAACGGCTTACCGCTTGATCTGCCCCGCTCCGGCCAACGCGCGGGCGTGAACGGCGAGGACGCGCAGGAAGCCTTCCGAGTCCTTGTGGTCAAAGCTGCCCTCGTTCTCCATCGAGCCGTCGTTGGAGAACAGCGAGTGCGGCGCGTCGGCGCTGGCGACGTAGCTTATGGTTCCCTTGTAGAGGCTGACGGTGATGGTGCCGGTCGCCAAGGCGCTGACTTCGGCCACCGCCTGACGGATCATGCGCGAGGCGAGGTCGTTGTAATAGCCTTGATAGACCTGCTTGGCGACGACGGCGGAAAAGCTGTCGAACAGCTCGCGCGCGCGGCGATCAAGAACCAGTTGCAGCAACAGTCCGTAGCAGGTGCCGAGCAATTCGATCCCCGGTTGTTCGTACACGCCGCGCGACTTAACACCGACAAAGCGGTTTTCGACCATGTGCATGCCGATGCCGATGCCGTGCTTGCCGCCGATCGCGTTGGCTTTCAGGAAGGCTTGCAGCGCGTCCACCTTTTCGCCGTTGATTAGCGTCGGGCGGCCTTTTTCAAAGCGCACGGTGAAGGTTTCGGCCTGATCCGGCGCGTCCTTGGCCCACACGCCCATTTCCGGCGTTACGAGGCTGGCGGGGGTTTGCAGCGATTCCAACTGGCCGCCTTCGTGGGTGAGGCCCAGCAGGTTGGCATCGGTGGAGTAGGGCTTTTCCCGCGTGGCGCGGATCGGCAGGCCTTGCTGCTCGCAATAGTCGATCATCGGGCCGCGTCCGCCGAAGCGGCTGAGGAAATGCGGGTCGCGCCACGGCGCGTAAACGCTGATCGACGGCTCCAGCATGTTGGTGATGAGCTGGAAGCGCACCTGATCGTTGCCGCGTCCGGTCGCGCCATGCGCGAGGACGGCGATGCCGCGTTTCTTCGCTTCCGGCAGCGCGCCCGCCGTCGTGACTTGCCGTCCCAGACCGGTGACGTTCCAATAACGGCTCTCGTAACAAGCTTGGGCCTGAATGCCCTGCAACCCGGCTTCGGCAATGTCTTTTTGCAACGGCAACGGCACAAAATCGACCGCGCCGCAGGCCCGCATGCGCGTTTCGATCGCGCCAAAGTCGGTTTCGTCCGGTTGCGCCAGATCGGCGGTAAAGCACACCACCTTGACCCCGTTTTGCGTTAACCAATGGGTGATGGTGCAGCTGTCAAGCCCGCCCGAAGCCAGAAAGCCGATGGTTTTTCCCTTAAGCTCGGTTACGTCCATGATATAAAATCCCCTTTTTCCGCATGAATGGCCTTTGGATCATAGCCGCCACCACTTGGCGTGAAAAGCCATTCGTCGCGTGAGGGATTTGCTTTCAAGTTTTGGGGTTGATAAAAAGAATGGGTATGTTGTTACACAATTAAGGAAAGGACATATAAATCATGCCGAATAGCACCATCCCCTTCGCGGAAGTCTCAGAAGGTTTTAAGGCCTACGGCGTTGCGTTCCGAAAGCCGAAACCGACCGATCCCTACCAACCCGACAAATTCGCGCTGTGCCACGCGCCCGACCCCACCAATCCACGCAACGCAACTTTGATGACGTTCGTCGAGGGCGGGGAGCGTTTTGTGAATCGCTCTGATTTCGAAGCCGCTTGCAAGCTATACTCCTCACACCTGAAGAGTTGGCAAAAGAGGGGATTGGACAGGGGTAAAGTTATCGGAGAGTCTGTCGATCCACAAGCGAGCCTTTTCGGGGAATGTTTTGGTTAAGAAGTCGAGCGTAGCGTCGGCGAACGCTTTGAACGTC
>CAIXHP010000023.1 GCA_903919315.1 uncultured Pseudomonadota bacterium | reverse complement strand
CGCTTTGTCCACGCCGTATAAAAGTCCCAGAAAATCCTGCGTAATCGCGCACCGATACAAGATCAAAAGAACCAGCAGGTGATCTTCCAGCTCGCCGATCCCCCACGGGCGGCCCGCGCGTTCCTTCGGCTCAACAACGCGCTGTTGCCATCGGGCGCGAACGCGCTCCACCATGTCCAGAAAAAGGGATGCCTCAACGCCTCTCCAACCTTGAAGCACCTGCCGGTTAACAAAGATTCAATGCCTCTTTCGCAACAGGTCTATTGTCCCAGATGATTAGCAATATAATTGAGGGTAATCTCATTGGTCACATTGCCGCTGGTCGTGCAAAAATAGCCCCTCGCCCAGAACCTGCGGCCCCAGTAGCGTTTGCGTAGTTCCGGGAACTCCTGCTGGATTTTGCGTGATGTGCAGCCTTTGATGCGGTGCATGTAATCGCTGACAGACACCTTCGGCGGTATCTCCACGAACATATGGACGTGATCGCTGGAGAGTGCGCCTTTGATGATTTTGACACCGAGCTGCGCACATATCTGGCGCGTAATATCCCGAATACGCAACCGCATGGCTGGTGTCGGAACTTTGAAACGGTATTTCATAATCCAGACAACGTGATAGCGATTGTGAAATGTGGTGTGAGCGCCGGTCGAGTATTCCGTCATGATTACACTCTCAAAAAAAGGTTACGCCCCTGCGGGTCGCACTTTTTTTGAGAGTGTAATCATGTCCTTACGAAAAAAAAGGACTAAAGTCCACTTTACCGGCTAAAAGCCGGTGGTTTATGGCCCAAGACTTGGAAAATAAATCAGGTTTTACATCGCTTCCGGAACGATACTGGCCGCATCAAGGGTCAAATACCCCCCCTGCTCCGTCGGCGCGATAAAGGACGGGGGACCTAGGCTTTGGTTAAACAAAACGGGCAGCATCCCCGCAAAAATTCGGCCTGTCGATTGTTAGGCCTGACTTTGCGAAAATGCTGCCCGTCGATAGACGAGGCGGCAGAGGCTTATTGCTTAGCCGTTTTGCGCGCCTTGCGAACGCCCGCCAGAGCCAGAAGGCCCAGACCGAACATCGGCAACGCCGCCGGAAGCGGAATGGCCGAAACTTCGTAGTGGATGGAAACAAGACCGGCGCCAAAGGCCAGCATCTGGGTCGAGAAGTTGGCGAGACCGGCCGAAAAGTTCTTGATGATGGTCATACCGGACACTGCGCTCGTCATCTGCGCACTGGCGAAGACCAACGGCACCGACGGGACGCCATCAACCGTGGCTGTGTAGTAGCTGCCCGTGTTGTTCAGATCCAGCGCGAGATCCGTGTAGGAGCCGACATAGTGGTGGCCATTCAACGTGTAGTTATAGCCAACGCTGTCCGTGTACAGCAGATTGTTCATCGTGCTGGGCAGGCTGTAGGTGAACTTGATCATGCTGTGCGACGACAAAACGCCCGAAGCAAAGGACGATGTGATAAAGTTCGAAGCGTAATCCGCGGAAATCGTGCCGGACTGGCCGATGGCAAGCGGGGCCGGGGTCATCGTGACGCTGGGTCCGGTGAAATCGACAACCGCCGCCGATGCCGGGGTGGTGAACGCGAGTCCGCCCACAAGAGCGGCAACCGCGAACAAAAGCGACTGGATCTTCATTTACTTCCTCTTTCGAAAAGAGTTGGGACGATTGACTGTTCCTTAACGCTAACAAACGACTCTGGACATGGCAATACACGAATCGCAGGTATCGAACCTTTTTTGTCCACTTAGTCAAAAACAACACAAAAACAAAAAAACCGCCTGTTCTGGCGGTTTTTCCCTGCGAAGTGGTCGGAGCAACAGGATTTGAACCTGCGACCCCCAGTCCCCCAGACTGATGCGCTACCAGGCTGCGCTATGCTCCGACACGGTCTTCGTTACGGCCTTGAGCGCGGCACTATAGTGAGCCGACCGGCGCAAAGCAACTCGTTGTGATGGTTAAAACGGCGAAAAGATCAAACGCCGCTCTGGCGCAGCAACTCCCGCAACGCCTTCAACTCGGACAAGACACCCTCGATGCTGCGGCGCGAGTCCGCCGACAAGGCGCAGGGAGCCTGTGTCGGCTGCGCCGATACCGCCACCGGAGCGCCCAACGAAGCGGACGAGGAAGAAATGCCGCTCGGCGTGGAGCGGACGAAAAGCGCACGTCCGTTTTCCTTCAGCAGCTTTTGCACGCCGCGAATCGTGAGGCCCTGCGTGTAGAGCAATTCCTTAATGCTGGACAGGAGCGCCACATCCTCCGGACGGTAATAGCGGCGACCGCCGCCGCGCTTGAGCGGACGCACCTGTTGAAACTTGCTTTCCCAAAAGCGCAGCACATGCTGGGGCACTTCCAGATTGACGGCGACTTCGCTGATGGTGCGGAAAGCGCTCGGCGCTTTCGTCTCCGCTGGCATGCGCGCGCTCAACAGAGCGGGCGAAACGGACGGGATCGACTGTAAAGTGGAACTCACGCGTCACCTCCTTCGCTGCGGGCGGGAGCGCTCGACAACGCACGATTGATCTTGTCCTTAAGAACATGGCTGGCGCGGAACACGAGCACGCGGCGCGGCAGAATCGGAACTTCCTCACCCGTCTTCGGGTTGCGGCCCACGCGACGCGCCTTGCTGCGCACCTGAAAACTGCCAAAGGACGAGAGCTTGGCCATGTCGCCCTTGATGAGGGCCTGGCTCAACTCTTCAAGAATCACATCCACAAGCTGGGACGAGTCGTTGCGCGACAAGCCGACTTCTTGATAGACGGCTTCGGCAAGCTGGGCGCGGGTCACGGTGGTCTCGGTCATGATGAAAGGCTCCGGGTGAATTGTTCCAAAGCCTAATACGCCATTTCCGAATCGTCAAAGAGAAAGCTCACCCTCGCGGCGAAGCATGATGCGATAGATGAAGATCGTCGCCGCGCCGAACAGACAGAGGGCGGAGAAGCTCTCGCTCCCCGCCCTTCAGCCTTCGCTCGGTTCCGCTCGCGTCCGCTGCCTTTTGAGCGCGCGGACGAAGCCTCCCTTACGATGTCTTCAAATTGTCTTGAACGGTCTGGAACACGCTTCTCAACTGCGGGCCCAGCGTCAACAGCACCGACACAATGGCGACCGCAATCAACGACGCGATCAAACCGTATTCGATCGCCGTGGCGCCTTCTTCTTCTTTCGCAAACCGCACGATGAGATTACGCATATCCAGTCTCCTTTTTGAAAATGGGCTTGTCACAGCCTATTGAAACAACAAGGCCAGTATAGCTCGCGGCGCTTAATTTTTCATGAAAACGCTGAGCTTTTTCTCAATATAAAACAATAGGATAGAGCATGTTCTTTGCAACGAAACCCGAGCGAAACAAGATGCAATTTCGAAGTATTATTCGCGGCGCGCCGCCGTTGATTCGCCTATCCCAAACGCCTGCATGATCGCGCATAGGGCAACACATGGCGCCATCGTAACGCAGTCCATGGCTGTATCTGTTGCTTTTCCCTTTTTCACGGGGCATAAAATCTTCCATCCATGATCCCACCCTCCTTCCGCTTCAGCCCCCGCTGGCTCGCTTTCGCCCATGATGTCGCCATGGCGGCGGCGGCGTTTGTCTTGGCCTTGTATCTGCGGCTGGGCGACGATATGGCGACGGTGTTGCCGGGCGACGTGATGGCCTTGTCGGTGGGGTTGTTCACCCTCACCTGCGGGATCGTCTTTCTGGTGAGCGGCCTTTACCGCAGCATATGGGCCTTTGCCTCTTTGCGCGATCTGGGCGCGATTTTCCGCGCCGTGTCGATTGCCATCGCCGTTTATGTCCTGATCGGCTTTCTCGGCACGCGGTTGCAGGGCGTGCCGCGCACGGTACCGTTTATCACTTGGTTCATACTGATGGCGGGGCTGGGCGGATCGCGGATGCTGCTGCGCATTCTGCGCGAACGGCGAATCAGCGCTTTGTGGGAGCGTTCCGGCGGCGGGCGGGTCAATGTTTTGATCGTCGGCGCGGGCGACGAGGCCGACCTGTTCATTCGCGCCGTCAACAGCAACCCGCAGGCTCCGTTTCGCGTCGTCGGCGTGATCGGCGAGAATGACAAGCGCGTCGGGCGGCAGATCAACGGTGTCGAAGTTCTGGGGACGGCGGACCAGTTGCCGCAGTTGATCGACAAGCTGCGCAGCCGTGATCGCGCGCCGAGCCGCCTGATTCTCACGCGCTCGCTCACGCGCCTCAACGGCGAGTTGGTGACGCGGCTGCTTGAACAGAGCAACGCGCTCGGCCTCAGCCTGTCGCGGATGCCCGCTCTGACCGAAGTGCGCGACGATGTCGGCGCGGCGCTGACCGTGCGCGACCAGCCGATTGCGCTGGAAGATTTGTTGGGGCGGCCCGAAACCATCCTCGACCGCCACGCCATCAGTTCGCTCATCAAGGGACGGCGCATTCTGGTTACGGGCGCGGGCGGCACCATCGGCTCGGAACTGGTGCGCCAGATCGCGGCGCAGGAACCGGAACGGCTGGCGTTGCTGGAACTCAGCGAGTTCAATCTCTACCGCATCGAGTTGGAGGCGCAGGAGACCTTCGCCGGAGTCACGACCCGCACCTTTATCGCCGACGTGCGCGACGCGGCGCGTTTGACGCAAATCTTCCGCGACGAGAAACCCGACCTCGTCTTTCACGCCGCCGCCATCAAGCATGTGCCGATCGCCGAGGCCAACGCCCGCGAGGCCCTCCTCACCAATATGATGGGCACACGTCTGGTCGCCGATTGCGCGATGAAATGTGGCGCGATGGCGATGGTGATGATTTCGACCGACAAGGCGGTGCATCCGGCCAACGTCATGGGGGCCACCAAGCGGCTTGCCGAAATGTATTGCCAAGCGCTCGACCTCGCCTCGACCACCACGCGCTTTATCACCGTGCGTTTCGGGAACGTGCTCGGCTCCACCGGTTCGGTCGTGCCGCGTTTTCAGGAGCAATTGGCCAAGGGCGGGCCGCTGACCGTCACGCATCCCGACATCACACGCTATTTCATGACGGTGCGCGAGGCGGTGGAACTGGTGCTGCAAGCCTCGGCTTTGGGCGTACGGCCCGGCGATCAGCGCGGCAAGGTTCTGGTGCTGGACATGGGCCAGCCGGTGAAGATCGCCGACCTCGCGCGGCAGATGATTCGCCTCGCGGGCCTGCGCCCCGACGAGGATGTGAAGATCACTTACACCGGCTTGCGGCCCGGCGAGAAGCTTTATGAAGAGTTGTTCTCGCCTTCCGAAGAGCTCATGCCCTCCGCCGCCGACGGGGTACAGCTCGCCAAATCGCCGACGGTGGAACTCGGCCAGTTGCAACAATCCCTCGCCAACTTCGCCACCATGCTGCAAGCCGGTATGGCCGAAAACGCCGCCATCGCGCGGCTGGAAGAACTGGTACCGGAGTTCCGGCGGGCGTAGAGGGCTTTATTCGATGGGGTGATTTGAAGCGTGGTTTGGTTGTTGGCACTGCGTTCTTCTCTTTTCTGCAGAGAGAAGGGGCAACACCTTTACATCACCGCTATCAACAGGAAAGCCCACGCGCTGGAAACCGGCAACTACGAATCTGCTATGGCAAATTTCAGCCTGATGGCGGTTGAGACTTTTATAACTGGCATTTCTCTGGGAACGAGTGAATCGAGTTTGGCAACAAAGCCTTGGCAACGGGCCGCTACTCCGTGCCCAGACAAAATTGGCGCAGCAATGAAATCAATCGAGGATTATTTTGGTGGCCAGCCTAGCCTTATAAAAAATCCGGCGGGTGATATTGTGTTGATGAAGGATGGAAATAAAGTTAGGTCTGATGTCAAAAACCCAAACGGCTACGATCCCCATTTCCATGCGCAAAATCCCCCACGCGGTAAATGGACAGATACGGGCGATATGTATTGCTACTACTTTAACAACAAGGAGTGACTCGCCTTGAAATGGATCGCATCCCCTGAATGGTTAACGCCGCGTCACTTCGCAATCGAGTATGCGCCTCCTGCTGATCCTTATCCGTCAGTGGGATATTATCTTTATGTTTACGAGGGAAACCGTTGTACTTACGATTATCTTCAGGACACGTTTCAGCAGGCCGTTGAATGTGCTTTTGAAGAGTTTGGCGTGCCAAAAGAAGCTTGGATAAAGACCGCGAGCTAAGGCAATCTACACCGGGGTTGATGGGGCTCGCCCCACATCGTTTTTACTACTCTGAACCCAACGCGGCCACTTGCCACATCGTCAAATCGCTCCGTAAGCGGCGGAAGAACCGCTGTCCAAAAAGCGACGGCGCTTGGTCTGTTGGGGTTGGCGTAGATTTCCCACGGCCCTTGGTGTTGCGCCATCACCAAACCAACCGCAGTCCGACCTGCGCCTCTGTTTCGATGGGATGACATGATAAAGAATTCGGCCAGTTCAACGGCTTCACGCTCAACAAGGCTCCGAACCAAGGCGAAACCGATGTCGGTTCCGACATCGGCGATCACATAGGGGTAACGCCGCTCATCCGTCCAATAGAGCGGAAGATAGGGGTAGTCGGGCGGCGCTGAAATTTCCGCCAGATAGACCGCCATCATCGACTGGATAACTGGACTGTCTTCAGCCAGCGCCCGTCGAAGGGCAATCATTTCTTGATCACGGCTTGCGGGTCTATCGGTTTGCCGTCGAGGCGGGTTTCGAAGTGGAGTTGGGGGGAGGCCACGCCGCCGGTGGTGCCGACGGTGCCGATCATGTCGCCTTCGGCCACCACGCTGTCCTTTGCCACCATCATGCGGCCCAAATGCGCGTAGGCCGTGACCCAGCCGCCTTCGTGGCGGATCAGAACCAGATTGCCGAAGCCCTTCATCTCGTTTCCGGCATAGACAACAATGCCGCCTGCCGCCGCGACCACGGGCGCGCCCTTGGGCGCTGTGATGTTGATGCCGTCGTTGCTCAGCCCCTGCCCTTTCGAGCCGAAGGGCGATACGACCGGGCCTTGCACCGGCCAGACGAAGGAAACCTTTGGCTTGTCCGTCGAGGTCGGTTCGGTCGGTTTTTCCGGCGCGGCGACGGATGCCACCGCCGTGGCGGGCTGGGGCGCGGCCTCCGGCGGCTTCGCTTCGGGCTTGACCTCAGGTGTCACGGTCGTGGCGATGGGTTTGGCTGCGGCAAGCGGCGGCGCGGCGGGGGGCGGTGGCGGCGGGGTCAACGGCGTGGGGGCGAACTCGGCATGAGCCACGGGCGGGGCAGCGGGCTGCGGGCTGGCCACCGCCTCAGGCGGCAGCGTGTTCGGCGGCAAGGTCTGGGGCGCATCAAGCGGCGCGGACGTAATCGACGACGGTGCCAACGGCGTTTGGTCAATGGCGTCACGCGGCGCGGCCAGAGGCGTGGGCGCGCTGTCCTGATCCTTGGCGGGTAACGTCAGGCGTTGGCCCGGACGAAGGATGAACGGCGGCGTGAGGTCGTTCAGAGCGATGATCGCCCGCATCGACACGCCCTGTTTGTGCGCGATGGCATAGACGTTTTCGTTGCGCCCGACCGTGTATTCGTCGCCCGCCACGATGCTGTCCTTTGACGGCAGATTGTAGCCGGGAGGATGAAAGGCCGTGCAAGCGGACAGCAACCCGACGACGAACACGAGCGCCGAAAATTTTCCCATCAAACTCATTTGCGCTCCGCCACCTGTATCCGCTCCAATCCATCCATATAGGGACGCAGCACGCCGGGTATGCTGATCGAGCCATCGGCCTGCTGGAAATTCTCCATGACCGCGATCAGGCAGCGCCCGATAGCAAGGCCGGAGCCGTTGAGCGTATGCACAAACTCGGTCGCCTTGTCGCCGGGCGAACGGCAACGCACGTTCATGCGCCGCGCCTGAAAATCGCCGCAGTTCGAGCAACTGGAAATTTCGCGGTAGGTGTCTTGCCCCGGCATCCATACTTCGAGGTCATAGGTCTTGCGTGCGCCAAAGCCCATGTCGCCGGTGCAAAGGACGATGGTGCGGAACGGCAGTTCGAGGCGGTTGAGAATCGTTTCGGCGCATTCGGTCATGCGTTCGTGCTCGGCCTCGGACTGATCGGGCGCGGTGATGCTGACCAACTCAACCTTATAGAATTGATGCTGGCGCAGCATGCCGCGCGTGTCCTTGCCCGCCGAACCAGCCTCAGAGCGAAAGCACGGGGTGCGGGCGGTGAAGCGATAGGGCAATTCATCGCGGTTCAGGATTTCGCCGTTCACCAGATTGGTCAGCGGCACTTCGGCGGTGGAAACGAGCCACGAGCCGTTCGTCGTGCGGAACAAATCCTCGGCGAATTTCGGCAACTGGGCGACGCCGTATACGGCTTCGTCCTTCACCAGCAGGGGCGGCGAAACTTCGGTGTAACCGAACTCGGTGGTGTGGACATCGAGCATGAAATTGCCGAGGGCGCGTTCCAGCCGCGCCAACGGCCCTTTCAGGATCGTGAAGCGCGCGCCGGACATCCGCGCCGCCATCGTGAAGTCCATGAGGCCCAAGGCTTCGCCCAAATCGAAATGTTCACGCGGCGCGGCAAGTCCACGCGGCGTGCGAAAGCGGCGCAGTTCCTTGTTGTCATGTTCGTCGCGGCCATCCGGCACATCGGCGGCGGGTCGGTTGGGGAGCGTCGCGAGGAGCGCGTCGAGCTTCGCGCCGAGTTCCTTTTCCTCGGCCTCCCAAACGAGCAACTTGTCCTTTAACCCCGCGACCTCCTGCATCAGTGCGTCGGCGTTGCCGCCGGTGCGTTTGAGGTCGCCGATCTGCTTGGACAAATCGTTGCGCTTCGCTTGGGCCTCCTGCATCGCCGTCTGGCTGGCGCGGCGTTCGCCGTCAAGCCGCAGAATTTCAGGCGATTGCGCCACAAGCCCACGGCGCTTGAGCGCGGCATCAAAGGCTTCGGGATTTTCGCGGATGTAACGGATGTCGTGCATGGCGTGATTCCAATAAAACGGCGCTAAGCCGAAACTATAGCCTAAGCTTAAGCCTGCGGTCCAGCCGCCGCGTCCTCCGGACGGCTTTTTTCCACCCACCGCGATGCCAGAATCGAAAGCTCGTAGAGCAGCAACAGCGGCAGGGCGAGGCTGATTTGGCTGATGACATCGGGGGGCGTCAGAACGGCAGCGGCGACGAAGATGAGTACGATCGCATAGCGGCGGAATTGTGACAGTTTGGTCGCCGACAGCACGCCGATGCGCGTCAGCAGCACGAGGATCACCGGCATCTGGAACGCGAGGCCAAAGGCGAAGATGATCGTCATCGACAGCGACAGATATTCGCTCACCCGCGCCTCGAGCTGGATCGGAAGCGCCCCCGGCGCGGCGGGCATCTCAAAGCTGAGGAAGAACGTCCAAGCCATCGGGAACACAAAGTAATAAGCCAGCGCCGCGCCCGCTAAAAACAGCACCGGCGTGGCGAGCAAGAACGGCAGGAAGGCTTTGCGTTCGTGCTTGTAAAGGCCGGGGGCCACAAACATCCAAATCTGCGCCGCGATCACGGGAAAGGCCAGAAAGCACCCGCCCCACAACGCCAGCTTGATGTAGGTGATGAAGGCTTCGGTCAGGCCGGTGTAGATCAAACGGCGCGGCTCGCCCGCCGACGCGTCCGCCAGAGGATGGACCAGAAACGCGTAAATCTGCGGCGCGAAGGCGTAGCACGCTCCAAACCCCACGACGATCGCCAGCATCGACCAGATCAGCCTTTGCCGCAATTCGACCAAATGCGCCATCACCGGCTGGCGCAGGGGGTCAAAGTCTTGTTCGGGGTCGGTCATAGGCTTGCATCCACGGTTCGGAGCCTGACGGGCTAGGCCTCGTCTTTGGGCGGCGGTTTGTCGCTTTTTTCGCCGTCTTTTTTCAGTTTATCCGCCATCTCAGCCTCATAGCTCAACTGCTCAAAGCTGTTGTGCATTTCACGCCCTATGGAACGCGCCTTGCCCACGAAGCGGCCCAGCGCCTGCATCACTTTGGGCAGGTCTTTCGGCCCGATGGCGACGAGCGCGACCGCTCCGATCACCAACAGCTCAGGCCAAGCGACATCCAACATGGCTTAGGACGGGGTGGAGTCGGATTTGTCCGAAGGCGGCAGTTTGGGCGTGTCGGCCTTCGACTCGACCTTGTCGCTCCCCTCGCCCAGCCCGGCCTTGAAATTGCGAATACCTTTGCCGAGATCGCCCATGACGCCCGGCAAGCGGCCCGCGCCGAACACGATCAGCACGACCAACAGCACGATGGCGATATGCCAGAGACTTAAACCCATTGTCGTTCTCCTCTGTGGAAGCCTTAACCTATCAAAGGATGCCGTCCGCTACAAATGGGCATTTTGCTAGGCGTTCCGGCCTGATAGGCTGCGGCCCATGACCAAACCGCCCCTCATCCTTATCGGCGGCCCGACGGCTTCGGGCAAGTCGGCGCGCGCGCTGGAGGCGGCGCGGCGCATGAACGGCGTTATCATCAACGCCGACGCGATGCAGGTTTATGCCGGACTACCCCTCCTGACGGCGCAGCCGGAGGCGGAGGACAAACGCGCCGCGCCGCACGAATTGTATGAAGTCTATGACCCTGCCGAGCGTTCTTCCGCCGGAAAATGGCTTGCCTTGGCCGAAGCCGCTCTGCGCCGCTGCGCCGAGGCGGGGCGCACGCCGATTTTGGTCGGCGGGACGGGGTTGTATTTTAAGGCTCTGACCGACGGCCTCGCCGCGATACCGCCGATCCCCGACGCGGTGCGGGCGGAGGTTCAGGCACTCTACGAGCATATGGGCGAAGCGGCCTTTCGTTCCCGCCTCGCCACACTCGATCCTTCAAGCGCCGCGCGGATTAAGCCCAATGATCGGCAACGTCTGATCCGCGCTTTTGAAGTGGCGCAACACACAGGGCAACCGCTTGGCTATTGGCAGAACGGAGCGGGGCAAGCGCAAGACGGCGCAGGGCCGGTTTCCGCCTTTGCCGTGCGCCGCATCCTGCTTCTGCCGCCGCGCGAGGAGCTTTACGCCGCTTGCGACCGGCGCTTTGAGCGCATGATGGAGCGCGGGGCGCTTGAGGAAGTTCGGGCGCTGCTCGACCGTTCGCTTGATCCCGATCTGCCCGCGATGAAGATTCTCGGCGTGCGCGAACTGGCGGCGTATCTGCGCGGCGAAGTCTCCCGCGCCGACGCGGTCGCCCAAGCGCAACAAGCCACGCGCAACTACGCCAAACGCCAGATGACATGGTTTCGGAATCAGTGGCGGGAGGACGGCGGGGACTACTCAGTCTCGTCCACACCGACGACGGCATCGTAGGTGCGATGGACGGCATCGCCCTTGAGTTCTACGACCAGCAAGCTTTCCGCGCCGCACAACCGCTCCAGCACATCGGGATTGATCCCAACGATGTCGTGCGAGGCTTCCGCCCCCAGATTGAGGCTGGCCGTGGCCTCGGCGCGCACGACGACCAGAGTCGGAAGCTCGGTGATCGCGTCGTCAAGCGCCTCAATGATCAACGCCAGTTCGCCGTCTTCACTGGCGACGAATTCGTGTTCGGTGATAATGGCCATGAGGACTTTCCGGGCGGACAAAAAAAGCCCTCTTTCCCCAAAGGGGGAAAGAGGAGAGATGATCTGTTAGGCTGGACGGGGCCCCGCCGCAACCCACAAATCGAACTGCACGATTCGGTGTTTCTCGGCCAAACCATTCCGCTTCAACGCTCGCACATGCCTGTTCGCTGTGGTGATCGTTACCGCCATGGATCGAGCCGTCCCTACTAGGGATGACACAACGGGCAATACCACTGGTTCGACGGCGTTCCGGAAGGAGTTGAGCATGGCCTGCCCCGTCCCGACAGCGACTCCAACAACCTCTCGTCGCAGCGTAGTCCGGGTCGCCGCCATTTGGAAATCTATAGACTCCTTGTGTCGCCGCAAAGCAGCTTCATGCATCCGTTCGACGATGGCCCGCTCCCTACAAACCATTTGGCGCAAGATTTCTGCCTTGTCTCTGACTGCAACTATTTGATCGTATCGTTCGGCCTGACTCAGATTATTGCGATGGCATCTTGTTTCCAAGTCAGCCGTAAAGGCCGCTTCGATCTTCTGTGGGAGAGCGGCGATTGTTCTATCTCTATCTTGTTTCAGACTCGCGACCCTTTCTTGGTTGATATTACGCAGAGCACGGCGGTCATCGCTCCACGATGACACGGCTGTCGTGAAACGGCGGAAGAGCGTTCCGGCCTGACTGCCGATGCCGGGATAACGTTGAACCGTCCGCCCGTTCTTGAAAAACCGAGAGAGCGTTTCAACAAGAGCGGCATTGCGACGGGCGCGAACCTTTGCCACGTCCGCCATCACGATGAGTTTCCAGTACTTGACCGACTGGTTCTTCCTAAAACGGCGCTTTTTTTGGCAGCCTCTCGCGCCAAGGCAGCCTTCTGTTTTTCGGCATCCAGCCTGTTGGCTTCGGCCTCTTTCACCTGCAAGATCCGGTCGGAAAGCTCATCACGATGATATTCGAGCTCTCTTATCCTCTGCTCGAACAGCGCCCGCGCCGATGTGAGCCCATCCGATGCCGTGCCTACTTTTCCGGGCCGCCGCATTACGCGCAGCAACCTGACCACAGGTTGCGAACCACCTTGCCTGTGCCGACGATGGTGGTGGCAATCCTCCGTGCGCTGCATGATCGATTCATGAATCATTTGATGTCTCCTGATTATAAATTTCGAAATCCGTGCCTTGCGCTCCAAAACCGAATGCCAGAGCCTTCTCGAACGGGTTTGTTTCAGTCGTGAAAATATAAATATGTTTTTTTAGTTGCGCAATTATATTGCCAGCGCCGGATAAAATGATTCAAAAAATGGGATGCCCGCCTACGCGGGCATGACGATAGGTTATTGAATTCAAAGCAAGTTCCGTCACGTCCGCATAGGTGGGGGATTTCCATGATACGGAAACGACCTACTCCACGTCCTCCACCTGTCCCTTGATGCGTTGGGCCAGTGAGGCTTGGAGGAATTTGTCGATGTCGCCATCGAGGACGTCTTGGGTTTGGCTGGTTTCGACGCCGGTGCGGACGTCTTTAACCATCTGATAGGGTTGCAGCACATACGAGCGGATCTGGTGGCCCCAGGCGATTTCGCTTTTGTTGGCTTCCAGAACGGCGGCGGCATCTTCGCGCTTTTTCAGCTCCATTTCGTAGATTTTGGCGCGGAGCATTTCCATCGCCTTGGCGCGGTTTTTGATCTGCGACCGTTCCTGCTGGCATGCGACGATGATGCCGGTGGGCAAGTGGGTGAAGCGCACCGCGCTTTCGGTCTTGTTGACGTGCTGGCCGCCCGCGCCGCTGGAGCGGTACACGTCGACCTTTAAGTCCTTGTCCAGAATCTCGATGGGGATGCTGTCGTCCACCACGGGGCTGATCGACGCGCTGGCAAAGCTGGTGTGGCGGCGGGCGTTGGCATCATAGGGACTGATGCGCACCAGACGATGCACGCCCGTTTCGGTTTTCAGCCAGCCATAGGCATTGTGGCCGGAAATCTGCACGGTGGTGGATTTGATGCCCGCTTCTTCGCCGCGCGATTCGTCGAGCAGCGCGATTTTGTAGCCATGCTTTTCGGCCCAACGCAAATACATGCGCAGCAGCATTTCGGCCCAATCCTGCGCCTCGGTGCCGCCCGCGCCCGCGTTGACTTCGAGGTAGCAATCGTTGGCATCCGCTTCGCCGGACAACAGGCTTTCCAGCTCGCGCTGCGCCGCTTGTTCGCGCAGGGCGAACAGGGCTTGCTCGGCCTCGGCGACCATGGCGGGATCGCCTTCGCTCTCGGCCATCTGCAAAAGCTCGGTGTTGTCCTTCACCCCTTGCGTCAAGGCGCGATAGCCGCGCACGGCTTGCTCAAGATGCGTGCGTTCGCGCATCACCGCCTGCGCCCGCGCCGAATTGTTCCAAAGGTCGGGGTTTTCGGACAGCGCGTTCAACTCATCCAAACGGATAAGGGCCTGATCATAGTCAAAGATGCCTCCTCAGCAACGCCAGCGATTTTTCAATCGCCGCAATCGCTGATTGTACTTCTGCGCGCATGGAACGTCCTCAAACCCAAAAAACTTGTGTCACCGAGCGGCTGAAAATGCACAGAACGCCGCCAAAGTCAAATCACGCATGCCCCATGTCGCCCGACAGCATCATCGCGCTGACACCGAGTTTGGCCAGCGCCTGATCCCATTTGGACTCAAGGTCGGGGTCAAAGACGAGGTCTTCGTCCGCCGCCGCCACCAGCCATCCGTTGGTCTGAAGTTCCGCCTCAAGCTGCCCCGCGCCCCATCCGGCGTAGCCCAGCGCAAGAAGCGAGCGTTGCGGCCCCTCGCCGTTCGCCAGAGCCTTGAGAATTTCGACCGTGGCGGTCAAGGCGATGTTGTCGCCGACCGGAAGCGTGTCGTGGCGGCTGTAATCGACGGTGTGCAGCACAAAACCGCGCGCCGGATCGACGGGGCCGCCAAAATGCACCGGCATATCGGGAACGCCCGCCACGGGCTTGATGCCCATCTGGCCAAGCAAGCCCCGGAAGTTCAGCTCGCCATAGACGCGATTGATGACCAACCCCATCGCGCCCTCAGGGCCGTGCGAACACAGATAGACGACGGCGCGGGCAAAGCGCGGGTCGGCCATTGTCGGCATGGCGATCAGAATTCGGCCCGCCAGCCAGCCTGACTCGGTCGATCCTTCTACCTCCGCCGAATCGCTGGAACGCATTATCCCTCCCCTTCGACATCCCCTTAAGCGGAGATGTCCGCCGCGCTTTGCCAAAGATACCAGCTTTCATCTAGCCTGTGAATTTCTTTCCCGACGGCGGCGGCTTTGAAGCCGAACGGAATAGTGGTTATTGGCGCGATTCTCTGCTAATAGTCGCCGATCCTATAAATCGGCTGAAGAAACATGAGCGACCAAGATAAACTCCGCGAACGACTGGCCCTGTTGAAGGCCGAACACCGCGATCTGGATGATGCCATCCTGTCGCTGGCTCAACGCGCCGTGCCGGATATGCTCCAACTGGCCCGCGTGAAGAAGCGCAAGCTCCAGATCCGCGACGAAATCAGCCGCGTCGAGAACCAATTGCTTCCTGATATTATCGCCTGAAAAAGGGTCTGCGGCGACATCTGCCCCCCCAAGCGTCATCGCCGCGCAGGCGGCGTTCTGTGAACGTGCGCTTAAGACTCCACCGGGTGATGGATGCTCGCCTTCGCGAACATGACGCAGGGGGAAAAATGCGCCCCTCCCCCCAAGCGTCATCGCCGCGTAGGCGGCGATCCATCACCTGTCGGGGACGTTGGCGCGGCGTTCTGAGGCTGTGCGCTTAAGGCTCCGCCGGGTGATGGATGCTCGCCTTCGCGAGCATGACGCAGGGGGAAAAGTGCACCCCCTCCCCGCAAGCGTCATCGCCGCGCAGGCGGCGATCCATCACCTGTCGGGGACGTTCGCGCGGCGTTCTGAGGCTGTGCGCTTAAGGCTCCTCCGGGAGATGGATGCTCGCCTTCGCGAGCATGACGCAGGGGGAAAAATGCGCCCCTCCCCCCAAGCGTCATCGCCGCGTAGGCGGCGATCCATCGCCTGTCGGCAACGTTCTCGTGGCGTTCTGTGAACGTGCGTATAGGGCATCGCCGGGTGATGGATGCTCGCCTTCGCGAGCATGACTCGGGGGGATGAGTGTAAGTTCAGGGCTTGGGGCCTTCGGGGGAGCGGGTCATGGAACTGGCGGCGCGTTTCAGGCCTGCGGCCACGTCTTTGTCGTCATTGAAGGTATAGGCGCCATAGCTGATCGACAGGGAAAAGTCGAAATCGCCCGCGCCTGTAAGGGCGCGTTGAAGCGCGGTGACCAGCGTTTCACCTTTCTTCCACGCGGACACATTATCGCAACGCGGGAGCAGTATGCCGAATTCGTCCACCGCGAGGCGGCCCAGAATGTCGCTGTTGCGGATGTTGCGCGCGAACGTGTCACAGGCTGTACGCACGGCGGCGTTGGCCTTGTCGCGCCCTTTTTGCGCGATAATGTCGGTCAGGTTCTCGACGCTGAAGTAGAGGACGCTGGACTGTCCGCCATAGCGTTCGTCAAAGGCCAGCATACGCGCCACTTCGCGGTTAAATTCGGGGCGCGTAAGAATGGATAAAACGCGTTCCTCGTCGGACGCGCGATGTTCGAGCGCGCGGATGCGCGTCTCCATTTCTTGAAGGCTCTCACGCGCGATGATGAGTTCCGCGCGGATCAAGTCCCACGCCTGACGCTGCTCTGTCGTCAAAGGCGCGTCGGTCAGGGGATCGCTCATCAAGTCGATAGGTTTGTCCACGCAGGGCCTCGAATGGGTTGCTCGGCAACGAGAATGGCCTCGGATTTTGGGGCCGCGAACAAGTTTCTAGCCAATTGCCTTAAAACCCATTAATTTGCGCCCTTCCCTGCGAAAAAAAGGATCAACCATGGCTCGCAAGCCCCGCGCAACCCCTAAATCCACCAAGTCCGGCAACGATTCGGCCCCGTCCTTGGTCGGAATCGTCATGGGGAGCCAGTCCGACTGGGAGACCATGAAACGGGCGGCGGACGTTCTGCACGGCTTTGGCGTGCCGTTCGAGGCCATGATTGTGTCGGCACACCGCACGCCGCAACGCCTGTATTCCTACGCCACCTCAGCCGTAGAGCGTGGCTTGCAGGTCATCATCGCCGGAGCGGGCGGCGCGGCGCATTTGCCCGGCATGATTTCCTCTCTGACCACCCTGCCCGTCTTGGGTGTGCCAATACGGAGCAAGTCGCTGGACGGCCTCGACAGCCTGCTTTCCATCGCGCAGATGCCTGCGGGCGTTCCGGTAGGGACGTTGGCCATCGGCGAGGCGGGGGCCACCAACGCCGGATTGCTGGCGGTGGCGGTGCTGGCGCTCCAAGACAAGAAACTGGCGGAACGTCTGAACGTCTGGCGCGCCGCGCAGACCGCTTCCATCGCCGAAAAACCTAAGAACGAAACCAAAAAGAAGAAGGTCTGACATGAACATTCTTCCTCCCGGTTCCACCATCGGCATTCTCGGCGGCGGGCAATTGGGGCGCATGACGGCGCTCGCGGCAGCGCGGCTCGGTTACCGCAGCCACATCTTTTGCCCGGAAATGGACGCGCCCGCCCTGCAAGTGGCGGCGGGCCACACGCGCGGCGATTTCCTCGACCACGCGGCTTTGAAGAAATTCGCCGAGGCCGTCGATGTCGTGACGCTGGAATGGGAAAACGTGCCGCTTGAGACTCTCGAAGTCCTGTCGCGCCGCAAGCCAGTCCACCCCAACGCTCCCGTCTTGCGCATCGCGCAGGATCGCGTGCTGGAAAAGTCCTTTGCCCGCCAGCAAGGCCTCGGAACGCCGGATTTCATGCCGGTGCTGTCCGTCAAGGAACTGGCGGAAGCGATGGAGAATTTCGCGCGGCCCGCCATCCTCAAAACCTCGCGCCTTGGCTATGATGGCAAGGGGCAGTTGACGATCACGTCCGACATGGACGCGGCGACAGCTTGGCGCGCGATGGGGAGCGAGGCCGGAATCATCGAAACCTTCATCGATTTCGACCGCGAGATTTCCGTCATCGTGGCGCGTCGCGCGGATGGAGTCATGGCGACCTATCCCGTCGCCGAGAACATCCACATCAACCACGTCCTCGCCGAAACGCGTGTTCCGGCCCGCATATCGCCCGCCGTGGAGCATGAAGCCAAGCAGATCGCGCAAACGCTGGCCGCTGCGCTTGATGTCGTCGGCCTGCTGTGCGTCGAGATGTTCGTTCTCAAGACTCCCAACGCGGCGGGGCAGAGTGTGCTGATGAACGAGATCGCGCCGCGTCCGCACAATTCCGGCCACTGGACGATCGATGCCTGCGCCTGCAGCCAGTTCGAGCAACTGGTTCGCGCCGTCTGCGGTCTGCCGCTCGGCCCCACCACGCCGCACAGCCGCGCCGTGATGCAGAATATTCTGGGCGACGATGTGCAACGCTGGCCGGAGTATCTGGCCGATCCCACCGTCTGCCTCCACCTCTACGGCAAAACGGAAATTCGTCCAGGCCGCAAGATGGCGCATATGACGCGGCTGGGCGATAAGTGGTCAGAGGCCTGAACATCGTCGCTTCACTCTTCCGCAAGGGGATTTTAGAAATGCTGCTTGTTTTTGATTGCGACGGCGTGGTCGTGGACTCAATGCTCCTTCATAACGAAATTGAGGCCAGAGTTCTTCGGACGGCAGGTATAAATATTCTCCCGGAGGAACTAAGGCGGCGCTTTGCTGGCGTTGCGATGAGTTCTATTTGCAAGATTCTAGAGCAAGAGACAGGCCGCACGATATCCCCGGAAATCGAGGCGACGATGGAGCGAGAGAAAATCGCCACGTTTCGCCAACAACTCCAGCCCATCGCAGGCGTTGGCGCGGCGCTGGATGCTCTGAGCGACTTTCCCCGCTGCATCGCTTCGGGTTCGAAAGAGAGCGAAGTGACGGCGGCGCTGGAAACCGTCGGTCTTTACGACCGTTTCGCGCCCCATATCTTCTCTACGGAGCGCGTTGAACACGGCAAGCCCGCGCCGGATTTGTTTCTTCTCGCCGCACGTCATGTCGGCATTCCGGCCCAAGACTGTCTGGTGATCGAGGACGGCGTTGCTGGCGTTTTGGCCGGAGTTGCAGCGGGCATGACGGTATTCGGCTTTGTGGGCGGCAGCCATTGCGGGCCAAACCACAGTGACAAGCTTCGTCAAGCAGGCGCGGAAACGGTCTTTTCAAACATGCAAGACCTGCCGCGCTTGGCGAGAGCCCACGCGCTCAAAGCCACGAGCTGAGACGATAAATTTTTCGCTGTTCCATTCCGTTCGCTTTCGCTTTTCGTTATAATCCTCCGTCTACTCCCCCTTCCGAGGTTTTTTATGAACGCACCTGTCAAACGTATTGCCATTCTGACCAGCGGCGGCGACTGCGCCGGACTGAACGCCATTTTGCGCGCCGTGGTGCTGCGCGCTTCGGCTTTGAATTGGGAAGTCATCGGGATCAAGAACGGCACGCATGGCTTGCTCTGCGATCCGCCGAAGACGCAGGTTTTGACGGTGGAAGATGTCGAGACGGCCATTCTGCGCCAAGGCGGCACGATTCTGGGCACGACCAACAAGGGCGATCCTTTCGCCTATCCCATGCCCGACGGCTCGCTTAAAGACCGTTCCGGCGAGATCATCGCGGCGCTGAAAAAGCTCGGCTGCGAGGCGGTGATCGGCATCGGCGGCGACGGCAGCCTCGCCATCCTGCAACGGCTGGCGCGGCAAGGCGGTTTTCACCTGATCGGCATTCCCAAGACCATCGACAACGACCTGAGCATGACGGAAACCTCGGTCGGCTTTGACACCGCCGTCGCCGTCGCCACCGAAGCGTTGGATCGATTGCAACCCACGGCGGCCAGCCATGACCGGATCATGATTCTGGAAGTCATGGGCCGCGATGCCGGACATATCGCCCTGACCGCCGGAATCGCGGGCGGCGCGGATGTCATTCTGATTCCCGAAATTCCCTACACGCTGCAAAAGGTCGCCGCTCACATCGAAAGTCTGCGGCAGCGCGGACGGAATTTCGCGCTGATGGTCGTCTCGGAAGCCGTCAAGACGAGCGCGGGTGAAACGCTCACCAAGGCGTTCTATGGCAACCAGCATCGTCTGGGCGGCATCGGCCATTACCTCGGCGCGCAAATCGCTGACCTGTGCCAAGCCGAAACGCGCGTCACCGTCCTCGGCCATGTCCAGCGCGGCGGCCAGCCCAGCGCCCAAGACCGCCTGCTGGCGACCGCCTTTGGCGTTCACGCCGTGGAGCTGATCCAAGCCGGACACTATGACCGCATGGTCGGTTGGTCGAACCGCACAGTCATCGACGTGCCCATCGACGACGCCATCCGCCAATGCCAACAAGTCGGCCCCGAAGACTCCCTCGTCCGCACCGCCCGTGGGCTTGGGGTTTGTCTGGGGGATTGAGCGGCTCTTCTGAACAGCGTAGATTCAAGCAGCAGACACCTTTGAGTTTATCGAGGAACGGGTCATGAGTAAGTCTTTCCTGACACTTCTGGCCGTTGCCATTGCGCTTGTCGCTTCGTTGACCACGGCAAGCCTCGTCCGTCACAACGCCTTGACGACGCAGGTCGCCAAAGAAAGCGCGTATGATCGCGTTATGCGCACACACACGCTCAGATGCGGTTATGTGGTTTACGAATCCGCGCTGATGAAAGACCCGAACACCGGCGTTTTCTCGGGCATCATCTATGACATTACGGAACTGTTGGGAAAGCGCGCCGGCCTGAAAATCGAGTGGGCGGAAGAAGTCAGCTTCGGCAGCATGATCGAGGGGTTAAAGACAGGGCGCTACGACGCATTGTGCATAAATGGCTGGAATTCCGGGGGCTATTCGGCTTTCCTGAGCCAGACCATCCCGCTGTACTACAGCGCCCTTGATGCCTACACATGGAAAGGCAACAATCGCTTTGACCACAATCTGGGCGCTATCAACGATCCATCCGTGAAGATATCGGCCATTGACGGCACCGCGACCAAGGTTATTGCCGATCAGAATTTTCCCAACGCCACACAGCTCACGATGCCGCAAACGACCGATTATATAACGGCGCTTGTCAACGTCGCGGAAAAGAAGGCGGATGTGACCTTTATCGAGCGCCACGCTGCCTCAATGTTCATGGGCAAAAACCCGGACAAGATACAACGCGTTATCAAGGACACGCCCATCCGTTACTACGCCAACGGGTTGCAAATGGACATCGGCGAGAACAAGTTGCTGGCGATGTTCAACATGACGCTCGAAGAAATGTTAGGCTCCGGCGATATTGATGTCATTCTGGATCGTTACAGAAAGGACGATCCCTCCTCCTTTCTGCCCGTCGCCAAGCCCTTTATAGAATAAACTTGGTCAAGACCCGCGCTTGAATCCTACACACTCCGTCCATATTTCCCTGATCGTCGCCTGAGGCCGCTTGGCCCACGTTTGGGCCTCGGCAATGAGGGCGTTGGCTTGGTTGCGATTCACCGAAGTGGGCAAAACGGCCTCGCCGATGGCCAAAAGAAAGCCGCTCGGCGCGTCGTGTATTTCTTGGCCGCGCGACACCTTGATGTTTTCAAGACCCGCCAACCCCATGCACACAGATAGTTGCTGGCCCATGAACGGGTGCCCCCCAGCGGCGGCGATGCGGTTCTTGTATGCTTCGACCAGAAACAGCCCGCTCTCTGTGGGCGGATCAAAGGCCAGTCCGGACCAGTCCGGAGAACGAAGCGCCAAAAGGCCCCCGGGACGGAGAACGCGAACCATTTCAGAAACGGCTTTTTCGGTGTCCGGAACATGATCAAGGAGAGCTTCGCTGAAAACGACATCAAAGCTGTCGTCGCTGAAGTCCAAGGCGGTTACATTCTGCTCGATGTAAAAAGCGTTTTGTATTCCCAAATCACGCGCATGGCGCTGCGCCCGTTGCGTCTGCGCTTTGTTGACATCGATGCCGATAACAAACCCGCCCTTAACGCACGCCGCCAGATCATTGGTGATGGTTCCGGGGCCGCAGCCGCAATCCAGAACGCGCGACTGGTCGCTCAAGTACGGAAGCAGAAAAGCCGCGTGCGTCACGCCACGACGCTTCTCCATGAAGCCGATGCGCGCTTCCGCATATCCGGGGGCATAATGCGAAGCGCCCTGATCGACGTTTTCACCGCTCTCATCCGCCATTTGCTCGTTTCCCTTGTCGGAATGGTTAACGTCGACAACAGCCTCGCCCTACGCCTCCGTCGAGTCAACCCTGAGGGCGGCACATGCGACAGCCGCGTTGCGCTGATCGAACCGCGCCTGCAAAACCAGCATTCATGCTTAACGTTTGACCTCTTGCGCAACTATTTGCCGGAGAGTAGTTTTTTGATGCTCGTTTAAGGTGTTTTTGTTGGGTTTTAGGGGCTGTGCCTGAAAGACCTGCCGCAACCATTTTTGAGGCGTTGATCGCCGAAGGATAGAGAAAATGAATTTGAAAAGCCGTCTCTTGGCCGGAACTGCCCTTCCCCTCGTCCTCGCTGCTTCCGCCTTCGTCGGCGGCTGCGCCACCACCGGATTTTCCGCCAACAACGCGGGTGGCGTGGCGATGGGTTGCGATGCCGTTACGCAGCGCGGCACTTGCGTCAATGTTTATCAGGGATTGAATGATCGGCAGATGCCGCTCGGCACCGTGATTGCGGGTTACGACACGCGCGACGGCAGCCCCGTCTTTGCCGTCCAGATGCAGCCCGACGGCAGCAGCGCGACCGTCAAGCAAATCATCAACGGCGTGGCCATGGAAGGCTATTTCTCGCGCCAGCAAGACGGCTATCATTACGTCAACGGCATCGCCAAACCGGCTGGCACCTACGCGAACTATCCTTTGCAGCCCAACGATGCCGCGCAACTGACGCAGACGATGAAGACGGCGATGGGCTATGCGACCCAGCGCAACAGCAAGCCGGGCGTTTATGCCAACGATACGGGCAGCGGCACCGGCGTGGTGAAGATCGTCGGAAACGACGGAACCATCACGCGCCTCGACATCAACCGCCTCACCGTGGCGACGACGTCGACCTTCCGCACCGGAGCCACGAAAGTCACCCTCGGCGGTCTTTACCAGTTGGGCGGCCCTTCGTCGTATGATTTCCGCACCGTCGTCAACCAGAACGCGGCCAGCATCGACGCGACGCGTCAGGTGAACATGACCCCGGAACAGCTGGGCTATTTCGCGGAAACGCTGACGCTGCGGGCGCAGCAGGATATGCTGCTCGGTCTGGCCGCCTATGCGCGGGTGAACACAACCAACCTCGATGCCAACTATGCGGGCATCAATTTTACCAACACGCCCAGCCAGTCGCGCTATCAGCTCAGCGATTTCGCGAACGGCCGCTTCCCCGCCGCCGGTCTTACCCCCGCGCAAGGTCAGGTTGTTGGGGCGTATAGGGAAGGCGGGCGCGATGGCGTGGAGGCTTTGCGGCGCAGCGGCAAGGTTCCGGTCTTGCGTCTCGGTGCGCCGAATCCCGCGCCGTAAAGCGCCCAATTCGCTAATCTTTTCGGCACGTTGGAACGTTGCGCCGCGACGCGTTGAGTGCTACTCAGAAGGGCTGAGAAACCCCTGCTGAAGGCCACCTGATTCATGACTCAATCCGCCGTCGAAATTGTGCCCACGCCCTCCGACGATTATGGCGCCGATTCCATCACCGTCTTGCGCGGACTTGATGCCGTTCGCAAGCGGCCCGGCATGTATATCGGCGACACCGACGACGGGTCGGGTCTGCACCACATGGTGTATGAAGTCGTGGACAACGCCGTGGACGAGTCGCTGGCGGGGCACTGCACGCGCATCGACGTGATCCTCAACGCCGACGGCTCCTGCACCGTGCGCGACAACGGGCGCGGCATTCCCGTCGATATTCACACCGAGGAAGGCGTGTCCGCCGCGCAGGTGGTGATGACGCAGCTGCATGCGGGCGGCAAGTTCAACCAGAATTCCTACAAAGTCTCCGGCGGTCTGCACGGCGTGGGCGTTTCGGTCGTCAACGCCCTGTCCGACCATCTCGATCTGCGCGTCTGGCGGCAGGGCGCGGAATGGACGATGCGCTTTTGCAACGGCGACGCCGAAGCGCCGCTGAAATCCGTGGGCCCTTCCGACAAGACCGGGACGGAAGTCACTTTCCTGCCCTCCAAGGAAATCTTCACCAAGACCGAGTTCGACTTTACCACGCTGGAACACCGGTTGCGCGAATTGGCGTTCCTCAATTCGGGCGTGAACCTCAATCTGACCGACGCGCGCGGCGTCGAGCCGAAGACCGTCAACCTGCACTATGAAGGCGGGCTGAAGGAATTCGTCAACTGGCTCGACCGCTCGAAAGTCGCGCTGATCGAACCCAGCATCAACGCCCGCAAAGAACAGGACGGCACCACCGTCGAATGTTCGATGCAGTGGAACGACAGCTATCATGAAACCATGCTGTGCTTTACCAACAATATTCCGCAAAAGGACGGCGGCACGCATTTGGCCGGATTCCGCGCCGCGCTCACCCGCACCGTCAACCAGTATGCCGAGAGCAGCGGTCTGGCGAAAAAGGAAAAAGTCGCTCTCTCCGGCGAAGACGCGCGCGAAGGCCTGACCTGCGTGTTGTCGGTCAAGGTGCCCGATCCCAAATTCTCGTCGCAAACCAAAGAAAAACTCGTCTCTTCCGAGGTCAAGCCGGTGGTCGAGTCCGTGGTCAGCGAAATGCTCAACACATGGCTGGAGGAACATCCCGCCGAGGCCAAGAAGATCGTCGGCAAAGTGGTCGAGGCGGCGGCGGCCCGCGAAGCGGCCCGCAAGGCCCGCGAACTCACGCGGCGCAAGGGCGCTCTCGACATGACCTCCCTGCCCGGCAAGCTGGCGGATTGTCAGGAACGCGATCCGGCCAAATCCGAAATCTTCATCGTCGAGGGCGACTCGGCGGGCGGCTCTGCCAAGCAGGGGCGCGTGCGGCAGTACCAAGCCATCCTGCCCCTGCGCGGCAAGATCCTCAATGTGGAGCGCGCGCGTTTCGACAAGATGCTGTCCTCCGCCGAAATCGGCACGCTCATCACCGCTATCGGCTGCGGCGTGGGGCGCGAGGAGTTTGACGCGAACAAGGCGCGTTACCACAAGATCATCATCATGACCGATGCCGACGTGGACGGCAGCCATATCCGCACGCTGCTGCTCACCTTCTTCTTCCGCCAGATGCCGGAACTGATCGAGCGCGGCTATCTCTATATCGCCCAGCCGCCGCTGTACCGCATCAAGCGCGGCAACACCAAGGAACGCTATCTCAAGGACGACCGGGCGCTGGAGAATTATCTGCTCGACATGGGACTGGAAGACGCGACCGTCACGCTGCACAAGGGCAAGGTTCTGCAGGGCGAAGAGCTACGCGCCATCGTCGAACAGTCGCGCGTGATGAAAAACGCCATTCTGGCATTGAATCGCAAGGTGGGTCATCAGGCGATTGTGGAACAGGCCGCGATTGCCGGAGCTTTGGGCGTTGGTTTGACCGTCGATGCCGCCAAGGCGCAGGAAGCGGCGGCCTATGTCGCCACGCGCCTCGACACACTGTTGCCCGCCGGTGAACGCGGGTGGAAAGGCGAAGCGACCAAGAACGGCGGCTTGTTGTTCACGCGCACGCGGCGCGGCGTCACCAACCGCTTTACGCTGGATGCCGACACGCTCCGCGCCGCCGAAGCGCGCCGCCTCGACAACATGACGGCAGAACTGCAAACGTGGTTCAGCGCTCCGGCGCAATTTGCCATCAGGAACAAGCCCCCCGTATCGCTGGCCGGACCCGCCGAGCTGGTGGATGCCGTGATCGAAGTGGGCCGCACGGGCCTCACCATCCAACGCTACAAAGGTCTGGGCGAGATGAACCCCGAGCAGCTGTGGGAAACGACCCTCGACCCCGCCGTGCGTTCGTTGTTGCAGGTCAAGGTGCATCAGGTCGATGTGGCGGAACAGGTCTTCTCCACCCTCATGGGCGATGTCGTCGAACCCCGCCGCGACTTCATCGTGGACAACGCGCTGAACGTCACCAACATCGACGCCTGACGAGGCCCGCATGACCCTGCCGCGCTCGGAGTCAAGCAACCTGTTGCTGCATCTCGGTTCGCCGCGTCTGTGGCTCGGCGTGGGGCTTGGCGCTTTCGCGCTTCACATGATCCTCGCCATCGCCACCTGCCGGGGGCTGATCTGGGAGGGGACGGTCGAGCTGTTTGACATCCTCAACGCCCGCGACTTTGTTTGGTACGACGAGGTGTTGCACCACCGCCGCGATTTCGTCGTAGCGCTCCACCAGATTCCGACCCTGCTATTGTTGTGGAGCGGCGTGAACAACATACCTGTACTCATGTATGTTTTTTCCGCCACGCTCTTGATCCACCCCATCATCGCGGGATGGCTCGGCTGGCACGTTCTACGAAAGACCAACAAGCTGCCTTATGGCCTGTTCGCGTTGCTGGCGTTCGCATCCTTTGGCATCGGCATGTCGCTTTACGCTATATGGGAACCGCAGGTCTTTATTTCGCTGAGCTGGCCGCTCTTGTTTTACATTCTCTTCGACCGATCCCTTCGCGGCTGGGACATCGCATTGATTTTGGGCCTATGCCTCCTCGCGTTTCGGGGCGGCGAAGTGTTGATCTTCAGCCTTCCGGTTATCGGGGCCGCGCTTATCGTCCGTCTGCGTCAGGGCGGCGACTCCCGCGCCCTGACTCTCTTGTGGATCGCGCTGCTGGGCTACATCGCCATTACCACCCTGTATTATGCGCATCACTTGCAGCATATTCCGGACAATTACAAACGTTACGCCCAACTCAGCATGTTCGATGTTCTCCCGTGGGCGCTGCTGATCCCGCAGGTTTGGGTCGCCAGCTTTTCCGCCTTCTTCGCCGCGCTCATTATGCTGGTTTTTGCCCATCCTCGAAAGCGGCGAAGCATCGGCGATGTGACGTGTGTGTTATTGGTCGTCTTGTTTTGTCTCGGCATCATCAGCCTCCTGTCGACCACGATTCAAATCGTCGAAGTCACCGGAACGCGCCTTGTCTACGTCTTCATCAACGCCACGGCGCAACTGGTTGTGGTGTTTTTTGCATGGCGCGAGTCTGCGGGGGCATCGAAGAAAGTTCCGATCCAGTATGAATTTCCCGTTCGTCATCTTTGTCTGCTCGTCGGACTGGCTCTCACTCTGCAGTCTGCGGCGCACATTAAAACAACTTGGTACTGGAGCCGCTATGTCGCGCTTCTCAAGAACGAGGTGGACACGAAATCAGGTTATATTCCCTATGACCAATCCGTCCTGAACGCCCCCACGGAACTCAGCCGATTCCTTTGGAACTTCAATCACAATTTCGTTTCCGACAAACTCAGCATTCTTCTCAACGGAACGGAGCAAATCCACACGATCATTGGCCTCCGGTGTACCCAGCGCCTTAAACCCTTCGATCCACAACAACCCTCCACGCTCCAAATACTCAGGTTTCCTTTTCCGGAGTCTAAGGATTCTGTGTACACGACAGCGGTCGAGAGCAAGACATTCGACTATGCGTCCTTCTTTTCCAATGAAACAGCAAAGCACCGTTAACATGAATCATCCCGATTCCGGCCATCGCCCACCAGACAGCCTGAATACCATGTGGCCGCCACAGGTGGCGCAGGCGTGGGTGTTTCACTTTTTTCTAGTCTGCATCTGGCTTTGTATTCTGGTCAATTACATTAGCGATCTTCATGGTTTGTTCGAAGACAGCGGCCATATTGTCGGCCATGATTTTATCAACATGTGGTCAGGGGCAAAACTCGCGCTCGACGGTCACGTTACGGATTTGTTTGATATAGGGCGGTTCTATCAAGCCGAGCGTCATTTTGTTGGGCCGCTTTTTTATCAGCTTCACAACTGGAGCTATCCGCCCCATCTTATTCCCTGGATCACGGTTATTGGTCTGTTCTCCTATCCGGTGGCGCTTGGCCTTTGGACGATAGGAACTTTTGCGCTTTACGCTTTCGCCGTATCGTATCGGCGCGCCAACCCGTGGGTTTTGACGCTCATTCTCGCGCTGGCGCCCGCCAGTTTTGAAAACATTGTTTCAGGCCAAAACGGTTTTCTTACCGCCGCCTTTCTTGTGGGTGGATTGCGGCTTTTGCATGCGCGGCCCAAACTTGCGGGTGTTCTGTTCGGCTTTCTCACGTTCAAGCCCCATCTCGGTTTGATGGTTCCGCTCGCCTTGCTGCTTGGACGTCACGGGAAAGTCATAGCGGCGGCCCTTCTGACAGCCCTCGCGTTGGCGGCGCTGGCTCTGTTTTTATATGGGGCCGAACCATGGCGTGGGTTTTTTAACGTGACGGTTCCTTTTCAACGCCGCCTTTTGGAATTGGCCCCTGCATTCTATCTGGATATGATGCCGTCGCCTTTCGCAGCGGCTCGCCACCTCGGTGCGCCGACCGCTGTGGCTTATGCCATCTCGATCGCGGTAGCCCTCTATGCGGCGCTCCTTGTCGCTATCGCCAGCACGTCCACGATTAAACCGGAGCGGCGCGACGCTATTCTTCTAACGGCGGCACTTCTTGCTACTCCCTACTCTTTTTCCTATGACATGACGCTTTTGAGCGCTGCGGTCGTCAGTTTTCTCGCTTCGAGCGGGGGCCGCCCTCTGCCTCTTTGGCAGACGCTTTTTTTCGCTCTTCTCTGGCTGTCGCCGCTGTGTGTCTTTGGTTTGAACGGCGCCGGGGTTCCGCTAACGCCACTCGTTCTGCTGGTTTTTCTTGTGCTGCAGGCGCGTGAACTGCCGCGCGATGCCGGATTCAAAATCAGTCTCGCGTTTCTTCGACCCCGAAATAGAACCACTCCTGCCCCAGAGCGCAATCAGGCTGGGGCATGACGACGAGGCCGTTGGCGGGGGCGCACAGACGGGTCCCGTTGGCGCGTATGGCCATGGGTTCGCCCGCTTCAACGGGGTCAAAGTCGCGCCACGGGCGCGTGAAAGCGCCGTTGTCGTCGCGGTAGTAGACTTTTGTCATACGCACGAGGCGCGTCGCTCCGGAAGCCAGCGCTTTTTCCTCGACCATGCCGAAATGCTTTAAGGCGTTGTGGATGGCGCGGTAAGCGACTTCGACCGCTTGCGGATCGCCGTCTTGGCCGCATTCCACCAGAGCGGCCAGTCCGCCGCGTCGGCGCACCGCTTGTTCGGTGCCGATGCCTTCGTCGGGATGAATTTGCTCGACGGCCTTGCGGTCGGTTGCCGCGTAAACGTCCTCCCATCCTGTGATGAGGGTACGTAGGCCTAGATGGGCGGCGTAGGCGTATTCGGCCGGATTTGACGGCTCGACATACACATGCGGCTCGTTGCCGCGCGGCGTGGAGTGGAGGTCGAGCAGCGCGTCGCAGTCCGCCAACAAACCGCACAGGATATTGCCCAACCGCGCTTCGTAACAGTCAGGGTGCGCCTGCGGCACCAGATAACGGTTCAGGTTGCGGTCGATGTAGCGTTCTCCGGCGGCGTAGGCGCGGGGGTTGCACACGGGAACGAACGTCACGCGGCCACGCACCAGATTCCGCTTGCCCGTCATCAGTTCCGCGATCACGTGCGGGATGGCCACCGCGCCGCAAGGCTCGTTGCCATGCACGGCCCCCAGCACCAGCAATTTCGGGCCGGGCGTTTCAGCGGCAAAGGCGACGGATTTGATCATGGCGCGGTTTCTTTGTTCTCCACGCCGAAGTAAAACCATTCTTCGCCCACGTCCGCGTTTGGCTTGGGCAGGATGATGACACCGTCTTCCGGCGCGAGCCACGTTGCGCCCGAGCCAAAGACCGCCATCGGCTGACCGGCCACGACGCGCTCGAAATTGTGCCATGTCTTTGCGAGTTCGCCCGGCTCGTCGCGGTAATACACGCGCGTCATCGTGATGCGGCGCAACTTGGTCGCCGGGGCGGCGACGGCTTCGTCCGCCACCATGCCCAAATGCGCCAAAGCGTTGCGAATGGCGCGATAGGCGATGTCGGGCGACTGCGACGCGTTGTGCTGGCCGCATTCGATCGTGGCGGCCAATGCGCCGAAACGACGCGCGTATTGGACGGTGCCGGTGGACTCTTCCGATGGCGTCGCGCTGGCGCGGCCCGAAGCGGCGTAGGCTTCGCTCCATCCCAACAGAGCCACGTCTCCGCCCAGACAGGCGGCAAAGTCATGCTCGGCCTTTGAGCCCGACGCGTCCATGACGACAAAGGCCTCGCCGCCGATGGTGTAGGAATGAATATCCAGCAGAGCATCGCACTCCGCCAGAAGGGGACACAGGATGTTGCCCAGCCGCGCCTCATAGCAGTCCGGCGATTCCATCGGCACCAGATAGCGGTTCAGGTCGCGTTCGACAAAGCGTTTTCCCGCCTCATAGGCACGGGGGTTGCAGACGGGGACGAACGTCACCTGTCCGCGCGTGATTTCCAGTTGTCCGGCATCCAAAGCCGCGAGGACTCGCCGGATGGCCGACGCGCCGCAGGTTTCGTTGCCATGCACCGACCCCAGAACCAGCAGCTTTGGCCCCGGCGTTTCGGCGGTATAGGTCACAGTATGTATCATCCCGCCACCTGTCCAAACACAAAGCGCAACGCTCCGGCCTCGTGGGCCATGTTGTCGAGGAAGACAATATGCCCCCGCTGCACCTTGGCCGTCAATTCGGCGACCAGAGCCGGAACCTGCGCGTAGTCCTTGCGAAAGACGTGAAGGCCGAGCGGCGTGGCATCGCGCAGCTGGCGGGCTTTTTCCTCCGGCGGCAACCACCGCAGCAGGAAGCGGCGATGGCCGCTCTCCCACGTCGCGACGATGGAGAAATCCTCGTCGAGAAAGCGCATCCAGCTCAGCATGTTCTGATCCGCGACTTGCGCGAACAGATGGCGGCATTCGTGCCGCCGCGCCCATGCCACCGCCGCCTGCACCTGAAGCCGCGACATGCCGCGCCCCAGATAGGCGTTCAGCACGCACATCGATTGGCACACGCCCACCTCACCCACGCCAAAGGCCGCCGCCAGACGGCCATCGTCGTCCGGACAGGTGATGCGTCCCGCCGCGTGGGCCACGGCAAAACTCTCGGTTCGCACCACCGCCATGAAACCGGCCAGCTTTTCATCGACGAACACGCCGACCAACGCGCCGGTCTTTTCGGTCAAAAGGTCGCGGAAGTATTCCGGCGGCTTGGGCAGCAGGAAGTGACGCTGACTTTCCGGCATTTCGGCGCGCACCTGCGCGTGCAAGGCCATGACGCGGTCAAGCCAATCTTCGCCGACCAGAGTCCGTGAGCTGTAATGTGGTAGCGCGCCGTGCGCGGGAGGGTGGACATTGTGGATGGCGGACGCTTCGCTTTGCGTCGGCGTTAATGTGACGGACATAACTATTCCCTATTCTGCAAATGGATCGCGCCCTTCCCACCCAAGGGTGGCTGCCTTGACACCGATCTGAAGAAGCGCGGCACGACCGACGCGAAACAAGAAGGCCGCCCTCAGACCTTGTCCGAGCGCGTACGTCGTCGCATCGAGTGAAACAAAACCGTCACTGCAATCATGCCCTTCCAGTATAGGGAGGCGCGACTTGCGCCCTGTCCTGTCGTAAAATGTAAGAGATACCGCTCCCGGCTACAACGGTTTTTTTGGTTGCGGCCCGCGTATGGTTAAAACAGTTCCGGCTCGCGCGACGCGATCAGCGTGCCGAAGCCTTTCCTTGTCAGCAATTCGCCGAGCAAGGCCCAGTTTTTGTGCGCGTCGATGATGGCGACGCCGCCGACGCCTTGCGTCAGGGCGGACAGAGCGCTTTCCACCTTGGGGATCATGCCGCCCGCGATCACGCCGGAGGCGATCAGGCTTTTCGCCGTTTTGGGTGTGAGCAGGGAAATCGGCTTCTTCTCGGCATCGTACACGCCCGCGACGTTGGTGGCGAGGATCAGCCGCCGCGCGCGGAGCGCCAAGGCCACCGCCATGGCGTAGTCGTCCGCGTTGACGTTGTAATCATGCCCGTCCGCGCCGCGCCCGACGGAATTCAGCACGACGATCTTGCCCTGCTCCAGCTTTGCCGACAGACCTTCGGCATCCACGGCCACGGGCCTGCCGGTGCGATCCTGATGACTAAACTCCTCCGGTTGCAGCGATTCCGCCTCCACATAGCAGACTCCCAGCGCCGAAGCGTTGAACGCCGTGCAGCCCTGATCTTCCAACGCCACGGTCACGTCTTGGCTGATCGCGCCCATGACCTGCGCCACGACCGCCATCGTCGCGGGGTCGGTGACGCGGCGGCCGTCAGCGCCTTTGACCGGCGTGATTCCGGCATCTGTTAGTGCGCGGTCGATCTGCGGCCCGCCGCCGTGGACCAAAACGATCCGGATGTGACGGCTTTGCAGGAATTCAATCTGTTGCGCGATGGCGGTCAGAAAGTCGGGGTCTTCCGCGATAGAGTTCCCGCCGATCTTGATGACCACGACCTGCCGCGTGTAGGCGTGCAGTTCATTCATCAACTCGGCGATGTTCCGCAAGGAAGGGCTGTTCTCGGTCATGGCGCTTCGTCCGGCAAAGGTGAGCTTGATCCAGACCGATAGGGAATTTTCGCCCTCGGCACAAGCTCCGATTTTTTCGCCTCTGTTGCATCTTGATCCCATAATGAAACGTTCGACTCAGCGGGAATTCCAGCGCGGCGATTAGCCGCTTGTGCGGGAGCGAAATGGGCGTTAGTTCTTTTGTATGCAACACTCCTCGGCCTTGCCCCAAATCGGCCCTTACGACGACGCTCCCGTCCTTGCGGCCCTCCCTGATCTTCCTGCGAATCCGCCTGCGGATGTGACGGATCCGGCGATTCCCGCGTATCTTGAGCAACATTACTGGTGGGCCTATGTCCGCCCTTGGGCCGTGCGCGTGTTCGAGCGGCCTTGGCTGGTGAATCTCATCCTGTGGGGATGGTATGCGCCGTTGCGCGACGCGGCTCTGGCGGCTCTGGGGCCGCTGTTGCCCGGCAAGACGATCCAAATCGCCTGCTGCTATGGCAGCCTCACGCCGATGCTGGCGGAGCGAATCGGGCGTTGCGGCGGCAGCTTTGACGTTATCGATGTCGCGCCTGCGCAGTTGGACAATCTGGCGAGCAAGTTGGGCCACGGCCACAGGGCGCGCCTGATGCGTCGTGATTCGACCAATCTGGGGTTGCCCGATGCCAGCTATGACCGCGCTCTGCTCTTTTTTCTGATGCACGAACAGCCGCGCGAGGCGCGCGCGCGGACGCTGGCCGAGGCCTTTCGCGTCGTCAAGCCGGGCGGCAAGATCGTGATCGTCGATTTCGGCAAGCCCGCGTGGTGGCACCCGCTGCGCTATATCTGGTTGCCGGTCTTGCGCGTCCTCGAGCCTTTCGCGCCGGATTTGTGGCGGCACGAGATCGAAGAATGGATTCCCGCCGCGCACAAAAACGGCATCCGCGTCAAACGCAGCTTCTTCGGCGGCTTTTACCAAAAGATCGTTGTTCAGGTTTAAGCCGGACGCACGCGACCGCCGCGATGATTCCCTTCGCGCAACGATTTGTTGCACACAAAGCACAGCGACTCGGAAACCCTCCCGTTTGTTAAAATCGGATTCACTTTGGTAAATTTCCGATTAATGAAACTAATGTTCTGTGGTAAAAGAATCCGTCGGAGTCGCGGCGTTGCCTTTAAAAACATTGCGGCATCGACATGGGTTTTCTTTTTGCGTTCCTGTGGATAAGTATGCGCCCCCATTCCTTTCACGTCCGGAGTCGTCCCGTCTTTGTCAACCCGCGAGGATAACGTGGCCACAGTCCAGACCAGCTTTCACGGCGACATCGGCCATTTGCCGCAACCCGCCAATTCGGACGACGATGTTACATCGCTGACGTCCGATCAAAAGCTCATCGCGTGGCTGTTTCGTGTCACCTCGCGGCCCGCGAATCACGCGCCGAGCGCGTCGGCTTCGACGGAACGCGCGGCGCTGCAAGGCGACGACTGGCAAACCGTCGCCAGTTTGTGCGGCCATCAGGCGCAGGACTTTCTCGCCGCCGGACTTGATCTGCCGTTGACCGCCGCCGAGATCGACCATTTCCGCCGTAATCACCGTGAAACCGACAATCTGGTCGGGCGCGATTTTTGGATCGCCAAGAGCGACCTGCCCTCGCCGCTGGCCGAGCTTTACGGGCTGTACCGCCACCGGGCACGGCGCGATGCCGAAGCAGCGCTGTTCGTCGCGCAGGCGACAGGTTCGACGCGCGTAGCGCGGGTTATGGCCGATTTGCTTGCCATCGGCGGTTTTGCCAACGGGCATGAGTTTATCTCGCACATGACCCTGACCTATTCGGTTCCGGCGGCCTTTGACACGTCGGAGCTGATCGACCGGGCCAACCACGAGGCGACGCGACGGCTGGCGCTTCCGATCGACCATCCGGCCCATCTTCTCAAGCTTTCGCCCGACGAGATCAGCGTTCTCGCCGCCAACATCGTCGAGAAATACGTCCTGTCCGGCCCCGATTTCCTCGAAAAGGCCAACGCCCTTACCGAAGCCCGTCAGGACGTGACCCGCCTCCCCGCCAACAAGCAATTCGTGACGGCCATCGGCGAACGCGATTTGCCGATCCAGCAGAGCTGGGTGGCGCGTATCGGCACCGCCTATGCCCGACTTTTCGAAAGCTGGGTCGCCGAGCTGCCGGAAATCGGCGCACTGGCCAACCCCAGCGAAGCTCCGGCGCTCTAGTCGCGCCGTTGCCGCGCTTTTTTTGTGAAAAAAGGCGGCGCTGTTAACAAGATATCAAAAACTCGTCCGTATTCTGCCTCAAAGCGGCCACGAAGCCGTGGCTTCTTCAATATCGAGCAGCAAGCGGATGGCGACGATGAACGGCACAAAGAGCGACGAAATGGGTGAAATCTGGGCCTTGGCCCGGTCGGTGGCTGGCCGCTATGGCCCCCTCGCCCTCACCCGCGCCGCCGGAGAAGCCGCCGCCGCCGAGCGCAAAGGCGACACGAGCCGCAGCGCCATCTGGCGCAACGTCGTCACCCACTTGCGCGAAACCATCGGCGCCGCTCAGGCCGAAGCCGTCTGAGAGCATCAGCGGCGCGGCATCCAACGACAATTCAGACATCGTATTTTTCCATCCCGCTCGCCGAGGCCTGTTTTCCCAAGAAAAACCCCCAGAATTACATACGCTAGCATGCGGCTAACCACGCTATAACAGCTTGAATCTCCATGTATTATTACCGCATCACACCCAGACGTTAACGACCCCTTAACCATAAATCCATAAAGATGGCGCATCAAACCACTTCGGAGTGAGATCGATGCTTGCCAACATCCGTTTTTCTAAAAAAATTGGACTTGTTATCGGCCTTCTCTCCGTCGGCCTTGTGGTCGTCGGGTACATCAGCTTGACCGGTATCCATGCGGTTTGGGGCGGATTGAAAACCGTTTACGAAGATCGCACCGTCTGCCTCGGTCAACTTTCGCAGGTCAACGACGACCTCTCGACGACTCAGGCCGACTTTTTTGAGATTGGTCTGGGTGCCGAGGGCGACAAGCTGGCCGAGTTGGCCAACGACATTGCCGCCAAGGAGCAATCGCTCAGGACACAGTGGAAGGAATATACCGCCACGTATCTCGTGCCCGAAGAAAAGGCTCTGACCGAACAATTCTCCGACGGTTACAAAGCTTATACCGCCGTTGGCGAGCGGGCCTTGCAAGCCGCCAAGGCCGGACGCAAAGACGAATTTCGTTCAATCACAACCGGTGAGCTGCTGCAAGCCTATGAAACCGTCATGGAGCCCACCGACAAACTCATCCAACTGCAAGTTCGCATCGCCAAGGAAGAATACGACAAAGCCAAGGCCGTCAGCGAAAACAGCAAATCCACCAGCATCGCCATCACGGTACTTTCCATCCTTTTGGGCCTCGCCTTCGGCACTGTGGTTTCCCGCTCCATCACAAAACCTCTCGGCAGCATGCTGGGTGTCATGAAGCAGCTGGCCGAAGGCCGGACAGCCATCGACGTTCCCGACACGGAGCGCCGCGATGAAGTCGGCGACATCGCCAAGTCGGTTCAGGTCTTCCGTGACAACGCCGTCGCCATGGAAAAGATGAAGGCCGAGCAGGAATCGCTGAAGAAAAAGGCTGAGGAAGACCGTAAGGCGACCCTCATGCAGCTGGCCGAGACCTTTGACAAGGAGGTCGGTTCGATCGTCAACACAGTATCGTCCGCCGCCGAGTCACTGCGCGGCGCGGCGACCGACCTTTCTTCGACCGCCGAAGAAACCACGCGGCAGTCGGCCACCGTGGCCGCAGCAGCCGAGCAAGCCTCCACCAACGTTCAAACCGTGGCGGCGGCGACCGAGGAAATGTCTAGCTCCATCGGTGAAATCGGCAACCGCGTTAATGACTCGGCACGCATCGCCACCATCGCCGTCGAAGAAGCCAAGAACACCAACGCCATGATCGAAAAACTGGCGCAGTCGGCGCAAAAAGTCGGCGACGTTGTCAATCTGATCAACGAAATCGCCTCGCAAACCAACCTTTTGGCGCTCAACGCCACCATCGAAGCCGCGCGCGCGGGCGAAGCGGGCAAAGGCTTTGCCGTCGTGGCCTCGGAAGTCAAAGTTCTCGCCAACCAGACGGCCAAGGCGACGGAGGAAATCTCCGGCCAGATCACCTCGATCCAAAACGAGACTCAGGCCGCCGTCAGCGCCATCCAAAACATCGGCCAGACGATCAACAAGATCAGCGGCATCGCCACCGCCATCGCCTCAGCCGTCGAGGAGCAAAGCGCGACGACCAAGGAAATTTCGCGGAACATCCAAGAGGCTTCGACTGGCACAACCGAGGTTTCCAGCAACATCGTCAGCGTGAAGTCCGCCGCCGAAAGCACAGGCCGCTCCGCCTCGCTCGTCCTCGAATCCTCCAACGTCCTTTCGACCGAATCCGGCACACTGAAACAAAAACTCACCGCCTTCCTCACCTCGCTCCGCGCGGGGTGATCCGGTCGCCAATACAAAGGCGGAAGCAGTGGATCGGCAAGCGCTGTGCGATTGGGTTCATTGCTACAGTCGGACGGTTTGGCAATGTGTTGCAATCGTCCCTAAGTGTCTGTCCAGAAGCTTGTCGTTTGTTCACAACGATTTATAATAAGGACTGGTCATCCCCGCGAAGGCGGGGAACCATCTCCCGCTGATAGGATTGAGCGCCATTTTTCCTTACTGGCGCATATTCATTCTACAGGTGATGGCTCCCCGCCTTCGCGGGGATGACTGTTCTTTGGGTTGTCTTTGTTGTTAAAATTTTTGGACGGACACTAAGGCTGTCCGACGCGCCGCCAGAGTGTGCGTCCTCTGTGTCCGCTAAACGATCCCGATCCGTCGGGACATTTATAAAATGCGCTGTTGCGCCCGTGGGTTTCAGGCCGCGATCTGGATTGCGTTCACACGTGCGGCACGGATGAGGGATTCCTGCACCTGACCGTGGGGTTGTTCAAAGACAAGAGCGTGCCGATACCGCTTGGCGGTGTCATAGGCATCCATCAACAGCCCCAGCGCCGTGGCATCGATGTAGTCGAGTTGCTCGATGTTCAAGCGAATTTCGGCGTTCTGGTTGCAATGGCGAATGGCATCAAGCAAATGTTGAAACGCATGAGAATCCGCAAAAGTGAAACACCCATCCATCTGGATGTGCATCGCTTCGACACCGTTGTGAATGGCATAGTGCATGGGAGTATCCGTCGTTCGTGCAACTTCGTGTCTTCCACTATGAACGAGGCCGCTTAACGCCTTGTATAGCAGCGGCATACGCCGTTATGCCTTTTGCCTCTGCCGTATGGAAAAACGCCTGTTTTGCAAAGACCATCAGCGCTCGTATCAACAGCTCGATAGCATCCCCTATAAGCGCCCGCGCTGCGCCGAGGGCCGGGAAAGAACATAGCTTTGGTGTGGAAATCGCGATGATCACTGGGTACTATAGTTCAAAGCAACGCGCCTGCACGGTTCGCGTGCCTGAAGTCCGGCAATAACAATCGTGCTGTCCACACATTTTGCGTCTGCCCCAACAATCAATACCATCGTTTGGCTTGCTCTGATTGACCTATTTATTTAAGGCTTTTAAGAATTATTTGTCCTGCGCGACGTTCGCTTGTGTTAGACTTAAGGCTGTGCAGAAAATGCTAAAAACTAACCATGGCGCGTCCGATGGGCCTTCGAACCGACACCTCGATTGCCTCAGGAGGGCTGTGCTTTTTGCCGATCTTTCAGACGATGACCTCGCTTGCTTTGTAAGGGCCGCGCAGGCGCGATCCTATCCAAAAGGGAAGATACTGTATCTTCAAGGCGAGGAGGCGACGCACTTCTACATTATTTGCAGCGGTTGGATCAAATTGTTCCATACCACGCAGGAAGGCGAGGAAGTGATCGTTGACATGCTGACTTGCGGCTATATGGTCGGTGAAGGTGCCATTTTCGAACAAAGCCATCACACAAGCAGCGCCGAGGTCATCGAAGACGTTCTGCTTCTTAGTATTCCCGCTTCCGTTTTGAAAGACCAGATAGGGCAAAGCCCGACTCTGGCGCGCAACATGCTGTCATCCATGTCGCGCCAACACCGCCGCCATTACGACACGATGGCCGTGAACGTCACGCAGAGCGCGCCGGAACGCATCGGCGGATTTTTACTCAGGCTTTGCGTTGTTGATGAAAAGAAAAGCGCCGTCCTGTATTTACCCTATGACAAGACCTTAATCGCCACGACGCTCGGCATGAAGGGGGCGACTTTCTCGCGAGCGCTCAATGTATTAAGGGAAAAAGCCGGAGTCCATGTGCGCGGCGACCGGGTCGAAATCAACTCGGTCGAGCAGCTGGCGAAATTTGTCTATGGCCCTCTGGCCCCGAAATACGCGTCCGAAGATATGTGACCTAACCGACCATGCCCGTAAGCCATCCCCAATCGAGATTGGCCGGGTGGTCGATGTATTCGTCCGGATGGTCGACGACATGCTTAAGATAGCTGTATTTGAAAGGCCAAGCGTCATGCGGCGGCACATGCGTCTTCTCAATAATTTCTATCTTCATGTCTTCGGTGAGCCGGAGCTTGTAAATAATCTTAGGCCTGTCGTCATAAACGGCGCACTGCAAGATCGCATCCGGGCCAAGTTTTTTCCAGCGCACACGCCAAATTTCCATATAGGGGAACTTGTCTTTGTTTCGCTCTATCGCTTGGTTGCATATATCCAGATAGCGCTCAAACGTGCGTTCGTACTCTTCGACGGTGGCCGTATCGTTCGCAAGATCAGGCATAGGTGCCCTCCAAGTGTCTTTTTATTCATGACAGGACGGACAACGATCCTTTGGGCGTTCTCGGCGTGTGGCAACGTCACAGGCGCTGTCGTGTTGTTTCCTTTCAAGAACCGACCGCTGGCATCGAACGCTTGGAGGTTTTGCCTAAATGCGTCCCAACAACATCAAAATCAGCACAACCAAAAGCACCGTTCCGAGGCTCACCGTCGGGTAATAACCCCATTTTCGGCTGTGCGGCCATGTGGGCAGACCGCCGATCAAAAGGACAAGAAGAACGATAAGAAGAATGGTGCCTAAGGTCATAACCGCCTCCCTGATTTAATGGACAATCACAGTCGTCGGCGCGTCGCCGCTTCCGGTTGCGCCTTTTGCGCCTGTGCTGCCTGTGCTGCCCTTTCTGCCGGTCGCTCCTTGCGAGCCGGTCAGGCCGGTATCACCTGTGTTGCCTTGTTCGCCCGTGGCACCAGTCGCGCCGGTGTAGCCTGTGTTGCCCTGATTGCCCGTGGCTCCGGTCGCGCCCGTATAGCCGGTGTTCCCTTGGTTGCCTTCGGCCCCGGTCGCTCCGGTGTAACCGGTTTCACCTTGAAGGCCTTCAGCGCCGCGTGGCCCGGCTGGCCCGGTACAGGACACAAGACCAAGCGTCATCATCAACAGCGCGGACGGTATCGAATATTTCATGAGCGTTCTCCTGAAAAACGTAATGTGTAAAAGAAACTCTCCGCCCCACGTCGGGTAAGGCATGGGCCGGAGTCATTGGTGGCGCGCGATTACATCGTGCTGAATTTGAACTCAGGCAAGCCTTTGAGCGCCTCTTTGGTAACGCCCGGCAGCGTGATCTTCGCGTTGTTGATCCGCAGATCGCCATAGGGAAGAGCGACAAGACGCGCGCCCATGCCCAGCCAGCCGCCGACGGAAATGATGACATAAGCGGATTTGTTGTCGTCGGGACTGACGATGAGGTCATCAATCTTGCCGATTGTTTCCCCGCCATCGCTCATGACATCGCTGCCGATGAGTTTTGAGGTGCGGTAACCGGTCGATAACTTAAGAACATCGACCTTGACCAGTTGGATGGTCTGCATCGCATTCTCGGCGACGACAGATGCCGCAGATAGCGACGTGCCCAGCAGCGCCAGACTGGCCAGCACTATCGCGCTATTTTTTCGAATGGGATTCATGAGCGGTTCCTCCTGATAAATCGGCGAAGCTTTTCCGATAACAGTACAAGTACGCTCGTTGTGTTTTGCCTATTTGATGTTGATCAAAGAAAGAAAATTATGTTCAAATAACTGTGGTGTAGTTCGCGAAATAACACCAAAAGACTTATGGTTTGTGATTTGGGGAAGCGCGTTTCGGGCAAAGAAACAACCGGCCAACATGGCCGGAAGGCGGCGATAACAAGCATCGCTCCATCCGTCACACATTTGCCGGTTGTGTTTTAGTCTCGGCCCGTTCAGCTCGTTATGGCTCGCTTGCCGTGATCTTGAGCCTTCACGGATTGATCAAGCGCTGTTTTTGCGTGTTCGCTGGCCTTTTTCTCATCGCCAGACGCGCAGCATTTGGCCGCTTGGTCATGTTCTTCCGAGGCCGTTTTGTAATAGGCAGCAGCCTTTGTGTGATGCTCTGCGCTATTATTGCCTGTCGGCTTTGTTTGGGAGTTCTGCATGTCATATCTCCTGAGCTATAGGTTCAACGGAATGTGTCGAAGATGAAATCTCCGGACACTTCGCTACCGTAATCGGGTTCCAACTTCCAAATTTGATGAAGGTCAAGCAGGCCGGGAATGGGCGACGGCCCCATTCGAAACGCAAGATTAATGCCGCCAAATTTGTCGGGGATTTCCCTTGGGCCGTGAAAGGACGGGGGTGGAAAAACACCGGCTGTCGTTCTACACTCGCGCCATGAATCGCTCTTTCATTAAAATGCACGGGCTCGGCAATGATTTTGTCATTCTTGACAGCCGCGCCGACGGCTATATCCCCGACGAAGCCGCGTGCCGCGCCATCGCCGACCGCAAGCGCGGCGTGGGCTGTGATCAGATTGTCATTCTGGCTCCGCCGCAGTCGCCTGAGGCCGATCTGTTCATGCACATGTACAACTGCGACGGATCATTGGTGCGCGCCTGTGGCAACGCAACGCGCTGCGTCGGACGGTTGCTGTTCGAGGAGACGGGCCGCGACCGCGCCGTGATCCAGACCGTCAGCGGCCTGTTGAAAGTCTGGGCCGAGCCGAACGGCCACATCGCCGCCGATTTCGGCCCGCCACGTCTGCAATGGCAAGACATCCCCCTGGCGCAAGCCGCCGACACGCTCAGCGTCCCCTTGCGCGTGGGCGAGCTGGCCGACCCCTGCTGCGTAAATGTCGGCAATCCTCATGCGGTCTTCTTTGTGCCCGACGTCGAGGCTGTTCCCTTGGCCGAGGTCGGCCCAAAGCTGGAAACGCACCCCCTCTTCCCCGACCGCGCCAATATCGAAATCGCCCAAGTCATCGACCGAGGCCACATCCGCATGCGTGTCTGGGAACGCGGCGCGGGCATCACCGAGGCTTGCGGCTCTGGCGCGTGCGCGACCCTCGTCGCCGCCGTCCGGCGCGGCCTCACCGACCGCCGCGCCACCGTCACGCTCGACGGCGGTGCGCTCAGCATCGAATGGCGCGAGGACGGCTCGATCATCATGTCCGGCCCCGCGAGCCGGTCATTCCAAGGGATGCTGACCGAGGGGTAGCTGAGGCCAGCCGAGCGGCACAGCCGCTCGCCCACGCCACAAAGAGCCTCCCAAAGGCCAGAGCTGTGCCAGAGCCGGGCCAGAGCGCCCGTTAACATTTGCAAATATTCCCCCATCGCCCCAAAGTTTGATGTTTCCATAGGAGCGCAAAAACGCTACATCAACGTGTCGCCGAAATCGCGCGAACCCAACCGCCCCCAAACCCACCACCGGGGCCGCCAAGTTCCGCCCATTTCAAGCGTCCTGCGGAGGGGTGGCCGAGTGGTTGAAGGCGATCGCCTGGAAAGCGGTTATACGGGTCAAACTGTATCGTGAGTTCGAATCTCATCCCCTCCGCCAGTTATTGTTACAAAATCGGATTCTCTGTTTTGTAAGCGCGCCTCAAAAACGCCAGTCTTTGCGCCATTTTCGGCTTTTGCAACTGGACTCCGCGCCCCCTGAATTCACCCCAAAACGCCCCTTTCGTCCTCTCTCTGGGCCGGTTCTCTCTGTGGTAACTGGACTTTTGGAAAAAAGTCCAGTTACTAGTTTATCAATGACTTAGCCAACTTTTTCGTTTTTACTCAAACGGTCTGCGGATGATATACGAAACTTCAAACGATTTTCGATCTTGGGTGTTGTGCGATGCCATCAATTTTCAGGACTGGGCTTTATCTTCGTGTTGGGTTTTGAGGTGATAATGTCCATCGACGGCAAGGCATAGCAGCCCTTCCTTGACGGCCTTATCAATAATCGACTGGCAGGTGCTGCGCGTGATGCGCGTTTGGTTACTCATGCGAATGGGCGACACCCAGCCCTGAAATTTGGCAATCTCGATGGCTTTGGGAATGCCCCATTTCATCAAATAGTGATTATAAAACGGATAAATGATCGCAAGGACGATGATGCTGATTATGAAGAAGATATGCATGACCTGCCTCGATTAAAATATGTGGGTGGATAGCCAGAATCCAGGCCGCTTTCTTTGATAGTGCAATAATAAGGGAAAAATCTTAAACATATCGTTTATAGGAAAGCTTTCGGTTGTTTGCGGTCAAGAATGAGAGCTTTGCGGCTTTGCAAAAGGATGACAGACATGTGTGACGATCCGCTCATTGTGAGGTTGTATTTTGTATGGGCTGAAGTTCAAAAGCTTTACGACGAATTGAAGATCGCAATAGCGGCCCAGCCTCTTTATGGCGAAGAATTTTGTGAAAAAGGTTTCTGGTTGTTCGGAGGAAACCCCGTCTTCCTGATGACGAATGCCGCCAACTGGCAGCAAGACGGCAAAGAAAAGGCAGAAAAGTTAGCCGTTAACGCTCACAATTACGATCCAACAAAAATCGAGGACAGCTCCTATTGGGAGGATCCGCTGCTTCCCATCATCAAAGATCACAGCCCTGTATTTATCGACGCTTACGAACTCTTGCGGATTGCTGAAAATCCTTCGGAACCGGGCATGACGCCTCAATTTCTGTGCATCGATTTGAAGAAGAACTCCATAACACCTTCGATTATGTTTACTGGAACAACCGACAACGTCTTTCATTTCAACGCATAGTCATTTTTTGTGTCTGCTCGTCCCAACTCAAAAGCGTCAGATCGTAAAGATGCTGGAGCGTGAGGTAGCGCGGCTGGGTGTTTTCGAGAATGGCATCAACGATGGCAGGAGCCAAAAACGTCAGGGTTAGCTGCCGGAGAACGTAAGCAGTATCTTGTCGAGTTCTGCAGGCGTACTCCGTGATGCTGGCATATTGCCCTTGTTCGATTTCCTGTCGCCAAAGAAAGGCACGCACGAGCGCCTTCTGCATCGTCTGCAACTGCGGTGTTTCGCCGGTTGCCGGGACGGTCGAGCCGTCCGGGGCGACCAGGTATTTGCGGCCTGCGCGTCGCCTCGGCTTAAGCGGCAGGTGAATGACAATCGTGTCCTGTTCCATGCTGCGATTCCGCGACCCATTGGGTCAGGTTGTTTTTCTTGAGGTGGAGCTTGACGCCATCTTCGGAGACCTCGATCCGGTCGAGGAGCTGCATCAACAGCTTGCGCTGTTCCGGCACGAAGAGCTGTTCCCATAGAGCCTCGAAGTTTTTGAGTTCGCTCCGCACGAGCCTCTCGCGCTCTGTTTTTGTGGCGACGGCGAGGCTTTCGTCTCTTTTGCTCAGGCATTGGCCGACCATGGCGATCAGTTCCGGCGCTTTGAACGCCGCCTTGATTTGATAAAGCACGGCGCTTTCCAGCTCATGCGCGGGGATCGAGCGAATGGTGCAAGCCTCGCGTCCGTTCCTGAGTGATTTGACGCACACGTAATAGCGATAGGACGCGCCTCTGGCTCGAATGGTGGTGGAGGACGGCGTCATGGCCGAACCGCAGCACCCGCACCACACAAGGCCACGTAGAAGCGACGGTTGGCGCGCGCGGTTGATGTTGCTGCGCGTCTGCGGGGCGCGCGCAAGGATGCGATGCGCTCCCTCCCAAAGCGGCGGGTCTATAATTGCTTTGTGTTCGCCAGGATAGGATTTTCCCTTGTGAACGGCTTCGCCCAGATAAACCCGATTGTGCAGGATCCGGTAAATGTACTGCTTGTCGATTGGCTTCCCTTCGTGAAAGCGTCCGTCCTGCGTCGTCCATGCCTTCTTCGTGTGCCCGGTAACATTCAGTTGGCGCAGGATCCCGACGCAGGATTCGGTTTGCGTGAAGGATTCGAAGATTTCCCGAACGAGCATAGCCTCTCGCGCATTGACGATCAGCTTGCGGCTGATGACGTCATAGCCCAAGGGAGGGCACCCGCCCATCCACATGCCTTTCCTGCGGCTGGCCGCGAATTTATCGCGTATGCGCTCTCCTATCACCTCGCGTTCGAACTGCGCGAAGGAAAGAAGGATGTTGAGGATCAATCGTCCCATCGACGTCGTCGTGTTGAAGGACTGCGTGATGCTGACGAAAGTCACCTTGTGGCGGTCGAAGACCTCGACCATTTTGACGAAGTCCATCAAAGAGCGCGAAAGGCGGTCGATTTTATAGACCACGACGATGTCGATTTGCCCGCGCTCGATGTCTTCCATAAGCCGTTTCAGGGCGGGGCGTTCCAGCGTACCTCCGGAGAAGCCGCCGTCGTTGTATTGGGTCGCAAGTGCCGTCCAGCCTTCCGCTTTCTGGCTCAGAGTATATGCCTCGCACGCCTCCCGCTGGGCATCGAGGCTGTTGAACTCCATGTCGAGGCCCTCTTCGGACGATTTGCGCGTGTAGATAGCGCAGCGAATGCGGGGCACGACGATTTCTTTCATGCGGCCTCCGCGTTCACGACAACGGGTTTTGGCTGCTCTCTGCGCAGTCCGAAAAACACCGGCCCGTTCCAATGGGTGCCGGTGATTTGCCGTGCTATGGCCGTCAGCGATCCCCACTTTCGGCCCGCATATTCGAATCCATCGGGCAACACGATCACTTCATGCCTCTCACCGCGCCATTCGCGCACAAGCCGTGTGCCAGCGACAGGGATCTTCGCCGGAGCCAAACGCCTCTTGGTTTTTGTTCCTTTGGCTTCGGCAATCAGATCGTCCAGTCGACTTTCCGCTTTCGTGGATAATCCGCCGTAGGTCAATTCTTGTATCCGATAGGCCAAGGCGCGGGCCATAAATCCGCGCCGGTACGGCGGGGGTTCAGTCTGATAATAATCTCGCCAAAGCTGTTTAAGTTCGGCGAAGCTTTTGTCCTGAAGTTCTTTGATCTGCCGCATAATCGGCGTCATAGCATGCTCTCTTTTGACGGTTTTTCGTTGCCGTCACACATGCTTCCTTTGTTCGCGAAGTCCAGTTGAGAACCGTCGTTCTGGCCATTTTCCTTTGCTTTTCTGCGTAATATAGCCAGGGCCAGAAGATCAGCCACGATATGCAGAGAGCTTTTTTGCGACGACGACTCCATGGGCAGTTGCGACACGCATCATTTCCCCGTCCAGAGCGTGCGCCACCAGCGCCACTGCTGACGCAGGGCGCGGGTGACGCGACGCCAAATTCCGGCAAACACGATCATGCTGGTTAGGCGGCTGATTGTTTGGTGGCGGAAGCACGTTCGGATGTATGAGGAACGAGCATCGCAAGGACGGCGAAGATATCGTGGCCAGCGCCTTTATTGGCTGACAGGGCTTTGTCGTAGGAATCGACGGCAAGATTGGCGACTTCGAGGGCTTCTTCGCTGCGCCCTTCGCGCACAAGCGCGAGTGTCTGCCGAACGCAACGGTGGGCCATATCCATATAGAGCTGGGAAACAACGGGGATCATGCAATTCTCCTTGGGGTAAATGGAGCGGCAATTGGCCGCCTGACCCCAAGAACCTATCCAAATAGGCATGGTTTGTCAAACATCCAAAAAGGATCGGTTTGCTTATGCCCTGAGAGCTTCACCTTCTTCTGTGGCGTCCTCATCGGATTTTTCTGCTTCAGATGCAGGGATGAAGGCCCAAAGCAGCTCGAACGTTTGTCGCAGCCCTTTCGCCAGCATGGGCGAGCGCACCAGAAGAATGCGGTTATGATTGATCATCTGCGCGACCGTTGAACCATAGACGGCTTGAAAGGGGAGCGGTGCGTAGTTCGCCGGAATGATGCGCGTAAACGCAGCCTTGTTCTTTTTTTGGCAAACGGAACGATAGGTAAAACCGGCTTCCTGCAGGGCTACGCTGTATCCGATAAGCTCCGGAGAGAACAGGCAAGGCGTATCGCCGCACAAGAATAGAGCTTCCGCCCCTTCCTGCCCGCACAAATGCGCATGTATGTCCTCGAACATCTGCGCAATCACGTTCTCGCCGTCCAGGATCAGCTGATCTGCTTCCCGTTGCGCAACGCCTCGCGTGCCGATGAACTCGATCTTATCCGCGAAGAAAGAGAGCAAGGCGTTTTCCGTCTTCTGCTGCAGGTTCGTCGTAATACCCAACTCGTATTGGCGTATGGCCGTGACAGCAACGCCGGATCCTTTAGCAAGGCTGTCTTGCGAGATATTCAAAAGCGCACGGGCGGCGCGGAGCTGGTCTGGGGTGAGTGCCATAGTATGCTTTCTATTCCAATTATGCTTTACATATCGTTAATACGTAAAGTCTGACTATATGATACTAAAAGTCAAGATTTTAATTGCTTTTGCCGTTTTTTTCGGGCATTATTAACAACATGTTTTGCCGGTTTTTGGTAACCGATTTTCTCCTGCGAATGATTTTTATGAGCGATTACAAAGAAATAGTGCCCCTCGTCTTTGAGGAAATGGCCGAAGAGGAGGATCTTTTTTCTTCTGGACAGACGCCCTTACCGGCAGGGGTGTACAACCCAATTTGTGACCATCAGATTAAAAGTTTGGAAGGCATCATTATTCGCCGCGCCTACGGCCTTCTTTGCAGTCCAGCTACCCTGCGCTTGGCTTTTACCACGGCCTACCAAATCGAGGATTTGTGTGAGTTGCCGCGCGATCAGTTTGATGAAGCGGTGCAGTTCTTGCAGGAATTTAACGGCATAAATTGAGCGCTTAATCGATGGCGCATGTCAGCATGTCGTCCACTTTTTCCCTGATCTCGGCCATTTTAGGGGCTTCTTTCATCTTGCGGCATTTTTTGTAGGTTTTGGTCACGACCTTGGCGAGCTTATTGATATCGACGTTTTCGCCCTCGCATCGCTTGAACGTGTAGGCCATGATTTCCCGCATGAGAGCCTCGTCGACTTCAGCTTCGACAACGTCATCGACTAAAGTGGAAACCCTGACCTTGTAAAATTCCGCCATTTTTTCCAGCCAGGCGAGGCTTACGTTGCGCGTTCCCTTCTCGAAACGCTGAATCGTTTGCGCCGTGACTTCATGCGCCGTGGCGACTTGCTCTTGCGTGTAACCCGCCAGTTCTCGTACGATTTTCAATCTGTTCATGCCTAATACTCCATCCAATTCGGATGAGGCATCCTATCCGCTCTGGATGGTTAACGCAAATAGTTTCATTCGCACATCCGAATAGGCCACATTAATCTTGTGTTAGTGTGCCAAATGGGATAGGTCTTTGGCCTATGAAACTTGCCGATTATCTCAAAGAGAAAGACCTGTCCCACGCTGAATTCGCGCGAATGCTTGGCATGGACAGCACCAGCGCAGCCCTGAATGTCTCCAGATATGCCAGAGGTTTGCGCCGTCCGCGCCCCGTCATAGCCGACAAAATCGTCGCCATAACCAAGGGGCGCGTGAAGCACAAGGATCTCTACAGCGTGGAGATCCCCGTATGACGCTCTTCGTCGGCATCGATCCGGGTCTGTCCGGCGCTTTGGCTTTTCGTAACGGCGACGAGATGTCCGTTGAGGCGTTGCCCACGCTCAAAATCAGCAAAGGCAAGGGCAACCGCAGGATCCTCGATCTGAATGCCTTGGCGCGGCTGATCGACAACGGGACGAAAAATGCCTCGCACGTTCATGTTTTCATCGAGCGCGTCGCGTCCATGCCCAAGCAGGGCGTCGCCAGCATGTTTGCCTTTGGCGAAACGTATGGCGCGATCAAAGGCATCGTCGCCGCGCACTTTCTACCCATGACGCTTGTCACGCCGGTGACGTGGAAGAGCAAACTCAAAGTCTCCAGCAACAAAGACGACGCCCGCTACCGCGCCAGCCAGTTGATGCCGCGCCATGCGCATCTGTGGCCGCGTCACAAGGATGACGGATTGGCCGAAGCGGCGTTGATTGCATTCTACGGGCAGCAGCATGGAGGCATGGCATGATCCTGCGCAATTTCCATCCCGCCGCGCTTGATGCCATGGACATCGCGACCATTGCCAATCTGGCTGCGCCGGAACTGGCGGACTTGATCGACCTGCTCGACAAGGACGCAATGCTCCTGAAGGTGCGCAAGGACAAGCTCATTTGCGCCCTCGACCGCAAATATGGCGATGCGGCAAAACAACGGCGGCTTGAGGCGGGAAAAGACACAGGTGTCGTTCATCTTGACGACATGGGTTTTGACGTCGCCGCCGAAGTTGGCAAAACCGTTAAATGGGATCAGGCCAAGCTCGTTACGGCGCTGGATTCTCTTCCGACCGAAACGGCCAAGCACTATGTCAAAGCCGAGTTCAAGGTCGACGAACGCAAGTACGCCGCCGCTCCTCCCGACATCCAGAAACTTTTCTCTCCCGCGCGCACCGTCGTGCCGGGCAAGGCGACCTACACCCTCAAACCCAAACCGCAGGAGTAAAATGACCGGATTCAAACTCATCACGGCTGAGCAGCGCATGGCTGAAAAGCGCGGCATCAAAGGCTGCCTTTACGGGCCTTATAAAATCGGCAAAACCACGGAGCTATTGACGCTGGACGCAAAGAGCACGTTGTTTATTGATCTTGAGGCGGGCGATCTTGCTGTCGAAGGTTGGCCGGGCGATACGATCCGCCCGCGCACGTGGCAGGAGTGCCGCGACTTCGCTGCCTACATCGGCGGCCCTAATCCCGCGTTGCGCGATAATCAGCCCTACAGTCAGGCGCATTACGATTTTGTCTGCAGCGAATTCGGCGATGCAGCCGCGCTCGACAAATACGAAACGATTTTCGTCGACAGCATCACCGTCGCCTCTCGCTTGTGCTTCCAGTGGTGCACAGGCCAGCCGGAAGCCATCAGCGAAAAGACAGGCAAGCCCGATACGCGAGGCGCTTACGGTCTTCTGGGCCGCGAGATGGTGGGTTGGCTTACGCATTTGCAGCACACGCGCAGCAAAAACGTCTGGTTCGTCGGGCTTCTTGACGAAAAGACCGACGATTTCAACCGCCGTATTTACACGCCACAGATCGAAGGCAGCAAAACCGGCCTCGAATTGCCGGGCATCGTCGATCAAGTGATTACGATGGCTGAATTGAAAGCCGACGATGGAACGCCCTATCGCGCCTTCGTCTGCCAAGCGCTCAATCCATGGGGCTACCCCGCGGGCGACCGCAGCGGGCGGCTGTCCATGATCGAGGAGCCGCACTTGGGGCGGCTCATGGAAAAGATCAAACAACCCTTAACCAAGACGGCATCGGAACGGCTGGAGTTTTGCAGGCCACAGCCGACCGATGCCGAACCCCCCGCACCAGCCGCTAAACCAATACAGGAGTGACCCACATGTACCAGACTCAAGGGATGGATTTCAACGACGCCGGACAACAGCAGTCCGGAGAGCTTATTCCGGCGAATACGATTGCAAAGGTGGTTGCGACCCTACGGCCCGGCAGCACAGGCCAGGGCGGCTGGTTGACGCGCAGCAACACCAGCGACGTCGAATACCTGAATTTCGAATTCACGGTGCTCGAAGGCCCGTTTGCGAAGCGCAAGTTCTGGCAGAACATGACGGTATCCGGCGGCAAAGTCGACGAGCGCGGGCAGTCGAAAGCGTGGGGCATCACCAAGGCGTCGTTGCGCGCTATGCTGGACAGCGCCTTCGGCCTTGATCCCGACGACGACAGTCCCGCCGCGCGCCAGAAACGCATCACGCAAGACTTCGGTTCATTCAATGGACTGCAGTTTGTCGCCAAGATTGGCATCGAAAAGGGTAAAGACAACTATCCGGACAAGAACCGTCTGGCCCTCGTGCTGACGCGCAAAAATCAAGAATACGCTGGCGTGATGTTCGGCGCCCAAGCCGGTTATGCTCCGCAGCCAATGCCAGCTCAACAACCGGCGCAGCAACCGAACGCCGCCCCTCAACAGCAACAAACAGGAACGCAAGGCGGAGCCATGCCCTCTTGGGCGCGCTGACCCTCGCAGCGCGGCGGGCATGAGGCTCGCCGCGTTTTCCTTATCCGTTCGTTTGTTGTTGGTGAGCCATGCTGTTAAGGCCACGTCAGAAAATCTTTGTCGATAATTGTGTCGCTGCGCTTAAAGCGCGCGGTAACACGCTCGGCGTGGCTCCCACAGGCTGCCACGCGCCCGGAACGCTGATCCTTATGCATGACGGTTCTCAAAAGTCGGTGGAGAACATACGGATCGATGACCTGCTCATGGGGCCAGACGGCACCCGCAGACGTGTGCTGGAAATCCATCAAGGCCAAGATCAAATGTTCGACATCCGCCCGATCAAAGGGATGCCATTCCGGGTCAATCATGGCCATATCCTGACCTTGGTGCGAACAAACGACGGTGAGGATAAGTTCGGACGAAGCCGCGCAGGCGAGATCATCGACATTCCGCTGCGCGATTATCTCGCAGAATCGTCGACATTTCGGCACCTGCACAAGCTGTTGAGGCTTTCTGTCGATTTTCCTTACAGGCAAAAGCCTGCGTTGGATCCCTATTTTTTCGGCGTCCTGATCGGCGACGGCTCTATCAAGCACGGCATCGCTGTGACGACCCCCGATGCGGAAATCGTGGAAACGCTCTATGCCCACGCCGATGCTATGGGCCTGTCTATCCGGTGTGAACAACTGGTCGATAATGCCGCTAACACCTATCACTTGGTTGGCGCCGGGCGTGGACAGGCAAACGTCCTGATCGACGCCTTGCGCGAATTGTCTCTGCACGGCAAGGGCGCAGAAGAGAAGTTTCTGCCCAACGGCTACCGACTGGGCAGCCGCGACACACGCCTTGCGGTGCTCGCCGGGTTACTCGATACCGACGGTCACCTGTCCAAGCAAACGGGTTTTGAGTTCAGCAGCAAGTCCCCAAAGCTCACTGAAGATGTCGTTTTTGTCGCTCGCAGCCTCGGCTTTCTGGCCACGCCCAGCCGTAAGGAAGTTAACGGCGTCCTTTATTGGCGGGTTCATATCAGCGGCGACACCGATCTCATTCCCACGCGCGTCGTGCGCAAGCAGGCCACACCGCGACGGCAGCGCAAAAATGTGCTTCGAACCGGATTTACGGTTCATGCCGTCGGTCGTGGCGACTATATCGGGTTTTCGGTCGATGGCGATTGCCGCTATTTGATGGGCGATTTCACGGTTACGCATAACTCCGGCAAGACGATCATGCTGTCCGCCGTTGCGGGCGAACTTATCCGAGAGCGCGCTGCCGAAAAGACTTGCGTTTTGGCCCACCGCGACGAACTCACCGCGCAGAACGTCACGAAGTTTATGCGGGTCAATCCCGCCATCAGCACGTCCATCTATGACGCGAACAGCAAATCATGGCGTGGACGCGCGACCTTCGCTATGGCGCCCACACTGGCGCGATCCGACAATCTCACCATGATGCCGCCGCTCGATCTTCTTGTAATCGACGAAGCTCATCACGCAGCTGCAGACAGCTATCGCCGCATCATCGATAACGCCAAAGAGAAAAACCAGAAGGTTATGCTCTTCGGGCTGACAGCCACGCCCAATCGCGGCGACAAGAAAGCTTTGCGCCCTGTGTTCGACAATGTCGGCGATCAAATCCGCCTTGCCGAGCTTGTTCAATCCGGCCATCTCGTGCCACCGCGCACGTTTGTCGTGGATGTCGGCGTCCAGGACGAACTGAGCCAGGTGCGTAAGACCGCTGCGGACTTCGATATGGCCGAAGTCGCGGAGATCATGGATCGCCCGGTCGTAACCAGCGCTGTCGTCAGCCACTGGCAGGAAAAAGCGGGTGATCGCAAAACGGTCGTTTTCTGCTCGACCGTCGAACACGCAACAAACGTGACGGAAACATTCAAGCGCTCCGGTGTTGAAGCCGTCCTCGTGCATGGCGATATGGCTCACAGTGATCGTCGCTTGACGCTCGCCCGCTTCCAGCAGGGCAGCGCGCGCGTCATTGTCAATGTCGCCGTATTGACGGAAGGATGGGATTACCCGCCGACCTCATGCGTCGTCTTGCTGCGCCCCAGCTCGTACCGTTCGACAATGATCCAGATGATCGGTCGCGGGTTGCGCACGATCGATCCCAAAGAACATCCGGGCGTGATCAAGACAGACTGCATTGTGCTCGACTTCGGCACATCGACGCTCATGCACGGAAGCCTCGAACAGGACGTCAATCTCGACGGGAAAGTTCACGAAGGCGAAGCGCCAACAAAAACCTGTCCTGAATGCGATGCCATCGTCCCGCTTTCCGCCCATGAATGCGCGTTGTGTGGTTATGAGTTCGTGTTCGGCAACGCCGAGGCTGGAGCAGCACTTGGAGTCGATCAACTTCCGCTTGAAGATTTTTCACTTACGGAAATCGACCTCCTCAAACGCAGCAGCTTCCGGTGGATTGACCTGTTCGGTGATGACGCCGCCCTGATGGCCTCTGGATTCACGGCATGGGCCGCGATCTTCTGGCTCAATGGGTACTGGCACGCCGTTGGCGGCCATGAACGCACCGTCCAACTTCTTGGGACGGGCGAGCGCACGGTGATGATGGCCGTGGCTGACGATTTTCTCAACGAACACGAGACGAGCGAAAGCGCCCATAAAACGCGCCGGTGGCTCAATGAACCCGCCAGTGAAAAGCAACTCGCCCTTCTCGACGAAGCGGCGCGTCTCGATTTCAGCATGACCAAGTACCGCGCGTCATGCCTGCTCAATTTCCGGTTCAACAAAGGGCGGATCAGGCAACTGGTCGAGAACGCCGTTGGAAAAACGGAGGCGGCGTGATGACAAAGCACGTCGTTTTCTTTTCCGGCGGCATCGGCTCATGGGCGGCCGCGAAACGTGTCGTCGAGCGGCATGGAACGGCGAACACCGTGCTGCTGTTCACGGACACGCGCATGGAAGACGAGGATTTGTACCGCTTCATCGATGAGGCAGCGGCGAACATCGGCGCACCGCTGGTCAAAATCGCCGAGGGACGCACGCCTTGGGAAGTGTTCTTCGACCGCCGCTTTCTCGGCAACAGCCAAATCGACCCGTGCAGCGAAACGCTGAAACGAAAAATGGCCGACAGGTGGCTTAAGGCGAATTGCGATCCTGCCGACACCGTTTGCTATGTCGGCATCGACTGGACAGAAGAGCATCGGATCATCCGGCTCGCGCCGCGCAAGCTGCCATGGATTTACGAAGCTCCCATGTGCGATCCGCCTTATGTGGACAAACGCCAGATGCTGGCATGGCTTAAAAACGCAGGCATCAAACCGCCTCGTCTCTATGAGATGGGCTTCGCGCACAACAACTGCGGCGGGTTTTGTGTGAAAGCGGGGCAAGGCCATTTTGCCAACCTGCTGCGCACGTTGCCGTGCCGCTATTTGTACCATGAACAAAAAGAACAGGAACTACGCGCGTTTCTCGGCAAAAACGTCTCCATTCTGAAAGATCTTACCCTTAAGGCGCTGCGCGAAAAAATAGAAGCCAAAGGCCAGATCGACATGTTCGAGATCGGCGGCTGCGGCTGTTTCGTCGACTTCGATGCGGAGGCGGCGTGAATGTGCTCGACCTCTTCTCCGGCATCGGCGGATTCAGCCTTGGCCTCGAAGCGGCGGGCATGCAAACCGTCGCGTTCTGCGAAATCGAAACGTACTGCCGCGCCGTGCTGCGAAAGCACTGGCCCGACGTCCCCATCCACGACGATGTGCGTGCGCTTGATGGCGGACAATACCGGGGAACAGTTGACCTTGTTTGCGGGGGATACCCCTGCCAGCCCTTCAGCATGGCAGGACGTAGGGCTGGCGCAGAAGATGAAAGACATCTCTGGCCGGAAATGCTGCGCATTATACGAGGCGTCAGGCCGCGATGGGTCGTTGCCGAAAACGTTGCTGGGCATATTAGCCTCGGTTTCGACGAGGTTGCCACATCGCTGGAAGCTGAAGGCTTCGCCGTCTGGCCGTTTGTTATTCCAGCTTGCGCCGTTGGCGCCCCGCATAGACGCGACCGACTTTGGATTTTGGCCCACGCCAGACGTTCGCGGATTCACGAACGACGGATCACTTATGATGCTGAAGGAAAAATGTCGGAACCGCGAGGAATGGGCGGCGATGGCTTATCGTGCGGGTATTTCGCAAAAGCAAAAGCTGTGGCCAACACCGCACGGCTTCAGTCCGGACGGCAAAAGCAACGGGCCCAGCGGAAACGAGTTAGGGCGGGCCGTCAATCAATCCCTGCGCCAATGGCCGACGCCGACCAGCCGCGACTGGAAGGACGGAACGGCGCAGGCCTGCAAGAACGTGCCAGTGAACGGTCTCCTTGGCCGGGCGGTGCATCAATGGCCGACGCCCACGGCGAACAGAAGGAGTGGGCTTCAGACCCATGGTTCCAACGCGATCCTTGGATCGTTGAACCCGACGTGGGTCGAGTGGCTTCAAGGGTACCCCATCGGGTGGACAGACTGCGCGCCCTCGGCAATGCCATCGTCCCGCAAATCGCGGCGATCATCGGGCAAGCCATCATGACCTTTGAAAGCGAGGCAACGTGAGATGGTGTGCCATTTGTTATCGCGAGCAGCACGGCTTCGGCTTTTCCCCCGCTCTTATAAAGCAGCCGAAAAAACCCGCGCGCCGTTTCTGCAGCATGCGCTGCCTCAATCTTTACGCACAGCTATTCAAGGAGAACAACGGCATGGTTGACATGACGGATTTTGAACGCGCCGCCATACGGGCGTGTCTGATGCCACTTGGCGAATGCGTGGCCGAAATTGGCATGGACAAGCCCTTGTCGGCCTACAGCAAAGAACAGGTGCTGACGCTGATCGAGGTCATCGTCACGGCCTTTCAGAACGAGATGCGCAAGGGCAGCCCTGAGGTGCCGTTTTGAGCATGCTCGATTTCAACCATGGTTCCGAACGTACCCCTGTTGATCCGCGCTCGGTACCCATTGGCGAACGCATCAATGATCTGGTCAACGCGGCGTTGATTGCCGAACGCCAGAAACAGCCGCGCCGCGAATATCTGGGCGCATCGATGCTCGGCAACGCCTGCACCCGCCGCATCCAATACGAATATGCCGGTGCGCCGAAAGACGAAGGTGCGGATTTTGACGGGCAAACGCTGCGTATCTTTGACGCGGGGCATCAGTTTGAGGCGTTGTCGATCAAATGGCTACGAGCGGCAGGCTTTGCGCTGCTCACGGAAAAAGCGGACGGAAAACAATTCGGGTTTTCGGTCGCCAAAGGCCGCATCAAGGGCCACATCGATGGCGTAATCGTCGGCGGGCCATCGTTTCTATCATATCCCATGCTGTGGGAGCACAAGGCTCTCAAGGACAAAAGCTGGCAGGATGTCGTGAAGCGCGGGCTTGCGATTTCCAAGCCGCTCTACGCCGCGCAACTCGCCCTCTATCAGGGCTACATGCCCGATCTTGCGCAGAATCCCGCGCTCTTCACGGCGCTCAACAAAGATACTGAAGAGCTTTACCACGAGCTTGTGCCGTTCGACTGCTCCCTTGCGCAAAGCGTCAGTGACAAGGCTGTGAACATTCTTCGAGCAACGGAAGCCGGACAGCTTCTTCCGCGCATGGCAGCCAACCCTGACTATTACGAATGCAAGTTCTGCCCGTATGCCAAGCGGTGCTGGCATGGCGTCTGAGATGGATTTTAATGACGCCCGCAAGCAAGGCGGGCCAGATCCACGCGCCAAAATCGATGTCGCGCGACTTAAAGAGCGCATGGCCGACTGCTATCGTCAGATCCTTGATCATCTTTTACCGAACGGCGTTTATGTCGGCGAAGAGTTCCAGTGCGGCGATGTTTATGGCGCGCCGGGCGAAAGCCTCAAGATCAGCGTGCGCAAGAACAAGATGGGCGTGGGCGAAGACTTTGCCACCGGCCAGAAGTTCGGCGATCTGATAGACCTCTGGAAAATCGTCCAGAGAGAAGACTATACGACCGCGATCAGGAACATCGCCTCATTTTTGAACATGGCGGAGCGCGAGCCGACGCCAACCGCAAAAACTGCCAAATCCGTTAAATCCCAGCCCGACATCGGGCCACCCGTCGCGCAGTACAATTACACGGATGCCAACGGCATCATTCAGCTCGTTGTTTATCGGCATGAGTTCGTGGACGAAAAAGGCAAGAAGAAAAAGAGCTTCAGAATATGGAACGCCGCTACCAAAAAAGCCGAGGCACCTAAATCAGGCCGCCCGCTTTACAACCAGAAAGGCATCGCAAGCGCCGAAAAGGTCATTCTGGTCGAGGGCGAGAAAGCGGCAGATGCGCTTATCGCCGCAGGCGTACCGGCCACCAGCGCCGTGTGCGGATCCAATGCGCCAACCGACAAAACAGACTGGTCGCCTCTGGCCGGAAAACAGGTGCTGATCTGGCCGGACAACGATGCGCCGGGCGCGTCCTACGCGCATGCGGCCGCCAAAGCCGTTCTCGCCGCCAATGCGACCAGCGTTGGCATCATTCCCCTTCCTGAGAACAAATCCGAAGGCTGGGATGCGGCAGACGCGTGCGCCGAGGGCGTGGACGTTCGCGTGTTCATCGACACCGCTCACCCCGAATCCATCGCCGCCGCGCCAGTCGCCACAGTTCCTGCCTATACCGTCGGCGCTATTCTCGATGACGACAGCCCCATGCCGGAAGATTTGATCGCGCCGCGCATCCTGACGCCGGGCGGGCTTACGGTGTTCGGTGGCGCGCCGAAAGTCGGCAAGACGGACTTGCTTTTGATCATTCTCGCACACATGGCGGCGGGACTTGCTTTTCTCGGTATGAAGCCGCCAAGGCCTCTCAGGATTTTCTATCTGCAGGCGGAGATTGGCTATTACTACCTGCGCGAACGCCTGAAGCAGATGAAGTTCGATCCGATGTTCCTGCCTCTCGTTCGGGACAACCTCGTCATCACGTCGCAAGTGCGCATGCTCCTCGACGACAAGGGCGTCGAGATGGTGCGCGACGCCATTTTGCGGTTTTTCGACCCCGCTCTTCTGGACGTTATCGTCATCGACCCTTTGCGCAACGTGTTCGATCCGGGCGAAGGCGGCAATGAAAATGACAACACCGCCATGCTCGCGTTCCTTCAGGATCGTGTGGAAAAGCTGCGTTTTCTGGTCAACCCCAACGCTGGCATCATTCTCGCCCACCACACCAAGAAAATCACCAAGAGAATGCTGGAGGACGACCCCTTTCAGGCTCTCAGTGGCGCCGCAAGCCTGCGCAGCTTTTACACCACCGGCATCATTATGTTCCGCCCTGACGAGCAGCAGCCCATGCGCGAATTGATGTTCGAACTGCGCAATGGCCAATCGATCCCGACAAAAGGCATCGAGAAAATCAACGGCATCTGGCGCGAGGTCGAGCGTCATTCGAAGAGACTCGTGAACAAGGATCATGGCGAAAAACTCGATAACGAACGCCGCCGCCGTCATGACGTGATCCTGCAATTGCTGTTCGACGAAGCGCGGCGCGGCCATCTCTACTCGCCGAGCCAATTCTGCCAAGCCTTCGAAAACAAGGCAGGCCTCGGTGGCCGCCATTCTATTCATGACCGCATCGACGTTCTGACAACAAAGGGCTTCATCAAGTTCAACAAGGAAGGACGTGGAGCCAAGAGCAAGTACGGCATGATGTGCATCGAAGGCATGGAAATTCCGCGTGCCGAACCGACCGTCGATCCTGAGACAGGAGAGATCACGGACATCATGACCCTCCTACTTCCGACCCATTTCAAGCAGCCTGGCGACGGTGCCATTTTGCCGGTCGAGAACCCCGAAATCTGGGTCTACCACGAGGGGGTTGAGCCATGAATTTTGCTCTCCAAAACCCCGCCAACCCGCGCGTGAATCTGCCCCTTGGCGGCGTGAATCTAGGCCAGATTTACGTGAATCTGGACGCGACGGGAATCTGTGAATCTAGAATACGTATTTATTATCAGTCACTTAAAGGCGATTTCCAGATTCCCCGGAATCTGGCGCGTGAATCTGTAAATCTAGAAAATACGCCTTTTATTTCAGGCGCTTATTCCAGATTCACAGATTCACAAAAACCCACTCTCCCTACGGGAGAGAGAGACGCTTTCAGCGTTCTCTCCTCCATCGGTCGAGGGAGTTGCGCACGGGCACAAGGTGTCCTGCCCAAAAACCAAGCTCCATTTTTCCCATCACCAACGAAGGAGGCATGAGCGATGACAGCAACCCTGATCAAAGCGCGTGACGCAAAAATTTATTGGAACTGTTCCCACACTGGGCGCGTCTATGACGTGCGCGTACGTGATCGCTACGACCCTGCCGAAGAGCGCACCTGCTCAAGCGGCGCTGTGTGGGCGTCCTGGATGCACGGGAAGAGCATGCCGCCCGAAGCTGTCTTCGGTGAATTGCTTTTGCGCTACGGCTTCACCACGCTTGAGGAAGCGCGCATTGCGCTTTTGCAATTTGCCAAAATCGACAACTGCGCATGGGCGCGCGCGATGCTCAAGGTCGGCGCCTATGGAGCGCGGCCATGAACCGCAGCAAGCGCATCACGGTCGTCGACGTCGCTGACCGGCTTGAACAAGCCGCGCATACGCTCAAGCGACTGCCCAAAGTTGCCGTGCAAGGTTTCTTCGGAACATGGCCAGCCATTGTGCGCGAGTCCATGGAAGCCTACGGCTGGGAAGATGCGCACATTCATCCCGGCCCGCCATCGCCACGGCACATCACCGAAATGGACGAAGCGTTGCGTTGGCTGATGTGGCTTGAGAGCGATGATGTCAAACTCGTTTGGCTCCGCGCATGCGGCATTCGGTGGAAAGCCATCGGGAGGCTGACAGGCTGGTCAGTGAGTAAACTACAGCATGACTGGCGCGTTGCGCTCGTCAAAATCACGCATCGGCTTGCCCATCCGGAAGAGAAATTTGACTTTCCCTACAAGCGGATGATCCGAAACGGATAAGGAAAAAGGCGCAAAAATCGGTTAAACGATTCAAATCATTGGAAAAAGTCGTACGCATTTTAGTTCTGCGCACTTTGTGCATTTTCTGGCATATTTTTTGGCATGGTCGAGAGAGTTACGCGCGGCGGGCAAACGGCAAAAGCCCGATCATGACGCGACATAGTCTCGAACATCATCCCCACATCATCCGCAAAACCAGCAATAACCGGATCGGTTAGGCGCAAGCGTCGCATCGAAGATTGCTGGTCATGGTCGAACACTGTGCGACACCGTCGAACATGATCTACATGATCGAGCAATCATCGGACAAGAACAGAGCGCGATAAGCGCCACAGATTGCTGAACGTCACGGAATGTCATGTGACACTGTACGAACATGTTTCCACAGTGAGCAATGTGTGGTCGGGTTTGCAGCGACAGTCGATCCGAAGATTGCTCAATCTCATGTACATGTCGTTCAACACTGTCCGGATGTGTGGTGAGATTCAGCAATAACCAGAAAGGTTCGGCGCAAGAAACGCGCCACAGATGATCGACGCTCGTTCGACACTGTTGGACACTGTTCGAACATGTGTCCACATTCAGCAATGATCAAAAAGGTTGTGAGTGGAAAAGCAAAACAGATTGCTCGTCTCGTTCGACGCTGTCTCACAGTTCACAGTGTTGCCAAACAGCCGCGCTGTTGCCGTTAATCGCGGGTCCTGTGTGGGCCTCAGCGTATGCTGGCGGCAAACGCGCGGGACTTCGCCACGCACAGCGATGAAAAGCGGGAAGCCACCTAATAGGCGGCAGCCGCCTCTAAAGCCAACACAGCGCCAACGTTTCAAACGGTTGGGCCAATAAAACAGACCCAAGCCACGAACCACGGAAGCCGCCAAAGAATCCAGCATGGCATCCGGTGCGGTATCCACTCCAGAATCCACCACGACGAGCCTTCATGCCCAACATCACGCTTCCCGCTACCGTCGAGCACTGGCCGATCGATCGGCTTGCGCCCTATGCGCGAAACCCGCGCACGCACAGCGCGGCGCAGGTCGCGCAACTGGCAGCGAGCATCGTGGAATACGGTTTCACAAATCCGCTGCTCGTGGCAAGTGACGGCACGGTGATTGCGGGACATGGACGATTGGAAGCCGCGCGGCAACTGGGCCTTGAGGAAGTCCCCGTCATCATCCTTGATCATCTGACGCCCGCGCAACGTCGCGCCTACGTTATCGCCGACAATCAACTTGCCCTGCAGGCAGGATGGGACGAAGAGGTTTTGGCGGCAGAGATGCATGCGCTCAATGGCTCAGGGTTTGATTTGTCTTTGACCGGCTTCGACGAAAGTGAAGTTGATCGTCTGCTCGCGCCGCTGCAGGACGAACAAGAAACTGCAGGCGACGGCAACGACACAGACGAAGACAAAACGCCGGAGCCACCACGCACTCCCGTCAGCCGCACGGGAGACTTGTGGCGGTTGGGCGGACACCGATTGCTGTGCGGCGACAGCATGGATGCTTCTGCAATCGCCCACTTGATGGATGGCGAGCAGGCGCATCTGCTTTTCACGTCGCCGCCGTATGGCAACCAACGCAATTACACGACCGGCGGCATCAGCGATTGGGACGCTTTGATGCAGGGCGTGTTTGCCAACCTGCCCATGCGCGATGACGGTCAGGTACTTGTCAATCTCGGTCTCATTCATCGCGATAACGAGTGGCAGCTTTATTGGCAGAGTTGGCTTGAATGGATGCGCACCAAAAATTGGCGGCGCTTTGGTTTGTACGTTTGGGATCAGGGCACCGGTATGCCGGGAGACTGGGCCGGGCGTTTTGCACCAGCGTTTGAGTTTATCTTTCACTTCAACCGGCAAGCCAGAAGGCCCAACAAGATCGTGCCGTGCAAATGGGCTGGCCACATCATGCACGACGATGAAGGGGGACTGCGCGAGAAGGACGGCACGGTCGGCAAATGGACGCATGCCGAACAGCCTGTGCAGGATCATCGTATACCGGACAACGTCATTCGCATCACGCGCCACAAGGCTCGCGGCGTCGAAACGGAACATCCCGCCGTGTTTCCCGTGCGCTTGCCAGCGTTCATCATAGAGGCCTACAGCGCACCGGACGAAATCGTTTATGAACCTTTCTGCGGTTCCGGCACGACCCTGATCGCTGGAGAACAGACGGGACGCAAGGTTCGCGCCATGGAACTCGCGCCCGAATATGTGGACGTTTGCGTCCGCCGTTGGCGCGAAATCTTTCCCGCTGTCCCTGTCACGCTTGACGGCGAAGGCACCAGTTTTGAAGAAACCGCCGCCGCGCGCGGTGTATCCCTGACCAATGAAAGTGCGGCCGCATGACCCTGTCCGTTGAACAATGGCCGGTCGAGCGCCTGTTGCCCTATGCCGCCAATGCGCGGACGCATGACGAAGCGCAAGTCGCACAGATAGCGGCCAGCATTGCCGAGTTCGGATTCAATGCGCCCTGTCTAGTCGACGAGCGCGGGATCCTGATCGCGGGACACGGGCGGCTTCTCGGCGCGCGCAAGCTGGGTCTGACGGAAGTGCCGGTCATCTGTCTCGGCCATCTTACCGAGGCGCAAGCCCGCGCCTATCGCATCGCTGACAACCGCATCGCGGAAAACAGCGCATGGGACGAAGCCATGCTCGCGGCGGAGGTAGCGCGGTTGCAAGAGGAAGATGTTGATCTCTCCTTGCTTGGCTTTGACGAAAACGAACTCAACGATCTTCTGGAAGATGACACGGCAACCGGCAACACCGATGAAGATGCCGTGCCGGAGGTTCCCGTCGAGCCTGTTACCAAGCCCGGCGATATTTATGTCCTTGGCAATCATCGTCTGCTGTGCGGCGACAGCACCGTGCTGGCGAACGTCGAAAAGGTTCTGAACGGCGCTTTGGCAGACATGGTTTTTACCGACCCGCCGTATAACGTCGATTATGGCAACACCGCCAAGGATAAGATGCGCGGCAACAACCGCACCATCATGAACGACAATCTTGGCGACGGGTTTGAAAAGTTTCTGTACGACGCCAGCGTCAATATGCTCGCGGTGTGCAAGGGCGCGATTTACGTTTGCATGTCGTCCTCTGAACTACACACGCTGCAGAAAGCGTTCGTCGCTGCGGGAGGCAAATGGTCGACCTTCGTCATCTGGGCGAAGAACACGTTCACGCTGGGCCGGTCTGATTACCAGCGCCAGTACGAACCGATCCTTTATGGCTGGAAGCAAGGCACAGATCATTTCTGGTGCGGCGCGCGCGATCAAGGCGATGTGTGGTTCGTCAACAAGCAACGCGTCAATGATCTTCACCCGACCATGAAGCCGGTCGAGCTGGTGGAACGCGCCGTCCGCAACAGCAGCAAGAGTCGGGACATTGTCCTCGATTGCTTCGGCGGTTCCGGCACCACGCTGATCGCCTGTGAAAAACTGGGACGGCAAGCGCGGCTGATCGAGTTGGATCCCAAGTACTGCGACGTGATTGTCCAACGGTGGGAGGAGTTTACTGGGAAGAAAGCTGAACTGGCCAAGGCCGATCAGTGACAGTCAAACCAACGCTGGCAGGTCGCCAGCAAGTGATTGTAGTCGCCGCCGGTGGCTTCGGCCATGAATGTCTTGATCTGATCGTCCGGTAGACCGGCTTTCCGCGCGGCGCGTTGGCATAGGCCAAGAAGATTGAAGGCGTTGCCGTCGTTGCCAGTCAGTTGAACACTGACGTCGGGATATCGCGTTGCGTTTGTCATGGCAGACCCCTTTCAGTTAAGACGCTCCACAATCTTGGCTTTGTCGCCAATCAAAGCGAGAAGCGGATCAAGCGCATCGCGTTTGTGGCCGCCGATGTGCCAGTTCGTGACCTTTTCGATTTCCGGACAGTCCGGTGAATAACTGCGGCTGTTCTTGTAGTTGTAAATAGTTGCCACCTGCTTGTTGGGAAGAATGATGACCCACTCGGCCTCGGTTTTGTAACCATCGCCTTTTGCAGGCGGGCCGAATGTTTCGGCCAGATCGTGGTGATTGGCTTCAATGGCGCCGATATAGCAGGTGCTATCTGCGGGATGTTTTCGCTTGGCCTTCGGGGCCATGGCTTTCCGCCGACCGGCTTCGAAGGCTGCTTCCAAGGCGGCGCGGACGCCCCAGACGCTGCAGTCGTGGAAATCAAGACGGTCGCTGTTGCGTGTCTCCAGCGTCTCAATGCTGAGGTGGTGTTTTGCGATGGCAGTGAAAAGCTCGTTGTTGTTTTGCATGGCCCTATCTCCTGTTTTTGCCCATCTTAAAACCGGCGGCATAGGCAGCGGTCAGCGCGGCCTTTACATCGTAAAGCGTAAGGGGGTCATCCTCACTGAAATGAAAGTCGACGTCTTCGGGATGCGGGTGGTTATAAAGCGCCGGGTCGCCTTTGAAAAACTTGGCAATGAAATGCGCCAAGTCCATGTCTCGCTGTAAAATGAGTTGCTCCGTGGACGACACTTTCTGTTCCGGCTTCACGGCTTGAACGGCTTTTTCGTATTCGCCGCGCCATTTCCAATCGGCAAGGCGTTCGCGGATGTGCGTGTAAATGGCGCCGGATGTGGACGGGCCGTCTTTTATGAAACTCAAGTCGTCCGAGAGATGGCGGCCAAACGTCGAATCCAAAAGGTCGCGCGTCTGTTCGGGGGTGAGTTCGAATTCGCTGGATAGAATTTGGCTTACGGCGTTCCAAGTCATATCGACGTCGTAGCCGCTGCGTTCGCTTGTCCCCCAGAAGCCCCATTCGGGGTTGGCGGTGGGTAATGGCGTAAAGTTTTCCATGTTCGTCTCCATAAATTGGCTTCTAATCACATGGTCATTCACGCTCTTCACTGCAAGATTATCAACTCAATTAGGGATCATCTGATTGCGAAGAAAGGCGCCGATTGATTGTTTGATAATCAACCGGCGCTGACGATCATTTCATTGCTTAGGTTCGGCGATCTTGTAGGTGCGCTTTCCGCCTTTTTCCTTGTCGGAAACGATTTTGTAACCACGTTTCTTGCCGAGCGCATGGGAAAGGGCGGCCCGAACCGTATGTTTCTGCCACCCAGTGGCATCGACAAGCTGGTCGATTGTCGCGCCGTCGGGACGGCTCAGAAGTTCAATCACTTTCGTGAGTTTGGTTTCCTTGGCAGGTGCGGAACTTGCAGGTTTCATGGCTGCGACTGCGGCAAGTCCCGCGTCCATCGGGGTTTGGGGCACCGCTGGTTTTTCCGCAATCGCCAGCTTGCGATATTTGCCGCGCGCGACGTACTCGGCGGCGTTCTTGGCCGGGGTGCTGGTTACCGGCTTTGGTTTGTTGGTCTTTTTTGCTTTGGGTTTCTTTGACATGATTATTCTCCTTTCGTTTGGGTTGTTGTGTTTGGGTTGGCCAGAAATAGGTCTTGGTCAGGCGTGCCTTGCGCTGTGTTGTGAAGAACGAGCCATTCATCCCAACACGTGCGGCCTAAATTGCGGATCCCGCGCTCAAGATCGGCGTTTCCATTCAAGGCATCGTGCATGAGTTGCCAAATAACGGCCTTGCCATCGAAGTGTTCGAAGCAACTATCGAAGCCACGCGTGTAAATCCGCGCCAGACTGTCACGGCCTAATCGTTCAAGGGCGCGTTTGGCATTGGCCACGCGCAATCCAAACCCTTTGTAAGTAGGAAACGGATTGGCATTTGTGGCGCTCATTGTTGATCCTTTCATCAACATGAACGCTTCATTCGCGCGGATTATCCAGTGAATAAGGGATCATCTAATGGCGTTGTTCGCGCCGAACGGATCATCAAATGATCATGATTGACGACGGGGCGCAGGAAATGAGGCATGGGAGTCAGTCAACGAGAATTCGCGGCGCTCTGGGGCAAAAGTCGCGGCGCGGTGCAAAAAGCCATCGCTTCCGGGCGCATCCGGCTTGAAAGCGATGGTACCATCAACCCCGACAAGGCGCTGGCGTCCCTTGCCACAAACACGGATCCCACGCAGGTGCGCACAAAGGCCTCGGCAGCGCCGAAAGTCAAAGCGGTGCCGGAAGCAGCCGTGCGAGCGGTCGGCGACACGCTGCGCGAAACGGGACAAGCACCTGTCACTGGAGGTGGAACAACCTTTCTACAAGCCCGCACAGCCAATGAAGTCCTGAAAGCACAGGAACGCCGGGTCAAGCTTCAACGGCTGAAGGGAGAGCTGGTCGACCGAGCACAAGCCATCGCGCTGGTCTATCGTCTAGCTCACCAAGAACGCGATGCATGGCAGCTATGGCCTGCGCGCGTGGCGGCTACGTTGGCTGCCGAGATCGGCGCGGACACGCATACTGTCCAGAACGCACTTTCAAAGCTTGTGCGTGAACAACTGTCGGATCTGGCGGAACTCAAAATCGAGTTGCGCTAATGGTCGGCATCGAAGAAAACTTCGCCGCCTTCGACGGCGCGGATGAGATTTTGCGCGGCTGGGCCGATGGCCTAAGGCCCGATCCGGATCACACCGTGCCAACGTGGGCCGACGAGAACCGCATTCTTTCGCCGCGCGGCGCAAACGAAGCCGGGCCTTGGCGCACAAGCCGGACACCGTATTTGCGCGAGCCTATGAACGCGCTGTCGCCATGTTCGCCTTACCAGCGCATCGTTCTGATGAAAGGCGCGCAGCTAGGCGGCACGGAATGCGGCAATAACTGGATCGGTTATGTCATCCATCACGCGCCCGGCCCGATGATGGCGGTACAGCCTACGGTCGAACTTGCGCGACGCTTTAGTCAGCAACGCATCGAACCGCTGATTGAGGAATGTCCGGTGCTGCGCGAGCGCGTTGCGCCTCCAAGGTCACGGGACAGCGGCAACACAATTCTTTCGAAAGAGTTTCCGGGCGGCATTCTGGTGATGACTGGCGCGAACAGCGCGGTTGGGCTTCGCTCGATGCCCGCGCGGTATCTGTTTCTGGACGAGATCGACGCTTATCCCGCCAGCGCGGGGGAAGAAGGCGATCCTGTTGCGCTGGCCGAAGCCCGCACACGCACCTTCGCGTGGCGACGTAAAGTGTTCCTGTGCTCGACGCCCACGATCAGGGGCATCTCGCGCATCGAACGCGAATACGAAGCGAGCGACCAGCGTAAATATTTCGTGCCGTGTCCCCACTGCGGCGAAAAGCAGGTTCTCAAGTTTGAGCGTCTGCGCTGGGAGAAAGGTCATCCGGAGTCGGCTGCCTATTTCTGCGAGCACTGCGAGGCGCGGATCGAAGAGCGGCACAAAACCTTCATGCTGGAGAACGGCGAGTGGCGGGCAACAGCCGTCAGCGCCGATCCGTTGACGGTTGGGTTCCACATCTCAAGTCTTTATTCGCCGCATGGTTGGCTGAGTTGGGAGCGTATCGTGCGGGAATGGGAAGCGGCGCAAGGCAACGACGAAGCCCTGAAAGGATTCAAGAACAGCGTGCTTGGCGAAACATGGGTTGAGAGCGGCGAAGCGCCCGATTGGCAAATCCTCTGCGACCGCAGGGAGACTTGCCATATCGGTATTGTGCCCAAAGGCGGATTATTCCTCACCGCAGGCGTTGACGTTCAAAAAGACCGCATCGAAGCCGACATCTGGGCGTGGGGTCGCGGCCTTGAAAGCTGGCTGGTCGATCATATTGTGCTTAATGGTGGGCCGGATGACCAGCAGGTCTGGGATGATCTGACCGCCTTGCTCACGCGCACATGGCCGCATGAGAACGGCCCGCAGTTGACGATTGCTAAACTGGCCATCGACTCCGGCCACGCTGCTCCTGCCGTCTATAGCTGGACGCGTAAGATGGGGAGTCCTCAGGTCATCGCGGTCAAGGGGGTGGATAGTTTTAACCGCGCCAGCCCCGTTTCCGGGCCGACGTATGTGGACGCGACCGAAGGCGGGCGCAAGATTCGGCGCGGCGCAAAGATATGGACGGTCGCGGGTTCGACGTTCAAGGCGGAGACCTATCGTTTCCTGCGTCTAGCGCGGCCTACGGCTGAGGAATTAGCTCAAGGCGTTCTGTTCGCGCCCGGCACCATCCATCTGCCGCAAGGCACGACAGATGACTGGATCAAACAGCTCACGGCAGAGCAACTGGTTACGGTAAAAACCAAACGCGGCTTCTCAAAGTTCGAATGGCAGAAGATCAGGGATCGCAACGAGGCGCTGGATTGCCGGGTTTATGCGCGCGCCGCCGCGTGGCTTGTGGGGATTGACTGGTTCCATGAACGCAAGTGGAAGGAACTGGAACAGCAAGTCGGCGTCGTAAAGGACGAAGAAGGACTGCAGCCCGACAAACCCGCTGAACGCATAGCGGGCGTGCTGCACACGAAACATTCTTCCAAACACAAAGTTCACCGCTCAAGTTATCTGGATTAACCCCATGACGCTCGATGACATGAAAGCCCGGCGCGAGGCGCTGCTGGCCGCACGGTGGCGCGGCGTGCGTACCGTCGAGATTGAAGGACGGCGGATTGTTTACGCGACCGATGCTGAAATGGCCTCGGCCCTCACTGACCTTGAGCGCCGCATTGCTGTTGCGGAAAGCGGCAAGTCGCGCCGCACCATCCTGACCTCCGCCAGCAAAGGGCTGTAACGCATGGGCCTGTTAAAAAGCATGTCCAACCTGTGGCGCGGTTCCATGGGACATATCGGCGGCTTCGAAGCGGCGCAGAGTAATCGGCGTTTGCGGAAGTTCATGCCCTCGCGGCTCCACCTGAACACACTGCTCATGGGCGCAGGCGCGGACATAACGGCCCGCGCGCGTTATCTGGTGCGCAACAATGGCTACGCCGCTAATGCGGCGGAAAGCTGGACAGGCAATGCCGTCGGCACAGGGATCAATCCTTCGAGCCGCATCACCAATCCCCGCGCCAAGACGCGGGTCATGGGATTGTGGTCGCGATGGACGGACGCAGCCGATGTCGAAGGGCTGACGGATTTTGGGGGACTGCAACGCCGCGCCACGCGGGAGATGTTCATCACGGGCGAAGTGTTTCTCGTGTTCCGCCCGCAACCGTCCTCGTCAGGACTGGAAGTGCCGCTTCAGCTGCAGCTTCTGCCGACCGAGATGCTGCCTATGCTCAAGAACGAGCTTCTGGCCAACGGCAACGTCATTCGCTGCGGTATCGAGTTTAACAAAAACGGCCAACGGGTGGCCTATCATTTTCTGCGCCGCCATCCGGGCGATCTGACGCAACTGGATTTGACGATGGAGACCGTGCGCGTGCCCGCGCTGGATGTCATCCATTTGTACGATGCGGCGGATGCGGGGCAGCTGCGCGGCGTGTCGCGTCTTGCCCCCGCCATCGTGAAGCTGTTTCTGCTCGATCAATACGACGACGCCGAGCTTGACCGCAAAAAAGTCGCGGCAATGTACGCAATGTTTATCACGACTCCTGCACCGCCCGATGGCGTGGACGAGAAAGACGAAGACCGGGTGCTTGACGTGCAACCCGGCCAGATTATGGAACTTGCGCCGGGCGAAACGGTCGAAACGTCGGCTCCTGCCGATGTGGGGCAGACTTATGAGCCGTTTCAATACCGCACCTTGCTGCAGATAGCGGCGGCATCGGGCGTGCCTTACGCCTACGTCTCCGGCGACATGCTGAAGGCGAACTATTCCAACTCGCGCATGGCGTTGCTTGAGTTCCGGCGTCGTGTGGAGGCATGGCAGCACGCGGTCATGGTCTGGCAGATGTGCCGCCGCGTTTGGGAACGCTGGATGGACATGGCTGTTCTTTCCGGCGCAGTTACCCTGCGGGGCTACGAAGTCAAACGCTTCGAGTATCTGTCCTGCGATTGGCTGCCGCCCAAGTGGGACTGGGTCGATCCGCTCAAAGACGCTCGCGCCGAGATCGAGCTGATCAATGCGGGGCTGAAGAGCCGGACACAAGCCATCACAGAGCGTGGGTACGATCCCGCGCAAGTCGATGCCGAGATTGCTGCCGACCGCCAGCGCGAGGCGAAGTTAGGCATCACCTTCACGCCAGCCGACATGCAGCCACAGATGCTGCAGGACGGCAATTCCGGCGACACTACGCAACAGGATCAACAAACAAATGATCAAAATGCATAATCTTCCGCATATCGCGTCGCGCCTGCTTGGAACGCCGCTTATGCTGGCTCGCCCAAAGCTGGATGTCCTGCTCTCGGTGGTGGGGCCGCGTCTAACGGGTCTTTCTGCGACGCTCAACACGCAGGACGATGCGATTGATGGGCCGGTTTCTGAAACGGCGGTGCAGGTCACGTCAGATGGCGTGGCCATTATCCCTGTGTTCGGCACGCTTGTGATGCGATCCAGCTATCTTTCTGCAGCAAGCGGTCTGACCAGCTACGCAGATGTTGGCGAGCATATCGAAACGGCGATGACGGATCCTGCTGTGCGCGCCGTGTTGCTGGAGATTGACTCGCCGGGCGGCGAAGTCGGCGGTCTGTTCGATCTGTGCGACCGAATTACGGCCTTGCGCCAGGCCAATGCCAAACCGCTCTGGGCGCTCGCGCACGAAAACGCCTTGTCGGCTGCCTACGCCATCGCTTGTTGCGCCGACCGCGTGCTTGTGACGCAAACGGCGGAAGCAGGCTCCATCGGTGTCGTCGCCGTTCATATCGATGAAAGCGGCGCGGACGAACAAGCTGGCCTTGCATGGAACTTCATCTATGCGGGCCAGCGCAAGGTCGATGCCAACGCGCACGAACCGCTGTCGGATCGCGCCCGCACAGACATTCAGGCGGATGTTGATCAGCTTTATGAACGCTTTGTTGCACTGGTGGCCCACAACCGCAATCTGTCCGCTGATACCGTTCGCACCACCGAGGCTGCGACCTATCGCGGTGAGCTTGCCGTAACTGCCGGACTTGCCGACGCCGTCATGAGCCGCGATGCGGCGATAACGGCCATAGGCTCTTCCGCCCGTTCCTTTTCATTTCTCAACCCAAACCGAAAGGACACTTTTATGAACGCCCAAAATCCTATGACTGAAATCCAGCAGCCGGAAATCGCGGCGACGGCTACGCCTGTCGTCGCCCAACCCACTACTGCTGAAAATAGTCCCGCGCCGATGGCTGCGGCACCTGTGCACGCTGCACCGGATCCTGCGGCTATCGAAGCGCGTGTGACTGAAAAGCTGCGGGGCGATTACGCCGAGCTGGCGCAGGTCGCCGCGCAAGCGGCAAGGCTCGGCGTCAATCTCGACGTGGCGGATGCGATGGCGCGCGGTGTCAAACCCGATGCCATGCGCCGTGCCGTTCTCGACGAATTGGCGGTGCGTTCCAACGCGACCGGCATCGTCGCCGCTACGACGAACACAGCCACCGCCGTCGATAGCCCCATCATCCGCCGCGCTCGCGCGGCCGCCGAGAAGGCCAAGGCGTAATTCCTCTCACATAACCCAAAGGAGAAAACATTATGACTGCTCTCACTCAAAACCCCACGCTCGGCGATCTCGTTAAGTACGAGCTTGAGCCGCGCTACAACCGCGAGGTCGTTACGCTGAAATCCGGCGCGTCCTATGCCTATGCCATCGGCACCGTGCTCGGCAAAATCACAGCGACCGGCAAATACCGCGCTTCACCCATTGCCGAAGTCGTCGGCGACGAAGGCGCGGAAAACGCCTGCGCGGTATTGCTGGAGATCGTAGATGCCACAACGGCTGATGCCATCGGCCTCGTTGCGGCGCGCGGCCCCATTCTCTTCTCCAAGGCGGCGTTGGCTTACGACAGCAGCGTCGATCTGGATGCGGAGAAAGCGGCCAAGATCGCCCAGCTTGCAACTCACGGGCTAGTCGCCCGCGACACCGCCTAACGCCCAATAAACATTCGACCCACCCGAACCGCCTTTCCGGCGGTTTTTTTGTCCCTAACTTCCGGAGAAAACCATGACTGTTATTATCAATCCCTTCGACGCGGGCGGTTACAGCCTTGCCGAAATGACGCAGGCCATCAACATCCTGCCTAATATCTACACGCGCCTCGGCCAGCTTGGCCTGTTCCGGTTCGAGGGCGTCACGCAGCGTTCGGTGCTTATCGAACAGGCTGAAGGCGTGTTGAACCTCTTGCCTACTGTGCCGCTCGGCGGGCCTTCGACTATGGCGAACCGCGATGTGCGTTCCATGCGCTCGTTCTCTGTGCCGTGGATCCCGCATGATGACAACATCACGCCGCAGGATATTCAGGGCGTGCGCGGCAACGGGATGCCGGACACCAGCGACCCTCTGGCCGTGCTGATGGAGCGCAAGCTCACGCGCATGCGCGCCAAGCACGCCCAGACCCGCGAGTTCATGGAAGTCAACGCTCTGCGCGGTGAAGTCCGCGATGGTGCGGGCACGACCCTCTATGATTACTTCGAGGTGTTTGGCCTGACGCGCCTGTCGGCGGACTTCACCCTCGGCACGGCGGGAACGAACGTGCAGGCGAAAGTGCGCGATGTCCTGCGTAAGATCGAAGGCGAACTCAAAGGCGAAAGCATGACCTCGGTTCTTGCGCTCGTCTCTCCGGAGTTCTTCGACAAGCTCATCGGGCATAGCAAGGTCGAGGAAGCGTACAAATACTACTCGGCGGGTGCCCAACCCTTGCGGGAAGACGCGCGCCGCCGCTTCCCGTTCGCGGGCATCGTATTCGAGGAATACGTCGGCACGGTCACGCTCTCCACCGGCGAGACGGAAACCTTGCTGCCCGCAGGCGAAGGCATTGCGTTCCCGTTGGGTACGCTCGACACCTTCGTGACCTACGGCGCTCCGGCCAACCTGATCGAGACGGTCAACACCATCGGTCTGCCGATCTACGCGCGTCAGCTGGCGCGTCCCGATGGCGGCGCGATTGAGGTTCGTACCGAGTCCTCGATCCTGCCCGTCAACAAGCGCCCCCGTCTTGCGGTACGCCTGTTCAGTAGCAACTAACAATGAAAGGCGTGTTTGAGGCGGCAATGGACGATCTTTATACGGATCCCAATATCGCCGTCGATGCCATCTACCAGCCCGAGACTGGCGGGGCGGCGCAGAGCGTCAAAGTGCTTCTGCGCCGTCCCGACCAGTTGGGCACGTTCGGTGAAACGCGTCTGGTGGCAGGAGCCGTCTTGATCGAGGTACGCCAATCCGAAATCCCTGAACCGCAGGAAGGCGATGCCTTTGTGATCAATGGCATGTCGTATGTGGTTCAAGGCCAGCCCATGGCCGATGCCACGCGGCTGTTATGGTCGATTGAGGCGCGGCAGGAGACGCCGTGAGCGGGTTTCCCCGACTGGTTGCCGCTCTTGAGGGCAATCTCAACAAAATCATGGCCGAGGAAGTTCGTTCGGCTGAGAAAGCCGTGACCGCAGGCGTGCGCCAAGCGACCGATGGTCTGAAGCTTGAGTTGCGGGGCCAGATCACCAATGCAGGTTTAGGCCAGCGCCTTGCCAACACATGGCGGGGACAGGTTTATCCCAAAGGCAGCCTGAGCATCAACGCCGCCGGTTTTGTGTGGAGCAAAGCGCCTGACATCGTGCGCAGCTACGCCTATGGGGCCGTGATCCGTTCCAGCAAAGGGTTTTTCCTTGCGATCCCTACGGCGGCGGCAGGCAAGTACGCCATGGGCAAGAAAATCACGCCGGGCGGCTGGGAGCAGGCACATGGCAAACGGCTGCGTTTCGTTTACCGCCGTGGCGCGCCCTCGCTTCTTGTCGCCGACGACATGCGGGCGCGTACCGGCAAGCGCGGCGGGTTTGCCGACGCTAGCGCAAAGGCCATAAAAACAGGCCGTGGGCTTGTGACGGTTCCGATCTTTATTCTCGTCCCGCAAGTGACTATACGGAAGCGTTTCGATATCGACAGTGCCGCCAGGAAATGGATCGACCTTGTGCCCAAGCTGGTCATCCAGAACTGGCAGGATGATGACAACAAGAACAAAGACAAGTGAGCCGCCATGCCCAGCAAACGCGAACAAGTCCTGAGCGCCTTTTTTGAACGCCTGAAGACGTTGCCCGATATTAAGGCGCTTCGGAATGAGCCGTTGCCTGAGCGGGTTCCCAATGGCGGTCTTGTCATTCTTCGCGACGGCGCTCCGGGCGAGCCAAGCCAGACGCTTTCGCCGCCCTCGTATCTTTGGGAACACAGCGCCACCATTGAAGTCGTGACCGCTAAAGATGACGCCGCGCTTGATGCGCTGCTCGTCGCCATTGGTGGAATAATCGCAGCTGACCGTACGTTGGGCGGCCTGTGTGATTTTATTCAGCCCGGCGCGCCGCAAACAGGTGAAACGGCGCTTGACGGCGCGGGCCCTTTCAAGGGCGCGATTGTCCCCGTCCTTCTGGTCTACACCAGCGACGATCCGCTTCTCTAAATCCTAACCCACTGAAAACAGGAGAATATCATGGCACGTGCCTATGGCGCGAACGCGCAGCTATTGGGTAAATTCGAGGCCGTCTACGGCACTACGCCGGTCGGCAACTTCATAAAGTTCCCGTTCGTGTCGTCCGAGCTTGGCTCGGAACAGGGGCTGATTGCGTCCAACCTGCTCGGTCAGGGCCGCGATCCTGCCCAGCCCATGCGCGACGTGATCAAGGTCGAGGGCAACATTGTCGCTCCGGTCGACGTGCGCAACTTCGGGCACTGGCTCAAAGCCCTTTTGGGGCCGCCTGACACGACGGGCGCCGGGCCTTATGTTCATACCTATATATCGGGCGCGTCCTCGCTTCCGAGCTTGTCGCTTGAGGTCGGCATGCCGGATATTCCGGCCTTCTTCACCAACATGGGCGTGCGGCTCAACTCCATGCAGCTGTCCTTTGCCCGTTCGGGCGCGGCGGATGCCACGCTCAACTGCATCGCGCAGGGTGAAACCAAAGCAGCAGTGAGCGGTGGCGGTGTGCCAACAGTCGCGGCGCTCACGCGGTTCAACCAATTTCAGGGTTCGGTCAAAAAGGACGGCGTGCAGCTCGGCAACGTTACTGGCGCGCAATTGACCTACAGCAACAACCTGGAGCGCATCGAAACCATTCGTTCTGATGGCAAGATCGACGGGGCCGATCCCACCATCGCGGCGCTGACGGGTACCATAGACGTGCGCTTTGCCGATACAGCGCTCATCGACGCCGCGACGAACAACACGCCTGTGGAACTGGAGTTCGGGTACATCATCGACGCCAATCGTTCGCTGATCTTCACGGCGCATGAAGTCTATCTACCCAAACCCAAGCTCCCGATCAGCGGGCCAGGCGGCATTCAGGCCAATTTCAACTGGCAAGCCGCCAAACCCGATGTCGGGCAGATGCTGACCGTTACACTCACCAATGACGTGGAGGACTATGTATGATCCGGCTTGATCTCAAACGCGAGCCGTATTGGCTCGACCTTGGCCATGGTGTGCGGCTAAACGTACGCCCCGCCACAACGCCCCTTGTCATGGCTTCACGCGTAAAGGCCATGAAAGAAGCGCAGGACACCGACGACACAGGCGCGCGCAGCGCCGCCCTTCTCAAAAACCTTGCGCAAGCATCTGTGATCGAATGGGAAGGCGTTGGCGATGCCGATGGCAATCCCGCCGAAGTCACGACAGAGGCTATCGCAGCCCTTCTGGATTTGTGGCCCATTGCCGATGCCTTCGAACGATTGTACCTCGGCCCCACGCTTTTGCTGGAGCAGGAAAAAAACGCTTAACGGCCCGTTGCAAATGGCACTTCGGTGGCGGGCCTGATTATTGCTGTTCATGCGCCGAAGCGGGCTTGCCCTGCTCAAAGGGCAAGGCGAATGATCAAGGCGAGCGCTGCGCGTATGCCAAAAGCGAGCCACAGACCGTTGAAGGTTGGCAGGCATGGGACATTGCCCTGCGCTGCGCGGGGCAGCTGCGCATGGCGCAATTTGCCGTAATCGGGATCGACATGACGGCAGCGCTCAAACTTGCCGAAGGGCTTGGCTATGACGTGGTCGCCATTTCTGAATTCTTGCCCGCTTGTGAGAACGGGATGGTTGCCGCCATCAATGAGAAACTCATCAATGGATTAAAATAGCCATGGTCGAACGCAATCTAGCCGTGCGCCTGTCCGTGATGGACGGGGGCAAGGTTAAAGCCGAGCTAAAGGAGATCGGCGATGCTGGCGAAAAGTCGCTGCAGCGTATCGAGCTTGCCGGTAAATCAAACAAGGCGCTGGTTGCGCTCAACGCCGCCGCCAATGACGTAAAGCAAACCGCCTCCGGCCTCGCTCATGAAATGGGCCCTCTTGGCGCGGCAATGACGGCGCTCGGCCCTGCCGGACTTGTGGCTGGCGCGGCCTTGGCTGTCGTCACGCTTGGCCTTCATAAAAGCATCGAACAAGCGATGGAGGCCGAGCAGGTTCAAAACCGCCTTCAGGCTGTTTTAAAGGCGACGGGAAACGCGTCTGGCCTCACGGCAAAGGAACTCACCGACTTCGCCGACAAAATGGAGGAGTCGACCCTCGTCACCCATGAGCAGGTGCTCGATGCGGCCGCCGTCCTGTCGACCTTCCGCTCCGTGGCGGGAGAGAGCTTCACGCGCGCGCTGACGCTGGCGCAAGACCTGTCATCCGTCTTCGGCAAAGACCTTCACGCTTCGACCGTCGCCTTGGGCCGCGCTCTTGAAGATCCCGTCAATGGCCTGACCGCCTTGCGCCGCGCCGGTCTTGAGTTTTCGCCTGCGCAAAAAGAAGTGATCAAAAACCTGGTCGAGACCGGCCAGGTGGCGGAAGCGCAAAAGATCATCCTCGATAAACTTGAAGGAAAAATGGCTGGCACGGGCGCTGCCGAGGCCACGGGCCTCACGGGCGCGGCGCATCAGGTTGCGATCTCGTGGAAGAACATGCTTGAGGCCATCGGCCAGACCCCTATCGTCGTGGCCACTGCGGAAACGGCGATGGAGGCTTTGTCGGGAGCCTTTAACTCGGCCAAGAACCTGTTCAAGGACGCACCGGCATCCCAACAACTCGACGAAGCGAAAAAGCAGCTTCTTGAACAGCAACAAGTTCTGGAGCGCCTGCAAAACTACAATCCTCGCGTCCTGACGGACATGGGGCCTATCATCGATCGGCAGAAAGAGAAAATCGCTGAGCTGCGGCAGGAAATCGACAAACTGACGCTTGCGGCCGGAAACGAAGCCAGGATCGATGCTTATGAGAAAGGCAAGGCGCTGGCCGGACAACAGGCCGCCGCAAATCTACAGAAAATCGAACTTCTGATCGAACAACGCAAAAAACTGGATGACGCGGCAGCCAAGCTCGTGGACGATCCCGCCGAGAAGATCGACAGATTCAACAAGGAATTGGAAGCCACAAAACAGCGAACAGAAAGTTTTCGCTTGAAGGATGGCAGCAACAACGCCGATGTCGATGCCACGATCAAACAAGCTGAAGAATTGGCTCGCCGCCAGATCGATGCGGTGCAAAAGCCTATCAATGAAGCCGCGCAAAAAGCTGCCGAGGCCAACCAGAAGGTGATCGACGACCTGAAGCGTCAGCTTCTTGGCATGGACGACGCCCGGCAAGCGTTCATTGATCAGGCCGTTGGGCGGCTTTCGGATAAAGCGGACGATGCCAAACGCGCGCAAGTGCGGGATTTGGCGTCGCAGTTGTTCGATGAGAAAGCCTTCGCCGAAGCGCAAAAGGTCATGGACGACCTTCAAAAGCAGATGGACAGGCTGGGCGACAAGCGCGGCACCTTCATCGAAGGGTATCTTGATCGTTTGCCGGAAACGGCGACGCAAGACCAGATCGACAAAACCGAAGAACTGGCCCAAGCCCTCTACGACGAGACCGAAGCGCAGGCGAAGCTCGACAAGCTAAAGCAGGAAGGCGAACAACTCACGCAGTCCACGATGACGGCGACCGAGGCCTATGCCGCGCAAATCGAACACTTATCAGAAATGCTGGACGCAGGCGCGATCAGTCAGGAGGTATTCAACAAAGCCAGGGAAAAGGCTGACGACACCCTGCTCGAAGGCCGCACGGATGCCCAAGCCGGGGCCATTCGCGCTTTCCATAAATATCGAGAAGAAGGCGAAGACGCGGCATCGGCGGTGGAGAAGGCTTTCTCGGACGCCATGAAAGCGACCGAAGATGCGATTGTGAATATGGTCACGTCGGGCGAGATCAGTCTTAACGGCCTGAATGACCTTGCCAATAGCATCGTGGAAGATATCACGCGCATGATGGTGAAGAAATCAATCACCGGCCCGCTGTTTGATTGGATCGGCGGCATGATGGGCGATGATAGCGGCGGTGGCGGGGGCGGCGGTTTTCTCGACGATATCTTCAGCGCAATCATGCACGAAGGCGGTGTTGCGGGAGAAACAGGCCCTTCGCGGCAAGTCCCGTCCTACGTGTTTGCGGGTGCGCCGCGCTATCATTCGGGCGGCGTCGCCGGACTGAAACCGGGTGAAATCCCCGCCATCCTGCAACGGGGGGAAGTCGTGCTGCCGAAGAACAGCCGCGCAAGCGCGCCTATTAGCGTTGTCATGCACATCACTACACCCGACGCCAACAGCTTCCGCGCCAGTCAGGCGCAGGTTGCGGCAGAGGCCGCGCGGGGGATTCAGAGGGCGCGCAGGAATTTGTAAAGGCGTCCCAAATCCGAATCCGTTCTCATAAAGCAACGAAAATCGTTACTTTACGCAATCGGTTTCGATAAACAGCCCTCATAAACTGGAATTTACACCCTATGACCTTCCACGAAATCCGATTCCCGGACGACATCGCCTATGGGGCGTCGGGCGGGCCGGAATATCTGACGACAGTTGTGGCAACGGCTTCGGGGTTTGAACAGCGCAATGTAAACTGGGCCGCCGCGCGGGGAAAATGGAACGTCGCGTCGGGTCTGAAACACCAGTCACAGCTTGATACGCTGATCGCGTTCTTTCGCGCACGGAAGGGGAAGGCCTACGGTTTTAGGTTCAAGGACTGGACGGATTACAAGGCATTTGCTCAGCCCCTTGGCGTTGGCGACGGGGCAAACAAGAGTTTTCAGCTTCTCAAAACTTATTCATCCGGCGCTGGAAATGAAACGCGCACGATCACCAAGCCTGTACAGGGAACGGTTGTTCCGTATCTGGCTGGCGTTAAACAAACGTCTGGCTGGTCGGTCAATACGACCACGGGCATTTTGACCTTTTTGACGGCTCCTGCGCAGGGCGTTGCCGTTACTGCCGATTTTGAATTCGACGTACCAGTGCGTTTTGACACCGACAGCATGGCCGTGACGATTGAGCAGATTGATCTGCACCAATGGTCTGATATCCCGATTATAGAAATTCGCATCTGACATGAAATCCTCCACCACCCAACTCACCGCACACCTCGCGGGCGAGACCACCACGCTTGCGACCTGTTGGAAGGTCACGCGACGGGACGGAGAAGTGTTTGGCTTCACGGATCATGACTTTGATCTGACGGTCGATGGCCAGCTTTATGAAGCCCGCACGGGTTACACTCGTTCGGCAGTTCATACGATTGCCAACCTCGCGGTCGACAACCTCGACATCGAAAGCGCACTTGATAGCGAAACACTGAATGCTGCCGACTTGCGCGCGGGCGTGTGGGATGGAGCCGAAGTTGAAATCTTCCTCGTCAACTGGTCGGCGCTTTCGCAGGGCAAAATCATCCTGAAGCGCGGCACCATCGGGCAAGTTGATCTGAAAGACACCGTGTTCAAGGCCGAATTGAGGGGCCTGACCCAAGCTTTGTCGCAACAGATCGTTGAACTCTACACGCCGGACTGTCGCGCCGATCTCGGTGACAGCCGTTGCAAGGTTGACCTTGCGGTTTTGACGGTCGTGGGCCGCGTTACGGCGGCAACGGATCGTTACGGCTTTACGGACGCCTCGCGCACTGAAGCTGAGGGGTATTGGGACGGCGGTCTTGTAACGTGGACAGGCGGCGCAAACGTTGGCCGTAAAATGGAAGTGCAAACGTTTGCATCGGGCGCGTTCTCGTTGTTTCTGCCCATGCCCGGAGAAATTGCTATAGGCGACACGTACAGCCTTCACCCCGGATGCGACAAATCGTTTGATAGTTGCCGCGACCGCTACGCCAACGCGCTGAATTTCAGAGGCGAGCCGCATGTGCCCGGCAGCGACAAGGTTCTCACATACCCGGATCAAAAATGACCATCACACGCATGGACGCGGTGGCCGAGGCCCGTTCGTGGCTCGGCACGCCCTTTAAACACCAAGGCTGCCTGAAAGGCGTGGCTTGCGATTGCATCGGGCTGGCTAAAGGGGTTGGGCTGGCGCTGGGGTTATCGACTTATGACCCTGATACGCCAGAAGCCAAAGCCTATGCCAATTACCCCTTGCTCCCCGACAGCAAGCGGATGCGCGAGGCGTTGGGAACGTGGCTGGTTTCCATCCCCGTACCCGAAGCGACGCTGGCCGACATTTTGTTTCTGGCATGGGGCCGTGAACCGCAGCACGTCGCGCTGATTACGGGCAAAGGCATCATTCACAGCTATTCCGGTGTTGGGGAAGTTGTTGAACATAGTCTTGACGAGCGTTGGCAACGCCGCGTCACGGCGGCGTACCGCTATCCGTATTTTGCCGAGAATTCCTGATGGCCATTCTTGCTCTGGGTCTTGCTGGCGCTGGCCTGACCTCCGCCATTGGCATCGGTGCGTCCATCGGCTGGATGGGTGGGGTCATGCTCGGCAACCTGCTGTTCGGCAGCGGGGGCAAAGAGCAGACACAGGAAGGGCCGAGGCTCGATGATCTTTCTGTTCAGACTTCCACGTATGGGGCTGCCATCCCCTTGGTCTACGGCACCATGCGGACGGCTGGCAACGTCATCTGGTCGACTGATCTCAAAGAAACGCGTCATGAACAGCACCAAAGCGGCGGCAAAGGAGGCGGTGGTGGCGGGGCTACGCAAGTCTCGTATAGCTACTCGGTGTCCTTTGCCGTTGGTCTTTGCGCGGGGCCGGTTTCCACGGTGCGGCGCATCTGGGCTGATACAAAACTGATTTATGATGCGACCGCTTCGAACACTCAAGCAACGGAAAAGTACCCTGGCGTGATCCGCATTCACACGGGCGCGGAAGATCAAAAACCGGACAGCACAATTGAAATGCACGAAGGCGCTGGGGACGTTCCCGCCTATCGCGGGCTTTGTTATCTGGTGTTCACGGATTTGCAGCTGGCGGACTTCGCCAACCGCATCCCGAACATAAGCGCCGAGGTTGTCGGATCGGGCGGATTGCAATGCAATGCCGTCATCCTGCCAACAGTGCCTCACATGTTCCGCGATGGCGGCGTGATAGATCCCAGTCGCGGGACACTCATCGGAGTGACGACTGACCACCTTTATAAGTATGACCTGATTAACAACCGCCTTCTCCTTTCGGTTCCGGTTGGGCAGTACCCCATTTATGGCGACATGGCCGGTGTCGACAGCCAAGGCTATTACTACCATGCCTCCGATGGCTACGCGGTGAGCATGCGGCTTTCCAAACGGCATCCGGAAACCTTGGCTGTCATTGCGCAAACGGAGCACGACATCCCGCTCAGCCCTGGCGGCACAGTGTATGGCGACAAAATCTTCGCCTGGTATTCGCGCCGCGTCTATGACCTTGACCTTGGCGAGATCGCCGATCTTTCGGAAGTATTTCCGGCTTATTCAAGTCCCGGCGCGCCGATGTGCGAAGATGCTTACGGCAACTATTGGCAGGTGGCGCACGATAAAATACGACGCTCGGATGGCGCTGAATGGGACGCTACGGCATGGACAAACAACTATAAACCTGACGCGCTTTTCTGGGACGATTACACGGGGCATTTGTTCTTCAAGATCAATATGTTGAAGCGGATCGTCAAATGGCACCCGGACAGCGGTTATGTGGGCCACGTCGATGGTGTAGCGCTCTCGGCGGGCTTCAGTCTCCAGTCCGACATCGCTATGCCGCAGCAAGGGCGTTTGTGGTCGGCGGGCGGTATTCAAGCCACGCTGGTCGACCTCGTCTCGATGCAAATCGAGCGGTCGATGGACTTCACGCCTTTTCTGCCTACGATCAGCACGCATTTCAGCGGCTGTTATGAAAAGTTTACGCACTCGGTCGTGATCATGACTGACGCGGGGCAAATCAAGTACCCGCTGGAGCGCTACGGCTCGGACGGCGTGCCGTTATCGGGTGTGCTGGAAGACATCTGCCTTAAGGCTGGCTTGCAAACGACCGACCTTTTGACCAATGAAGTTAGCCAGCCCTTGCGGGGTTACATCGTCAGCAGCCGTATGGCAGCGCGGAACGCGCTGGAGCCTTTGCTTGGCTCGTTCTTTGTCGATGCGGTGGAAACGGACGGTGTATTGCGCTTTGTCCCACGCGGGCAGGAAGCGGCGGCGGCGATTTCTTATGATGATCTCGGCGCGGTGGAAGGTTCAAACAACGATGCGCCTTTGCGCATGACGGAAACGCGCAAGCAGGATGTGGAACTTCCCCAGCGCATCGATCTGACCCACATCGATCCCGACCGTGACTTTCAGACCAACACCCAGCATGCGGCGCGCATCGCGGGCATTGCCCCAACGCTGAACAAAGAAACCATCCAGCTCACCATGAACCTGACGGCGGATGACGCTGCGCAGATCGCCGATATGACGCTGCGGAACGCATGGATTGAGCGCAATTCTTATTCGTTCAACCTGCCGCCGAAGTGGCTGCGCCTTGACCCGGCAGATGTGATTGAAGTCGAACTACAAGACGCCACGCTCAAGTTACGGCTCAATCAGGTCGATTTTGGCGGCAACAACATTGTCGCGTGCAAAGCGGTGGCCGAGGATGAGATCGCCTATAGCTCGAATGCCAAAGGCGCAGGCGTAACTTTACCTTCGGTTCCGATTGGCATTGCGGTTCCGGTCTATCTGTTCCTCATGGATTTGCCGATGCTGCGGGCCGAGGATAATGGCCTCGGCCTCTATTATGCCTTCGGTCTGCGAAATGCCGGGAGCGCATCTCTGTATCGCTCGCCGGACGAGCTGGCGTGGAGCATTATCGGCACAGGATCAAGCGGCCCCGCCTTCGGCTGGGCCGCAAATGTTCTGAGCGACACGCCGAGGCCCTGGACTTGGGACGAAACGAACAAGGTTCAAATAGCCCTGTCGCATGGCTCGCTCGACAGCAAGACAGCGCTGGAGGTGTTGAACTGGGGCAACGCCGCGCTGCTGGGTGACGAAATCATCCAGTGGCGTAATGCAACGTTGCTGTCCGAAGGGCTTTACGAGCTTTCCGGCTTGTTGCGTGGGCGGCGAGGGACGGAAAGCGCGACCGGGACGCACAGGGTCGGCGAAAAGTTTGTCGTTCTGGCCAGCGAGGGGCTTTACCGGACGCCGCTGCCTTCCACCGAGATCGGCAAGACTTCCTATTACAAGGCGATGGTTGCGGGCGGGAACTGGGACGATGCGCCAGACACGCCCTATGCGTTCAATGCCGGAAGCTTGCGGTGCTTTTCGCCTGTACAAATCAGTGGAAGCCGGAACGGATCTAGCGATCTCACCATCACATGGATGCGCCGGACGCGCTGGTATGGAGAGTGGCTGGACAATGTTGACGTGCCGTTGTTCGAGGACAGCGAAAACTACACCATCGACGTTTTATCCGGCACCCAAGTCGTTCGTACACTGACCGCCACGTCGACAACCGCCAATTACACTGCCGCGCAGCAAACGGCTGATTTCGGATCAACACAGGCTGCGATCTCGGTCGCCGTTTATCAGATGAACTCTATCGCCGGACGCGGCACAGCCGGAAAGGCCATCGTATGACGCAATCGCCAAATCTTCTCATTGACCATATCGCAGCCAGCCAAGCGCAGAAAGAAGTGACCGCTAACGCTGGCTTTGACGCGCTGGACAAGGCTTTGTGTCAATTGACGCCCATCGCGCTGGCCGACGCCGATCTTGCGCTGACTGACGATCAGCTTCTTGGCAGCATTTACCTGCGGGCAACAGGCGCGTTAACCGCCGCGCGGACGATCACGGTTCCGGTTCACAACAAACCTTTCATTCTTGAGAACGCAACGACCGGAGGTTTCGCCGTCAATGTCAAAACCCCCTCCGGCACTGCAATCACGTTCAATACCGGCGAGCGCAAGCTTCTCTATTGCGATGGCACGACCCTGAAAATCGTTTCTGAAGCTGGATTAAGTTCGCCCTATGACGTGGGCGGCAGCTATCCGGGGCAGCCCGCGAACGCCGCCGTTCTCTTGCGTTACCCGCTCCCGCGCGCCGTGCGCTTTCAGGCTGGGTTTCCAAACAGCAAGGGCGTGTTGGGAACCGCCCCCGCCGCAGCAGTGGTCTTTTCGATCCGCAAGAACGGGGCGCAGTTCGCCACCATGAACTTTGCCATCAGCGCCACCACGGCAACCTTTACGGCAGCAACGGACACGGATTTTGCGGTTGGGGACGTCCTGACCATTCTCGCGCCCAGTCCAGCCGATAGCGTTCTGGCCGATGTCGGCTTTGCGCTGGCCGGCACTCGTTTATAGGAGATACCGATATGGCTCTACGCTTTCTTGACGGCTGTGAACACTACACCGTTCCATCACAGCTTGGTCTCAAATATACGTCCTATAACGACAGCGGCTCGTCCATCGGCATACAAAGCGTGACGGGCCGCCGCGCGGGATCGACCGCCATGCAGTTTCGCGTCACGGTGGATTACATATCTTTGACGCTCGACAGTCAGCCCACGTGGATCGTCGGATTTGCCCTTTTTCTTGTTTCGGCTGGCGATGGCGAAATCCTCCGCTTTGTCGACAGTGACGGCAACGCGCAGCTTATGATGGACATAACATCGGGCGGCATTGTCCGGCTATTCCGTGGAACCAGCACGCAGCTGGCCGTTTCCACACAGGCCGTTGCCGTCGGAAGCTGGAACTATGTCGAGGTCAAATGCACGATAGCCGATAGCGGCGGCACTTTCGAGGCGCGTGTCAATGAGCAGGTGGTTGCGACTTATACCGGCGACACAAAATATTCTTCCTCACTGGCTACGGCTTGCAGAATCACGTTCACCGGAAAATCCGCGAAATATTCCATTCACGATATTTATGTTTGCGATGGCACCGGGACGGTGAACAACACCTATCTTGGCGATGTGCGCGTCGATACGGTGCGACCCGTTGGCGCTGGAAACTATGCCGAGTTTGGACATCAGGGCAGCACGAGCAACTGGGATAACGTGGACGATACGGCTCCCGATGCGGATGCCGGATATAACTACAGCGCCACGGCAGGTCAGCGCGACACATTCGATTGCGCCAATCTGGCCAGCATCAGCGGGACAATCTTCGGCGTACAGACAAATCTGGCCGTGCGCAAAGATGACGCCGGGAGCCGGACGCTGCGTGCCATGACGCGCATTGCCTCCACCGATTACGAAGGATCGAACCAGTACGTTTCGACGGACTACCGCGTCTTCAGGCAAATTTGGGATCAGAATCCCAATACATCTGCGGCATGGACGGAAAGCGCCATCAACGGTGCCGAGTTCGGCTATAAGGTTCAAGCCTGATGACACGGCTTTATGTCTCAAGCACGAGCGCGGGCTTTGTGCCGGCGACTATTCGCGGCAGTTGGGAGCAAACGACCGGGCACGTCGTCAAGGCCATGCATACGGGTCAGGATCTCCCCGGCACCACGAATATCTCGTCCCTCATGCTGAGCGAAAGTTCGGCGAGCACGGATTATGACGTTTTGCTTCTGAGGGCTGTCTCGACACCGCTAGCCGCCAATTGCACCTTCGCGGGCACGCTGAACGCCATGTTCGCGGTGGCGGAAAGTCTGAATGACGCCGATTTTGCCTATTACCTGCATGTCTATATCACGCAAGGGAACAGCGACACGCCGCGCGGCACCTTGCTTGCCAATTACGCTGATCCGCTCACCAACGAATGGGCGCAGTCGACAGCCGTCGCCAAGGCGTTAAGTGCAGCGCAAGCGCTTTCCGGCGTTGCAGCTCTGGCCGGTGACCGGATCGTGGCCGAGATCGGCTTTCGTTCCCGAAACATCACCACAGGCACACGTAACGGTACGATTTACTATGGCGGCAATGGCACCGACCTCGTGGCGGGCGGAGCGCCTACAAGTGGGATCGGCTATCTGGATTTCTCCGATGCCTTTACGCTCACGGACAATCCGTCCTTACGCGCTACTCAAGTCGCGCTGGAAACTGTTCGGCGACCATCAAGCCCGAACCTGCGAGCGACACAGGTAGCGGTAGAAGTCCTGCGCAAGCCCAATAGCGCCAATGTTCACCTCAGCCAGCTCGCCATCGAAGTCGCGCGCAGGAACGGCATACCGTTCGCTGCCACGCAACAGCCTGTCGTCATCATCGTCGCCGGATAGGAACCCATGCACACCCAACACACAAATCCCGCCCTCAACGGACGGGAACAGGAGGAGCTTGCCATGACCGAGGCCGAATATTTCCGCAGCATCGGACGGCTGGAGGCGCAGGTCGCGGCACTCGTGAGTTCCGTCTCCGAACTCAAAACCAAAGTGGACGGCATCGACGCGCGGCTCGACCAGCTTGACCGCCTTGCCAACAGGTGGAAAGGCGGATTTGCCGTGATACTGACCCTCGGCGCCATCGCCGGATTCGTACTCGATAACCTGTTCCGGTGGCTGTCTTCGAAAGGATCATAAGATAATCAAAACCGCCAGATAATCGCCATCTGATTATCCCTTATCTGGTTGATAATCAAGGCAGAAAGAGCGTTACTGTACGTGTATTGAGCAACGCTTTTTAAGGGAGGTTATTATGGGCAGCAAGATGTATTGGAAACCAAGCGTCGACGACATTCAAAACACCGGTTGTAGCGAAGCCGAAGTTCAGTACCTCTGCGATATTTTTGAGAGCCGGATGCGGGAGATGGCCTGCACCTTATGCCGAAAAGGTTTTTATGAACTCAAGGATTTTCATGAAGCTGATAAACGAGGCCTCGCCGGGTTCACGCTGGTGATGGAAAAATATCCGCACGCCGGAGTCGAACAGTGGATCGGGGTTTTCGAGGAAGGAAACAAAAAGCTCAGACTGTTCGGGATGCTGGATCCGGAAGCGTGATTTAAAGGAGGATCACATGACCAAGAAATTTGTTTGCAAAGGCGTTACTGACGATACCGCCGACTCCGACATTTACACCGACGAACAATTAGACGCCTTTCTCAGCGTCATCGAAGAGGCCATGCGGGGCTGCGAAGAGATAAAAACGCACAAGGGTTTATTCAAGCTGGCGGACTTCGAAGCGGCCGCCGAATGCGACCTCGGATACTTTACCCTGACGTTGGGAAAGATCATCCGAAAAGGCGAGGAAAACTGGATAGGCACATTCATGCATGGCGCGCGACGCGTCACGATCACGGCAGCCTTGGAATAATCAGACTTTAAACCGCGACAACAAACTTCATTCGAGCCGCGCCCAACAGGGACGCGGCTTTTTTCATGCCTGAAAACAGAAAGGAAGCACCATGTCTAAAATCGAACCGCACGGCATTCGTAACAACAACCCCGGCAACCTGCGCCGTGGCAGCGACAAATGGCAGGGGTTGGCTGACCCTCAAACAGATCCCGCATACTGCACGTTCAAAAGCCCTATCTACGGCATTCGGGCGCTGGCGCGAACGCTGATCGCTTATCAGGTCGTTCACAACCTGCGCACCATTCGCGAGATTATCGGTCGCTGGGCACCGACCTCTGAAAACGACACCGTTATGTACATCAAGGCCGTCACTGAAACCACGGGCTTCACGCCCGACCAGGCGCTCGATATGCATGCCTATAACGATCTTAAGCCTTTGGTTCTTGCCATAATCAAACAGGAAAATGGCCAACAGCCCTACACAGCCGCACAGGTCGACAAAGCCTTGGTGCTGGCGGGTGTAGAGCCTCCGTCCAAGAACCTGCAACAGTCGCGCACCGTAAAGGGCGGACAGGCCGCTACGGCGGCAACGGTGGGCCTTGGTGCGCTGGAATCCATCCGCGACGGCCTTGCCCCTGCGCAAGACACACTTCAAACGCTCGTGCCCTACCTCGACATCGCCAAATGGCTACTCCTTGCCATCACACTGATTGGCATCGGTGTCATGCTCTGGGCACGGATTGACGATTATAGGAAAGGGCTGCGCTGATGTTTGCCTTTCTCGGAAACTGGTTTACCAGCAACGCCCTACGCCTAATCGGTTGGGGCACTGTGGCACTGTCCGTCCTCGTCGTCCTCTTCGGCGCGCGCCAATCCGGCAAGAACGCCGAGCGCTATGACCAACTCAAGAAAATAGTGGAGATCAAAGATGCCCAATTACGCGCTACGCTTACCGCTCCTCGCAATCGCGGCGAGCTGGTTAACCAGCTGCACGACGGCAAGTTCTAATCCGATGTGCGTTTGTCCGCCGATCAAGGAATATACCAAAGAGGTACAGCACAGGTTGGCCGAGGAAATCAAAACAGCTCCTCCAGATGCTGCGTTCCCGTATGTGGTGCAGGACTATGCCGTGCTGCGCGCGCAACTGCGCGAGTGCAGAAAATAAGATGAGAAAATTCTATTTACGGATTTAAGTCGATGAAGCTCTGCGCTAGAATGCGGCAAACTTTTAGCGTGGGAGCAAATCGAAATGATGAAAAAACCATCTGCAAAACTGGCCAAGTATCGCCTTAAGCCGCTGCGCGGGTTGACTTACGCATTCGAGATTACATCCAAATCCCCTGAAGGGGCTGGCACGAGACTTCAGGAGAGATTGAAGCGAAATGCGGGCTATGCCGACTCCTATAAAGAACCGGATGATGCCGTAGTAGTCGGACATTCATGGTTTCCGCCAGACGAGGTCGGCTATATAATTACAGGTGGCGATCTTCCCGAAGACCCAACAGGAAAAACATGTCATGTCTGGAACGGAAAAGAAATTGCACGAGTGGAAGTTCCAGAGCATATGATTCCTGCAATCGTCAAACTTTAACTGCTTTGCCAGCCCCGCATCTTGTTTTTGTGTACTTCGCGTCCGTTTGAAGAAACAAACTTCCGACACGCTGACATATGGATTTTCTGACATTGTAGCCATCCACCTGTCTCAGCATCCCCAGATAACTGTTAAGGCTTTGAGAAACGTCCTTTAGCGTCTCATTGTCGACAGGCGATCCCTTGCGCTCCCATGACCTGATTTTCTGTTGGCATTTTGAAAGACTCGTCTGTCGTAAATAAGTGCGTCCTGGCTTAATAATGAATCCTGTAAAATCGATCCCTCTATCGACAAGATTGAGGTGTCTTTTGTTGGGATGCAAATGGATGGCAAGTTTAGATTTTATGAACTCATCCATCTGTTCATACCACATGTTCAAAATATCGGGGTCTTCGTCCAAGATCACCACGTCATCGACATAGCGTCCATAGTACCTGGCTTTCAGGACATGCTTCGCGTACTGATCGAGTTCATCCATATAGAGATTGGCAAAAAACTGGCTTGTGAGATTGCCAATAGGAAGCCCCTTTCCGAGAGGCGCATGCAGCAAGCTCTTATGGCGCGGGACTCTTTCAAACGAGGCGCGTGATGACCGCATGGAAAAATTTGTGCGCGGGTCATGCAGAACAACCTGACGAATAAGAACGCGTATCCATTCTTCCGTCACACGCCGTTCGGCAAGATCGATCAAAATTTGATGGTCGATGGAGTTAAAGAAATTAGCGACATCCGCTTTGAGAAAATAAGCGGACTTCGTCCAATTCTGCGTGATTGATCGCGCAAAGCCTGAAATACGGCGCAGTCCGTCATGTGTCCCGCGCCCGGGAATGCAGGCATAATTATCGCGGATAAAGCGCCTGTAGTAGCGGTCGGAAATCGCGTTGCAAATGACATGATGCACTACGCGATCCCTAAAATCCGCTGCCCATACCTCCCTGATCTTGGGGTGCGTTACGATAAAAGCGACGCTGCGTCCGATCTTGTAACTCCCGTTGCAGAGCTGACGATGAAGCTCCACAAGGTTTGTTTCCAGATCAATCTCAAAGCGCAACTGGTTAATCGAGTTGCGCTTTGCTTTGCGGCAATCAAAATAAGCATTAAATACGGCCTCAATTGTGGGGCCATCGTCTGTCATCATCTTCTTGATCCCTTCGCCATTATTTTGAGAATGGAAAGGATCGGAAAGGGGGTCATCAGCTCCCTCCACTCGGCAGGGGCGGCAACTGAGACGATTATTATCCTTATCGTTCCAATTGTCGTCACCGTCCGAGAACCGGACAGCCCACACGTTCGATGAGTTGTCACGGTGCTCCGTACACGACCAGTACCAGTTGGCGTTGTCGGAGCCGCTAGCGTATCGATGGCGATCTCTTGGCCGGACGAACGAATGTTCATTCATCGAGCTTTCAGTCTTTCGACCCTCTCTTTGGTGCCAATCCCTTAGCGGAAAGGTACCGCCGCCATCCGAGCTGAATATGTTCGCCAGGTTAAGCCTTGACTTAACTCTGTTCTGACCTCCCCCTCTCCGAACTCTTGAGCCAACCTTGAGCCTGTCGCCCAAGGTTGTCCGTCATCTGCGAAAGCACCGCATAGTGACTGCGTGCTAAAATCTTCATGTCGTGGCTCAAACGCATCAATAGCTGTATTGCTTGAATTCGCTCCATGATCGATTCGATGTGTTGCCGTTTGTTCGTAGCACTGTTTGCTCGATAAATCATCACGACAAGTTCAATCAGTTCATCCTTAATTTTTTGGCCGAGGGTAAATTTATATTCACGCGGAAATTCCTTGGTAGCAACCATTGTCCGCAGCAAAATATCATAGGTTTGTTTGTAAATCGGAAGGTGTTGGTATTGCGCCATGTTTCAATCCATCTCTTGAGAATTCTTCGATTGGCGCTCAAATTGGCGAATGGTTCGTAAAATCGCGTCAGCATAATTCTCAAACTTTTTCAGCACCTTCGGTTTTATAGCCAAGCATTCGTCAATGCCTTGCCAATGGTCAGCGCGCACCATCTCGTCAATCATGGTGGTCTTAATAAGCAGATCGTTCAGACGCATTGAACATCCGTGCCTACCGATGCTCATGACTTGATCTCATCCTTCCGTGAACCGGAGAATTTTTGCTCAAAATCATCGGCATCGTCGATGAAGATTTGCATCCGGAATCCTTGCACATCACGCACTGCGCGTAAGGCGGAAGATGCATATCGCGTATAAGTGTCCAACCTGTTCGGGTGTTTTCCTAAACAAGAATCTAGACTTGAGAAGCCGTCGGCGATTGCCATCGCGTTGACGATCTCTGCCATCATTTGAATTTCTTCAATTTGACGCTCATTGAAAAATTTAAAATCCACAATTAATCCCTCCGGTTTAAACAAGGTCGCCAGAGGAAAATTCCTCTGGTGACCGGGAGTTCATTAATCGTGGTTAGACGATTGCGACGGCCTTTAGCCGTTAGGCTTGGACATCCGGAATTTTGCTTGCACAAAAAACCGCCGCCGCCTCCCGGGCATAAAGAGCCGAAAGGCAGCGTCGTGACGTGACGCAAAGAAACGCTAACCATGAGGTAATGACACCCCCGGAGACGGCATTGCTGCCATCCCTGTCTCACAGCATGATGGCGCAGCCAAAAAACGTCAATAAAGGAATGGGGAAACGGTCGCTTTTGGGGCGTTTTAATGGAGAATACAGGTAGTTAACCATACGAAATTCAGACGTGGCACACTTAAAAACAAAATTTTAAGCGGCCCCGCTTCGCGGGGATAGAAAGAAAGAAAATAATTAAATGATTAAATGACTAACCTCCACTCGGCAGGGGCGGCAACTGAGACGATGAATATCCTTACCGCTCCAATCGTCGTCACCGTCCGAGAACCGGACAGCCCACACGTCCGACGAGTTGCCACGGGGCTCCGTACACGACCAGTACCAGTGGGCGTTGGCGGAGCCGCTAGCGGTTGTAAAGGTTCCTTTGAGATCGCCAGTGTCTCTATGATCATAGAGGTTATCGCCACGAACTTTGTTTCCAGCGAGATCCTTGCCACACAGAAGATCGCGTGTCGGGATAAACCACTCACCGTTGTAGGTGCCGTTTTTAAGAGCATTATAAAGTGCCGTATCATTCGCAAAATTGCCGCCGTCATGACCGTGCCAATTTCTGAGGGAAGTCACCTGTCTCGCGGCTTCATTGAAGGTAACCAGGACTTTGGTACCGGAAGCGTCCGTTAGGTCTTCGGGCGCGGCAAAAACGTTGAAGGTCTTTCCAATATTGCTATCGTCCCGATCTTTGGGTTCCCAAGTCCCCATGTAAACACCCTTACCCTCGATCATCATGCCGATTTGGTTAGGGGTAAGAACAACTTCATTGTTCAGCTTTTTGACAGGAGGCACATACGTGACGACCTGAAAACCTGCAGCCGCCAACTGCGTCTCAATGTTTGCCAATTCTTTCTGCATTACAGAAAGGTCGACGTCCTGGCGGATAACGCTTGTGCATTCCGGATCAGGGGCAAAAGCAACCAATTCCCTACGCAACCGCGCTTTGGTCTCATCATCCGGCACAGCGGATTCCGGCTCTACTTCCAGATGATATTTAATCCCGTCGGTGCTGGCACCATATTTGCGCAGAGCATAACAAACATCAGGGGTTGTTAGCTGCGGGCAATTGGCAAACGCATAGTTGAGAGGATGGTAGGCCGCTTTATAGGTGCTTTTACCGAAACCCTTTTCTTCTACCCGTCGCATAAACAGGTTGGGGTTTGCCCCGAGTTCCAAAAGACAATTGAGGCGACTTACGTCTCTTGGAAACTGCATCAAACTGTTTTGCAGCAACGTCAGGCCATTTGCCAAAACGATATTAGGGGTCAGATTTTTCTCTTTGAGAAAATCGGAAAATTCATCCAGAAAACCGCCTTCAAACAGCCGGACAGCGATTTGTGCCGCGTCATAACCCGAGGCTGGGTCGGTCGAAAAATAATCGGTTTGAGCAGCTTCCTGCGGCGCTTGTGCCAGAATGGCAACAGTCTGCGAGGTCGCGATATCCTCGGGTAAACTCGCTTGCTCCATCGCTTTTTTTAATAGGCTCATTGAAATGCCTCCATCAGTCTAATTGGCCGTTAGCGCATTAGTAGTTGGCCCGATCGCAGTTCCATTTGGACGATTGCTTGCGTCAATTTCGGCTGTTCTGCTTTCGTGTTTAATGTCTTGCGCTGGAACATCGAATGTAAATTCGAGAAATTTAAATGAAGCGTGTACATTGCCTAGAAGATCGCTGCGATCATCTACGGAGACTTTTTTGTCATCATCACTCAACATCTTTACTTCTGAACTTGCTGGATCAAAAAACAACTGTTTCCCGTTATTGCCACGGTAAATTCCGGTTATGTAGCTGCGGAAGCTGTTTGAATCAGTGTTTTGAATAAAGACAAATTTCTCTGTTTAAACCTTTGCGACTGTTTGACCTTGTGATGAGGAAACGTTTCCAATGCCAGGTTGTGCCCACGCGAACAGCTGCCCCTGATCGCTTGAAGAAAAATCAACTGCAATAAACTGTTTTAGACGACCTGTATCATTGGAGAGCAAATTACTGCCTTCTTTCCATGGAACTTGGCCTGGATATTTTAACAACCTAGCCGCTTCCCCTCCTGAGCTTGCGCTTTGCCAAGTTTGTTTGGCTACTGCTAAAGGCAATACCTCATAATCTGATGGCAAAGGCACCATTGCATCAGTTCTTGGTTTAGCAACTGGTTTCTGTGGTGGAAGATAAGTAACAACCTGGAACCCAGCCGCGGCTAGTTGCGTTTCAACGTTGGCCAAATGCTTTTGCATCACGGAGAGGTCAACATCTTTTCGAACGATACTTGTGCGCTCCGGATCAGGTTGTATGGCGATCAATTTTTTGCGGAATTCACCTTTTTCCTTGTCTTCCGGCTCTGTCGGAAGAGGGTCAACTTCCAGATAATTACGCAGTCCCTCGGCGCTAGCCCCATATTTACGCAGAATGAGGCAAATTTCTGAAGACGTTGTTTGCGGCCAATTGGCAAAAGCATAATTAAGAGGATGGAAAGTAGCTGGATGTACTTTATTTCCAAAAGCCTCTTCGTCAATTTTGCGCATAAAAAGATTGGGGTTTGCGCCAAGAGAGAGCAAGCATTCGATCCGGTCGACATCCTGTGGAAAGCGGAACAAGCTGTTCTGGAGCAACGTTAGTCCATTCGCCAAAACTATGTTGGGGGACAGATTCCTTTCCTTAAGAAAATCGGAAAAAGGTTCCAATCGCCGACTTTCAAATAGACGAACGGCTACCTGCGCCGCGTCGTATCCGGATGTCGGGTCGGTTGAGAAATAATCGGGTTGCCCAGCTTCCTGGGCTGGCTGCATTAAAACAGCAACGGTCTGCGCGGCGGCTAGGTCTTCCGGTGAACTTGCTTGCTCCATCGCTTTTTTTAAGAGGCTCATAACAATCTCCTCATTTATGGGGCCGGAGTTGTCGTGCCTACGCTTGGGGCTACCCCAAGTGGCCGATTGCTGGGTTCAAGTTTGCTTTCTCTGACCTGCGCGCTAAGTTCACCATTATCAGGTTGTATACTGAGATAACCTATGGAAGCCGTTAGGCCCTCAAAAATATCGCTCCTATCAGCAAGAGAAGCATTTCGGTTATCGTTGGATAAAAGTCTAACCCCGTTGATTGCAGGGTCGAAAAAGAATTGCTGCCCAGCTTTATCTTTAAGGACGCTCACAATTGTATAATTCCCGTCACTTTGGCCGAGAGCTTTTATGATTATAAATTTATCTGATTTGAGGGAAGCTATCGTTTGGTTTTGTTGACCTAGACCAGCGCCAGATCCATCGGGAAGCCACGCGAAAAGCTCTAAAGCATCAGGTGAAGTAAGGTGGATGCGTGTTGTTTCCTTCAGTTGGCCATTAAATAAGGCTTGATTCAACCCGCCAGCTGAGCAGTTGCCTTGATAATCTAATAACGTTTTTGCTTCATTATTTCCCTGCCATGCAGAATTTATCTCTCGATTGGTTATAATGCGATAATTTTCAAAGATTGGGATCATGGTATCGGGTTGGGCGACGCGCCTATTAACTTTTTTCGGTGGAACATAATTCACCACTTGAAATCCAGCAGCTGATAGCTGCATTTCGATGTTAGCTAAATGCTTTTGCATAACTGATAAATCGACATCTTGACGGGTATTCTTTGTCAACTCCGGATCTGGCGTTGTGGCGATCAATTCTCTTCGCAATTTTGCTTTTGTCTCATCATCCGGCACCGCCGAAACAGGGTCGACTTCAAAGTAATTGCGCAAACCTTCGGCGCTGGCACCGTATTTGCGAAGAACACGGCAAACCTCAGGAGTAGTCAATTGGGGGTAATTGGCAAAAGCATAATTGAGGGGATGATACGTGGCTCGATGTGCGCTGCTGCCAAACCCTTCCTCCTCGATCCGGCGCATGAAAAGATTGGGGTTGGCACCTAAACTGAGGAGGCATTCAAGCCGTTCTTCGTCTTGTGGGAAGCGAAGCAAACTATTCTGAAGCAGCGTCAGCCCATTAGGTAGAACGATATTTGGGCTTATATTCTTTTCTTTTAGAAAACCCGAAAATTCTTCCAGCCGTCGCCCCTCAAACAGTCGTTGTGCAATTTGGGCAGCGTCAAAGCCCGTCAGAGGATCGGTTGAAAAATGATCCATCTGTGCAGCATCCTGCGGATCTTCCGATAAGGCCGCAATCGCACGAGCTGCCGCGATTTCTTCCTCGCTACGAGCTTCATCCATAGCTCTCTTTAGTAAGCTCATTGCACACCTCCCGGCCCGCTATTGGGTGACACGTTAGCTCCTGAACCTCCATTCGGGCGTGTCGACTGGAGGTTTTTCATTCCCTTCATCAAATCGCCTGTCCGTGTGGGCGTTGTCACGGCGACATACCCCTTGACTTCTTCGCCCTTGAGAATTTCCTTGATTGTTCTTGCGATTTTGTCGGCTTCTGAATCTCTACCCGTTATTCCTGAAGCTGCTCTTTGAAGCACGTTGCGTTGGTCTGCAGTCACGCGTTGCATGGCAGGAAGTTCAAGAATCGAGCCAAGTTGGCTTGCCAAATCCGCCTTATGATTCCCGTCTCGTCTTAGGGCATCCAGAATTGATGTTATGTCTACTCCTTGGGAAGCATCAAAATAGGTGATCAATCCTCTGTTTGGCTTGCCGCTTATTTCTTGAAGCTTGTTTCCCAGCTCAGGCGCTATCTGGCCATTACCAATGATAACAGTTGCTGGCCGTATATCGTTCCTCCATGCAACTTGAGTCCTTGGGGTCGCCGGTGCCGGCTCTGATCTTAATAGGATCAGGACGCGCTCGCTCTCAGGGTTCTTGTCATCTGCCACAACCAGAGAAAATGCTTGCAACGGTTTTTTCTGCTCTCGGCTTGCCACCAAGAAACGCGCCCAAACGGCTTCTTCATTATTGGGGATTGTCAGCGAGCCGATAACTTGGCCAGCCTTCAACAGGCGATCATGTTCGAAGGGTTTGTTTTCTTCATCGCCAACCAAATATGTGTCAGCCCCGCGGCGTTCAAATTCGAACTTTCGAATATTCGATAATTCGAAGGGCCCTTGCGCTTGCGTAAGATCAACCTCGGATGGATCGGGAATAAAAGAGATGAAGTGATCCCTGTCCGCCTTCATGACGGCAAACGAGCGCTCAAGAACAGGAAGGAATGGGTCTAACTGATCGCCGTCCTGTGCCACAGAGCTTGCACCGAATACACTTCCCCAATCCTTGATCATATCGCGCATAAGATCGTGATTGGGCGGGGCGGCAGGCGTTATGCTGATATTCAGCAGTTGGGCTAGCGTCTTTACGTTTCCTTGCCCTTGACGCGTAGCCGGCAAAAGACCGAGCTCTGCGGCATCGCTCACGAGTATGCCACGTAAATTTGGCTGTTGCGGTGTCTTGTTTTTGATTTCTTCGGCAATGAGTTCCATCATTGCACTGCCGATCCTGCTAACCGAGCCGGTAGCCGCCAAATCCTCGCTTGTCATTGGATTAAAAACAAAACTGGGCTTGACCGTTTTCTCTTTAGCGGCGCGGCGGTCAGCGCGTTCCAAGGCGCGATTAAAGAGCATGATGAACAAGCGCGGGTCAGGTGTGCTTGCCTTGACGTAATCTTCCGTCAATTCAGCCATCAAATTTGGTGGCAGGTTGCTGTTGTTCAAATTTGTTTTCAGTTGCCAACGCAGCAAAAGCTCGGCGCATTTATCCGCAGCTTCAATAACCTCCATTGGATGATCAAGAAACGCCAGCTGGTGGGGCGGTATTTTCTCAATTTCTTGTGGTGAAAGACCGAGCGTACGCAGCCCTTTGCAAAATAGCACAAAACCATCGTTGTTGTTTTCAAAATATGAGCCATAAAGCTTATGGAGCGTCGTCAGCGGCAACCCTGTCATAATCTGACAGAAACGATGGCTCAGGCCGAGTTTGCCAAGATTGGGCAAGTATGATGGTTGAAGACGCGAATATTGGGACTGGGACAATTCGAATGTCCCAATACCATCCGTCATTGAGTTCCCGGTCAGGATCACAAAGAAACCGGGCTTGCCGTCAAGACCATTGAGTTCATAGGAACGGCCCGAATTCGATTGAACCGTTATAAGAGGCTGTCCTTCGCGTGCCAGCCACTGCAGCGTTGTTTGCAACGCTGTGTCGCTGCCCGGTTTTCCTTTGTTGTACTCGTCGGCCAGCGCAATCCGATCTTGTTCATAGGCTTGGATAATCAGGCCATTATCTTCCCGAAGCGCAATGTTGCTTTGTTGGCTGATGCCTTCGGCCTGAGCGACGGATTTGAAAGTATCGTCGACATCAGCGACGATGGTTTTGTCGGTCACCAGCTTTCTCCAATCGACCTGCCCGGTTGCAGGATCGTAGGCTTCGCCCAGAACGCCTTCAAGCCGCGCCAACGATAGCGGATGAAGCTTGCCATCAGCCGCCTTTTGCAGGACGCGTTCGTAAAGGCTTTGCTCCGGTCGCTCCGTGAGATCAGTGGTGAACAACAAATCGCCGAGTCTTTTGTCGCCGCATTCGTAACGCAAGGCTTTCTCGCCAATCATTATGTTGGAAACGACGTCAGCCATAAACGACTTGCCGATGCCTGGATCGGACAGGAACATAAAAACGCGACGACCTTTTTTGTTGATGGCATCGAGCAGGTTTAAGAAATAAGGCAGGTGTTCCGGCGCTGGCATGTCACGAAATGCCACACCGTTCACTTCCTCTGCTGTTCTGCTGCTTGAGACGAGCGGAATGTAATCCGCGCTGAGCACAAGCGTACCATCCGGCTGTACTGTCGGATAAGGAATTCCTTGAAAACCAAGGGTGACAGTTTGCCAGGTACGTGGTTGGGTTATCGTGCTCATTTTCAAATCTCTTATGCTATCGATTAATCCAATGTTGCTCTTTTAAATTGTGCCGCTTTTGTCGCCCGTGGCGTACTTAATACTTCTTGTGTCATCCGTTGCCGCAACGCCTTCAAGCAAGTGAACGGCATCTGATCAAGATCATCGATCCGATGCACCCCATAATTGAGGTTTGGATACTGTCCCTTCACACGACGGAAAACCTGAACGATTTCCGGGTTTTCCTGGGCACTTATTAAGACTATATCTACCGTGAGGTTTCTAACATTTTCAACAAGTTTAATTACTTTCTTGGTCGTTTCGGACGAATCCTGGATGTCACCGTCCGATAAAATTAACAAATGGGTGGCACCGATATTTTTTGCCGAACTGTTCTCGGTACTTAGCTTTTTAGAAACCATGCCCAAAGCCGGCGCAAGATTGGTATTGCTTTGTAGCCCTTTGCGAAAACGATCAAGGTTCTTGCCAGCTTGAGTTGGTTCAAGTCCAGGCCACGTTAACCATGACGGGTTGTTTGGCCCCCAAATACCTGAGTAGCATTCAAACGCTGGGTTGGGATCGACAACGCGGGAGTTTATCTGATTGCTTGCTTCATAAAGGGCAAGACCAGTACTGATCGCGATGTCGACGGGAACAGCACCTTGAGTGCCGTTCATACGAAATCCCATACTACCGGAGCCATCGACGAGCAGTACCATTTGGGGCGTCGTAAATTTAACAGCGGTCTTGTTGCCGACAAAACGCTTATAATCATCCACGCGCATAGGCACCTGCGCACCAGCACGTACAGTGAGTTCGAAATGAGCTTCTCTGTCGAGGCGATCCATTTCGCCGCTTTCCGGCAAAATCTCCAAACGTCGACCACGCCTGACCTGTAATTCGACCTGCTTCTTGCGGATATCTTCAAGCTGGCGAACAAAGATGCTTGTAAGCCATGCCAGTCGTTGTTTCGCTCCTTGGTAGTTTGACCAATCTCCTTCAGGAAAATCGTATTTTATGGGCTGCGTCGATTGCTGCGCTTGATTCACAATGGCCTGTAATTGGCCCTCTCGCTCTGCCTGGCGGTTCCCTTCATCCGCATCTTGACGTGCCGCAGTCTTGATAATTTCCCCGATTAATTTGCCGAGGTCGGGATTGTTCTCATCACCAATTATTCCTTTATCTCCGTCTTCGCCTTTATCCTTATTCTTTCCTCCAGCGTCGCCTTTGTTTTTATCATCATTTTGATTTTTTCCTGAGCCTTTATCGGGATCGCTGTCTTTCCCATTTTTGGGCTTTGGCTCAGGGGAGGTTTTGTCGCCAGAACCTTCTTCCCCCGGTTTATCTTTTTTGTCCGACTTGTCCCCTTCGTTTCCTTTGTTCTCAGGTTTGGCGTCTTGCTTCGGTTTTTTGTCGCTCTTGCCTCCCCCTGGAGAACTCATGCCTGACGATGGCGGCCCAGGAATTTGGTCCGCCATGTTCTGCATGGATTGCTGAGCTTGTTGTAGTTGCTGTCTTATTTCAGCTTTGATTTGTGGAAGAAGCGGAAGAACGTATTTCTGCCAAAGGTGTTCTATAATGACATTGCGTGCTTCATTGGCGTGTTTGATTTCTTCGGGCGAATGTATTGTTGCGTTGTCTGTCGTCAGATAACGAAAGAACCTTTCAGACGCTTTAACAAAACTAGCGGCTATACCGCCATGTTTTGGCCCATGCAGGACGCGGTAAATGTAAGGCTGCTGATAAGAGATTGAGCTTGGCTTCCCATCACCTTCTGTCAAAAGAGTGCTTGCCGCACCTATTTTTCCGGCATCATCGAGCGATGGCATGAATGCTGCCCAATTCAGGCCTGATTTCTCCCATTCAGTTTTTTCATTTTCGAAAAGGCCTTCATTAACTGGAACCGTCAGGCCAAGTACTTTTGTGATGGCGTTTAATTGCTCAATAGCGCTGCTTGCTTTGAGCTTGTCCAGAAAATCCCGACCTGATTTAACGTACCTAGACCATTGATCAATTTTGAAATCCTCAAACGATTTGCGAGACTGGTTGATAAAGGCATAAATGTACTTGAGAGATTCGGCGTAGTCGTAATTCTGGCCATGGCGATAACGGCCAAGGATGATTGCAAACCGATTAACGACATTATCTTCGGCGAGATTGTAAAACTGCCCCCACAACATCGCTTCGATGCGGCGGTCAAGAAATTCTTCCTGCTCCGCAGTTGTTAATGGCTCATCCTTTTCACCAAATTCCTTGAGCCGATCAATGTGTTCTTGGAAGGGTTTTGGCAATTCAGCAGATAAAATTGCGTGTCCTACTTCATGAAAAGCCGGCGCTCTTGAATGTGCAAAATCTTGTGGATGACGAGGTAAGCCAAATACAAGGCTGTGAAATGGATCAATGTTGATGATTTTTTCGTCAGGAGAAAAATAAAACCAACTGAGCGGTGTGCCCCAGCGAATACGCGTTTTGTTGCGATCAAAATGGTCGGATAGAGTGTGTGCGTAGCGCAGCAACTCTTGCTGAAAAACGGGCTGATTGACAATATGTCGGAAAAAGGGGGTATCCGAAAAATCTTTCTTATTTTGTGCCGCTATATGGGCCTGATGCAAAAGGGTGGCCGCCCATAAAAGCTGTCTGCTCGACGTATCAAGATCAATATCAGGTGCTTGATCATATGTTGTGTTGCTTGCTCTGACAATTTCAGTGGCTAAGGCAGGATCTTGATCAGCAGTGGCAAGTTGTCCGAGAAATTTGGCGTATTCTGAGGCATCAAATTTACGCGCCAATCCAGCACCGAGCAGGGCCATGCGAAGCTGGCCCTCAGAATTATTAATCACCTCATCGACATAGTTGTTAGCGTTTGTGGACATAAACCTTTTATAAACCAAAAACCATGAAACTAATTAGATAAAATCGTGGTTAATGCGACTTCAAGTGTTTTCGATTTATCCGAGTGGATCGTTTGTTAACCACAGCAAACTCCGTCATCTCAATCAGCACACGCAGGGCTTCGGGATTGCCGAAGCGGTAGCGCTTTAAAAAATTACTTTTTGTCAAAAAGGCACGTTTGTGCTCTTTCTCTGACAACATCGGCTCCATTTCTTTAACCATGCCTGTCATGACAAGCGTATAAGTTGTTGCTTCTTCAGAGCCTTTAAGGGCTTCCTCGATTACAGCTGCCAACGTTATCTGGCCCAGTGTGACTTGTGCTTGCTCGTTGGCTTCACGATAAGCTGTTTCCTCAAAGGTGTCGTCTTCCCACTCCTGGCAGCCGCTTGGTATGTCATAGGTGCGACCTTTTTTGACGCCGAGGATTCTGCCTTCATTGTCAAAGGCGATGATCTTTATCCCTCTGACCCGTTCCGCATCGAAGGGAAACATGGGTTCGTGATAAGTCAGCTCAACTTCGCGCGCTTCGGCTGTTACTATCGTTTTGTAAGGGTTTGTCATGATCAGGCATCCATCCAGTTGAGTTCGACCTTTGCCAAGCCGTAGGCCATAGCCCAGTGGCGTTTGATTTCGTCGGGTGTGAAGCCTTTGGCCACAAGGTCGTTAGGAAAGCATTCGCCCTTGGATTTCAGAATTTCGACGATGGCGGTTGCCATACGCTCGCAAGGAGCAAAGGCGTCAGTGTTGCCTTGAACGTTGACGATCATCATATCGGCCTCCACCGCGTGGTTGATTTCTTCTTCTAAAAGGCGAGCAACATCGTCCGCGATCAGCGTGTCCGGGGCATAGGCGCGATGGCGTTGAATGAGCAGGTCGTAAACTTGGCGAAGAAGGGCTTTGTTCGTTTCCAGCTCGGCGAGTTTTCCGGCATGAAATTCGCCTTGTTTGAGTTCCTCGATCATCCGGTCGAGTTTGGTGTCGTCATAATCGGCGGCGGCATGCGTTGTTTGGGGGAACGATGCGGGGTTGGTGACGCGGCAAAACTCTTCGATCATCCGCGCTATGGCGACAGCTCGCACCGCGCGGTTTTCTTTCGGCACGTTGTCTTTCAAAATGACGGCGGTAAAACCAAGCGAAGTGCATAAAAGGCGGAGGTTGTTGGCAAACATGGGTTATTCCCTTTCTTGCGGTAAAACGTTTTTGGTATCGGTTTCGTTTGAAAGGATTGGCTTCAATGCCTTGTCGAGCATCACGCCGTGACAAGCCTTGAAGGTGATGAAATAGACTCCGTGCCGCTCAAAAGTTGTCACAAGCTTTTCCACGGTCATGGCGTTCGGGACAAAAACGCCTTTTTCAACGTTCTTGATCGTCTCTGCCGAAACGTTAGCGATCTTGCCGCACTGCGCCCGGCCCCAGCCCAATAAAGCTCGCGCGGCGCGTATCTGTTCGGGTTCAATGGAGGGTGTGTTGCTCATCATCAGTTCATCGCCTTATCAATATTGAGATTGACCAGATAAAGAATGGCGTCTTCGTAACGGTCGTGCGGAATGTCCCGAACGCTTTCAACCTTGAAAGCGGTTGTTAAAAAGGCGACGACCGTTTCTTCGCTGGCCTTGTATGTATGGGTCACGTAAGCAATGACGGCGGAAACGGCGCGAAGCTCTGTTTCGTCGAGGGTGCCGTTGCAATTCACTTGCGATCCCCTGTAAAAATCATCAAGGCGTGGGAGACATGCACTAGCCATAAATTTCTCCCGTCCTTAAATCGTCTTTGAAAAAATCTTCGTCTGCGCTCAAATCGACGAGGTAGTGAATCACGGCCTTGTAATTGTCTTCTTCAATCTCCGAGACATCATTTTTGCCGAAGGCACATTCGATAACCCGGCGTACTTCTTTCTCGCTGACGTGTTGCTGATGGGCTGTGTAAGCAATAAGGGCGCAAACTGAAGTCAGTTCGCTTTCGCTCAGGTTGCCATTCGAGCACCGTGTGCGTGGCGCGAAGAGAGGAAGGCTGATGCTTTCTTTAGCGGCGTCTAGAGCCGCGCACAGGGTGCGTAAAATCTTGGGAGTCATGAAGGCCACCTCAAAACAAGGGAGGTTCCATTCCTATGGAATGTCTGTTGTTGTATGTAAGGCCGTGCGACCGATGTAGCGTTGTTCGTCATGTAATTCTCATTGATGTTGTTCAATCAATGAGGCGAGTATCGGGGATCCCCAACGCCAGATGCCACGAGAGTATTTGGCCTATTTGCTCGTTTTCAGGCCGTCAATTTGGCCTAATTTTTCTTTTGGCCCTTTCGGTCGAAATTCCGGCCTTTATTGTCGGAAGGCTTATCTCTGTGCGGGTCGTGGAAAAGGAATGGGCAACTGGATGTCGCTTGAAAAAACGCCTTGATGTGGCTGCCGTTTTCATGTTGGTTGCCTGCAAGTCGAATTGAGGCAAAATGCAATCATGCTGAACCTAGTCATCCTATCCTTTGTCAAATCTCTTCCCGATACGATCAGGAAAGACATCTGCGGCATTCTCATTGCCTATGCGGGGCGTGAAGAGGATTTCCCGATGCTTCCGGATCAAGTGGAGGACTCCCTTTGCCGGTTTCTTTCTCCCGACAAGTTCGCGGATCAGGTCAGCGTGATCTATGTTTGCTCGGATGTTCTTGACCGGATGCTTGATCATTTTGCATCTCCGGCCAGTGACGCCAATATCGGGCAGCTTAAGAGGCATGCCGAGAAAACGGGCAATCTTTTCACGATGAAAATTGTCGCAGGACATGCCTTAAGAAAGAAACATTTCCAGCAGGCCTACACTACATGGGCTTCGCTTCGGGCTACCGTGTTGTCTCCCGACGCCATTTATCGTTTTGTCGAGAATCGTGAGATAGCGCCTGAGATGGTCGTGATCAAAGATCGCGATTGACAGGAAAGCGTCTGAAGTCCCAACGACGAGAGAAATTGCCTAATAACAGGAGGCCAGTTGTCTTGTCGTCTCGATGCCTTCTGGCACCATCGCTTGGTGGTCAAAGTTTGAACCCGACCTTTTTGACGTTGATGTTTTATAAGGCTTGGCCACTTGCCAGCGTTTCTCGAAACATTCGAACGCCGTTTTCGTAAGTTTCGGCGACTCGATGACCATGTAAACTGGATGGTGGAATTTGAAATGGTTGTCCTGCTCGATGGCAAACGTGACTTCCTCGCCATAGGCGAAGTCGGAGGAGATCAAATTGATAGGGGGTTCGTGGTTCATTCTGACTTCAAAAGAAGGAGGCCCCGGCAGATATATGTTCTGATCCGTCAGCAGACATTTCACCGAAGCGACTTTGCTTAGTTTCTGCAGTCGGTCAAAATTCGTTAGGCCATTTCGTCCCGTGACTTTCGTTAACATGTTTTGGTTGCCTATCCTGCACACCATGCCCACGGCTTTGTCTTTCAGCATCTTTTCGATGTTGGCGAAAAAGCGGTCGCAGCCGCCAAGCCCACGGAAATCCTTGATGCCGTCCGTACGCGGCTTTACGCTGCCGTCGGGGGTGCACTCGACGCCATTGGCATCAAAGACGCCTTGTATGTCACGAATGATGGATTCACGGATGGGCTGATCGTCTTCAAATATGCGAATTGTGCCGCGAGCGACATTTGCTTCTTCGGCCAATTTTTCACGAGACCATTTCAGCAATGATCGCGCCATCCTGCTTTGCGCGCCTGTCATAAGATATACGTTTGTCATGGCTGTTGCTCGTTTCAATTTATTAGTGTTCAAATAGACTCGTTGCGAAAGAGGCATTGAATCTTTGTTAACCGGCTTGTGATTCAAGGGTGGAGAGGCGTTGGAGGCCTCTCCGATGGCAAAGTTTAATAGCGCGGCGCTTTTACGCAAGCGGCAATTTCAGCGCCTGACGGG
>CAIXHP010000022.1 GCA_903919315.1 uncultured Pseudomonadota bacterium | reverse complement strand
GAAAGGGGAATGTGATTCTCTATCCAACTGGATAGAGCCTTGGACAGTATTCCTTGCATTTTGGATTCCTTCTTTGGTCGGAAAGAATCCTTATCTTGAATCTCTTCAAGGCTTTATCCAACTGCGTCCGGTACTATGGTGGTCATGACAATTGCCAAAAAGGTAAATATAAAAGCAATCATACTTGGCGTACTTACCTACTGTGGGGTGCTCGCTGCATGTCTGGTTGTTGGCATTGGCGGCATTCTTGTGCTTCTTGAAAATTTTTATATTGTGCCGCGTATAGACTGGAATGGCAGTGCAGTCCGTCTAGGCGATCTCCTGTTCTCTGCTGTTGGAATGGTGCTGAGCGGATATGTTGTTGGCCGGACGGCTAAACGCAACGAGATAATGAATGCAGCGATTTTATGTGGGCTGTTCCTGATTTATCATCTATGGCGGTTTGGTAGTGAGCCATTATCCTTCTACTTTGGCAGGGCTATAACGGATACGGCCTCTGGCCTATTGGGGGGGTATTTGTCTCTGAAGCGTAGAATGAAGCGCGATAGATGTGCCCATCTTCCGACTCCGAAGCACACACCTTAGGCCCATATCCACCCCACAGGAGATGGATCGCCGCCTGCGCGGCGATGACGCGGGTGGGGTGGGGCGGGATGTTTTTGGCGGTGACCACCGGACTTTCCTTAAAGCCCGCAAGGCGTTAAGAGTGGTATCCGTCACGAAGCTTTTCGGAGCGAAACAACCCGTTCGAGTCATTCCCGCGAAAGCGGGAATCCAGCATCGAGCGTCCGCGAGATGTAAGAGTCATGCGTTCGCTATCGCTCACTCTGGATTCCCGCTTTCGCGGGAATGACTCCCTTGCAACATCAGGCTGTTTTGAAACGTTCCGTTTCGGGACATACACTTTAGGGATCACAGGCTCTAACCATATGACCGAAGACGCACCCAAGACCGGCTGGCTCGCGCGCCTCAAAGCGGGGCTGCAACGTTCCACCAGCAAACTGACGGAAGGCATCGCAGCCGTCTTCACCAAGCGCAAGCTGGATCAAGCGGCACTGGGCGAATTGGAAGAATTGCTGATCGCCGCCGATCTCGGCCCCTCGACGGCGGCGCTGTTGACGGCGGAGTTCGGGAAAACCCGTTTCGGCAAGGACGTAACGGATCAAGAGGTCAAACAAGCGTTGGCCGAATCCATCACCGCGATTCTGGCCCCTTGCGCCGCGCCGCTCAATGTCGCCACGGCCAAGCCTTTCGTCGTCCTCGTCGTCGGCGTGAACGGCACCGGAAAAACCACGACCATCGGCAAGCTAGCGCAACTCTATCGGGCGCAGGGGCTTAAAGTCATGTTGGCCGCAGGCGATACGTTCCGCGCCGCCGCCATCAGCCAGCTGCAAATATGGGGCGAGCGCACCGGCTGCAAAGTGATCGCGGGCGCGGCGAACGGCGATGCCGCCGCGCTGGCGTTCCAAGCCTTGCAGCAAGCGCAAAGCGACGGCACCGATCTGTTGCTGATCGACACGGCGGGGCGGCTGCACAACAAAAAGGACTTGATGCAGGAACTCGCCAAGATCGCGCGGGTGGTGAAGAAACTGGTTCCCGAAGCGCCGCACGCCACGTTGTTGGTGCTGGATGCCACCACGGGCCAGAACGCGCACGCGCAGGTCGAAGTGTTCCGCGAGCTGACGCAAGTGACGGGCTTGGTCGTCACCAAACTAGATGGCTCCGCCAAAGGCGGCGTTCTCGTCGCTCTGGCCGACCGTTTCAAACTGCCGATCCACGCCATCGGCGTGGGCGAGGGCGCGAACGACCTCCGCCCCTTCCGCGCCGAAGATTTCGCGCGCTCGCTGATGGGGGTGGACGAAGGGGGGAAAGCTGGCTCAGAATGACGTTCGGTTTGTCTCCCGCACCTCCTCAGGACTCCTTTGAACGCCATGCCGCAACAACCTTTCTCCCTCGCCACGCCTCCCCGCAGCTTTACGGATGCCGCGACCGCGCTTGAACACGTCCGCCGCATCTACGAAGCCAACACCGCCTATCTGCGCGATAGCTTTCAACGCTTGGCCACGGGCGATGGCGTGGTGGAGCGGATCGAGGCGCACTATCCCTATGTCGCCATCACGACGCAGCAACCGACGCGGATCGACACGCGCCTGTCCTTCGGCTTTGTGCCGGGGCCGGGGCGTTACAGCACGACGCTGACGCGTCCCGACATCTTTGCGCGCTATTACGCCGACCAGTTCGAACTGCTGCTGAAAAACCATCATGTGCCGCTGGAAATCGGCGTCAGTTCTTGCCCCATCCCGATCCACTTCGCCTTCACCGACGGCATGCACGTCGAAGGCGGGCTGGATCCGGCGCGTATTGAGCTGATGCGCCAAGCCTTTGACCTGCCCGACCTCGCGGCGATGGACGACGCCATCGCCAACGGAACGCATACGGCGATGCCGGGGCGCGATATGCCTTTGGCGCTGTTCACCGCGCCGCGCGTGGATTATTCGTTGCACCGCCTGCGCCATTACACCGGAACCGATCCGATTCACTTTCAGAAATTCGTGATTTTCACCAACTACCAATTCTATGTGGACGAATTCGTCCGCATGGGAACGGAAATTCTGCAACCGTCCGGCGACGCGGCGACCGAAGTTTACCGCCGCCAATACACCGCCTTGGTCACGCCGGGCGGCATCGTCAGCCGCGACGGAGCTTCGGGGGCCGCCGAGCCACCGCGCTTACACCAAATGCCCGCCTATCATCTCGCCCGTCCCGACCGCAACGGCATCACGATGATCAACATCGGCGTGGGGCCGAGCAACGCCCGCAACATCTCGGACCACGTCGCCGTGCTGCGCCCGGACGCATGGCTCATGCTGGGACATTGCGCCGGATTGCGCGAAACCCAACGACTGGGCGACTATGTGCTGGCGCACGGCTATGTGCGCGACGACCACGCGCTGGACGAGGATTTGCCGCTGTGGGTGCCGGTTCCGGCGCTGGCCGAGGTGCAGAGAGCGCTGGAAAGCGCCGTGGCCCATGTCACCGGCCATGCGGACTATGCCGTCAAGTCGGTGATGCGCACCGGCACGGTGATCACGACCGACAACCGCAACTGGGAGATTTCCGGCTTCGCCAAGCTGGAGCAGCGCTTTGGCCAGAGTCGCGCCATCGCCCTCGACATGGAATCCGCCGTCATCGCCGCCAACGGCTTTCGCTTCCGCGTGCCCTATGGCACGTTGCTGTGCGTGTCCGACCGTCCCCTGCACGGCGAAATCAAGCTGCCCGGCATGGCCAACCGCTTTTACCACAAACAGGTGGATCAGCACCTCCAGATAGGCGTCAAGGCGATGGAACTGCTGCGCGAAAATGGCCTCGACAAGCTCCACAGCCGCAAGCTGCGCGGCTTTGCCGAGACGGCGTTTCAATAACAACGAGTCGGGCTCATCGCCGCGCTTGCCTCGGACGGCAAGCCTCGGCATAGTCAGAACTTCGGTTGGGCTGCGTGATTCGATGAAGGTCAGGCTATGAGCATGCAGATGAAGAATGTTGCGACGCGCGTGGCGGAACGGACGGCGATGGCTGTTGTTCTGACTCTGGGCGTATGGCTGGGAACGGCGACGGCGCAGGCGGCGGATTTGCCCTTGGCCGCCGGATCGCCGACGGCGGGCATAGCCTTTGACGACCGCCCCTTGCTGCTGCCGGTGCAGCGCAATTTCCAGATGGCGATGCTGACCGCCAGCAGCGAGCTGGGACGAAGCTGCGGCCACATGGAAGCTTACGGTTGGCGCATGGAGCAAAACGAACAGGCGCGGGTCAACCAGATATTCAACAACACGGTCGACCGGATGCGGGCGCAAGGCTTCGCCGTCGAGGCGAAAGCGCCGACCTCGGTGTCGCACGACATCACGATGTTCACGGCGGATCGCCCCGACAAGAATTTGGTCTTTATGTGGTCGGCGGGCGAAATCGGGTTGGTGATGGTGCTGTGCGAAACCTCGCCGCCCCTCACGGGCCGCGCGGGCGAAATTCGCCAGCAGGCCGCCGCGTTGCCGCCGCAGGTTTTTCCCGAACCTATGGCGAGGGGGAGCGAATCGCTCCCGCCCAAACCCGACCACCGCGATTTCTCGCCGGTGGGCGATTGGGTGGGCAGCTACACCTGCCTGCAAGGAACGACAGGCGCGACGCTGCGCATCAGCAAGGTGCACGGCGCGGCGTTCGAAGGGCAGTTCCGTTTTTACCCGACGCCCAAAAATCCCTATGTGCCCGCAGGCCGTTACGCCGTGAGCGGCGAGTATGACCGCGAGAATTCGCGCATCCTTATCAATCCGGGCAAGTGGCTGCAGCGGCCCGCGAATTACACCAACACGATCATCATCGGCAGCTTTAACCCGGTTAACCGGACGTTCAGCGGCTATTTTCAGGGCATCATGGGCTGCACCAGTTTCGAGGCGCGTTACAGCGTCGACAGTGCCGAAATCGGCAACGACATGCCGGAGTTGAAGAAAGCCGCCCACAAAAAACCTGTAAAAGCCAAAAAGACGACAAAACGCGCCAAAGTTTCGGCGGCGAAGCCTGTGGAACCGGTCAAGGCCGAAGCTCCCGCTGTCCCTGTTCCGGCGGCTGCGGTGGTTGCCCCTGCCGCCGCGAATCCCGACGTCAGCGGCATTGCGGTCGGGCAGCCGACACAGGAGGCTCCCACGCCACCACCGGCGCTTGCCGCTCCTGCGGCCAGCCCGCCGGTTCCCGCCGCGCCAAAGCCCTAAGCGGACGCCGTTTTATCCCTTGCTGTGGACGACCTTGAGGTGCGAGCCCGCCTCGACGCTGTTGTTGCCGTGCGCGCGGATAAAATCGCGCACCACCGGCAGGATACGTTCGCGCCACCGGCGGCCGTTGAAGATGCCATAATGGCCGACGCCGATTTCCAGGTGCGCCACCTTCATATCCTTGCTGAGACCGGTGCACAGATCATGCGCGGCCCGCGTTTGCCCCGGCGCCGAGATGTCGTCCAACTCGCCTTCAATGGTCAAAAGCGCCGTGCGCGTGATCAACTGCGGTTTCACCAACTGGCCGTGCCACATGAATTTCCCTTCGGGCAGGTCGTGGGTCTGAAACACCCGCTCGACGGTTTGCAGATAGAATTCCGCCGTCGTATCCATCACGGACAGATATTCGTCATAGAACTCGCGGTGCTTGGTGACGGAATCGTCGTCGCCGCGCACAAGGTTCTGGAACAGTTTGAAATATTCGCCGATATGCCGCTCCATGTTCATCGACATAAAGCCGTTCAACTGGATAAAGCCGGGATAAACCATCCGGTACGCGCCGGGGTAGTAAAAGGGCAGGGCGTGAATGACCGTGTTGCGGAACCAGTCGATGTCTTTCTTGCGCGCCAGTTCGGTCACGACCGTCTTGGCGACGCGCGTGTCGATGGGGCCGCCCATCAGGGTCATGGACGACGGTTGCGCCGGATCCTTCATCTCCGCGAGAATGGCCGCTGCGCACAGCACCGGCACGGCCGGTTGGCACACCGCCAACAGATGCACATCCGGAGCCAGAAACCGAATGAACTCCATGACGTATTCGATATAATCCTCAAGGTCGAAATGACCCTTCGACAGAGGCACCAGTTTGGCATCCGTCCAGTCGGTGATATAGACATCATGCTCTTGCAGCAACGCTTCGACCGTGCCGCGCAACAGGGTCGCGTGGTGGCCCGACATGGGGGCGACGACCAGAACCTTGGGGTCGTGGAGGAGTTTCTTAGCGATATCCGGATGTTCGGCGGAACGCTTAAAGTGAAGCAAGCGGCAGAAAGGCTTTTCGTCGACGACTTCCTCGCGGATGTCGATCATCTTGCCGCGAAACTTGATAGCGCTGAGGCCGAAAGCGGGCTTGTGGAAATTGCGAGTGGAACGTTCGAACAGCTCGGCTCCGGCCGCGATGGCGCGTCCCGCTTGCGTATAGGACGCAGGCACGAAGGGATTCTGGAACGCGGCCTGCGCCGCCTCGGCAGCAAAGCGCCACGGTGACAGAACGGCCTGTTGCCAATCATGAATATGGTAAAGAAGCATCAACGTTCACCGGTTCCAACTGATTACTGGGTTGAGCGCGGATGCGCCCAAAGCATCGTGTCGTGTCTCTTGTCGCATCATTATGGTAAACGATGGGTGTAAAGAGAGGCTTAACTGGCATCAAGCCGTTGTTTTGTAACGGTTCTTTTTCTTGTCCCCAACAGCCACAGGGCTATAAGCGCTAACCAAAGCTGACTGCGGGGCTTCACGGGTTCCTCTTCGACTTCGGGGATCGTGATCCTTTTTGTTGGCGACGGCGTGGCGTTCCGCAACTTCTTCGATTGGCGCAACCGACGGTGTTTTTCCTCGACAGACTGAATCTTGCTCAGGATGTCCCGTTCTCTGGATCGCAACGCCGCCACGTCTTTCAGCAGCTTTGTCAGCCTAAGAAAGCGCGCGGGGCTAAGGCTTCCGGCAGGGCCGAAGCCTGCAAGGATATGATGAATGAACTCAATTTTCAATGTCTTTCGCCCCCATGCGCCCCGAAGGCGGATAAGGCGTTGCTGCGCGTTGTTGATCCTTTGTCTTAAAGCTGTCACGAAACGTTCCTCTTCGGGAATGTTGTAAGACAGATGTGGTGAATCTCCGGTTAAATGCGCCGAAAAAGAACCGCAAAGACGCAAAAAAGTCGCCACGTCGCCGCGATGGGCCTTCATGAAAGCAATAAGCCGTCCCTCGTGGCGCGACTTACTGCGGCATGGCGGCGATGATGTCGCTCACGCTCCGCGACGACGAGGTCGAGGTGAATTCGGTCAGAATGCTACGCGGCGTAGCGTCCGATCCATACAACTGCTGGTTCCATGTATAGCGCGGCGCAATGACCGAGCCTTCCAGCGAGACACCGACAAACAGACCCTCGGAACGCGCAAAGGCGTACATGTCGGATTTCAGGCCCATGCCGGTCGAGGCGTTGACACCCTTGCCGAGTTCGCCGATGGCCAGCCCCGCATCGCCGCCCAGCGTGACTTGGCGGTCGAGAATGGAGTTCAGACCCTTTTCGGTCATGACGGTGATGATGAGTTCCGAGGTCTTGCCGCCGATCTGAAGCCCAAAGCTCAAGCCGCCCAGCGTGTAGAAGGCCGGAGGACTCCACTGCCCCTGCTCATTGCGCGCGAGGATAATGGCGTTGCCGCCGCGCCCGCCAAAAAAGAATCCGGCGCTGATGAGGTTGGGAACGATGATGATGGCCTTGGCCCGCGACGCGAGGTCGACGAGGCCCGGATACTGGTTGTCGCCCATCATGCTTTGAAAGCTGATGCGCGAACGGTCGATCAACTGCTCAGGCTCCGTGCCGAACTCGCCCGCGCTGCGGCAGCTGGCAAGCGTCAGCAAAGCGGCGAACAACAGCGCCGACGTGGAACGAAAACCGCGAATCATCCAAAACCTCCTGAGATACCCAAGCCCAGCTTGTGCCGGGTGAGAATGTCAAATTTAGGGCGGGAAAGCCAGCGACGTGTGCCGGGCCTACTGTTCCGCCAGAATCATGCCGAGAACCGCCAATTCGACCACTTGTTGCAAGGCTCCCAGCAGCGGGCCGTTGTAGCCGCGCAAATGGGTGGCCCCCACCAAGGCGACGAGGAGCGCCGCCCCGCCGCCGACCGCCAACAGCATACCCGCATCCTCGCCGAGAACGGCGAATCCCATAGCGCCGCCCAAAACCACCGCGATCAACACACGCAGGGCCGGAGGTTGCTGAAAATGATCCGCCACGGGGTCGCCTTCGATGGGGCGCAGCCACGACGCGGCCACGACCATCAACGCCCGCGACCAGCAGCAGCAAAGGATCAGCCCCTGAAACACCAGATCGCTGTTGTTGAGGTTGGCGATGGCACCGATCTTCATGATGATGACGAGGATGACGGCCAGCGTGCCATAGCGCACCGAGCGCTCCTCCTTCAGCCACCCGATCTTTTGTTCTTTGTCCATGCTCTGGCCGTATTGGTTGACCAGACTGGCGAATTCTTCCTCGTGCAGGGCGCGTGTCGCCCACAGCATGCTGATGACGGCGAAAGTGGCGGTGATGATGCCGGGCAGTCCGATCTGGGTCATGGTCCAATCGACCGAAGCGCCAAAGATGCCGATCAGCGCGCCCACCACCGGAAACCACGTCATGGCGCGGCGCACGACGCGCGGTTTCGGGCTCTCCTTGAGGCCGAGATTGAGGCGTGTCAGATAGTTGAGGGCGATCACGATTTCCGCCCACAGATTTTCCGGCGACGGCGCGCGCACCGTGATGGCCGAAGGCACGCTGGAGGGTGTCGGGGGCGGAGCGGGTGTCTTATTTTCCGTGGGATCGATCATGAAAACTGTTATAAGCCACTCTGACAAAAACGCAATCGCTTGCGCAGTGGAAAACGTCATGACTTCATCGCCCGAACCCGCTCCCGCCCCGCCGCAGGACTTTGCCGACATTCGCCGCGTGTTGACCGAAATTCTTCCTCCCGACCTGCCTGCCGCCACCGCCGCCCGCACCTTTGCGGCGCAGGAAAAGATGGCAGCTTTACCGACTGAAATTTTGGCATGGATGGCGGCATGGCAGGGGCGTTTTCCCCCGCGCTTTGAGCATCCCCGCATCGTAATCTACGCTGCGGACCACGGCGTGGGCGGAGCCGAGGGCGACACGCGGGCGGCGATCGACGCGCTGCGCGAGGGCCGCGCGCCGGTCTGCGCCTTGGCCGAAAAGCACGATGCCGACCTGCGGCTGTACGAACTGAATCTGGCGGCACCCACAGCGGATTTCACGACCATCGCGGCGATGACCGAAGCCGAATGCGCCGGAGTCATCGTGTACGGCATGATGGCGGTCGAAATGGGGGTGGACGCGCTTGCGCTCTGCGGTTTTGGCCGAGGCGCGTCGCTGTCCGCCGCCGTCCTCGCCGGACTGATGGGGCATGAGGACGTGGCGGCGGCCCTGCTGTCGCCGCAGGATCAGCCGATCATGGACAAAGCCGTGGCGCTGCATGCCGACGCGGCCTCCGATCCGTTGGAACTGCTACGCCGTGTGGGCGGGCGCGAAATGGCGGCGATGCTGGGGGTCATGATCGCCGCCCGTATGGCCCGAACGCCCGTGGTGCTGGAAGGCGTGAACGCGCTGGTGGCGGCGGCGCTCCTGCACCGTCTGGACGACCGGGCGCTGCGCCATTGCCTGTTCGCCGGAAACGGCACGGCGGCGGCGACGCGCCTTGCCGAAAGCCTGGAATTGAGCCACGTCGACGGCGAAGCGGAGTCTGCCGCCGCCATCGGAACGGCCAGCGCCGCCCTGTTTCCTCTGTTGCGCGCGGCTTCGGTGGTGGCGGCCTGACTATTCGCCGACGTTCAAAAGCCGCCCGTTGACCCGCGCCGCGCAAAAGACATGAAGCAACACCATCGCGCTCAGCACGAGATGGTAAGTTCACATTTGAAGTGCAACGGCATCCCCTACGTTTGTCGGCGATAGGCCAGAGAAATCAGGCGGTTCACAAGGGGCTCTCGTCAAATTAACTATAAGATCAATGCGCTATCTAGTTTCATCGCCGTGCTGTAAAATCCTGCCGCGTATTTCATTAAAACACAGAGAGGGGCAAAATGTCGGTTAGAAGCGAATTTGTGAAAGCGATTATTGCCAGTTGTGTAACAGAGGCAAAGGTTGATGGCGACACGGTTAAAATCGTCGATCCGTTCACGGGCAAGGCAGAGTTCGAGGGGAGTCCGAACGCCTTGCTTATTTCCGTAACGCTCACGGACTTCAAGAATAGGGATGCCTTGGTCGCTGTGCGTGCGGCTGGGAAAGCGCTTCTTGAGAGGGAATTCCCGGCGGAACTCGGTGCTGTCCCATCCTATGGCGTTGGCAATGTAGGCCGGGACTCGGGGGCCGTCTTCTTTGCCATTGTTACGCCAGCTGATGGCGTAAATTTTCAGACGCTGTCGACCAAAGCCATAAAAGTCTATGAGGCCGTGACAAGCGGCGCGTTTATTCCGCCGACACGCATGGACAGGGCCGTGGCTGCGGTGAAAAAGTTCCTTCCGTCTCTCACGCGGTAAAAAATCTTCGCGGCTAACGCTGCGCACAGCGGCGGAACAAACCCCGGCGATGACCGCATCGCCGGGGTTTTTGTTTGTGGGTTTACTGAACCGTCAGACTGCTGGCGACTCTGATGCCGGTCGTGGCGGCTTCGCGGATGGTGTCGGTCAGGGTGTAGCGGGGCCACTGGCCTTCGGCCATCTGCTGCAGCGAGGTCAGCGGCTCGTTCAAGCGAGCGCGATAGGCCCAATAGTGAGGCAGAACGCGGGTGATATAGTTGCGCGTCTCGCGCAGGGGGATCGTCTCCATGAACAGCAGCGGGTCACGCTGGTTTCCGGCTTGCTTCCACCGCGCGACGTTGTTCGGCCCGCCGTTATAGGCCGCCAGCAACAGCATGAGGTTGTCGCCGACCTGCGGCCGCTCGGCGAGATGCCGCACATATCTTTGCCCCAGCATCAGATTGTATTCCGGCTCGAACAGTTTGCCGTTGGTTGCTTTGCGCGAGGACGGCGTCGCATCGTCCGCCATGCCGTCCGCCGTGCCGGGCATCAGCTGCATCAAGCCCCGCGCCCCGCGCGCGCTGACCGCCGAGGGATCGAACTGCGATTCATGCCGCGCCAAGGCGAACAACAAGGCGCGGTCGACCTGAAAGCCTTGCTCAGGCTGCCACGGCGGCAAAGGATAAAAGGCGGCATCATAGCGTTGATCGGACGGGCTGCTCAGACTCGCTAACTGCATGGCCAGAGCGGGCATGGGCACATAGCCCGCCAAAGCCAGCATGGCCTTTTGCAAATCGGCCTGTCCATGAGGGTTCAGGTGGCGCAGCTCGCCTTCGGCCAAGGCCGGTTCGTCGATCTGAAGCAGCGCCAGCGCCCGCCCGCCCGCAGGCTTGGCCGCCAAAAGGTCGCGCAGCGCGGCATTCCAGACCGGCATATGCTCGACGCGCGCGACTTGGGCGACAGGATCGCGGCCCATAAGCTGCGCGGCCAGAAGGCCATAAAAACTAAGTGGCGATTGCGCCGCGCGTTCCAAATGCTTCCACGCCGTCTTTTTGTCGCCAGCGCGGCTCAGCGAGCGATAGGCCCAAAATTCGGCGGCGGCCCGCGTGCCGGGGTTGAGCGAGGGATGGTCGGCCAGTTTCAGAAAGCTGGCGCTGGCGGTTTTGGCATCGTTCTGTTCCCACGCGATCAGGCCGTTGATCCACAGGCCGGTCGGCTGGTTGGCAGCGCCTGCGGCAGAGGCCAACGCCCGCGCCTGCTGCCGCTCCCCGGCGTAAAAGAATCCGGCGGCGATGGCGGCCTTGGCATCGGCGGCGAAGGTGCCGACCAGAGGTTGCGCCGCTTCGGCGGCGATCAGGATGTTGCGGGCCGTTTCGGGATCACGAAGATGCAGCGCTTGGTTGATCGAGCGGGCTAAGCGCCGTGCGCTGCTGTCAGGCGGTGTGTTCCCGGCCGACAGGTCAACGCTGAAATCGGCGGCGCTGTCCACGGCATACCCGCCGCTCCAAGCGTCCGGTGTCGAAGGCGCGGGCAGGGCGGTGCCACGGGCGGTCTTATCGGTCGCGGCCAGCCGGGCGGCGCGGGCGTGGATCGCCTCCGCCTGCGGCAGGTCGCCGTATTTCTTGAGCCAAGCGGCCAGTTCGGCCCGCGTCGGGCGCAGTTGCAAATAGCGTTCGGCCAACACATGCCCCATCAGGCGCTTGTCGGTCAGTCCGGCCATCGCCGTCTCGGCCTTGTCCCACTCGTTCCGCCGCTGGGCCGCAAAGATAGTGCGGTAGAGCGCGGCATCGGTCGGAGTCAAAACGTCAAAAGCATGCCCGCGCTGGTCTTGGGGGCTTAAAGAAAGCTCATTCGGCAAAGGCGCAGCCGGAGACGCTTTCGCCTTGGGTGAAGGCGAAGTATTGGCAGCTCCTACATTAGTAGTTGTCGCAAAGCCCAAGCAAATCGTCATTACAGCGGCCAGTTTCGCCACAGTGACAGGGGGGCGACGTACAGTCTCACAGTTTGTCATAATGTGGCCCTACTAACCGCTCTTGGCGGATTAGGCAAGCCTGAATGAATTAACTTTTATGCTTAATTTTTTTAGTAATGTTATTTCAGTGAGTTAGCTTCGTTGAGGGCTTTTTTTAGGGTTAACAAGTCATTCCATGCTTGACGTTTGGCCCCCGGCTGACGCAGCAGGTAGGCGGGGTGATAGAGCGGCAGGCAGCGGATCGAGGGTGTGTCGTCCCGCCCTAAATGGGGGGTGTAGTCGGTCCAGCGCCCCCGCAGCCGGGTGATGCCCTCCTTGGTGCGCAGCAAACTCTTGGTCGCGACGCCGCCCATGGGCACCACGATCTTGGGCTGGGCCAGCGCGATGTGACGCTCGACAAACGGCAGACAGGCGGCGATCTCGGCATCGGTGGGCGAGCGGTTGCCGGGCGGCCGCCAGAACAAGACGTTACTTATATAGACAGACGAACGGTCAAGCCCGATGCTGGCCAGCATCCGGTCGAGCAACTGGCCGCTGACCCCGACAAAGGGCTTGCCTTGCCGGTCTTCATCCTCGCCCGGAGCCTCGCCCACCAGCATGACATCCGCCTGCGGGTTGCCGTCGGCAAAGACCAGATTCATCGCGGTGTGTTTGAGCGCACAGCCTTCGAATCGTCCCAACTCCTCGCGCAAAGCTTCAATCGTTTCGGCGGCGATGGCGGTTGTCGGGGGCGCGTTGCGCTCGGCGCGGGCTGGCGGCGGGACGGGAGCGGCTGCCGTGTCAGGGGCGGAACGATGGCGCAAAGGCGGTTGTTGCGGCGCTGCCTTCGCGCTCGTGCCGACCCAGTGCGCCAGTCCCGGCGTGTCGCCCACGGCCTCGTCCGCGCCTGCGTCCACTTGCCACGCGAGCGCGTCGAGACATTGCTGAGGGGTGAGGTCGTGCATCGGCATGGCCCGACTATTGGGCAGGACGGCCCTTGGGGCAAGCGCTGTTTCTTCGGCTTGCCCCGCGTGGCGGAATGGGGTTATGTCCTCCGGTCATTCGCCGTCCCCCCTGAAGGATCACCCCATGCGTTTTCTGCAAGCCGCCCTGCTCAGTCTTGTCCTTTTGTCGCCGTCGGCGGGGATGGCCGCCGAAGAGTGCCTTAGTTCCTACCTTGATCCGTCCGTGGTGGCTCCTGAAATGCTGCCCGCGCCGCCCGCTGAGCGCACGTCCGCTTGGAACGAACAGGTCAAGGCCGTGATGGCGGCCCAGACCTCCGTCCGCGCCGACGACCTGACGGCCATGCGCAACGAGCAACACATGCGCCCCGAACTGATGACCGGCCTGCTGGGCGGCGGCTTTACGCGCGCCAACCTGCCGCAGACCTTTAACCTTTTGGATCGCGTTCTGGCGGATGCCGCCTGCATCAACAACAACGCAAAAATCTACTGGCACACCCGCCGCCCCTTTGTCGCCGACCCGCGCGTGAAGCTGATGGTCGCCCCCGTCACCAGCAACGCCTACCCCAGCGGCCACACAAACGGCGCGCGTGTGCTGGCGGAGGTGTTGGGGATGCTTCTTCCCGAAAAGCGGGAAGTTCTTCGCGCTCAGGCCGATGTCATCGCATGGCACAGGGTTCAGGCGGGCGTGCATTACCCGAATGATTTGACAGGCGGGAACATCGAGGCGATGCTGACGGTCGGCGCTTTGCTGACGCAGCCGGGCTTCCAGCAGGATCTCGCCAAAGCCCGCGCCGAACTGGCGCTCACGCAGGCGGCGCCATAGGGGCGGAACGGCTTTAAGGGACGCTTAAGGCCTTAAAGGCTATCATCCGGCCCGCACCCGCTTGGGTGCCAACAGGATCGCCCGCTTTGGGCGCTTGTATGCGTTGTCCGCTGCCAAGGATGTGCCATGACCGATGATGTCCGCCAAACGCCCCGCGAAGTGATGGAATACGATGTTCTGATCGTAGGAGCCGGTCCTGCGGGACTGAGCAGCGCCATCCGCCTCAAGCAACTGGCGCAGGAAGCCGGACGCGAACTGTCCGTCTGCGTGGTCGAAAAAGGCGCGGAGGTGGGCGCTCACCTGCTGTCCGGCGCGGTGCTGGAGCCTCGCGCTCTTGATGAGTTGTTCCCCGACTGGCGCAAGATGGACGCGCCGCTGACCGTTCCGGTCACCAAAGACTATTTCGTGTTTCTGACGGCCAAGCACTCCCTGCGGCTGCCGCTGCCGCCGTCGATGCAGAACCACGGCAACTACGTCATCGGCCTCGGCACGTTCGGCAAATGGCTGGCGGCGCAGGCCGAGTCGATGGGTGTCGAGATTTACCCCGGCTTCGCGGCGGCTGAGATCCTCTACAACGACGCGGGGAGCGTCGTCGGCGTGGCGACAGGCGACATGGGTGTCGGCAAGAACGGCGAGCCGACCGGCCGTTTCACGCGCGGTGTCGAGCTGCGGGCAAAGCAAACGCTGTTCGCCGAAGGCTGCCGTGGCTCGCTGACCAAGCAACTGTTCGAGCGTTTCAATCTGCGCGACGGCGTCGATCCGCAAGTCTATGGCCTCGGCATCAAGGAAATATGGGAAGTCGATCCCGCCAAGCACCACCCCGGACTCGTGCAGCACACCATCGGCTGGCCGATGGACTACAAAACCTATGGCGGCTCGTGGCTCTATCACGGCGAGAACAACACGGTTTCCATCGGCTTTGTCGTGGGGCTGGATTACGAAAACCCCTATCTGTCGCCGTTCGAGGAATTCCAGCGCTTTAAGCAGCACCCGCGCCTCCGCGCCCTTTTGACCGGCGGCAAGCGTCTGGCGTACGGCGCGCGCGCTTTGTGCGAAGGCGGGTTGCAGTCGATTCCGAAACTGACCTTCCCCGGCGGGCTTCTGATTGGCGACGCGGCCGGATTCGTCAATGTGCCCAAGATCAAAGGCACCCACACCGCCATGAAATCCGGCATGGTCGCCGCCGAAGCCATCTTCGCCGCCGCGTCGTTGGAAGGCGAGATTACGGACTATCGCGCAAGGCTGGAAAAATCATGGCTGTGGCGCGAATTGTCGGGCGTGCGCAACATCCGGCCTTCGTTCCATATGGGCCTGATCCCCGGCATGATCTACAGCGCCATCGACAGCATCCTGCTGCGCGGCCATTCGCCGTGGACGTTCCATAACCACCACGACCACACGCAACTGAAACCGGCGCGGGACTGCGCCAAGATCGTTTACCCGAAACCGGACGGCGTGATCAGCTTCGACCGCCTGTCCTCGGTGTTCCTCTCCACCACCAACCACGAAGAAGACCAGCCGCCGCATTTGCATCTGAAGGATCCGGCGGTCGCGCTCACCGTCAATCTGGCCGAATACGACTCGCCGGAAACGCGCTATTGCCCGGCGGGCGTGTATGAAATCGTGCGCGATGCCGACGGCTCGAACCCGCGCCTCGTCATCAACGCGACGAACTGCGTCCATTGCAAGACCTGCGACATCAAAGACCCGACCCAGAACATCAACTGGGTCACGCCCGAAGGCGGCGGCGGGCCGAACTATCAGGGCATGTAACGCGCCAGAACGCAGCGTTCGATGCCGCCCAAATCGCGGCGCGTCGCGACGGACGTGAATCCGGCGCGGCGGAACAGATCGGCGACGGCGATGTCTTGCCCTTGCCCGACTTCGAACACGGCCAAGCCCTGCGGCTTTAAAACGTTCGGCAATTGCGGGATCAACAAACGATAGGGCTCCAACCCGTCCGCTCCGCCGTCCAGCGCCGCCAGCGGATCATGCGCGCGCACTTCCGGCATCAAGTGGGGTATCTCCGCCGAAGCGATGTAGGGCGGGTTGCTGATCACCACATCGAACCGTGATGCAACGCCCTCCAGCCAATGCCCGACGCGAAACGCCGCGCGATCCTCCAACCCCAACCGCGCCGCGTTCGCCCGCGCCTGCTCCACCGCCCGAGGCGCGATGTCAATTCCCAACCCCGTCGCCTCCGGCCATTCGTGCAGCAACGCCAGCAACAAACATCCCGTCCCCGTACCGAGATCAAGAACCGTCTCCCTCCCCCCTTGGGGGGAGGCTAGGTGGGGGGTGGGCACCGCTATCTCCGCCGTTTCCGTTCTCGCCGCGAGCGACCCCCCACCCAACCCTCCCCCCAGAGGGGGAGGGCTTTTGCCATCGGAAAGCGCCGCCATAGTTCCTCCCCCCTTGAGGGGGAGGCTAGGTGGGGGGTGGGTGCCGCCAGCGCCGCCGTTTCCGTCTTCGCTAAAAGAGACCCCCCACCCAACCCTCCCCCTCAAGGGGGGAGGGCTTTCGATGGGGCCGCTCAGCGCTAACGCCGCTTCGATCAACGTTTCGCTGTCGGGGCGTGGGTCGAGTGTGGCTTCGTTGAGGCCAAACGGCAGGCCCCAGAATTCGCGCAGTCCCAAAATCCGCGCCACCGGCTCACGCGCGGCGCGGCGGTTGATGAGGCTTTGGATCGCCGAAGTTTCCGCCTCGCTCAATTCCCGCATGTTTTGCGCCAACAACGCCGCCCGGTCGCAGGCTAAAACCTCCGCCGCCAGCAACCGCGCATCCAGCCCCGGATTGTCCACCCCCGCCCGCGCCAACAGCGCGGCGGATCGGTTCAGAAGGTCAAGAAGCCGCATGGACTTTTACGTCCCCTCCATCGCCGCCAGCTTCTCCGCTTCGTCTTTGGTCATCAGGGCATCGATGAATTCGTCGAGGGCGGTGGCGTTGACGACTTCGTGGATTTTGTAGAGCGTCAGTTCGATGCGGTGGTCGCTGACGCGGCTTTGGGGGAAGTTGTAGGTGCGGATGCGTTCCGAGCGGTCGCCGGTTCCGACCTGTTCCTTGCGGGCGGCGGCGTAAGCGCTGTCGCGGCTGCTGCGTTGCTGCTCATAGATGCGCGCGCGCAGGATTTTCATGGCTTTGGCGCGATTCTTGATCTGCGAGCGCTCCTCCTGCATCGCCACCACGATGCCGGTGGGAAGATGGGTGAGGCGCACCGCGCTCTCGGTTTTATTGACATGTTGACCGCCCGCGCCGGAGGAGCGGTACACGTCGATGCGCAAATCTTTCTCGTCGACATGCACGTCCACGTCCTCCATCTCCGGCAAAACGGCGACGGTGGCGGTGGATGTGTGGACGCGGCCTGAGGATTCCGTCTGCGGCACGCGCTGGACGCGATGCACGCCGGATTCAAACTTCAGCCGGGCGAACACGCCCTTGCCGCTGATGAGGGCGCTGCCTTCGCGCAGACCGCCGAGGTCGTTTTCGGACAGCTCCATCGTCTCGAATTTCCAGCCGCGCAGCGCGGCGTATTTGCGGTACATGTCGAACAGCAACGCGCCGAACAGCGCGGCTTCGTCGCCGCCGGTTCCCGCGCGGACTTCGAGGATCGCGTTGCGCTCGTCGGCGATGTCCTTGGGCAACAGCATGCGCTGCACTTGCTTTTCCAGCGCGGGGATTTTCTGGCGCAGTTTTTCCAACTCGCGCTTCGCCTCCGCCTGAAACTCAGGATCGGCGAGCAGGGCTTCGGCTTCCTTCTGTTCCTTTTGCGTCTGCTGCAACTCCTGCACCGCTTCGACCACGGGGGTCAGATCGGCGTATTCCTTTGACAGCTTGGCGAATTGCTCAGCCGCAAGCCCCTGCTGCGACAAAGCGTCGCGCAATTCGTCATGCCGCGCCAAAACGCGGTCGAGGGTTGCGGTAAGCGACATAGGACTGTGTCGTTACTCCGCCGCTTCGGCTTCGATCGCGGCGGCCTTCTTTTCCACCAGATCGACCAGATGCGCCACGATGTCTTCGTTGTGCAAACGGTGGTCGGGCTGTCCGGCGATGTAAACCTGATGCGTGCCTTTGCCGCCGCCGGTGAAGCCGATGTCGGTCATCATCGCCTCGCCGGGGCCGTTGACGACGCAGCCGATGACCGAGACGGTCATGGGCGTGGTGATGTGGGCGAGGCGTTCCTCCAGCACTTCGACCGTCTTGATGACGTTAAAGTTCTGGCGTGCGCACGAAGGGCAGGAAATAACGGTCACACCGCGCCGCCGCAGCCCCAGCGTCTTGAGCATTTCAAAGCCCGCGCGGATCTCCTCGACCGGATCGGCGGAGAGCGACACGCGGATCGTGTCGCCGATGCCCGACCACAGCACCGAGCCGAGGCCGATGGAGCTTTTCACCGTCCCGGCCCGCAAGCCGCCCGCCTCGGTGATGCCGATGTGCAAGGGGTAATCGCAGGCCTTGGCCAACGCTTCATAGGCCGCGACGGCGAGAAACACGTCCGAAGCCTTGACGCTGATCTTGAAATTGAAAAAGTCGTGGTCTTCGAGAATCTTGGCGTGGCGCATGGCGCTTTCGACCATCGCGTCGGGGCAAGGCTCGCCGTATTTTTCCAGCAATTCCTGCTCCAGCGATCCGGCGTTGACGCCGATGCGCATGGCGCAGCCGTGATCCTTGGCCGCCTGCACCACTTCGCGCACGCGCTCGTTCGAGCCGATGTTGCCGGGATTGATGCGCAGGCACGCCGCGCCCGCTTGGGCGGCTTCGATGCCGCGCTTGTAGTGGAAATGAATGTCCGCGACGACGGGGACCTTGGCCGCTTTGACGATTTCGTGAAGCGCCGCCGTGGACTCTTCGTCGGGGCAGGATACGCGGACGAGGTCGGCTCCGGCCTCCTCGATCTGGCGGATCTGCTCGATCGTCGCCTTGGCGTCCGAGGTCAACGCGTTGGTCATCGACTGCACCGCGATGGGCGCGTCGCCGCCGATCAGAACGTTGCCGACCTTAATCTGGCGGCAGGGGCGGCGGTTGATTTGCCGCCAGGGGCGGTGGGCTTGGGCGGAATCTTGGCTCATGTCGATGCTCATGGGATAGGTGGAATGCGGAAGTTTATAGCCCGTATTCTCCGTCCGCGCCAAGATTCTTGACTCTGAGCCTTAGTCTGCGGGCGTGACGGCCTTGGCCTTGGCTTGATCGGGGTCGAGCGCGATGTTGCGGACGACGCGGTTGTCATCGGCCAGACGGGGCATATCGACACCGTCCACGCTCATGATAATCCCCCCGCCGTTGCCGGTCGTCAGGGTCAAGCCCTTGCCGTTCGGCACGTTATAGACATCGCCGGGCTTCAGAATCTTGTCGAACACGGTGTTGCCATAGCGATCGGCGATAAGAACCCAGCTTTCCTTGACGACGCGCAGCGCGACGCGCTGGCGCGTGGCCGTATCGCCATAGGTTTGGCCCTTGGTCGCGGACGTAGCCGTCGCCGCGTTGGCCGGTGTCGCCGTGGCGGCAAGCGAGGCCGCCGTGGCCGTCGCATTGAGGGCGATGCCCGCCGTGGCGACAGGCGTGGAAGTCGGGGCCGGAACCGTCGGGAGGCTCGTCGCCGTAGCCGTCACCAAAGTCGCCGTGGCGGAAAGAACCGGCGTGGTCGTGACGACCGCCGGAGCAGGCGGCGTGGCCACGGCGGCCAACGTCGGCGGGGTAGCGGTCGTCGTCAACGAAGCGGGCAAGGACGGCGGGCGGCTGACCGTGGCGCGGTCGGACGACGCGAGCGCGTACCACAACGCATAGATCAGCAAAGCGGCCAACGTAACGCCGACCAATATGGCGGCGGTCGGAGCCTGCCCCTCGGACACGGGTTGCGGCATGTTCAGCTGGGGCTTGCGCCGCCGTCCGGCCATTTCGCGGCGGTACAGGTCGATGGCGCCCTTGCCGTCGAGGCCGAGATGATTGGCATAGGTGCGGAGAAAACCGATCACATAGGCGTCGGCGGGCAGCTCTTCATACCGGCTGTTCTCAAGCGCGACGAGGAACGTGGGGCGGATGCAAATATAGCTGGCGATGTCGTCCAACGATTCGCCGCGCTGCTGGCGCACGCGGCGCAGAATGTCGCCGATCCGCTCCGCCTCGGCCGGACGTGTCGGCAAAGGTTTAGGCGGCGGCGGAGGCGGCGGAGGCGCAGCCTCAATCACTTCGGGCTGAAGCCCGTTGTCCGGTTGCGAGGGAGCCGCTTGTTTCTGATGACGCCGTTTCTGAGACATGGGCTCCTTTTTAGGCAGTCTGGCGGGAAAAGGCAAACGCGACGCTTTGCCGTGTTCCTGATCCGCAAAAACGGCTAGGTTGTGGCGCTTTGGGTTTCCGGCGCGCGATTCGGCGCGGCCGACAACAGACGGGGGAGCAAATTCATGCGGTCAATCCTTGGGCGCGGCATCAGAAAGATCCAGCGTTGGCATCACGCGGCCTGTGTCGCGGGGCTACGACGCGCGAATTTCGCCTCTATCCGGCTGCGGGACGATCTGGCTCTTTTGCTCGCGCCGGGCGGCATCGGGATTGAGCTGGGGGTCGGCGGCGGCGGTTTTTCCGAGAAAATCCTGAAAAGATCGGCGCTCTCCTATCTCTACAGCGTCGATATGTGGGCCGAAGGCGGGCACAACATCGACGAATACCGGGCCGCCTTTCACCGCCTGAACCCGTTTCGGACGCGCAGCAGCATCCTGAAAATGAAGTTCAACGAAGCTCTGCCGCTCTTTCCCGACGCGTATTTTGACTTTATCTATGTCGACGGCTACGCCCACACTGGCGAGGAAGGCGGGCAGACCTTCCGCGACTGGTTCCCTAAGCTCAAGCCGGGCGGCGTTTTCGCGGGCGACGACTACACGCCGAAATGGCCGCTGGTCGTGGAGCAGGTCGACGCGTTCGTCGCCGCCATGAATCTGAAAATGTACGTCGTCCCCGGCGACGAGACCGTGGCCGACGGCTACGCCCAGTCGCCCAGCTGGTTCGCGTTCAAGGATCGGTAGCGAGTCCGCTCAGGCGAAGACGGGTTGGCGCTGGCGCAGCGCCGCCTCGGCCTGATGAACCAGATCGGCGAGAATGGCGGCGGTGGGCTTTTCCTCCGTCACCAAACCGACGCTTTGCCCGGCCATGATCGAGCCGCCGTCCACGTCGCCGTCAATCACAGCGCGTCGCAAAGCGCCTGCCCAGAAGTGTTCGATCTCCAACTGCGCAGCTTCCTTGCTCAGTTCGTTGCGGTCGAACCGGGCGATGACTTCGCGCTGTTTGTCGAGAAAATGCCGCGTGGCATCGTTGGCGAGGGCGCGCACGGGGATAACGGGAAAGCGCGGGTCGAGTTGCACCGACGGCACGGCATCCCGCGCGGCGGCGCGGATAAAGGCCTGCTTGAACTTGGGATGCGCGATGGATTCGGTGGCGCAGACGAACAGCGTGCCGAGTTGCACGCCCGCCGCGCCCATTTCGAGATACGCAAGGAGTGCTTCGCCGCGCCCAATGCCGCCCGCCACGAACACGGGCACGTCGCGAATCGCGGGCAGGATTTCCTGCGCCAGAACCGAGGTGCTGACGGGGCCGATGTGGCCGCCCGCCTCCATGCCCTCGATCACCAGAGCGTCCGCGCCCATGCGGACGAGGCGTTTGCCCAAAGCGACGGCGGGGGTAAAGCAGATCAGCTTCGCGCCGCCGTCCTTCACCCGCTTGATGGCCGGAGTCGACGGCACACCGCCCGCCAAAACGATATGCCCGACCTTTTCCTCAAGGCACACGTCGATCAAAGCGTCCAACTGCGGATGCATCGTGATGAGGTTGACCCCGAACGGCTTGGCGGTCAGAGCCTTGGTCGCCTGAATTTCGGTGCGCAGCAACGCGGGCGGCATAGAGCCGCAAGCGATAACGCCAAAGCCGCCGCCGTTGGAGATGGCCGCGACCAGATGGCGCTCGCTCACCCAGCTCATCGCGCCGCCGAGAATGGCCAGCTCCGTGCCGAGAAAGTCGCAGCCGCGCTGCATCAGTGATTGGAAGGATGTGGAAATATGGATCATGATGTCAAAGACTGTACTGGAAGTGCGCCTGATGTCATAGGGTTTTACCGGAGCCTGAGTTTTCGCCCCCCAATCCCTCCCCCCTTGGGGGGAGGCTAGGTGGGGGGTGGTTTCCGCTTGGCGATGTGGTGGCAGGTTCGGCGCCGACAGGACATGACCCCCCACCCAACCCTCCCCCCAAAGGGGGAGGGCTTCGCTTGCCCGCTTCATGGAGGATGGTTTCAAGGACGGAGTCAATGTTGGTTAAAACGTCGTCGTTGGTGAAGCGGAGCGTTTTGTAACCGTGTTCTGAAAGAACCCGATCCCGATTCTGATCATACGTTTGGCGCGTGTCGTGCGATTCGCCGTCAAGTTCGATGGCCAGTCTGGCCTTCACACAGGCAAAATCGACGATGTAGGGATGAAGCGGATGCTGGCATCGGACCGTCGTCTCGGACTCGCGCAGCCTGTTCCACAAAAGGCGTTCCGCCTTCGGCATAGCGCGGCGCAAGGCGCGGGCGCGCCCGATGTCCTCTGTTGTCGCTGTGTGGAGAGCTTTCTTCATGTCGTGCGATGGTTGTGCCGCCAAAAGCCCTGCCCCCTTGGGGGGAGGGTTGGGTGGGGGGTCAACTATTCCGCATCCAATCCATACGCCGTGTGCAGCGCGCGCAGCGCCAGTTCGGTGTAGGATTCGTCGATCAGAACGCCGATGCTGATCTCTGACGTTTCGATGGCCTGAATGTTGATGTTCTTGGCCGCCAGCGTTTCGAACATGAGCGAGGCGACTCCCGGATGGCTGCGCATCCCGATGCCGACCAGCGAGAGCTTGACCATGTTCTTGTCAGTCAAAATGTCGGCAAAGCCGATCTTGGCGCGTTCGGATTCCAGCGTCTGGCGGGCGCGGTCGAGATCGAGCTTCGCCACGGTAAAGGTGATGTCGGTGCATTTGCCGTCATGCGATGCCGTCTGCACGATCATGTCGACGCCGATGCCGGTGCGGGCCAGCGTGCTGAAAATCGCGGCGGCCTTGCCGGGCGTGTCGGGAATGCCCGTCAACGTGACCTTGTCTTCGTTGCGTGAATAGGCCACGCCGGTGACGGATTTCTGTTCCATATTCTCATCCTCGTCAGTCACAAGAGTTCCGGGTAATTCGCTGCCGATGGCGTTGCCGAACGTCGACAAAACCTGCACCGGCACATGATAGCGCAGCGCCATCTCGACCGAGCGTGTCTGCAACACTTTGGCACCCAGCGATGCCATCATCAGCATTTCGGGATAGGACACGCGGTCGAGCTTGCTGGCGTTGCTGACGATGCGCGGGTCGGTGGTATAGACGCCGTCCACATCGGTATAGATGTCGCAGCGGTCAGCCTTGAGCGCGGCGGCCAAAGCGACCGCCGACGTGTCCGAGCCGCCGCGTCCCAGCGTGGTGACGCTGTTGTCGTCCGTCACGCCCTGAAAGCCCGCCATCACGGCCACTTCGCCTTGGTTGATGTGATGCAACAGCGACGCGGCGTTGATGTCGATGATGCGCGCCTTGTTGTGGGTGGAGTCGGTGCGAAGCGGCACTTGCCACCCCTGCCACGACCGCGCGTTCAGCCCGCGCTGTTGCAAGGCCAAGGCCATCAGCCCGGCGGTGATGTTCTCGCCGGTCGACACCACGGCATCATGCTCGCGCGGGTTGGGGTGCGGCGTGACGCTGCGGCAATAGTTGATGAGCTGATCCGTCACGCCCGCCATCGCCGACACGACAACCGCGACTTTGTGGCCGAGCTTGACTTCGGCCGCCACCTTGCTGGCCGCGTTTTTAATGCGTTCGACATCTCCGACGGAGGTGCCCCCAAATTTCAAGACAAGAAGCGCCATAGTTATCCGAACCTAATTTGAGTTTAATCCCTGCTTGCTGTCATGCTATTCATAGCCGAGCTTTTCGCCAACAGGCAAATTTCTTTTGATGCAAGGTCACGCATGCCCCACGCCGCACCCAGTGTCGCCGAAGACGAAGTCGCCCGCTTTTCGGCCCAGGCGACGGATTGGTGGAACCCCGAAGGTTCGTTCCGCGCATTGCATCGGCTGAATCCGCTGCGTCTTGCGTATGTGCGCGATAATATTTGCGAACATTTCAACCGCGATCCCGAAAAGCGCCAAGCCTTGCGCGGCCTGCGTGTGGTGGATGTCGGTTGCGGCGGCGGTTTACTGGCGGAACCTCTGGCGCGGCTAGGGGCCGATGTGACAGGCGTGGATGCCTCTGAGGAAGGCATCGCCGCCGCGCGGGCGCATGCAAAGTTGTCCGGTCTGAAAGTCGACTATCGCGTGGACAGCGTCGAAGCGTTGGCGGCCAGTTCGGCGCGGTACGACGTGGTCACGGCGCTGGAAATTATCGAGCATGTGGCGGATCTGAAATCTTTTCTCGCGGCGGCGACCAAGTTGTTAAATCCGGGCGGGCTGATGCTGTTGTCCACGCTCAACCGCACGCCGCGCAGCTTTGCGCTCGGCATCGTCGCGGCGGAATACATTCTGGGCTGGGTGCCGTGCGGCACGCACGAATGGCAGAAATTCGTCCGCCCCTCCGAACTGACGCGCCATCTGGAAGGGCAGGGGATGACCGTCACCGACCTGACCGGCATGGTCTTCAACCCTCTGGCGGGAGCGTTCGAATTGCGCAAAGGCGACCTGCGCGTGAACTATCTGCTGGCGGCGCGAAAGGCGTAATAGGCCTTTTACCCTCTGGTGCCGTTGGACACCTTGGGGTATGAATCGCCATCGTTGGAACGATCCATGAATCACCTCCGCCCGTAGCCGCCTAAGCCAAGCGGGCCGAAAAAGATAAGGAACCCGCCTGTGCCCCATCCCGATATTACGCTGCATCAAGGCGACATCCCTGCCGACCTGACTTTTGGCGACGCGGTGGCCGTCGATACGGAATCGCTGGGCCTCAGTTGGGCGCGTGACCGGCTTTGCCTCGTGCAACTGTCGGCGGGCGACGGCAAGGCGCATCTGGTGCAGTTCATGCCGGGCGAATACGCCGCCCCGAACCTGAAAAAGTTGATGGCCGATCCCAAGGTGCTGAAATTGTTCCACTTCGCGCGCGCCGACCTCGGCATGATCGCGCATTACCTCGGCGTGATGCCCAAGCCCGTGTACTGCACCAAGATAGCCTCGGTTCTGGCGCGCACCTTTACCGACAAGCACGGGTTGAAGGAACTGGCGCGGGATTTGATCAGCGTCGAACTGGTCAAAGAACAGCAAACCTCCGACTGGGGCGCGCCGAACCTGACACCGGAGCAACTGACCTATGCCGCGTCGGATGTGCTGTATCTGCACCGCCTGAAGGCGAAGCTGGACGCTATGCTGACGCGGGAAAACCGCATGCATCTGGCGCAAGCGGCGTTCGACTTCTTGCCCTCGCGGGCGGCGCTTGACCTCGCGGGCTGGGAAAACGTCGATATTTTCGCGCATAGACCGTTGGCGCGACAAGGTTAAGCCATTTTTCGGTGCCACAAAGGACGGATACCGGTTCAAGCCAAGCCGACGGGAGGGCTTCGTGAACAGCAAAATCATGTTTGGACGTTACAGCGACTTGCCGAAACCCAAGAAAAGCAAGAAAGAACAGCCTGTTAAGGCCGTGAAGCCTATGACCATGCCCTCGGCGGGCGCGTTGCAGCAATTGCGGATTGAGGACGAGATTGAGGCTTGAGGCCGCCCGCTTGGCCCCATTGCCAAGCCTCGCCGCACAGTGGATGATGGCGGCATGAACACCGAGACCACAAACGAGGCCGAAGTCGGGGCAGAACCGCTGCGCTCGCTCCGCCCCCGCGACACCCGTCAGGCGGCGGCGCGAAGCGATGCGCACAGCCGCCGCATCGGCTTGTTGCGTTGGATTCTTCCGGCGTTGGTGCTGGTCGTTCTGGCGGCGGTGGTGGTCTGGCCGATGGCAAAATCGAAAACGCTGAGCGCCATCGTGGCGGATGTTGTTCCCAATCTGATGGTCGAAAACCTGCACCTCACCGGCATCGATGCCGACAATCAACCCTATTCCCTGACGGCGGCGCGCGCCATGCAGGCGGGCGGCGACCGCAACATGGTCGATCTGGAAAAGCCGCAAGGCGAAGTCACCCTCAACGACGGCGCGTGGCTGGCGGGACGAGCGGGGCAGGGACGCTATGATCAAAAGAACAAAAAACTTTGGCTCGGCGACGCGGTCGAGTTGTTCCACGATCAAGGCTACCGCTTTACCACCGAAGCGGCGCAGGTCGATATGAACAACAACAACGCATGGGGCGAGAAGCCGGTGCTAATTCAGGGGCCGTTCGGCGAAATTCAGGGGCAGGGCTTCCGGCTTTTGGACCGCGGCGCGGTCTTGATCGTCACGGGCCACGCCAAAGCAATCCTCAATTTGCAAGAAGGGCAGCCCTCTGATAAACCAGAACAACCCTAAAGCGATGGCGGCCCTCTGATGCGTTTGGTTTCTGCCCTTATCTGTTGCGGCTTAATGCTGGCGAGCGTGCCGGTTGTCGCCGACGACACAAAGACACCGCCCGTGGCCGCGCCCGATCCGGTCGAGGTTACGGCGGACGAAAGCCTTGAATGGTATCAGGCCCAGCGCCTCTATGTCGCGCGCGGCAACGCCAAGGCGGTGCGTGGGACGATGACGGTCGAAGCCGACATCCTGACGGCGCACGAACGGGACAAAGCCGCCACCGCGCCGTCGGAAACGGCGAAGGATGGCGCCAAATCCGTCGCCAAAACCGGCAACCTTGATCGCATGACGGCGGAGGGAAACGTGCGCATCACCGACCCGCGCCAAAAGGTGTTCGGCGACCGCGCCGTCTATGATCTGGATCGCAAGATGGCCATCGTCACCGGCGCGAATCTGAAATACGTCACGGAACACGACGTGGTGACGGCGCGGGATTCGCTGGAATATTACGAAGACCAAAACCTCGCGGTGGCGCGTGGCAACGCGGTCGCCGACCATGACGACCGCCATGTGGAAGGCGACGTTCTGACCGCGCGTTTCCGGCAAACGCCGTCCGGCCAGACCGAATTGGCCGAACTGCGGGCCGAAGGCAACGTCACCGTGGTCACCGGCAACGACGTGTCGCGCGGCGACCGCGCCGTGTACGACGTGCAGCGCAACGCGGCGATTTTATGCGGCCATGTGCGCGTGACACGCGGCAACACGCAATTGACCGGCGACGTGGCCGAAGTCGATTTCACCAAGGGCGAGAGCCGCTTGCTGAACAACGGGCAGGGTGGCCGCGTCCGTGCGCTGCTAACGCCTGAAACCAAGGCGAGCGCGAAGGCGAAAACGCCATGAAAAACTCCGTCAAGGTTATGCCGTTCAGCGTGGAAACCGTGGAGCGCGAAGCGCCCGCGCCGGTTCCGCAACTGGGGCACGGTCTGGCGGCATCGCATCTGGGCAAGCAATACCGCCGCCGCCCCGTCGTGCATGATGTCAGTTTGTCGTTGCAGCGCGGCGAAGTCGTCGGCCTGTTGGGGCCGAACGGCGCGGGCAAGACCACGTGTTTCTATCTGCTGACAGGCCTTGTCGCGCCTGACTCGGGGACGATCAATCTGGACGGCATGGATGTCACGTCGCTGCCCATGTACCGCAGAGCGCGTCTGGGCCTCAGCTATCTGCCGCAGGAAGCCTCGATCTTTCGCGGCCTGAACGTCGAAGACAACATCCGCGCGGTGTTAGAGGTGATCGAGCCGGACAGCGACACGCGCGAAACCATGCTCAACGAATTGCTGGTGGAATTCGGCATCACCCACTTGCGCCGCGTTCCGGCCATCGCGCTTTCGGGCGGCGAACGGCGGCGCGTGGAAATCGCCCGCGCTCTGGCGACGCAGCCGCATTTCCTGCTTTTGGACGAACCCTTCGCGGGCATCGACCCCATCGCGCTCGGCGACATCCGCGACCTCGTCGCGCACCTGCGCGACCGTGGCCTCGGCGTTCTCATCACCGACCACAACGTCCGCGCCACGCTGGAAATCGTCGACCGCGCCTACATCATCCACGACGGCCGCGTCCTGATGGAAGGCACCCCCAACGAAATCGTCGCCCACGCCGACGTGCGACGCGTGTATCTGGGCGACGAATTTAGGATGTAGAGGGGGGGGCGATGTCTTGGTGCGCGGCATGAAGGAATGCTGCCGCTATTTTACAGACCCTTTATGCTTTTCCAGCCTCGACCATCTCACATATATGAATCTCACTGCAAATGGCGGCCAGCCCGCCTCCGTATGAGCATGAAACGCTTATCAGGAATAGTTCTGGTCTAAGTTTTGTGAGCTTTTCTATTTTTCCCCTCATATCGTTTGAATGGCCCCCATAAAGGGCATTCCAACCACTGTCGGGAGGTGATACAGAAATTTCAGGAACAGAAGATGCCTTCCAGACATAGATTTCGGACAGTATGGCATTTTTTAAAATGTCCAATTTGACATCATCCGTTCCAACAAGCTCGAACAGGACGACGCTGCCATCGATTCTTTTTACATAAAAAGAAAGGGTGTCCTGAACGAGGGATAGTCCAACCAAACAACCGTCGTGCGTTTTTGCGCCACGCACAATGCCTGACGCATCCGTCTGCCAAGCAAGCTCTTTTTTTTCCATTTCTAACCTCTTGTCCTATTAGACTCGTTGCGAAAGAGGCATTGAATCTTTGTTAACCGGCTTGTGATTCAAGGGTGGAGAGGCGTTGGAGGCCTCTCCGATGGCAAAGTTTAATAGCGCGGCGCTTTTACGCAAGCGGCAATTTCAGCGCCTG
>CAIXHP010000021.1 GCA_903919315.1 uncultured Pseudomonadota bacterium | reverse complement strand
GGCCTCGAAACTCTCGCAAGGCTCCTCGCCGGAGCAGAAAACGAAGCCCAAAAAATATTCTTTACCGCCCCCTCAGCCCCCAAAAGACAACCTAACATGCTGATATTACAGGGTGTTCAAAAATGAGTCCGGTACTATGAGACATGCCTCAAGCTCATTATCTGACATTGAAGTCTCGCGACTTTAGCAAGATAGTCTGGGCGCGGAATATACTCAGACTTTACTTTCCTGCCTGCATGTTGAACTACAATCACAAACCCGAGCGCGTTAAAGGTTCGGAAGTGGTTTATGGTCTGCAACTTATGTTCAGAGACGCAGGACAACAAAATTACGGGAAAGTTCTTACATCCGGCATTGAGATGGTTTTGAGCCTTCGTAGACATATTGCCCCCGGACTTGTACTCGCGAACGACGAGCCTATCCGGGGTATACCAGATCAGATTATCCGGAAATTCATATCCCTCGACCTTTCGTAGGACGTAGGACGGGCTATTTCTTGTGTGGCTTCTCATAGAGTTTTTTGCTTTGCTGTAGGCTACGATCAACCATAGCCCCGCTAACCCATGTCCTCCTGCACAGTCATCATCGTCGCCGCCGGATCCGGCCAGCGTTTCGGCGGCCCTGTTCCCAAGCAGTATCAAGAGCTGGGCGGGATGCCCATTTTGCGGCGCAGTGTTTTGGCCTTTCTCGGCCATCCGCATATCACCGCCGTTCAGGTGGTCATAAGCCCCCAGCACCGCGACCATTATGATCGCGCGGTGGCGGGGCTTGATCTGCCGCCGCCGATCCATGGCGGCGCTTCGCGGCAGGACTCGGTGCGGCTGGGGCTGGAGGCTCTGGCGAAGTCCGGCAAACCGGATCTGGTGATGATCCACGACGCGGCGCGGCCCCTCATTGACGCGGCCACCATTACCGCCGTGCGTAAGGCATTGGATCATGCGACGGGCGCGATTGCCGCCAAGCCTTTGGTCGATACGCTCAAGCGCGGCAATGCGGGCGCGATTGAGGCCACCATCGACCGCAGCCATTTGTGGCAGGCGCATACGCCGCAAGCCTTTCATTTCGACGCTATCCACGCCGCGCATCAGGCCGCCGCCGGAGCGCAGCTCACCGACGATGCCGCTGTGGCGGAGAAAGCAGGATTGACCGTGACCCTCGTAGCCTCGAACGCCGACAACATGAAGATCACCAATCCCGACGATCTGGGCCGCGCTGCACGTTTACTGGGACAGAATTTCGGCGATATTCGTACGGGGCTGGGGTTTGATGTGCATCGGCTGGTGCCGGGGGATATAATTCACCTGTGCGGGCTAACCCTCCCTCACCACCACACTTTGGCGGGACATTCAGATGCCGATGTGGCGCTGCATGCGGTTGTGGATGCCATTCTAGGCGCGATGAGCGCGGGCGACATCGGCCAATATTTCCCACCCAGCGACCCGCAATGGAAAGGCAAGGACAGCGCCCATTTCGTGCGCCATGTGGTTCGGATGGTGAACGAACGCGGCGGCATGATCGCGCATGTGGACGTGACCATGATGTGCGAAAGCCCCAAAATCGGCCCGCATCGCGATGCTATGCAAAAGCGACTGGCGGAATTGCTGGAGGTGACCCCCGACCGCGTCAGCGTCAAGGCCACCACCACCGAACGCCTCGGCTTTACAGGGCGCGAGGAAGGAATCGCGGCGCAAGCCGTGGCGACCGTTCGCTTCCCCGGTTAGAGGCGATGTTTCCAACCGACACCCACGGTCTGGCTTCTCAAATCATCGCGCTTTACACCGAACAAAAGCGCCGTATCGTCACGGCGGAGTCATGCACGGGCGGGATGGTGGCGGCGGTTTTGACGGATATAGCGGGATCGTCGGCGGTGTTCGAGCGCGGCTTTGTGACCTACAGCCTTGATGCCAAAATTGACCTTCTCGGCGTTTTGCCGGAGCTTTTGGAAAAACATGGCGCGGTCAGCGCCGAAGTGGCCGAGGCGATGGCCGAGGGCGCCCTCGCCTATTCGCTGGCCGATGTGGCCATATCCGTCACCGGCATTGCCGGGCCAAGCGGGGCGGAACCCGGCAAGCCGGTTGGACTGGTCTATTTTGGCTTGGCCTCGCGCGGGGGCGGCGTGCTGCACTACAGCTGCAGCTTCCATGGCGACCGCGCAGCCATAAGGTCAGCCGCGACGAACGAAGCATTGCGTTTGATCCTGCTGACGGCCCAGAAGGATTAAATCGGGATCGTCTTCGGCTTCTTCGCCCGCAGCCACCACACCACGATCAAGCGCGTGACCATCAAGGCCGAAAAGATCGACGTGACGATGCCGATGCTGAGGGTGACGGCAAAACCCTTCACCGGGCCTGAACCGAAAATGAACAGCAGCACAGCCGCAATCAACGTCGTCATGTTGGCATCGATGATGGCCGACAAAGCGCGGTTGTAACCAGCGTCGATGGCCGAAATCGGCGAACGCCCCAAACGCAGTTCCTCGCGGATACGCTCAAACACCAGAACGTTGGCATCCAGCGCCGTGCCGATGGTCAGCACGATACCCGCGATGCCGGGCAAAGTCAGCGTCGCCTGCAAAATAGACAGCGCTGCAAAGATCATCGCGATGTTGAACAACAGGGCGATGTTGGCAAACAGGCCAAAAAGCCCATAGTACAACGCGATAAAGACCATGACCAAGCACAGCCCGATCAAGCTGGCCGTCGCGCCCGCCTTAATCGAATCCGCGCCAAGTCCGGGGCCGACGGTGCGTTCTTCCAGAACCTTAATCGGCGCAGGCAAGGCCCCCGCTCGCAGCAACAGAGCTAGGTCTTGCGCCGCCTGCGAGGTGAAACGGCCCGTAATCTGGCCGCTGCCGCCCATAATGGGTTCGTTGATGACGGGGGCGCTGATGACTTTGTTGTCGAGCACGATGGCGAACAAACGCCCGACATTGTTGCGCGTGGCTTCGCCAAAACGCTTGCCGCCCAGCGAATCAAAACTGAAATTCACGGCCCAACCGCCTTGCGAGGCAGGGGAAGGCTGGGCATCGGTTAGCGAATCGCCCGACACCATCACGCGCTTTTGCACCACGATGAACTGGCCGTCCGCCTCCAACATCGGCAACCGCTCGGTACCGGGAGGCAGGTTCCCGCCTTGCCCCAGCGTCGCGCTGGCGGCTTCGTCCACCAGACGAAACGTCATTTTGGCGGTTTGCCCCAAAAGCTGCTTGATATGTTCGGGGTTTTCCACGCCGGGCAATTGCACGAGAATGCGGTTCTCACCCTGACGTTGGATTGATGGCTCGCGGGTGCCTGTTTCGTCGATACGGCGGCGCACGATGTCGATGGAGCGCTCCAACGCGTCGCGCTTGATTTCCAAAATCCTGACCGGGGTCATGCGTATCGTGAAGACGCTGCTGTTGATGCTAACGTCGAGTTCGCGATCAATGCCGCGAACGATGTCCTTCGCCTTATCCTCTTGCGCGGAATCGGTCAGCTTGAAATGCACCGTGCCGTCGGCGGTGCCCAAGTCGGTGTAGCCGACTTTAGCGCCGCGCAGCTCCGTGCGGATTTGGTCAACCAGCGACTGGTGTTTTTCGTCGATAACCGCGTCGGTCGCCACTTCCAGCAAAAGATGCGATCCACCGCGTAGGTCGAGGCCGAGATTGACCGTCTGGCTCGGCACAATGCCGGGGGTGTTGTTCCTCAGCCACTCGACCGTTGAGCGTCCCAAAAGATTAGGCGCAGCGTACAGCAGACTCAGCGCGCAAACGCCGATAATCAGAATGACTTTCCAACGCTCAAGATACAGCATGATGTCTCAGCTTTTCTTCTCTTCGGATTTCGGTTTTTTCTTTGGCTCTTCGGCGACCAGACCGGCAACGGTCGAGCGCACGATTTTCACTTGGACACCATCGGCAATTTGCAGCATGGCGTAATCGTCGTCCAGCTTGGCGATCGTTCCGACAAAGCCGCCCGTGGTGATGACTTCGTCGCCCTTTTTCAGGGCTTTGATCATGGCTTCTTGCTGTTGCAGCTTTTTCTGCTGCGGACGGATCATGAAGAAATAGAACACGATCAGAATAAGGAACAGCGGCACATAGGACATCAGCGTAGAGCCGCTGGTCACGGGGAGGCCCGGCGCTTGAGCGGCCTCGGCCCAAGCGGTGCCGACGAAAAGTTGCGTGATGTCGATCATAACGGTCGTTCCTCTTGTAGGTTAGAAATACGCCGGAACTATAGCGGGATAGCGTCGCGGCGCAACGAAAATCCCCTGCAACGATGCCAACGGGTTATTGGCCCTGCGCGACGGCTTCGGCGTGGTCTTGCGGCGTTAGGGGGAGGCGCGACTGGGGATCGACATTGACCAACCGCCCCGGCGGCACACGCTGCGGCTGAGTGTAACAATCGATTTCGCCGAGCGTGCTGTAGCACCAGCTTTCGTGCGGTTGAATCCGGTTGACGGATGAAACGGGCTGGTTTTTCTTAAGAAAAGTCCCGCATCCGCCCAACGTCAGGGTCGCAAGCATCAGCAAAACGGAGGGGGCGCAACGGGTCAGGTCTCTCATGGACGGAACGCTAGGGCTGGGGGGTTAATGAATGTTTAAACGGCTAATCCGGCTCCGGTTGATCTTCGTCAGGCTTCTGGTCTGTGGGGACGGCGTATTTTTCGCCGAGCCAGCGGCCAAGGTCGATATTGGCGCAACGCGCGGAACAAAAGGGGATAAATTTCTCCGCCGCCTGTTTCTGACAGATCGGGCAGTTTTTAAGCATGGCCTTTCCCATCGTCCCATCTCCGTCTTGTCGTTGCCATGACCTCGTCCAAACTCAGGCCGCGCCGCGTACGGGTCAGTTCGATGAGACCCAACTTGGTCATGCCGAAAATTTGCGCGCCCGCCGGGTCATCCGCCGTGGCACGTGTTAACGCGTTCAGGACTTTGGCCTTGTCGGCGCGTTCTTTCGTCTTGAGGCAATCGAGGATGATTATCCCGCCGATGTTGCGCAATCGGATTTGCCGCGCCGCTTCCTTCACCGCCAACAGATTAACGGCCAAGGCGTTGCCGGACTCGCCGCCGTTCACGTCGATGGCCGTGAGCGCCTCGGTGGCTTCGATCACGAGAGACGCGCCGTTCGGCAGGGCCACGCGAGCTTGTATCAGGCTCTCAATTTGTTCATCGAGTTCGGGATGAACCTTCTCTTTAGCGAGCGGGCGCAACGCATGTGCCAATGTGGGGGCCAATCTCTGGCAAGCGAGATAATCTTCGCGTTCCGCGAAGGTCAGCGCAGCGATCTTTTCATCCCCGATGTCGGCCAAAGCGCATTGCCAAGCGGTGGGGGGCGGGGCGAGAATGTCACCGGCTTGCGCAGGCGCGTCGCCGACGACGAGCGCCGCAACAGCCGCCTTGCCCTGCCGCGCCGGACATTTGATCCGAATGGTGCAGAGGTCGCCGGAGCGTAAGGATCCACTGTTTTCAACATAGGCCATGCCGAACGCCCCGGCCTCGACATAGGCGGCTTTCTGTCCGGCCAGAACGCGCGCGACTTTTGCCGTAACGACGGCTCCGGTCGGGTCGGGCCGGTCGAGGCGATCAAGGTAAAGATCGCGCAATTCCTTGCCACGCCAGACGGCGACGCGAACAAGCCCGTCTTGTCGGTCGCAAGTGATGGCGAGGCCCGTCATAGGGGATAGCCGCAAGTGCGCAGCATTTGCGCCACGTCGAACAGGGGCAGACCCACGATGTTGGAATAGGAGCCTTCGATGCTGCGAATGTGCATGGCGGCACGGCCCTGAATGGCGTAACCGCCCGCTTTACCGATGCCCTCCCCGCTTGCCGCGTAGGCTTCGATGTCCGCGTCCGTCAGGCGTTGAAAGATCACAACGCTGTCGCACAAACGTTGCAGAATCTTCCCTTGCGGCGCGCGTAGCGCCACGCCGGTATATACATGATGGCGGCGGCCCGACAACAGACGAAGGCAGTTCCGCACTTCGTCCACCGTCTCCGCCTTGGGGAGAATACGACGGCCACAGGCGACGACGGTGTCGGCAGCCAAAACGTAACCTTCCGGCTCGCGTGCCGCCACGACGCGCATTTTCTCCAAAGCCAAGCGTTGCGCCAGTTGGCGGGGGAGTTCATGGCGCTGCGGTGTCTCGTCGATGTCGGCGGCATCAATCTTATCGGGCGTAAGCCCCATGTCCGCCAAAAGAGCCTTGCGGCGCGGGGAAGACGAGGCCAGAACGAAATAGGGTTTTGTCATAAGCATCTTTAGGTTGGACGGGTGACCAATTTTTTCTTGATCTTATACACATAAGAGATGACTTCGGCCACGGCGCGATAATGTTGGGGGGAAATGGCTTCGTCGATGTCCACGGTGTCGTATAACGCGCGGGCCAAGGGCGGGTTGCTGACCAGCGGCACGGCATGTTCCTCCGCCACTTCGCGAATGCGCTGGGCGACGCGATCAACGCCTTTGGCAAGCACGACCGGGGCCGCCATTTTCGTATTGTCGTATTGCAACGCCACGGCGTAGTGCGTCGGGTTTGTGATGATCACGTCGGCCTTTGGCACCTGCGCCATCATGCGCTTGCGGGCTTTTTCGAGGCGAATGCCACGCAGGCGGCTCTTGATCATCGGATCGCCTTCCATCTGCTTGTACTCGTCCTTGACCTCTTGTTTGGTCATGCGCAGGCTTTGGATGTAGGTCATGCGTTGGTAAACGAGATCCGTGACCGCGATGATCGTCACAATCAGCATAAGAATGATAATCAGATGAACCGCTTTGCCATGCGTAAATATCAATGTTTCGACAAGATCATGCCCGGCATAAAACGGTAGCGTCTTGATCAACGGCATGAAAATAAAGACCATGATAACGCTTATCACGACCAGTTTGACGATGCTTTTGATCAGCTCGGCAATTGAGTCCTTGGAGAAAAGGCGCTTCAACCCTTTGTTTGGCATAACACGCGTGAAGTCGGGCTTGAGGCGCTCGGTCGTCGTGTAAAAGCCTGTTTGGAGCATTGTCCCCAAGATGGCCGAGACGAACATCACGCCAAAGACCAGCACCGACGCTAACCCGACATGCATGATCACGCTGCCCAGCGCGGTTTGCAGCCCTTGGCCTTCGAGACTGATTTCATGCGGCGCTTCCAAAAAGACGCGCAGACTCGCCAGCAAATCGCCCGCCATGGGAGGGCCGAGGTAGGCGATAACCAACAAAGCGCCCACAAACAACGTCCATGTGGCCACCTCGCGGCTGACGGGGAGCTGGCCGCGTTCACGCGCTTCATCGAGGCGTTTGCTGGATGGTTCTTCGGTTTTTTGGTCTTGATCCTGTTCGGCCATGCGTTCGCCTCACCGCGCCAAAAAGTCGCCGACGGCTTCGTCGAAATAACGCGACCACACGGACAACATGACGCCAACTGTGGCGGCGAACAAAAAGAGACCGCCCGCGATTTCGACCGGAAGCATGACCATAAACAATTGCACCTGCGGCATCAGGCGTTGAATGAAGCCAACGACGACATAGAGCAGCAATCCGATAATCAGAAAAGGCGCGGCGATTTCCACGCCGACGGCGAAGCTTTGGGAGGTCAGGTGCGTGTAGGACTGCACCACATCGCCGGGCGGCAAGGCCACTCCGGGCGGAAAGACGGCGTAGGTGTCGATCATGCCGCGCAACAGCATGTGATCCAACCCCGTGACAAACAACAGAGTTACGGCGGCCATAACCAGAAAAGCTCCCGGCAGAGCGCTTTGCGAGGCTAAGGCGGGGTTGAGGATCATGGCGTTGGACAAACCGATCTGCACCGACAAAATCGCGCCCGTGGTTTCCACGGTACCGAGCAAAAGGCGCAGCAGGGAGCCGAAAAACAGACCTACCAACGCCTCCATGGCGACCAGTTTGGCCAATTCGGCAATAGACTGCGGCACAGGCGGAATCTGCGGTGTCAGTATGGGGTAGACCAACAGGCTGATCAGCAACGCAAACAACAAGCGAACGCGCATCGGCACGAACGACTCGCCGATGCCCGGAAACAGAGTCATCGTGGCTCCGAGCCGCGTGAACACCAGCAAAAAGGGAAACACATGCCCCGACAGTTGTTTGTCGAGATCAAAGGTGATCATCGCCGCCCTATCCGCTCGCGCCGATGGCGACGATGCGATCCGTCAGCGAGCGCGTAAAGCCGCCCAGCGTCGACATCATAAAGGGCAGAAGCCAGATGGTAATCATGAAAATCACCACCATTTTCGGGATAAAGGACAGCGTGGATTCCTGAATCTGCGTCACGGCCTGAAACAACGACACGACAACGCCGACGACCAAACCCGCAAGCAGCACCGGGCCCACCACTTTGAGCATGACGATAATCGCCTCGCGGCAGATTTCGATAACTTCGGCTTCGTTCATGGCGGGCGGGACTCAGGAAACGGGTAGCCGGAGTTTGCGGCATCTTCCGACCGGAGGCAAGGAGTCAGTTTGGCGGTAATAGGCTGGCGAGGCGTGTCCGTGCGTTTTCCAATCCCACGGCAACGGGAGCTGAGCTAAGCCGCTGTTGCGCCCTGCTCCACCGTTCGGCGGCAGCTTGGCTCATCGCCGGAAGGGCGCGGCTGATGCGCTCCATCTCCGGCAAATCTCCGGGGCAATAGAGAGCAATGTCCGCGCCTGCCTCCAGCGCCTTCAAAGCGATTTCGTCGAGGGGGCCGTTAAGCGCCTTCATCGCCAGATCGTCCGAGAACAAAAGTCCCTGAAAACCAATCACGCCACGGATGATGTCTTGATGAATTTTTTGCGAAAGCGATACGGGAGCGTCGGGATCGAGCGCGGTAAAGACGATGTGGCTGTTCATGCCGATGGGGGTATCGCGCAAGGCGGCGAAGGGGACAAAGTCCTCCGCCTCCAGTGTCGCGCGGTCAGCGTCCACAACCGGCAAGATGTGGTGCGGATCGACTTTGACCCGCCCATGCCCCGGCAGATGCTTGATGACGGGGAGGACACCGTTGGCAAGAAAACCCTCAATAGCCACACGGGCCATGGCGACAATGACTTTGGGGCGGCGGCTGAGGGCGCGGTCGCCGATGGCATTGGAAGCATCTTCAATATACAGATCCAACATCGGCGAACAGTTGCCGTTGATGCCCAAGTCCGTCAGCCTTTGCGCGGTCAGGCGCGTGTGGAGCGCCATGGCTTCCAGACCTTTGGCCGCATCGCGTTCGTAGAGCGCTCCGAGATCGCGCAACGGCGGCAGCGCTGGCCAATGGGGTGGCTTTAACCGAGCCACACGACCACCTTCCTGATCGATGAACACAGGCGCGTCGGCTCGCGCGACGGCAGCGCGTAACGCCTTAACCAAAGCGCGTACTTGATCCGGCTCCACGACATTGCGCTGGAACAGGATGAAGCCGAAAGGATTGGCAGACGCAAAGAACGCCGCTTCCTCCTCCGTCAACATAGGGCCGGAGCAACCGAACAGAACGGGCTTAATCGGACGCGGCATTAGGGGTGAACAACGATGCAGGCGGCTTTTTGCTTCTGCAGAGCCGAGCAGATGTCACGCGCACGCTCTTCCGTCAGGGATTCGCTCTGCACTCTATAGAAAATGCCCTTTGCGCCCAGATCGGCGCGAGTCAGGCGCAATTGCGCGTCGCCCAAGGCTCCCGCGTATTTGCTTTGCAGAGTTTTCACTTGCGCTTGCGCGGCTTGCTGATCCTTGGCGGAGGCGAGCTGCACGAGCCAACCCTTGCTGGCGTTGCCGGGCTTGCTGGTTGTAGTGACGGCGCTTGCCGTGTTGCCGGTGAACAGCTCAGTGGGAAGATGCCCCACCACTTCGGGCTTCGTCGGCTTGGGCACGGCGGGAGCCTGAGCCACAGGAGGCTCAGCCGTTGGCGGCGCGGCGGGCTTTGCAACCTGCTGGGGCGCAGGTTTGACAGCAACGGGGGCCGGAGCGGGGACAGGCTCGACCGGCGTAGCGCTTTCCGGCAAAGGCACAATAGGTTGTGGCTCAACGGCCTGAGTCGCATCGGCGGCCACGGCGGGTGTGGCAGGAGGGGCCAAAGGCGTTTCAGGAGGCGGCAGGAGATGTTCAACCGCCGACGTTTTGCCGGGTTCGTCACTGTCGATTTGCTGGAAAACCGTTTCTTCCTGATGCGGAATCGCGACGCCGCCGGGTTGTTCAGGACGTTCCTTGACCGGAGTGTCAGCCCTAATGGTCGGGATTTCAGCGGGTTGATCGTCGCTCGATCCGGGCAACAGGAAATACGTTCCCGCCCCTATTACCAAGGCAAGCAGGAGAACACTCCACAGTTTTCGCTTCGCGGCATCGGACAACAGGCTGCCTCGACGGCGGCCATAGTCCGACGTGATGGGGCGTTCGGCGAAGAGTTCAGGCGGCTTCCGGTCGATCATTGCGCATTTCCTCTAAGGGCTTACAACTCATGACGGCGAGGCCGCTGGCGATCACCGTCTGCACGGCCTTGATGAGCACAAGACGCGCCCGCGTCAAGGCGGGATCGTCGGGCACAATGAAACGCAGGGCCGCGTTGTCGTTGCCCCGGTTCCATAAGCTATGAAATTGGGCCGCCAAGTCCATCAGATAAAAAGCGACTCGGTGCGGCTCACGCGCCGCCGCCGCTGCCTCAACCGCGCGCGACCATCCGGCCAGAAAACGAATCAGCGCCAATTCCTCCGCCGAACGGATCGCACTGATGTTTTCGCCGACCAAAGCTTCGGCGGATAAATCCTGCCCCGGCAAAAGCTCGGCGGCGTTGCGCAAGATCGAACAGCAACGGGCATGGGCGTATTGGACGTAAAACACAGGGTTGTCGCGGGTTTGCTCCACAACTTTGGCAAAATCGAACTCAAGCTCGGATTCCGGCGCACGGGTCAGCATAAAGAAACGCACAGCGCCCGCCCCCACCTGCTCCACCATTTCGCGCAGGGTGATGAGGTTGCCGGAACGCTTTGACAGTTTGACGGGGACTCCGTTCACGAAGATTTTGACGATGTTGTTGTAGATCACGTCCAACCGCGCCTTGCCGTCGCTGAACGCCGCCACCACCGGGCGTATGCGATCCAGATAGCCGCCGTGGTCGGTGCCCAGCACATTGATCATGGTGCCAAAGCCGCGCTGAATCTTGTCATAGTGATAGGCGATGTCAGGCATGATATAGGCCCACACGCCATCGCGCTTTTTCAAGGGCCGGTCGGTGCTGTCGCCAAACTGGCTGGAGCGGAACAGAGTCAGGGGAACCGGCTCCCAGTCCTCCATCGTCTTGCCCTTGGGCGGCGGAAGCGTGCCGGTGTAGATCAGCCCCTTGTCCTCAAGAATCTTGAAGGCCTTGTCGAGCGTGCCGTTTTCGACCAGTTCGCGCTCGTTGGTGAAAACATCGTGGCGAATGCCGATCAGGGCGAGGTCTTCGCGGATCAGTTCGAGTATGTACGATGTTGCGAAAACGCGGAGCGGGATCAGCCATTCGCTTTCGTCCTTGCCTTGCCACTTCGCGCCATCGCGCTTAGCCAGCGCTGCGCCGACATCCTTGAGATATTCGCCCGGGTACAGACCCGCCGGAATTTCGCCGATGTCTTCGCCCAAAGCTTCGCGGTAGCGCAGAAAGGTCGTACGGGCCAACACGTCTACCTGCGTTCCGGCATCGTTCAGGTAGTATTCGCGCGTCACGTCGTAGCCAGCCTTGGCCATAAGATTGCACAAAGTATCGCCCAAAACCGCGCCGCGCACATGGCCCGCATGCATCGGGCCGGTGGGATTGGCGGATACAAACTCGACGTTCACGCGCTCACGCTTGCCATAGTCGCTGTCGCCATAGGCGAGGCCGCGCGTCAAGATTTCCTTCAGCTCATCCTGCCACACTTCGGGCTTGAGGCGCAGGTTGATAAAGCCCGGTCCAGCGATCTCGACCCCGATCACGTTGGACAAGGCTTCAAGCTTCGGCTTTAGCAATTCAGCGATGGCACGCGGCGGCTTGCCCGCCGCTTTCGTCAGAATCATCGCCACATTGGTGGCCAGATCGCCGTGGGAGGGATCGCGCGGAGGCTCCACCACAAAGGAAGGCATCGGCGCGTTGAGCGTCAGAGAACCATCGTTCACCAATTCGGCAAGAACGCCGACGATGGAGGCTTGCATGGATTTGAAGATCGTCATCGAAGAATCCTACTCATTGGCACGTCAAAGGGATTAGACCAGCGTTTCCGTTGAAAACAATCGTCGGTGCTCTTGTATAGCGAAACGGTCGGTCATGCCCGCGATATAGTCGGCAACGACTCGCGCCTTAAAGGTGGCGTTACCCTCGCACCCCTGCAACGTCGCTTGCCAGTCCTCAGGCAGACAGCCGGGCTTGTCCATCAGACAGGCGAAAATGTCTTTAACGATGCGCTCCGCCTTCACGCAGGCGCGGTTGACACGACTGTGCCTGTACATGCGCGTGGTCAGAAACTCGCGCAAGGGCTTGATATTGTCCTGCATCGCCGGACTGATCCGCACCACGGCTTCGTTGGCATGACGAATGTCAGCGGCGAATTGGGGCCGCAAGGAGTCCAACACCGCTCGCGTCGTGTCGATCAAATCCGTCACCATCCGGCCAATCACCTGCCGCACGACTTCATGCACCACACGGTCCATCGGGGCCAAAGGATACTGCTGACGGACTTCGGCAAGAACAGGGCCGAAAAGCGGCAAATCCTGTATGTCGGCAAAGTCGAAGAATCCGGCGCGGTAGCCATCGTCGATGTCGTGCGTGTTATAGGCGATGTCGTCGGCCAAAGCCGCCAATTGAGCTTCCGGGCCAGCGAAGCTATGCAGCTCCAGATCGTACCGATCATTGAAGGCCGCCACGCTGGCCGGAATTTTGTCCAGCAAGGGGCCGTTGTGCTTAACGATGCCTTCCAGCGTTTCCCATGTCAGATTCAGGCCGTCAAACTGGATATAACGGTGTTCGAGCTGCGTAAGGATGCGAAAGGTCTGCTCGTTGTGGTTGAATCCGCCATAGGGCTTCATCGCCTCCGCCAACGCCGCCTCGCCCGCATGGCCGAAGCAAGTATGGCCGAGGTCGTGCGCGAGGGCGATTGTTTCCGTCAAATCCTCGTTCAGCCCCAAGGCACGGGCAGCCGAACGCGCGATTTGAGCAACTTCAAGCGAGTGCGTGAGCCGCGTACGGTAATAATCGCCTTCGTTTTCGATGAAAACTTGCGTCTTGTTGCGCAGTTTGCGGAATGCCCCCGAATGGATGATCCGGTCGCGGTCGCGCTGGAACTCCGTCCGCGTCGCGCTCGGCGGCTCCGGCACGAGGCGACCACGGCTCTCCATAGCCTTTGTGGCATAAGGGATATGGAAAACGGCTGAATCTTGCAAATATCTGTCCATGCCCCCACATTAGAGGGGTCGCCTCAATTTGGCTAGACCGATCAGCGGGTCGTACGCTTTTGCGCCTCGCCCCTTTAACCAAGGAGAGAACACATGACACTACCCACGCTGCAACTCACCGAATCCGCAGCCCGGCATATTCTGAAAGTGCTGGCGGCCAAGGCCGACCCTTCGCTGATGGTGCGCCTGAGCGTGCCGGACGGCGGCTGTTCCTGTTATCAGTACAAGTTCGACTTTGACAGCAACTACAGCGCTGCAAACGATGTTCTGGTCGAACGGGACGGGGCAAAACTGGTGGTCGATAAGGCCTCCTTGCCCCTCGTGCAAGGCAGTGAGATCGACTATGCCGAAAGCCTTTCGGAGTCAGGCTTCAAGGTCGTCAACCCGAACGCCACCGGTTCCTGCGGATGCGGATCGTCGTTTTCCATCGACGGGCGGTGAGCGCGGATGCCCATCGTCGACTTTACGGCGGAACGTCTCGCTCTTCTCAACGAAAGAGGAATGCAAATCACCAGTCTGCGCGGCCCGCAGAACTTTCGTGCGCCCGCCGTTCTTGAGCCGCCCGGCTTTATCGGCGCGGAGATCGTCTTTAACCGCCCGTTTCGGATGGGCGCGTTTTCCTTGTTGATGGGAGGCTTGATTCAAAGCGCCACGATCGGGCGTTATTGCTCTATCGCCCGCGATGCCCAGATCGGCCACGGCGCTCATCCGACCGATTGGTTGTCAGTATCGCCGCTGCAGTACCATTGCAATTATCACGGCTGGGAAGATTTCGTCGCACGGCAGGGGTATCCCGTTCATCCCTCGCCAAATCTGTATGACCCGTTCCTGCCGACCGTCATCGGTAACGATGTTTGGATGGGCAATCACGTTTTCGTCAAATGCGGCGTGACCATCGGCGACGGAGCGATCATCGGCGCGTTCAGCGTCGTCACCAAGGACGTGCCCCCCTATATGATCGTTGCGGGCAATCCGGCGCGTATCGTAAGGCCGCGCTTTCCTGAAAAGACGGTAGAGCGGTTGTTGCGGCTGAAGTGGTGGCGTTACGCCATTCCAAACCTTCCCCGCTTGCCATATCAGGATGCGGAAAGGGCGGTCGATCAGTTGGAGAAGCTCATCGAAACCGGAGGCGTTCGGGAATACAGCCCTGAGCCGATCCGGTTCCCCGATTTTTTCGAAACCCCGTCCGCCCCCCCAGCCGTTTAGGACACATCGTGCGTATCGCCACTTGGAACGTCAACTCGGTCAAGGCGCGGCTGCCCAACATTTTGGGTTGGATTCGGGAATCCGCGCCCGATGTGTTGCTGTTGCAGGAATTAAAAGGCGAAACGGACACGTTCCCACGGCTGGAGTTCGAAGCGCTCGGCTACAAAGCGGCGGTCGTAGGTCAGAAAGCCTACAACGGCGTGGCCATTCTAAGCCGCCACGAGCTTTACGACATCGTGGATCATCTGCCGGGCGACGAGACGGACTCCCAAGCCCGCTACGTCGAGGCAACCGTTCAAGGCGTGCGGATCGCCAGCCTCTATGCGCCCAACGGCAATCCGGTTGACAGCGCCAAGTATCCTTACAAGCTCGACTGGATGAAACGCCTGACGGCTCAGGCGACAAGGCTGTTGGAAAATGAACAAGCCGTCGTGCTGGGCGGCGATTTCAACGTCATTCCGGCGGAGGACGATGTTTATGATCCCAAAGGGTGGGAGCAAGATGCCCTCTTCCGCCCCGAAACCCGCGCCGCGTTTCGCGCGTTGCTCCACCTCGGTTACACCGACGCTTTCCGCGCTCTGCATCCGCATCAAAAGCAGGCTTATACCTTTTGGGACTATCAGGCCGGAGCCTGGGCGCGTGACAACGGCCTTCGCATCGACCACTTTCTTCTCTCGCCCGAAGCCGTCGATCGCCTGAAAGTCATCCACATCGACCGCGCCCCACGCGGCCTCGACAAGGCATCCGATCATACGCCTGTAGTCGTGGAGTTGGCGTAGACCGCCGTTAGTTCATCCACTCTTTGCGGGAAACTCTCAACCTAACGTCATTGTCCTGTTTATTGAACGCAGGGCATACCTCAAATCCGAGCTGCGATAGGGAACAACAATCGAGCTGTCGTCCTAAAATCGTATGCGCGTATGGACATCACCGGAAGCAGCAAGAAATTTAATCTGCCCCATGTTGATACAGCATAGGCTGGAATGATAGAAAACCCTAATCAATCCAATCCCAGCCGTGCGCATTCGTGCTGAAAGGGTTTCGCCTTTAGGCAGCAACGCATAGACCGCGTTTTCTTTTGACGAAAGGCATCCGGTTGCATGATTGCCGTAATAACTTAATACAACACGAACGGAGTGAACATTGTCCGGCACTCGTGTGCTGAAATGTTCGGGAAGAAAAAGCTTCACGTCGCCAAGTGGCACTGACCGGTACTGCGACCTACTGTTACGCAGAAAGAACCAATGAGATCGCGACGCCTGTTGAACTACAATATTCTTGGGATCGTTCATGAACATTTCCAAATAAATTCAAAAAGCCTTGTGGATATCGCCCACAGTGCTATCAAAAATAATGACATAGAGCGGGCGATACTAAAAACATTTTTTCGGATAATTCCATTGCGCCGACGGCAGCTGCCTTACGTCGTTGAATGATTTTCAAAGGGTTAGCATCATTAACCAATCTGCCTCAGTATGGCCAATCCGGGAAAAAGAGTCTACACTCCAACATTCCAGACAACGGTATTGCTGAGACATTCCCATGACCGAATCCATTCTTTTACCCCGCATTCTGCTGACCAACGATGACGGGTTCGACGCTCCGGGGCTTGCTGTGCTGGCTGAGGTAGCGCAAGATTTTGCGCGTGAAGTCTGGATCGTCGCGCCAACCAGCGATCAAAGCGGCGCGGGATCAAGCGTTTCGCTGCATGAGCCGTTGCGTTGCCATACGCGCAGCGAGCGGCAATGGTCGATCGACGGAACGCCGGGGGACTGCGTCGCCATCGCGCTTTCCCACTTTATGGCCGCCACGCCGCCCAGCCTGATTTTGTCAGGCGTCAATGCCGGAGCCAATGTCGGCGACGAGATCAATATGTCCGGCACCATCGGCGCGGCGTTGACCTCCTTGATGCTCGGTGTGCCCGCCATCGCCATCAGTCAGGCTTTTACCTCGCGCGATGCCATTCGCTGGGATACCGCGCGCGCGATTTTGCCCAAAACGTTAAGCCATCTTTTGGCACGGGGCTGGCGCAAGGAGACGGTGCTAACCATCAACATTCCCGACCTCCCCGCCGCCGAAGTAACCGGTCTCGGTTGGGCGCGGCAGAGCCAAAAAAACATCGCCGCGCTAGAAGCCGATTTTCGCATCAGTCCGCGCCGCCACGAATATTTCTGGCTCAGCGTTAAACGCCAACCGCCGATCGAAACCGACAACAGCGACAGCGCGTTGCTAAAGCGCGGCAAGGTTGCCGTCACGGCGATGTCGTCGGATCGGAGCCTCGACTTGGGCAAGCCCGACTTTTCCTTTTTAAAACATGATAACAACGCTGAAAAAATCGACGAATTTGACATCACAGCGGATGAACTGAGCGACATGGAGGAAAGTCTGCCCGACTTCCATATCCCTGAAGCCCCCGAAACGGAAAATTCGGATTCCGAGACGACCGCGCCCCCCTCGCCCGCTTTGCAAGCGATGCACAAACGCCGCGCGCACGGCAGACGGCGATGAACGATCCAGTCCCAACCGACATGGCCGTCGCGGCGCAGATCAGGATCGCAGCCCGACAAGGGATTCCCATCGTCGTGATCCATCGCGGCGACAACAACAGCGGTGTCTTGTTCCTCAAAATCAACCGACTTGACGGCACCGCGCAGGTCATGACGCAAGTGCGCGTGAATGACGAACTGTTCTGGGCACCGGTCAAAAGCGCCGCGTCAATGACCGAGCCTGAGGCCGATGCGTATCTGGAAAGACAAGCCAGCACCGACCCCGACGCATGGCTCATCGAAATCGAAGACCGTCAGGGCCGCATCTGGTTTCCGGGGCGGGTATTGGCGGAGTAAGCGGACGACGTTTAGGCTTTGCCCAGTTCGGTGACCTCGATCAGCAATGAGTCGAGACATTTGAGCACAAGTCTGGAAAAACCCTCAAGCTTTCGGTAGTGCTCCATTCCCTCATCCGTCTTACCGCTCTCGAAACACTTGGCGGCTTCGATGCCATGGAAATGCACTTGGCGATGCGGCTCTTCAATGGCGCGGAACGACGACAAATGGCGCATGCTCTCATCGCTTTGCGCGTAATACCATTTACCCAATCGGCACAGAGTATGGTTTGCAAGTTCGGAAGACTTGGTCTTTGCGCGTCCCGATGCCATGTCGAGCAGTTTTTTCTTCCAAAGCACATGATCCGCCTTGGCAAGATAGATGACTTTGTTGGCGATATCCTCCATCGCCAGCTTGGCGCGCATATTTTCGACCAGAGCAACAGTTTGATCGGTTTCATCGACAAGCTTTTCAACGGAGACAAGATTCTCCTGTTCGCGGCTCGCAACAACCGACATATTCTTAGCCAACAATTCAACAGCAGATTTTTGCTGCGAGATGATATCCGCCAGTTCGCCAACCTGATGCGTAATCGAGGCTGAATGGCCGCTGATGCTTTCAAAATCATGACCGACTTTTTCGGCCGTGCTGACAACCGAGTCCATGGTTGCGCGCGAACACGAAACCGTTTCAAGAACATTGGCAAACGAATCGTTGAGGTTTTTGATTTGTCCACGAATTGTTTCCGTTGCCTCTGCCGTCTGGCGCGACAGCGACTTAACTTCGCTGGCCACGACGGCAAAGCCGCGACCGTGCTCTCCTGCGCGTGCGGACTCAATGGTGGCGTTCAAGGCCAGAAGATTGGTTTGTCCGGCGATTTTTGAAATAAGGTCGACAACTTTTCCCAGATTTGACACGACCTCCTGCAGATCTTTTGTCTTACCGGCAACCGCGTCGAAAAGACGGCCCGTATCGCCGATTTGGGAACGCAGTCCCGTCAGCTCCTTCATTCCCTCAGAAGTCAATTGGCTGGACTGGTCAACGACGTGAAGAGATCGCTTCGCCGAACTTTCAATCTCGGTAATTGAATTGGACAGCTCTTCGACCGCGTTCGCCATCGTGCCGGCGGCCGCGCGGACATCGCGAGCCGAGTTCAGAATGTTTGTCGAGGAAACGCTGACATCGACTATCGACGTGCTAAAATTGACGACATTGACCAAGCACTCAAGCGAATCCATAGCCGACCCTCTTCGAAACGATAGACTCGCTTTCGTAAGAGACCTTACCAGCGAACGACTCAGATTTTACACCTTTGTCGAAAACTGATCAAACGATCTCATCGCGTCGGCGGCGTACATCAGCGACGGACCGCCGCCCATATAGATCGCCATGCCCAGAGCTTCAGCGACTTCTTCGCGCGTCGCGCCGAGTTGGACGAGCGTTTTGGCGTGAAAGCCGAGACAACCATCGCAGTGCGCCGCAACGCCGAGCGCAATGGCGATCAGCTCCTTGGTTTTTTCATCCAAAACTTTCGTCTGGGTCGCTCCCTTGGCCATAGCCGAGAAGCCGTTCATCGTGTCGGGAATCAGTTTACGAAGTTCAGCCGCATAAGCGCCAATGTCACCGATGATCGCTTTGAAGTCTTTGCTCATATTCATCTCCTGATGTGGTTAACTTATTCAAACATGCTGCCGGGCTTGATGCCCAGCTTCTTTAGGATCATCGCGGCAGGGCAAAGGCCCGTAAAGCTGACCAGCAGCATGTTCAGCCCCACGAAAGCGGTCAGCAACAACCAGTACGCGCTGTGCACCTGCGCGAGAGCGAGGCTGAGCAGGATCACGGAACCTGCAAGGCGAAAGATAAGTCTGTCAATGTTCATGGGGTCCTCTCACGCGGTTTAGGCTTTACGTTATATACAGTTTTCTGTATATTTACAAGCATGAAGATACAAACAAAAAACATGGCGCGAAAATCGGCCGAGGCTTGCGCCTTATTAAAAGCCATCGCCCATCCGCACCGGCTCAACATACTCTGCAAATTGGTCGGGGGTGAATGCTCCGTTGGTCAGTTGGCGCTGTTTCTGGGCATACGCGATTCGACCGTCTCGCAAAATCTTGCCCTGATGCGATCATGTGGTCTTGTGTCGGCAAAGCGCGACGGACAAACCATGTGGTATTCGATCAAGAGTTCAAACGTTCGCCGCCTTCTCGAGACGCTCTACAAAATTTATTGCGCACCGTCGTCGCGTGCGCCCCGCTCCACAGCAAAAAAGAGGAAATGACCATGGCCACCACACGCAATCTCGCGCCGCATGAAGTCATGCAGTTGTTGACGGATGATGCCATTGTCTTGATCGACGTGCGCGAAGCCGATGAACACGCGCGCGAGCGCATTCAGGGTGCCGTTCTGTGCCCGCTCTCAACGTTTCACCCCAGCAAACTTCCCGATCCCTGCGGTAAGTCGGTTGTCTTTCATTGCGCTGGCGGAGTTCGCTCGGCTCAGGTGATCGCCAAATGCTGCTCTTCCGGACTTGCTTACGACACGCATATGGAAGGCGGCATCAAGGCCTGGAAAGCCGCTGGACTGCCCATCATTAAATCCTGATCTGACGCAATCCATCTCCTACGGATTTTTTTCGTTCGCTCATACACAAAGCTGAGCGGGTCTCGGCGAAACCATGCCTCGCAAACACGGCTCTATTGCGTAACAATTTGTTAGGACTTGGGGTAACCCCCTTGCAAGAAAGGATTTTGCGCTCTTATCGTAAATTAGTTCGAGTTTAGAACTTAACCAATTCGGAAAAAACACTGCCGGAACTTAAGATTATAGTAAACGAAGCATGTCACAATGAGACATTAAGAATGAGCTAATTTATTTGAGGCAGTCAGGTCATGTGGTCATTTAAAAAATTCCATCGGGCTTCGCGATGCGACAAGCCGCGCAAAGGCGCGACGGCTGTCGAAATGGCGCTGATCGCTCCGGTGTTTTTCATGATGCTGATGGGCGTTACGGAAACGTCTCTGATCATGCTTGTGCAACATTTGCTGGAGAGCGCGACGTTTAATGCATCGCGTTTGGCAAAAACAGGCTTTGTGACAGAGGGCAGGACACAGCTGGAAACCGTGATGGATTCGCTCAACACGCAACTGGGGCATTTGTCGCCGTTGGTAGATGTCAGCAAACTATCAATGATTTCGACCTCCTACGGCAACCTCAGCCAGATCGACCAACCGGAACAAGGCACCGAAGGCCTAGGCACGGCGCAAGAAGTGGTTGTTTACACGATTTCCTATCCTTGGAAATTCTTCACGCCCATGATTGGCGATATTATCGGCGATGAGAACGTGCGCGTTCAGTTAACCTCAAGGATTGTGGTGCGCAATGAACCTTACTAATTTCATACGGCGGTTTAGACCGTCACGCGCAACACGACACGGCGAACGCGGCGTGGCGGCGGTCGAATTCGCGCTTGCCCTGCCCGTCTGGATGACGCTTTTGCTCGGCATAAGCGACGGCGCTTACATGATGCTGGTGGATCAACGCGTCGACCGCGTCGCCTATTCGGTCACCGACATCGTCACGCAATCGCAGACCGTTTCGCGCACGGATCTCGACAGTATTTTGTTGGCGGCCGGACAGCTCATGCAGCCGTTTACGTTCGGGACGCGAGGAATCGTTATCATCACCTCGCTTTACAAACCGGCAGGACAGCCCACAAAGATCAGCTGGCAATACACCGGCGGCGGTTCGTTGTCGCGTGGCAGCAAGATCGGACAATTGGGCGCGACACCGACCATGCCCAGCAACTTGACGCTGAACGACAACGAGAATGTGATCGTCGCCGAGGTGTATTACAGTTTTACGCCGATGTTCATCAACGCGGGCATCTTGAGTTCCGGCGACGTGTACCGCGTAGCTGTCTACAAGCCCCGGCTCAGCCCCCTTATTACACCCCCAGCGTGATTGGAGAGTCACATGTTCGGCCATCACCTTGCCCAGAGATTTAACAGAACGCTTCGCCGCTTTGTGGAGAGCGACTCCGGCATGACGCTGCCCATGCTGGCCGTTTCGTTTATGGCGATGACCGGATTTGCCGGAGCCGCCGTGGATGTCGCGCGCATGCAATTGGTGCAGTCGCGCCTATCCTTCGCGCTCGATGCCGCCGGTCTTGCCGCAGGATCGACCATGAACACGACGACCGCGAGTTCCGAAGTCACCAAATACATGGGCGCAAATTTTCCTGCGGGTTACCTCGGCGCGGCGGCTCCGTCCACCTCGGTGACGGAAAGCAGCGACAATTTAACGCTCGATCTCAGCGCCACCACGACGGTGCCCACGACCTTTATGCAAGTGTTCGGCGTACCGAATTTCACCGTCACCGCCACATCGCAGATCGCGCGAACCGTGATGGGGCTTGAGCTAGCGCTGGTTTTGGATAACACCGGATCGATGGCGCAAGACAACAAACTGCCTGCGTTGAAATCGGCGGCGACATCGCTGATAAACATTCTGTACGGCAACAAGACGAACGTTCGAAATTTGTGGATCGGTCTCGTGCCGTTTTCACAGTCCGTAAATATCGGAACAGGCCATATGGACTGGCTGGACTCAACATACGATGCCACGCTCGATTGGGGCCCTACAAGCTGGGCGGGCTGCGTGGAACCTCGCGAGGCTAACGGGAAAGACATTACCGACGACCCGCCCTCGGTGCAAAAGTTCAAGCAGTATTACTATCCCAGCACCGGGATATCGAGTTTTGTCGGCTCGAATGGGACCACCTATACAACCCCGAGCGGCGTTTTAAACGTCAACAAATGGAAGACCGTTACGACGAACAACGGCGTCACGACAACCAATTATATTGGGCCGTACAACACCACCTCGCATGGTCCGAACTATTATTGCCCTTTGCAAGTTGTGCCTATGACATCCAACAAGACAACGCTGTTGAACGCTATCAACGCTATGCAGCCGTTGGGCGATACGCTCATCCCGATGGGGCTGTCGTGGGGTTGGAGAATGCTGTCTCCGCGTTGGCGCGGTCTGTGGGGCGGCGAGATGGATACGAACAGCCTTCCGCTGGACTACGGTACGGCTCATATGAATAAGGCCGTCGTTCTATTAACCGACGGTGTGAACACCATCGACAACTCAGACCACGGCGCTTACGGCTATCTTCTGGAGGGCCGCACCGGAACAACAAACAGCTCGACCGCCGTGACAAAGCTCGACAACAAAGCGTTGAGCGTATGCACGGCGCTCAAAAACAAGGGTGTCTACGTCTACACGATTTCGTTGGGAACCGGCACCACCACGTCGGTCAAGACGATGTTGAAGAACTGCGCGTCGGCGCCGAACTATTACTTCGACTCGCCGTCTTCGACGCAGTTGCAGGCGATTTTTAACGCCATCGGCGACTCGCTTTCGAACCTCAGGGTCAGCCGCTAAGTCGTGACGAAAATGGAGGAAGTGTTAACTGAGTGCGTTTTCAAGGGCTTTGGGCATACCGCGACGGGGGATTTACCTCCTATCAAGAAAATAATCCCCCGCGCGGGCCCAAGGAATTAGTCGTTTTTTAAAAGCCTCTGGCGTATTCTATCCCCTACATTGATTGAATATATTTTTAGCGGAGTCACACCATGTCACAATCGACGGCTGATTTTTCTACTTCGGGCGATCAGGTCAAGATCATACGCCTGTCGGACCGTCAGAAGGAAATGGACAAGCTCCCCTCTGCCATGACTCGCCGTTGGGTCATGCGTCGCAAGGCGCAAGTGGTCGCGGCGGTGCGCGGCGGCCTTCTCACGTTCGAAGAAGCCTGTGAGCGCTATCACCTGTCGGAAGAAGAATTCAATTCGTGGATCAATCTGCTCGACCAGCATGGACTTCGCGGTCTGCGCGCCACGCGGGTTCAGGAATATCGCACGCAACCGAGCGGCCATAAGTAGACTTCGTTTTATTCAGATGTCACCAACTGCCAGACCGTGACGTGGCGAACGTCACGGTCTTCTAGTTCGCGCAGCACGGGCACGTCATAATTCGCCACCTCCAACAAACCGTCTTCCGGCACATAGGCCCGCCCCGGGTCGGCCATCAGCACGCGCACCCCTGCACCGGCACATAGGCGCAGCCAGCGCAATATTTTGTGGCTCATAATTTGTTCATAACAAACATCCCCCGCGAGGATGAGATCGTAGTCGGTTAGCGCTTGTTCCATGTCCAGCGAGCGGCAGCACTCCACCGCCTCTGCGTTGTGGCTGGCGTTGATTTGCGTTGCGACTTGCGAGAGAGGGTCTATGTCGGCGGCAGATGAACGCGCGGCTCCGCTCTGCGCTGCCGCAATCGCCGTGATGCCGCTTCCCGCCGCAAAGTCCAGCACGCGCTTGCCACGCACCTCGTCCGGATGATCGAGAACATAACGCGCCAAGGCTTGCCCTCCCGGCCACGCAAAGGCCCAAAACGGCGGCGAGGTGTTAGTCTGTTCCAGCCATATTTCCGTCGACTGCCACATCGGCGTGATTTCCGTGGCCAGATACAACTTGATTTCCGGCACAAACGGCACAGAGGTCAACGCCGTGTTGGCGCGGATGAATGCGGCGGCGGGCAGGCTCACAGGTTCTTTCCGATCACGAGCGCGGCCAGCACCAACAGGCCAAAGTCGCGGTTGCTGCGAAAGCGTCGCAGGCAGTCGGCAGGATCATTCATCGACCATCCCTCGACTTGCCAACGCGCGTGGAGGGCTGCGGCCAGCAAGGCGGGGTAGAAGGCATTCCCCAACGCAGCCGCATGTCCGGCCGTCGCCAACAGAAGCAAGGCCAGCGCATAAAATCCGGCAATCCACGGCGGCGAGCTGTCTCCTAGCCTTAGAGCCAGCGATTTAACTCCGATTTGCGCATCGTCGCGCCTGTCTTGATGCGCATAGATGGTGTCATAGCCAAGCGTCCAGAATACACCCGCGACATAGAGCAGCAGAGGCGGCCAGCCAAGGTCTCCCCTCACCGCGCTCCACCCCACCAAAGCTCCCCAGTTAAAAGCCAGCCCCAATACCAGCTGCGGCCACCACGTCACCCGCTTGGCCAAGGGATAGACGAACACCAGCGCCAGCGAAGCAACGCCAAGACCAATCGTGAAGGCATTGAACCGGAGCAGCACGCCCAATCCGATCAGGAGGAGAACGGCCAAAAGCGCAAGGGCTTGCCACAATTTCACCGCTCCGCAAGCCAAAGGTCTTCGGCGTGTGCGTTCGACCTTGCGGTCAATCTCGCGGTCGAGAATGTCGTTCACGACGCATCCGGCCCCGCGCATAACGATGGCACCCAGAGCAAAGAGGAACATCAACCAAAAGTCAGGCAACCCCTCGCCCGCCAGCACCACGCCCCACCAACACGGCAGCAGAAGCAACCATGTCCCCGCCGGACGATCCAGCCGCATGAGGCGCGCATAGGGCTGCGCCCACGACGGCACAAAACGGTCGATCCAGCTGTTGGCGGGCATATCAGTATGCGGGAGTGACAAATCGCTCATAACCAACCTATATACACAGGCTTTCCACATCCCGCTACCACGGCTATCATCCCCCACATGCTCGCCTATATCCTCCGCCGCCTGTTGCTGATGATCCCGACTTTGTTCGGGATTATGGTGTTGAATTTCCTGATCGTTCAGGCCGCTCCGGGCGGGCCGATTGAGCAGATAGTCGCCAAGCTCCAAGGCAACGCCGTGGAAGCCACCGCGCGAGTCTCCGGCAGCTCAAGCGGCGACAGCCTTGCGCCGCAAGCCCTGCACGAGAATAACGCCAGCGGCGGCACGGCCTCACGCTATCGCGGGGCGCAGGGTGTCGATCCTGAGCTTATCAAAGAGCTGGAGCATCAGTTTGGGTTTGATCAGCCGTTGCATGTGCGGTTTTTCAAGATGATCGGCGACTACCTGACCTTCGACTTCGGCAAGTCCTATTTTCGGGACGAAAGAGTGGTGGAACTGGTCATCAGCAAGATGCCCGTGTCAATCTCACTGGGGCTATGGACGACCTTTATTGTCTACCTCGTCTCCATCCCGCTGGGGATACGCAAGGCGGTCAAGGACGGCTCGCCCTTTGATATGTGGTCAAGCGCCGCCATCATCGCCGGGTATGCCATCCCCAGCTTTTTATTCGCCGTGTTGCTGATCGTCGTGTTCGCGGGCGGGCGGTATTTCGAGTGGTTTCCGCTGCGTGGCCTGACATCCGACACTTGGGTGGATATGGCGTGGCCGGAGCGCATTGTTGACTATCTTTGGCACATCGCGTTGCCCATCACCGCGATGGTGATCGGCGGCTTCGCCAGCCTCACCATGCTCACCAAGAATTCGTTTTTGGACGAAATCAACAAACAATATGTTTTGACCGCCCGCGCCAAGGGCCTGAGCGAAAACCGAGTCCTCTACGGCCATGTGTTCCGCAACGCCATGCTGCTGGTCATCGCCGGATTCCCCAGCGCCTTTATCGGCGTATTGTTTACGGGGGCGTTGTTGATCGAGGTCATCTTCTCGCTGGACGGCATGGGCCTGCTGGGCTTTGAAGCCGCCATCAACCGCGATTATCCGGTCATGTTCGGCACGCTGTATTTCTTCACCCTGCTCGGCCTCGTCATGAACCTCATCGGCGACCTCATCTACGTCACCGTCGACCCCCGCATCGACTTTGAATCGCGGGAGGTGTGAGAACAGGACGATCTGCGAAGTCAGCAGAAAATGTAGGGTTTTTAGCGCGAAGCAGAACAACAACACCGCTATGCGACGTAAAACGTGTGTATGTGAACGCTGGATTCAACCAGTTGAATATGCGATAAATTTTTCGCAAATCTTCGTATGTGCCAAACAAAGGTGATCGTCTTACGCGTTTGGCTCATGTCTTGCGTACATACCGACAGGCCCATCACTCACACTGTAAAGGCTGATCATGGCAAAGCTAATCGCTTGGACGGAAGAGATGAGTGTTGGCGTAGCCATACTTGATGAAGATCACAAACGTATTATGAAAATGATCAACAAGCTCCATGCCGCGATGCAAGAGGGTAAAGGCCGAGATATTATGGCCGACATTATCCATGATCTGTTCGTCTATATTAACCTCCACTTTGAGACAGAGGAGGAGATGTTTGAACGGACAGGTTATGAAGGCACTTCCGAACAAAAGGCACAGCACAGTGCCATGAAGGTTAAGTCGCTTGAGCTAAAACAGAGCTACATCGCATCACCCGAGTCTATCGCACCTATAGAAATACTTTTGTTTCTAAAAGATTGGTGGTTAGGTCATATTATGCATACCGACAAAAAATACGCCCCCTTTCTCAATGCGCATGGGATCAGATAGCGGATCACAAATAAGATCTGCCCCGGCATCGATATTGAGTCGCGGGAGTTGTGAGGGGTGATTATCCGTGATTACATCTCGCATTCATGCAGGCGCTGACGAGCGCCTCGTTACTAACCTGTTTTGGGCCACCGTTGTTCACTCGTCGATAATAGTTGGGCAAAGAGCTTATGACTTCGCTCACGGCATGAGAGTCCGCACCAGGAATAACGTGCATCACCCTTGATTTCATAAGCGCGATATCCATCAGGCCAAGGGGAGATTCGTTCACGCCATTCAGCAGAACGACCGTGCAATCTGGTCGATTGGGCAAACCTTTTGAACTCTGGCGAATGCGCTCATAGGCCACGGTCATTCGCATGAGAGGTGTGTTTAGGGGGTTATCTGCGTCTTCGCTTCCCATGACCATAAGCACTTTGCCGTCGGGGGCAATGAGAGCACAGGAGTTTCGACTATGACCGTTCCTAGCGGCTTCATTTGCAGTATATAATAGCGGATGCGCCAGTTCATAGCCGGGATCGCGCGGATCGCTTTGAATTCTCAGGCTCCTCGGGTCGGCCTCATGGAATAAGCTTTTCGCTCTCTGCGGTATATTGTTGGATTGGCGGTTAAGCGGCCTGGCACATATGCTACGCGTAAGCGCAAATTGGTCCAGCATATTGTCTTCACCTTTATTGAACGATCTCTTAGCCTGTACCACGAACGACGCAGGCACGGTTACAGCCGGAATGCCCGTCGCGTAGCCACTATAGGCGCGATCATCCTCAACACCGGCAAGAGCAAAAGTCTGTGCCGCCCTTTCACGTAAAAAGGACCGGTATTGTGGAGAAATCATTAGGCCCCCTGCAGTTCACACCGGCATCCGGATCAATCGCTAGAGAGACAACCTTGAAGCCAAAATGCATGGCCGCACCTGCGCACATAATAGACTCGTTGCGAAAGAGGCATTGAATCTTTGTTAACCGGCTTGTGATTCAAGGGTGGAGCATAGTACCGGACGCAGTTGGATAAAGCCTTGAAGAGATTCAAGATAAGGATTCTTTCCGACCAAAGAAGGAATCCAAAATGCAAGGAATACTGTCCAAGGCTCTATCCAGTTGGATAGAGAATCACATTCCCCTTTC
>CAIXHP010000020.1 GCA_903919315.1 uncultured Pseudomonadota bacterium | reverse complement strand
ATGGCATCGCTGCGGTTGCTGGATAAGACGGGCATGCTCGGCAAGCTTTATCCTCCGCACAAAGACGAAGTCACGTTGTGGGGGTTGAAGTTCTCCAATCGGATCGGTCTTGCAGCGGGGCTGGATAAGAACGGCGACTCTATCGACGCCTTATCAAGTTTGGGGTTTGGTTTTCTTGAAATCGGCACCGTAACGCCCTTGCCTCAGGATGGGAACCCAAGGCCGAGGATGTTCCGGCTTGTGGCGCATCAGGCCCTTATCAACCGCTTTGGCTTTAACAATCGGGGGGTGGATTGGCTGGTTCAAAACGTTCGCGCTTCCCAGCGGCGGGGGGGGCTTGGGATCAGCATCGGGAAGAACGCGAAGACTTCGGAACAAAACACGATTGATGATTATTTGTTTTGCTTGGAACGGTGTTGCGAGGGGAAACAAATACAACCAGCTTTCTGCAAAGGAACGGGTAAAGATTTACCATTGGCATGCCAATGGTAAATCCTTGCGCTGGATTGGCGAAGCTTTAGGCCGTCAGCCCAGCACAATAAGTCGGGAATTGAAGCGAAACAGCAAGAAAACGAAGCGGTGGAAAGAAGGCTATGATCCCTTACGGGCCGAAGCCTTGACCCAGCGTCGGCGGCGATGGGACGGGCGCTTTAAAATGGCGCGCCAACCAAAACTGCGACGGCTCGTGCGAAACAAACTTGCGATGGGATGGTCGCCCGAACAAATCTCAGCATGGCTGACGCAAAACCATCCTACCATGAGTGTCAGTTATGAATCCATTTATCGCTACGCCTATCATCGCAGCGCCCAAAAGGATTACTGGCATCGCTTGTTGCCTCGAAAAAAGCATCGTCGAGGCCGTCTCGGAAAACGAGGCGGCACGCCGGTTCAACATATAAAATACCGCGTTTCCATTGAGAAAAGACCTTCTTTCATCCATAAACGCAAACAGCCGGGACACTGGGAAACCGATTGCATCCTTTTCAGCCGCTATGGACAATCCATTCTGGTTGCGCAAGAGCGGAAATCCCGTTTCATACGGCTCGGTAAACCGCCGTCTCGCAAGGCTTCCACGACGGCTTCTCGACTGAAAACTTGGCTCAAGCCTCTTCATCCGCAGATGCGCAGAACCCTGACACAGGACAACGGCACAGAGTTTGCCGAGCACTACAGATTGCGTGACAGCCTTGGCTTGAAAACCTTTTTCTGCCGGCCACATCATCCTTGGGAAAAAGGCGGCATCGAAAACATGAACGGCAGATTGCAAAAGGATTTGCCGCGCCGCATGGATCTTTCTTCCCTATCGCCCCAAGCCCTCAGAGCCATCGCCGATCGCCACAACAACACTCCACGAAAATGTCTTGGCTTCAAAACCCCTGCAGAAGTATTCTCCAACCTGTGTTCAACCGTTGCACTTCAAACGTGAATCCACCTCCCCGCCTTCGCGGGGATGACGGTATAAGGTTGAATTCAAACAAAAATATCGTCATGCCCGCGTAGGCGGGCATCCCATTTGGTTTCTTCTTTATGATCTTATTATCCGGCGATGGAGGCGCGGTCGTAGGGGGCGACTTTGTAGAGGAGGTTGACCCAGTTTGTGTAGATCATGGCTGTGTGCCGCCATGTGTTCAGGGGCGGTTGGTCGGGTTTGTCGTCGGGGAAGTAATGCCGTGGGGTCGGCGTGGCGGGATTGTTGGCGCTGTCGCGGCGGTATTCGTTGCCGAGCGTCGCGGTGGCGTATTCGGGATGAGCCAAGACATAGACATCGCGGGGGTAGAGGGAGACGCTGTCGGCGTGGTGGCGGGGATCGACGATGACACCTACGCCCGCTTCGTCGGACAGGGCGGCGACTTCGAGGCTTTTGGCCCGGGCGTGGATGTCTTCGGCGCGGATTTCGTTCCAGCGCGAAACCGGAATGGGAAAACGGTCAGGAAAGCCGTAGAGCAGGTTGGTTTTATCGGACGCGATACGGTGCGGAAAGACTCCGTGGTTTTTCTTTTCCGACCGGTGGCGGTCGATATTGTGCAGGTGTTTCAGCGCCGCTTGCGCACCCCAGCACAGGAACAGGCACGACACCACGTTCGTGCGCGACCAATCGAGGATGGCTTGCACTTGCGGCCAAATGGCTTCGGTCGTGATGTCCAACTGGCGAGCGTTGATGCCGGTGATGATCAGGCCGTCGAACTTCTCGTCGCGGATGCGGCTCCACGGCGTGTAGAAGCTGCGAATGTGATCCGGGGCCGTGTGTTTTGAGACATAGCCGTTGTCCAGATCGTGGATGTAGCTGTCCGTGGCGACAAAGGTCAGGTGGACTTGGATGGGGGTGTGCCCCAACGGGCCTGCCAGTTCCTTTTCCGTTCCGAGCTTGTCCGCCATCAGGTTGAGAACGGCGATGTGCAGGGGGCGTACGTCCTGCCGTTCCGCCCGCAGCGCGTCGATGGCCGAGGGGCTTTCGCGCGTGGGGAGAAAGGGATGCGGCTTTTTGCCGTCGATGATCACGGGCATGGTCGGCTCCTTGGACGTCGTCGCGTACGGCGTCGGGCGGTATGAATTCGCCTCCGGCGCGATGTACGCCGGAGGCGAAGTGTGTTGTTACTTGGGCTCTGGTGGGGCAGCGATGTTTGTCCCAGTCTCAGCCGTCTGGCCTTGAGGCGACGAAGGCCGTCTAGCTTGCCATGCATCTATCGCTTGAAGGATTTCCTCCTTTCGTTTGTTCGACTCACCAATTCGTCTTACCCAGTCTTCTTGAAGATATAATTTCGTCATCATGATCCTCCCTGCCATCCTGCGATGGTCTGCTCGATTTTCCCGTTTTGTATGGGCGCGGGAAAAAGGCCCCCTCGGCGGCTGGGTAACGCCAGCCGTCCGGTGACGACAAAGGGTGCGGGAGAGGGTCAAAAGACCGTTCACGCGCCGAAACGTCACCCGATGGAGGGCGCGGCGCGGTGATAGGGGGATTTATGGCGTAGTTTCCCTGTCAACGCGCGTGCCGCCCACCTTTCTCCTTCGGACTCAGGCGCATGAAACCTGATGCCAGAGGGGGGACTACAGCGCGTGACGGGGTCGGAAGCCGACCCCTTTAAACACAAGGGGATCACGTATGCCCAAGGCTGTAGCGCTTTAGCTATTGTTTACGCGGCAGCAAGCTGCCCCATCAAATTCCGCGAGTCCGTCAGGGTGGACCGTTCCCGTCCGTATATAACAACAAACCGCCGGGCGCGTTGTCAATTGGATTTTTAGTCTTTCACTTCGGACGAGGGCGAATACGCGGGTAGGGGGGGCTCCATAAGGAATTTTTAAGCATTGGTAACCATGATGAGGAGCCACGGCCACACCTTAATGTCGCCTCCCATTGAAGGACTTCCGTTATGGATGACTTGCTGCGTGAATTTCTGACCGAAACTTCCGAGAGCATCGCTCAAATCGATGTCGAACTGGTGAAGTTGGAGCAGAATCCCAACAATCCTGAGCTGTTGAGCAGCATTTTCCGATTGGTGCATACGATCAAGGGAACCTGCGGCTTTTTGGGCTTGCCGCGCCTTGAGCATTTGGCGCATGCGGGCGAGAATGTTCTGGGAAAATTCCGCGACGGCGAACTGCCGGTGACTCCGCTGGCCGTCAGTTTGATTCTGAAATCCATCGACACCATTAAGACACTGCTGGCGGTTTTGGAAGCCACGCAGGCCGAAGCTCCCGGCAATGACGAGGAGTTGATCGCCGAGCTGAATGCTATGGCTGAGGGTCATCTTGATCATGTGGCGACGGTATCCGCGCCTAAGGAGGTACATATGGACGATGCTCCCGTTTTCCCCGCGAACGTCCCGGACGAACACGGCTTTGTTCCCGTTCCTGCGTCGGAGACCGGCAAGGCGCAGACTGCGTCTGCGCCTGCGCCCGATGCCAAGAAGCAGGAGGTTAAGCCTATGGAAGAACTTGGCACGAAAGAGTCCGCCGTCGCCAGCCAGTCCATCCGCGTCAGCGTGGATCAGCTGGAAAACCTGATGGTTATCGCCAGCGAGCTGGTTTTGACTCGCAACCAGTTGATGCAGATTTTGCGCAGCCAGAAGGACAGCGCCTTTGCCACGCCGTTGCAGCGCCTCAACCACGTCACGTCGGAGCTTCAGGAAGGCGTGATGAAGACGCGCATGCAGCCTATCGGCAACGCGTGGTCCAAACTGCCGCGCGTCGTGCGCGATCTGTCGCTTGAACTCGGCAAAAAGATCAATTTGCAAATGGTCGGCGCGGAAACCGAGCTGGATCGGCAGGTGTTGGAGCTTATCAAGGATCCCTTGACGCACATGGTGCGCAATTCGGCGGATCACGGCATCGAGGTTCCGGCGGATCGCATGCAGGCGGGCAAGCAGGAAACCGGCACGATCCTGCTCAACGCCTATCACGAAGGCGGCCATATCGTCATCGAAGTTTCCGACGACGGCAAGGGACTCGCGATCTCGCGCATCAAAACCAAGGCGGTGCAGAGCGGGTTGGCGACCGAGGCCGATCTGGCGAACATGACCGATCAGCAGATCATGCAATTCATTTTTAAGCCCGGATTCTCGACGGCGACCAAGGTCACCGCCGTGTCGGGGCGCGGCGTCGGCATGGATGTCGTGAAGACCAACATCGAGAAAATCGGCGGCACGGTTGATTTGCAATCGACCGAAGGCAAGGGGTCGCGGTTCCTCATCAAGATTCCGTTGACGTTGGCCATTGTCTCGGCGTTGATCGTCGAATGCGCGGGCGAGCGTTTCGCCATTCCGCAAATCTGCGTCGTCGAGTTGGTTCATGCTTCGGCGCACAGCGAGTATCACGTCGAACGCATCAACAACACGCCGGTTCTACGGTTGCGCAATCGCTTGCTGCCGCTGGTGTCGTTGCGCCGCACTTTGAAGCTTGGCGAAGACAAAGACAGCGCGGACACGGCCTTTATCGTGGTCATTCAGGTGGGAAGCGCGAATTTTGGCATTATCGTTGATCGCGTGTTCGACACCGAGGAAATCGTCGTCAAGCCCGTGTCGCCGATTTTGCGGCATATCGAGCTGTTCTCGGGCAACACCATCTTGGGCGACGGAAGCGTCGTCATGATTTTGGATCCCAACGGCGTCGCGACGCGCGTCGGCGAGATTCACGCCGCCGAGTCGTCGGCGGCCAAACAAAACGCGCGTCAGGCTCAGGGACGTACGGACGGCAAGCAGTCGTTATTGCTGTTCCGGGCCTGTGGCGCCGCGCCCAAGGCCGTGCCGCTGTCGCTGGTCGCGCGTCTGGAGGAAATCGACCGTAAGACCGTCGAGTATTCCGACAACAAGCCCGTGGTGCAGTATCGCGGCAAGCTCATGCCGCTCGTGTCGATCGATGTCGATGCCAAGATGGCGGGCGAGGGAACCCAGCCCATTCTGGTGTTCAGCGATCAGGAACGCAGCATGGGGCTGATCGTCGATGAGATTATCGACATCGTCGAAGACCGGATCAACGTCGATTTGTCGGCGCAGCGTCCCGGTTTCCTCGGCAGCGCCATTGTCGTGGGCAAGGCGACGGACGTTATCGATACCGGCCATTATCTGGCACAGGCTTATCAGGACTGGTTCGGGAAGGAGCAGGAGGGCGCGTTCGGCGAAGACAGCCTGCACCGCGTCCTTTTGGTCGACGACAGCCCGTTCTTCCGTAATCTTTTGGCGCCGTTGTTGACGGTGGCCGGATACACCGTCACGACGGCGGACAACGCGGCCGACGCGCTCAAGCTGCAGGAAGAAGGCTCGGTGTTTGACGTGATCGTCAGCGACATTGAAATGCCCGGCATGAACGGGTTCGACTTTGCCGCCGCCGTGCGGCGCGAAGGCGGACTGTGGAGCGGCGTTCCCTTTATCGCCCTTTCCTCGCATGCGACTCCGCGCGACATCGAGCGCGGGCGCATGGTCGGCTTTACCGATTATGTGGCCAAGTTTAACCGCGAGGCTCTTCTGGCCACTTTGCAGCAGACCCTCAGTAGCGTAAAGGTGAGCGCATGACCGACAATCTCCCGACCAAAGCGACGAACAAACTTCCTGCCGCCGTGGCGGAGGTGGCGAGCCGCGAATTCGTCACGATGTTCATTGCCGGGCAAATGTTCGGCATTCCCGTGTTGCAGGTTCAGGACGTGCTGGGGCCGCAAAAGATCACGCGCGTGCCGTTGGCTCCGCCGGAGGTTGCCGGGTCGCTCAATCTGCGCGGGCGCATCGTGACGGCCATCGACGTTCGGGTGCGCCTCGGCCTTCCGCCGCGCGACGGCGGCAAGGATATGAGCATTGTGGCCGATCACGGCGGCGAGTTTTACAGTCTGATCGTGGATCAGGTCGGCGAGGTCATGAGCCTTCCCGCCGCCGATTACGAAAAGAACCCCTCGACGCTCGACGAACGTTGGCGCGAGGTTTCGGACGGCATTTACCGCCTTAAGGATTCGCTGTTGATTATTTTGGACGTGCAGCGCCTGCTGCGGCTTGAAGCCGCCGTGGCGGCGTGATGAGTGTGCGCGCGAATGAGTCGAGGCTTTCATGAAATCTTGTTTGATCGTTGACGATAGCCGCGTCATCCGCAAAGTGGCGCGCCAGATTTTTGACACGCTCGGATTTTCCTGCGAAGAGGCTGAGGACGGGAAGGTGGCTCATGCCGCTTGCCTGAAAAAGATGCCTGATGTGATCCTGCTTGACTGGAACATGCCGGTGATGAACGGCATCGAATTTCTGCGCGCGCTGCGCCGAGAGCCGGGCGGCCAGACTCCCGTCGTGGTTTTTTGCACCACGGAGAACGATCTTAACCACATTCAAGAAGCGTTGACCTCCGGCGCGAACGAATACATCATGAAACCCTTTGACGCGGATATTGTGCGTAGCAAGCTAAGCCAGCTTGGCGTGATTGAAGCCTGATGACTGTTGGTGATTATGTCCAGTTTTAGCACGACGCGCGGCGGCGATGTTCCGTCAAACGATAGCACGGACGTTTACCGCGTTATGATCGTCGATGACTCGGCCGTCATTCGCGGCGCGATTGCGCGTGTGTTGGAAGGGGATCCTTCCTTGCGGGTCGCGGCATCGCTTTGCAACGGCGAGATGGCCATCAAGTCGCTTCAGAACGAGCCGGTGGATGTTATCGTTCTCGACATCGAAATGCCGGTCATGGACGGGCTGACGGCGTTGCCCAAGCTGAAGGCCATTGATGGTGCGGTGCAGGTCATCATGGCTTCGACGCTGACGCAAAAGAACGCCGAGATCAGCTTGCGCGCCATGTCGCTCGGCGCGACCGATTATATTCCCAAGCCGAGCACCAGCCGCGAGATGGCCGGGACGGCCGATGATTTCCGGCGCGAGCTGGTGGGCAAGGTGAAAGCGTTGGGCGCTCTGGCCCGCCGTTCCGGCGTGCGCGTTTCGACGGCGCATGCGCGGGTGCCTTATCCTCCGTCGCGCGATGCCACGTCGACGACCATGCGCCCGTCCGCTGCGCCGCGTCCGTTTACGCCTGCGCCCGCCGTCAAAAAAGAAGTCGTTCTGCGCCGCGAAGCGCTCGTCCATCCCGATGTGATCGCCATCGGCAGCTCGACCGGAGGGCCGCAGGCTCTGTTCCGCGTGGTTAAGGACATGGGCGGCGATCTGGCTCAGCCGGTCGTGATTACCCAGCACATGCCGCCGTCTTTTACGGCCATTTTGGCCGAACACATCAGCAAGCAGTGTCAGGTCAATTGCGCGGAGGCCAAGGACGGCGAAACGCTTCAAGCGCGGCGGTATTATGTCGCGCCTGGCGATTTCCACATGCTCATCGAAAACCGCGCGGCGGGGCCGACCATTCGTTTGACCAAAGATCCGCAAGAGAATTTCTGCCGTCCCGCCGTCGATCCTATGTTGCGGACGCTTGCGGCGGCCTATGGTAAGCGCATTTTGGCGGTTATTCTGACCGGCATGGGGCAGGACGGGACGAAGGGCTGCGACGTGGTCGTCAAGGCTGGCGGCTCGGTCATCGCTCAGGACGAGGCCAGCAGCGTGGTGTGGGGGATGCCCGGTTCGGTCGCGAACGCGGGGCTTTGTTCGGCCGTGCTGCCTGTAGGCGAAATTGGCGGCCTTGTGCGCCAGACCGCCATGAGGCGACTATGAAGCCTGAGGACTTCGATCTTTTCTCGGTGTTGGTCAAGCAGCGTTCGGGCTTGGTGCTGACCCGCGACAAGGCCTATTTGCTCGAATCGCGCCTGACTCCGGTGGCGCGGAAATGGAATTTAAAGACGCTGGATGATTTGGCTCAGTCGGTTCGCGCCAAGCGCGACGAAACCATGCTGCGCGACATTACCGAGGCGATGACCACCAACGAGTCCTTTTTCTTTCGCGACCAAAAGCCTTTCGATCAGTTCCGGCAGGTCTTGTTGCCGCAGTTGCTGAAATCGCGGGCGGCCAAGCGGCAAATTCGCATCTGGTCGGCGGCGGCATCGAGCGGGCAAGAGGCCTATTCGCTGGCGATCATTCTGAACGAGGAAGCGGCCAAGCTGCAGGGCTGGAAGGTCGATATTTTCGGCACCGACTTGTCCGCCGAGATGGTGGAGCGCGCCAAGAGCGGCATTTACTCGCAATTCGAAGTGCAACGCGGGTTGCCGGTGACGTTTCTGGTCAAGTATTTCCAGCAGGTCGGCACCGACCGTTGGCAGGTCAAGGACAACATCCGCCAGATGGTGCAGTTCCGCGAGGGCAACCTGCTGACCGACTTTGGCCCCATCGGCACGTTCGACATCGTCTATTGCCGTAACGTGCTGATCTATTTTGACCAGCCTACCAAGACGCGTGTTCTTGAGGCCATCAGCAAGGTGCTGACTCCGGACGGCACGCTGTTTCTGGGTGGGGCCGAGACGGTTCTCGGCGTGACGGAAAAGTTCAAGCCGTTGGAGAATGAGCGCGGTTTGTATGTTTTGACGGGACGGACGGGGGCGACAGCGCCGGTGCCTCCTGCGCCTTTTCAGGCGGCGACCGTTTAGGGCGCTCCCCAACTCGTCTGGCAACTGCCGTTGCCGAGCAGGCTGACGATGTTGTTGCGATCCATGAAAAGAAGAAGGTCGTCATAGGGATCCGCCGTGTTGCCGGAGGGCGGCGCGTTGAAGAAGATGTCGCCGAGGCTGGGGCTGGATTTGGCGTTGCAGGACTCAAAACCTCCAGTCGCGCTGCATGGTGGCGTGGCGCGGAAGGGGAGGCGATTGCCGTTATTACCGGTGGCTATCGGGCCTGCGATGTAGGCTCCTGATCCATTCGGGCCGTGGCTGACGAAGATTGCGGCGGCGTATTGCGTGTTTCCGCCGATGGTTCTGACCTTCACCATATTGCTGGTGTTGCTTGGTCCGACGCTGCATAGGCCTTTTTGGCTGAGGCCGAGCGCTGTGCAGCCGGTGTCGACGGTGCCAGCGGTTGTGCAGCCTTGGGGAAGTTTGGCGGGGGGAAAGTCTTCGCAGCGGCAGGCTGCCGTGGGCGGGACGGTCAGGTTGGGCGGGTTGGCCAAGGTCGGGTCGATCCGCATCGTGATCCAGCGTCCCCAACCGTCATGTGCCATCGCAGCGGGAAGTCCGAGCGAGGCGAAGGGGGCGATGCCTTCGGGACGCGAGCAGTCTCCACAGGCGGGAGTTGGTGGGGAGTCTCCACGCACAACGCCGAAGCCGGGGCCGGAGCGGAGTGCAGGAGTCGGGCAGGGCAGGCAGCCGTTGGCTTGCGCGTATACGGCGGTGGCGCGGAGGAGGGCTTGGAGGTTCGCTTCGGTCACGCTTCGCTGGGTGCTGAGGCGCACGGCGTAGAGGGCGGGGAAGACGATCATGATCACCAGTCCGACGATCACCAGCACCATCGCCATTTCGATGAGGGTGAAGCCTTGGCTCGTTCTACGCTGCGGGGAGGCGGCGCGTTCGTTCGTTCTGGCTAGCGTCACAGCTTGGCGCACATCGTGTAGGTCTGGTCGTCGGCGTAGCTGGTTTCCACGGTGCCGCTGCTGCTGCCTGTCGCGCCGGTGTCGAGCGTTGCGCGGACGCTGCCTTGATCGCTTGCGCCGTCGTCCAGTTTGGCATCGATGGTTTGCGCCGCGCTGCCCGGAATCTTGGTGAGGCAAAGCGTGGTCGTGGTAAAGACTCCGCTGAACGCGCCGTTTTGGAAACCCACGACTCCGCCAAAGGGCGTTGTGGGTTGGACGGCGCTGCCGGTGGCGCTGACTTGGTTTTTCACGAGGCCTGCGGCGCGGAGGTGCGCCCAGATCAGACGGCTCTCGGCGGCGTTGCCGCTGGTGGCCGTGGTGTCGGCGGAATTGCCTGTGCCGACGGCTGCGTCGCCGTTGCCGTTGCCTGTTCCTACGCCGCTGCTGGCCAGCTCCGCATTCGGAAAGCGCGTGGTGGCGCTGGCATCGTCGCCCGGCAAGGCTCCGTAGTTTTGCGCGTAGGTTTGGAATTGGGCTTCATAGGCCTGTACGGCATTGACGGTGTTGGTGATGCGGGCGTTTTGGATGACTTGCTGGCCGGTCAGGACTCCGCCGATGATGAGGCCGATGATGACAAGCACGGTCGCGAGTTCGATCAGCGTGAAGCCTTGTTGTGCTTTATGGGACGGGCGCATGGCGGTTCCTTTAATCTTCGGTGGCGGGAGGGAGCAGGGGGCGGGGGTCGCGGTTGTAGCGGCGGTAGAGATCGGCATCGGCTTCGTCGGGCGCGGCGTTGTCGAGGATTGTGGCGCGTAGCAGGATCACGAGTTCGCTGGTCTGGCCCGTATTGTCGCGCGATTTGGCGAGGTTGCCGATGATCGGCAGCGCGTCAAACGGTGGCACGCCCTGATCCTGATTTTGCGAACTGTCCTGCATCAGGCCCCCCATCACGCCGACTTCGCCGGAGTGGAGTTGCAGGACGGAATCCATTTCGCGCACGGCGAGGACGGGAATTTGCGATTGCACCGGGTTGCTGATCCCTGCTTGAGCGGCGTTGAGGCCGATGGAGGGATCGTTCACACGGCTCACGACGCGCGAGATGGTGGGGCGCAGGGTCATGGTCACGCGGTCGCGCTCGCGATCAATGGCGGGCTGCACCGTCATCACGAGGCCCACCGGAACCGTGCGCGGCGTGCTGGAAAACACGGGCGTGCCGGACACTGGCACGCCGCCCGCGCTGACGGTCGTGGGAAACTGCGCTTGAGTCAGGAAATAGACTTCGTTGCGGGCCACTTTCAGGACGGCGGTCTGGTTGTTCAGCACCGTGAGGCGCGGCGAGGACAGCACGCGCGTTGTCCCGAAGGTGCGGACGAGACTTAGGATGCCCGCAAAGTCGCGGTTGTTGACCGAGGCGGTGAACAGGCCGTCTGCCGCTGTCGTCGCGGCGGTAAAGGGCGCGGCGGCTCCTACCGTGCCGAAACGCGCGGCGGCGTTGATCGCGCCGTCGAACAAGCTGCGCCAGTTGATGCCGCTTTGGAACTCGTCGTTCAGTTCCACTTCGACGATCCGCGCTTCGATCAAGACTTGCGCCGAGGCTTTGCGCTGCAAACGCTCAAGGTAGTGCCGCACGGCTTCCTGTTGTTGCTCGTTGCCGAACACGGTGACAAGACCGGCTTGGCGGTCGAGGCTGAAATTGCTTGCGGTGTTTCCGGCTTCGTCGCGAGGAGCGGCGTTCAGCAGGGGGCGGTTGCGGTTCGTGGTGGCCAGAACTTGCGACAGGGATTTTTCCAGCTCGGCCCAGAAATCGGCGTCGGAGGTTCCGGCGATGCGGGCGACGGAGTTGTTGTCGTTGCCGCCGCCGTTGTTGTTGCCGCGCCCGGCGTTACCGCCGTTGTTGGACACATCCACGTCAAAAACGTTGGTGGCGATGGTGACTTCGCTGGTCGCTTTGCGCGACAGGCTCAGGTAATCGACGGGGTAGGTTTTCTGGTACGGCTCGTCCAGTTCGACGCGCACGAAGTTTCCGTCTTGGCGGTAGCGCAACCCGGCCAGCGCGCAGATGCGGCGCAGGACTTGCGAAAAAGGCTGGCGGTGCGCGGTGAAGATGATGCCGCCTTGCAGACGCGGGTCGAGTTCCAGATTCACTTCGCCTTCGCGCGCCAGATCCATCAGGACTTCGCGGAGCGGGACTTGATCGGTGACGGTAACGCTAACCAGTTTCTCCGGCGCTTCGTCCGCAATGGGCCGGGACGGCGCGGCGGGCATTTCCGGAATTGGCGGGACGTTGTTGTGTGGATCCGGAAAGGCCAAATCATCTACGGACGGGATCGGCGGGATGTCGTCGGCGGGCGGTTTGGGCTCGCCGCGATGGCGCAGGGCCAGATAATCTTGGCGCGTCAGATTGCCTGCGGGGTCGATTTTGTCGGGTGGAAATGTGCCAGCGCAACCCTGCATCATAAGTGCGCAGAGAAACACAACCATAACTTGAGAACGAAACACCCACCGCAAGGCAGACCACCAGCTTAACTGATTGAAACCATTGATAGGACAGGTTTGCGCGTTTTTCCGAAGGAGTCAAAGCCCATGTTTATGGTGGGGCTAGATTTGGTGCTTGCCAGAAACCGTCCATGGAATGGGAGGTTCTGCTGCTCGGCGACAAGCGTTGTGAATCGCGATGGGCTGTGCGGAAGAGGTTTGAATTTAAAAGAAAATCACGCTATGCCCGCGCAGACGGACACTTCATTTATTGCATCCATTTATCCGACGCAGACTGTAGCGAATAAAAAGTTTCAAGGTAGGGATGAAAAGCCTTAAAGTCCGAAGCGAATTCAGGAGAAAGTCACCCATGGAAAACCACAACCGTTTTTTCGTTTCCTCGCGCTTGTTTGCCGTTTCGATGTCTTGGAGAAAAGTTACCCTGTTGCTGCGTTTTGCGCTCCTGTTCGCCATTTTGATGGGGGGGGCCGACTTTGCGCTGGCTGCGCCGTTGCCCCAGACGCCGGAGTCTGCGGCTCCGAAACTGACGCTTATCCCTGCTGCCGCCGAGCTGACTCAGCAGATACAGGCGCTCGTCGGCGGCGATGCCGATGCCGAGATCGAGCCGCAGGAGACCTTTGGCACCCGTGCGCTCGGCCTGTTGCTGACGTTTCTCAATGTGGCCAAGGATCAGGGCGCGGCCTTTATCACCAATTTTGCCGCGCTGCCGCAGGTCGTGGCGTGGTTTGATCAACAGAAGAATGATTCGGTTTTAAGCGCACGTTGGGTCGCGATCGGACAACAATTGTCGCTGGTGGTGGTGCCCTCGCTTCTGGCTGGTTTCTTTGTTCATATATTGCTGATGCCCCTGCGGCGCGGCGTGACCCGGCGTAATCCCTCGACATGGTGGGCGCGGGCGGGAGCGATCTTCGCGTGGCTCTGCCTCGCGCTGGTACCCGTATTTGTGTTTCTCGGCATGGCGGTCGAACTGCTGAACCAAAATGATCCGCCCAAGCTGGTGCGCTTTGTGGTGATGACGGTTGTCTATGTGCTTACGCTGCTGCGGCTGATCCGTCTCGCGGTTCGCTTTCTGTTTGCGCCGTATGTTCCGGCCTTGCGCCTCGTCCCGCTGGCTTCGTCGCAGGCGGCCTACATCGTGCGTTGGATCGGCTTTTTTAGCTTTGTGATGGTGACGGGCTATTTCACCGTTGATCTTGCGCGACTTATGCGCGTTCCGGCGGGGGCGGTCTCGGCTTTCAGCAGCCTGTTGGGGTTGGTTATCGTCATCATGACGATCATCGTCATCGTCCAAAAACGCGCCTTTGTTTCCTCGCATCTGCGCGGCGATTTATCGGCGGCGCAAACGGGGCTGACGTTGGGCCAGAGCCTGCGGTTGTGGCTGGCGCGAAGCTGGCATGTGCTGGCCATTAGTTATCTCGTGATCGGCTACATCGTTACGACGCTTACATCGGGAGGCGGTTTTGCTCTGATGCAGCGCGGCACGATACTGACGCTGGTCATTCTTCTGGCGATGCGTCTGTCGCTCCATATGGTGGCGCGGTTGGGCGAAAAGCATCCCGCCGATGATGCAACAGTGACGGCGGGCATTTTTCGCCCGGTGTTGCGGACGTTGTTGCGGTTGGCAACTTGGGGCGCGGCGGTGGCGGGGATCGCGGCGGCTTGGGGTGTCGATGTCGGCGGCCTTTTCGCGACGGCGTGGGGCCAGCGCGTGATGGGATCGGTGTTCTCGATCGCCTCGACCGTTTTGCTGGTGGTGTTGGTCTATGAAATGCTGCACGCCTTCATCGAACGCCGCCTGAACCGTCAGGATTCCGAAGGCCACGCCGTGCGGATGAGCGCCCGCGCCCGCACCCTGCTGCCCATGCTGCGCAACGCGGCTATCATCGTTTTGACCGTCATTGTCGGCTTGGTGACGCTGTCGGAACTTGGCGTAAACATCGCGCCGTTGCTGGCTGGCGCTGGCGTGATCGGCGTGGCGATCGGCTTTGGCTCGCAAACGTTGGTCAAGGATTTCCTGACCGGCCTCTTCATCATCCTTGAGGACACCATCGCGGTCGGCGACGTGGTGGCTATCGGCGAACACAAGGGCGAGGTGGAGAGCATCAGCATCCGCACCGTCCGCCTGCGCGACGTGAGCGGGGCGCAACACATCCTGCCCTTTAGCGAAATCACCAAGATCATCAACCAGAGCAAGGGTTTTTCCTTCGCGGTCATGGATTTGAGCGTGGCTTATTCCAGCAATCTGAATCGGGTGATGGACGTGATGCGCGAGGTGGGCAACGGTCTGCGTAACGATCCTGCCGTGAAGGATTTCATCTTGGAGCCGCTCGATATGTTCGGTGTGGAGAACTTCGCCGACTCCGCCATTGTTCTGCGTTGCCGCATCAAGACGGTTCCCGGCAAACAATGGCCGGTCAAACGGGCCTTTATGCTCAAGATCAAGGAGCGCTTTGATGCCGAGAACATCGAAATTCCGTTCCCGACTGTGGTGCAGATGACGCGCTCAGGCCAACCCGCCTAAGCCCTTCCGCAACTCCGGCAGGAGAACCGCCTTTGGTTCGTTGAGGTATTGCAAACAACGACGCGCCAAGGAGTCCGTTTTTGTCCGGAACGACACAATGTGAACAGTTTGCTTGGGTTGGTCGGTGGTGCGGAGCGATTGAGGAAGCGTTTGTTGCGATCCGTCGGCAGCGGGAATTAACCATAAATAACATGCCGCTGTTCAGAAATAATGATCTAGTGTAGCCTTTGAAATTCTACTTTTTGTTTGAACTTTCTATCAGGGGGTGAGTTGTGGCTCAATCTAATGTGGCGATGAAACACTTTTTCCTCTTTGCTCAGAAGCCTAAAGACATCGCTCGCACGGGCAACCTTCCCGTGCTGTTGGGCGTGGCGGATGAGGAGCAACCCGTTCGTGAGGCCATTCGTGCAATAGTGCAGGATGTGGCTTTGGAATTCTTGGAGGCCAAAGGCGTTTGCGGCCGTGAACAGGCCGAGCGTGGGTTGGGGGTAAAGGCTCGCGCCGTTGCTGCGGAACTGCGTCCAACGGTACCTGGAATGGATGAGGACAAGGCGCAGCATGCGCTCTGTCTTATGATTGCCATATCAGCTTGTACCCATGGGGATGGACATGCCCGAACGGCACTGGCGCTTGTTCTTCGCGCGGCTGATCTTTATGTCGGAGATCCGTCAACTTTGCCTGCGGTAAGACAGGCGTTCGACGATGTGCCAAGCAGTCCGATACATCCGACGAGAAATGCCGTTAATGGCTTGCGTAGGCTGGTCGCCACTGCTTAAGGCCGCAGCGCTTGGCCAGAGGGATCGAAGACGCCTCGGCTGAAAGTTAAAAGGCGTTGTTTGCAAAAAAATACGAAGACGTTCCGGGCAGTTTTTATCGCGTTCGTTCGCCTGTCGCGTAGGGCGAGGATTACCAAAAGGCTTGCGGGATTCCGGCTAACTCCTGTCTCAGGTCGGCGAGCATTTTGGTGACGGTTTGGTCGTCGTATTGGCCCATGCCAAACTGGCGTTGCCACCACACGAGCTGGTCTTGGATTTCGCGGGCGCGGAAGCGTTGTTCGTCGGCGGCTTTTTTCTCGCGGGCTTTTTTGTCGAGTTCTTCTTGTTTCTTTTTGTCGGGGCTGTCTTTGCCTTGCGCCGCCGCTTCGGCTTTTCTCCGTTCGGCGTTGCGCTGTTGCAGGTAGACCTCGCGGTAGTTGTTGCCTGTTACGCGCGTTGTGGAGCCGTCGTCCTGATCCGATGCGGCTGTTCGCTCTGCGGTTTGCGCGCGTTTGTTGTAGTCCTCGACAATCGGATTGGATTGGATGGTTTGGAAGCGGTTTCGCGCGTCTTCCTGCTCTTGCGCTTCTTCGCGGTCGTCGTATTTTTTTTTCGATGCGGGCGTAGGGGCTTCCTTTTTGCGCTCGGCGACAACGTCGCGCAAAATCAGGAGGTGGTTTTCGGGCGATTTCTTTTCGGTCATGCCTTATCCTAAATCATCTTGCGGCTTTGTGGATAGCCCGTCTGAATGGTCATCGCCAGTCGCCGCAGAGCGCTTGCCAGCAGCTGAGCGCGGCCAGCGCGGCGGTGTCGGCGCGAAGGATGCGCGGGCCGAGGCGCAGGGGGAGGGCGTTCGGAATCTGGCGCAATTGCTGCATTTCGGAGGGGGTGAAGCCGCCTTCGGGGCCGGTGATGACGGCGGCGGCCGCTGGTGGTGTCGCGCCGAAGGGCCGCATAGCTAGGCCGATCGGCATGGCCTCGCCGAACTCGGCGCACACGATGGGCAAGCGTCCGGCGGGCCAGTGAATGGCCATGTGATCCAGCGCGATGGGTGGGTGGATGATGGGAATGGACAAGCGCTCGGACTGTTCGGCGGCTTCGATGGCGATGGCGCGGCTGCGATCCGCATTGACTTCGCGCACCTGCGTGCGGTCGGTCAGGATGGGTTGGATGTGCGCTACACCCAACTCGGTCGCTTTCATCATCATGAAATCAAAATGCGCGCGTTTGATGGGGGCGCAGCACAGCCATAGGTCAGGCTCGGTCAGCTGGGGCCGAAGCTGTTTTTGCAGCGCCAGCGTCAGGCCGCGTTTCTTGGCGGGCTCAGCGGCGACGCGGCTTAGCCATTCGCCGTCACGGGCGTTGAAGAGTCGGACGGGATCGTTTTGACGTAACCGCAGGACGTGGCTCAGGTAGTGCGACGGCTCCGGCGCGAGCGCGATGGTTGTGTTCGCGCGCAAGTCTTCCGCGACGAAGAGCCTTGGCCATTTGTGGGCATCAGTCATCATGGGGTGTGGCCTGTTCTTCGAGGCGGGGGCGTTTGGAACTTGGCGGGAGGGCGTTGGTTCCCGCCGTGGACTCGTTGATCGTGGTCGCCGATCCCGTCATGAGAAAACCACCGCTTTGCTTGCGCCACAGTTGGGCATAGACGCCTTTTTGCGCAAGCAGGGCATGGTGCGAACCGTCTTCGACGATGACACCGTCTTTCAGGACGATCAGGCGGTCGAGATGCGCGATGGTGCTCAGTCGGTGGGCGATGGCGATGACGGTGCGGTCGCGCATGGCTTCGGCCATCGCGATCTGGATAACCGATTCGGATTCGCTGTCGAGGGCGCTGGTGGCTTCGTCGAGAATTAGGATCGGCGCGTTTTTCAAGAAGGCGCGGGCGATGGCGATGCGTTGGCGCTGGCCACCTGACAATTTGACACCGCGTTCGCCCACCAACGTCTGATAGCCCTCCGGCATGCGGTCGATGAATTCTTCGGCGTGGGCGCGGTGCGCGGCGCGGACGACCTCGGCATCGCTGGCTTCGGGGCAGCCATAGCGGATGTTGTCCATCAGTGAGCGGTGGAACAGGACGGTGTCTTGCGGAATCAAGCCGATTTGGCGGCGGAGCGACTCCTGTGTGATGTCGGCGATGTTCTGCCCATCGATCAGGATGCGCCCCTTTTGCACATCCTGCAGGCGCAGGAGCAGGGCGCTGAGCGTGGTCTTTCCCGCGCCGCTGGAGCCGATCAGGCCTACGCGTTGCCCGGGTTCGATGGTGAAGGAAAGATCGCGAAACACCGGGGCGTCGGCGTTGTAGGCAAATCCAACTTTCTCGAACCGGATTTCGCCCCGCTTAATGGCGAGCGGTTTTGCGCCCTCCTTGTCGGTGAGGCTGCGCGGCACGATCAGGGCCGCGATATTCTCGCGCGCCGAGCCGATGTTGTCGACGAAGTCGGGCAGCAATTCGCCGATTTCAAAGGCGCGGGTGATCAACTGGCTGCCCAGCGTCGTGATCATGACGAAATCGCCCGCCGTGATGCGGTGCGTCGTCCAGGCGTAAATCGCCAAGCTGTAGAGCGTCAGCCACATCACGATGTTGAGGGCGTTTTGCGCAAAGCGCATGCGCACCGTGGCCAGATAGAGGCTTCCGTGCCGTTTGCGCGTCGCTTCGATCGCGCGATAGGCCAAGCGGTCTTCGTGGTCGTGAGCGGCGTAGAAAATCACGTTCTTGATGTTGCCGATCACGTCGACGATCAATCCGGTGAGTTTTGTTTTGGCTTCGTTGTGCTTGCTCGCGGCGTTCGCCGTCGAGCGGCCCAGCATGCCGATGGTCGTGAAATAAATGGTGAGCCATCCTAGCGCGAGCGCGGCGAAGACGGGGCTGGCGGTAAAGAAGAAATAGGCCGTGGTGAGAAAAAAGGTGATGGCCGGAATAAATTCATACCAGCTGCGTTCAATCATCGTCAGCATTTGTTCCGGCAGCAGCGCGACTTGGTGCGCCAGTTTGCCGGAGAGGTTGTTTTCAAAATACGTCGCGTCGAGTCTCTGCACATGGGAAAACAGCATGCGGCGCATGTCCGCCGCCAACGGCATGCGCGTATGATAGCCGACCGTCCACTGGACGAGGCGCACCAACAGGGTGCAGATCACCAAAACAGCAAAATATTTGAAGGGCGGCATGGCGGCTTGCCACAGGTCGCCGCCTTTGTCTTGCGCGGCCAGCACCGAATCGGTGATGTGGCGCGTCGCGTTGCCGAATGAGGCGTTCACAAAGGCGTTGGTGGCCGGGAGGATAGCCAAAATGCTCGCGCCCACCCAATGCCGCCGCAAAAAGAGCCAGAGCATGGGCAAAAGCGCTCCCGGAAGAGGCTTTTGACGGTCGGACTGCGGGGGGCGGCGGGATGACATGGTATGTTTTTACCGCTTAACGGGGCGTCTGATAAGGTGAATTTTGCGGGCTTTGCCGCGGATCGTAAAGAAAGCTTTATTCTTCGCTTGACGTGACCCCGGCTAATACCCTAAGTATGCCCTGCCTTTTCGGGGCCGGTGGTAGACCCATGGCGCGTTATTCTCTCGCCAAGCCGTCTAAACGAGGTTCCGAATGTCGCAAAAGTTACATAGCCTGCGGCGATGAACGGTCGATGAAAGTCGAACAGGTCGCGCGGTGTAAGTGAAGTCTCCCGCACGGAGCGGCTTTCTGAAAAGAAAGCGGATGCTCTGGTGTGGGTTGTGTTTTGTTATCGGCCGGTGCGAATCGGCCAAAACGAAAAAAACGGAGACGTGATGCCTACGATCAATCAGCTGGTGCGCAAAAAGCGCAAGCCGCTCAAAGTTCGGGATAAAGTTCCGGCCTTGCAGGAATGCCCGCAAAAGCGTGGCGTTTGCACGCGCGTGTACACCACGACGCCGAAGAAGCCGAACTCGGCTCTCCGTAAGGTGGCGCGTGTTCGCCTCACCAACGGCCACGAAGTCATTTGCTACATTCCGGGCGAAGGCCACAACCTTCAGGAACACTCCGTCGTCATGATTCGCGGCGGTCGTGTCAAGGATTTGCCCGGCGTGCGGTACCACATTATTCGCGGCACGCTCGATACACAGGGCGTGAAGGATCGTAAGAAGCGGCGCTCGCTGTATGGCGCCAAGCGGCCGAAGTAAGGGGATTTGAAATATGGCTCGTCGTCGTAGCGCAGATAAGCGAGAAGTTCTTCCGGATCCTAAGTTCGGAGAAGTTCTCATCACCAAGTTCATGAACGTGCTGATGGTTCACGGCAAAAAGTCTGCCGCCGAAAGCATCGTCTATGGCGCGTTGGAAAAGATTCAGGGCAAGGCGAAAACCAACGCCCTCGAAATTTTCAAGCAGGCCTTGGACAAAGTGCGTCCGCACATCGAAGTGCGTTCACGCCGCGTCGGTGGCGCGACCTATCAGGTTCCGGTCGAAGTTCGTCCGGATCGCGGGGTTGCTCTGGCGATGCGCTGGCTGATCACCGCCGCCCGCGCTCGCGCGGAAACGACGATGGTCGAGCGTCTGGCCGCCGAACTGCTCGCCGCGTCGAACGACAACGGCGCTGCGGTCAAAAAGCGCGAAGACACGCATCGCATGGCCGAAGCCAACAAAGCCTTCTCCCATTATCGCTGGTAAAACGAGAACACTATGGCCCGCAGTCATCCCATCGAGCGTTACCGTAACATTGGCATCATGGCCCACATTGATGCCGGTAAAACGACGACGACCGAGCGCATCCTGTATTACACCGGAAAGTCCTATAAGATCGGCGAAGTGCACGAAGGCACTGCGACGATGGACTGGATGGAACAGGAGCAGGAACGCGGCATCACCATCACGTCCGCCGCGACGACGACGTTCTGGAACGAACACCGCATCAACATCATCGACACGCCCGGCCACGTCGACTTCACGATTGAAGTTGAGCGTTCGCTTCGCGTTCTCGACGGCGCGGTGTGCGTGCTGGATGCCGTTTCGGGTGTTGAGCCGCAGACGGAAACCGTTTGGCGTCAAGGCGACAAGTATCATGTTCCCCGTATGGTGTTCGTCAACAAGATGGACCGTACCGGCGCGAACTTTTACCGCTGCGTCGATATGCTCAAGGATCGTCTGGGCGCGAACACGCTTGTGATCCAGCTCCCTATCGGTTCCGAAGGTGAGTACAAGGGCATCGTCGATCTGCGCCGCATGAAGGCGGTTGTCTGGGAAGACGAAGCTTTGGGCGCGAATTTCCACGACGAAGACATTCCAGCCGATTTGATGGCCAAGGCTCTCGAATACCGTCAGGCGATGATTGAATCGGCGGTCGAGATGGACGACGTGGCGATGGAAGCCTATCTGAGCGGCACCGAGCCCTCCGTCGAAGTTCTCGATATGTGCATCCGCAAGGGTGTGTTGGCGCAGAAGTTCGTGCCGGTCGTTTGCGGTTCGGCGTTTAAGAACAAAGGCGTGCAGCCGATGTTGGATGCCGTTGTGGCCTATTTGCCGTCGCCGGTCGATGTCGGCAACGTCAAGGGCTTTAATCCCGACACCAAGGAACACGACGAACGTCCGCCGTCCGACACCGCGCCGTTCTCCGGTTTGGCGTTCAAGATCATGACCGATCCGTTCGTCGGTTCGCTGACCTTCGTGCGCATTTACTCCGGCACGTTGCAGTCGGGCACCTATGTGCAGAACACGGTCAAGGACGCGCGAGAGCGCGTGGGCCGTATGCTGTTGATGCATGCCAACACCCGCGAAGAAATCAAGGAAGCGCATGCGGGCGACATCGTCGCACTGGCTGCGCTCAAGGACACCAAGACCGGCGACACGCTTTGTGAATCGCTCAAGCCGATCGTGCTGGAGCGCATGGAGTTCCCCGATCCGGTCATCGAACGCGCCATTGAGCCGAAGAGCAAGGCCGATCAGGACAAGATGACCAACGCTTTGTTGCGTTTGGTACAGGAAGATCCTTCGTTCCGTCTCGCCGTCAATCACGAAACCGGCCAGACCGTCATCAAGGGCATGGGCGAACTGCATCTCGACATTAAGGTCGATATTCTCAGCCGTCCTCCTTACAGCGTCGATGTCATCGTCGGCGATCCGCAAGTCGCCTACCGCGAGACCATTACGCGCAAGGCTACGGTGGACTACACGCACAAGAAGCAGTCCGGCGGTTCGGGCCAGTTCGCGCGCGTCATCATCGAATTCGAACCTCTCGAAGCCGGTAGCGGTTTTGTCTTCGAAAGCAAGGTGGTTGGCGGTTCGGTGCCGAAGGAATTCATTCCCGGCGTTGAAAAGGGTCTCGAAGGTTCGCTCGACAACGGTGTTGTCGCGGGCTTCCCGACCATCGACTTTATGGCTCGCCTCGTTGACGGCGCTTATCATGATGTCGACTCGTCGGCCTTGGCGTTCGAAATCGCGGCGCGCGCCGCTTTCAAGGAAGGCATGCAGAAGGCCGGTCCGGTGCTTCTTGAGCCGATCATGAAGGTCGAAGTCGTGACACCGGAAGAATACATGGGCGATGTGATCGGCGATTTGAACAGCCGTCGCGGCCAAATCAGTGGCATGGATCAGCGCGGCAACGCCCGCACGATCGACGCAACCGTTCCTCTGGCCAAGATGTTCGGCTACGTCAATCGTTTGCGAACCATGTCGCAAGGTCGCGCCATGTACACGATGGAATTTTCTCATTACGAGCAGGTTCCTCAGGCGATTGCCTTGGAAGTCAAAGCAAAGCTGGCTGGCTAAGCCGAGAGTAAACAGTAGTAACCAGTCCTTCAACTTACGGAGAAAAAAATGGCGAAGGCAAAGTTTGAACGTAACAAGCCCCACTGCAACATCGGCACCATCGGTCACGTCGATCATGGCAAGACCTCGTTGACGGCGGCCATCACAAAGATTCTTGCTAAGTCGGGCGGCGCGACGTTCACTGCCTATGACCAGATTGACAAGGCTCCCGAAGAAAGAGCCCGTGGTATCACGATTTCGACCGCGCACGTCGAATACGAAACCAAGAATCGCCACTATGCGCACGTCGATTGCCCCGGCCACGCCGACTACGTCAAGAACATGATCACCGGCGCCGCTCAGATGGACGGCGCTATCTTGGTCGTGTCCGCCGCCGACGGCCCGATGCCGCAGACTCGCGAGCACATCCTGCTGGCCCGTCAGGTCGGCGTTCCCGCCATCGTCGTCTTCATGAACAAGATGGACATGGCCGATCCCGAACTGGCCGAACTGGTCGAAATGGAAATTCGCGATCTGTTGACCAAGTACAACTTCCCTGGCGACAAGACCCCGATCATCCGTGGTTCGGCGCTCTGCGCTCTCGAAGACAAGAATCCGGAACTGGGCGAGCAAGCGATCCTCAAGCTCATGGAAGCGGTTGACGCGTTCATCCCGCAGCCGGAGCGTCCGATTGACAAGCCGTTCATTATGCCGATCGAAGACGTTTTCTCGATCTCCGGCCGTGGCACCGTCGTCACCGGTCGCGTTGAACGCGGCATCGTCAAGGTCAACGAAGAAGTCGAAATCGTCGGCCTGAAGGCCACGCAAAAGACGGTCGTGACCGGCGTCGAAATGTTCCGCAAGTTGCTTGACCAAGGTCAGGCGGGCGACAACATCGGCGCGCTGCTTCGCGGCACGAAGCGTGAAGATGTCGAGCGCGGCCAAGTTTTGGCGAAGCCCGGCACCATCACGCCGCACACCAAGTTCAAGGCGGAATGCTACATTCTGACCAAGGACGAAGGTGGCCGTCATACGCCGTTCTTCACCAACTATCGTCCGCAGTTCTACTTCCGCACGACGGACGTGACCGGCGAAGTTATTTTGCCTGCAGGCACCGAGATGGTGATGCCCGGCGACAACATCTCGGTTGAAGTGCATTTGATTGCGCCGATCGCGATGGATGAAGGTCTGCGTTTCGCCATCCGTGAAGGCGGTCGTACCGTCGGCGCCGGTGTCGTTGCCAAGATCGTCGAGTAATCGATAATTGCGGTGTGGACGGGGACGTTCCCCGTCCACAACCGAATAACAGGAATACATTGGCTCGCGTAGGGCCTCAGGTTTTACGCGAATGAGAGGTTTGGTATGGACACGCAAACGATACGCATTCGCCTAAAGGCGTTCGATCATCGCACACTGGATCAGTCGGTGAGCGAGATCATCAGCACCGCCAAGCGCACGGGCGCTCGGGTGCGCGGCCCGATTCCGTTGCCGACGTGGCGCGAGCTTTTCACGGTCAACCGTGGCCCGCACGTCGATAAGAAATCGCGCGATCAGTTCGAAGTTCGGACACATCGTCGCCTGTTGGATATTCTGGAGCCGACTCCGCAGACGATTGACGCCCTTTCGAAAATCGACTTGGCGGCTGGCGTCGATGTCGAGATCAGGGTTTAAGGGTGGCTATTATGACGAAACGTACAGGATTGTTGGCAACCAAACTGGGTATGACGCGCATTTTTGACGATGCCGGAAAGCATATTCCCGTGACGGTTTTGCAGTTGGATGCATGCCAAGTCGTCGGTGTTCGCACCAAGGACGTGGACGGCTATGTCGCGGTTCAGCTTGGTGTCGGCAAGGCGAAGGTTAAGAACGTGTCGCAAGCGATGCGCGGCCATTTCGCCAAGGCGAAGCTTGAGCCGAAGAAGAAGCTGGTCGAATTCCGCGTCAGCGACAACGCGCTGTTGGAAGTCGGTTCCGAGCTTTCGGCGAGCCACTTTGTGCCCGGTCAGTATGTCGACGTTTCTTCGACCAGCATCGGTAAGGGTTTCGCGGGCGTTATGAAACGTCATAACTTCGGCGGCTTACGCGCTACTCACGGTGTGTCGGTTTCGCATCGTAGCCATGGTTCGACGGGCCAACGTCAGGATCCGGGCCGCGTTTTCAAGAACAAGAAGATGGCGGGCCACATGGGCGACCGTCGTGTCACTACGCTCAACCTCAAGGTTGTCGCGATTGACGCTGAACAGAACCTGATCTTGGTCAAGGGCGCCGTCCCCGGTGCGGAAGGCGCGTATGTGCAGATCCGCGACGCGATCAAATGCGCCGTTCCGAAGGAAGCTCCGCTTCCGGCGGGCTTGAAGGCGACCGGCAATCAGGCCGCTTGAGGATGATGGGATAGACGATGAAAGCGACAGTTAAAAATCTCGAAAACAAAGATGTCGGCTCGATTGAGTTGCTGGATGCGATTTTCGCGCTCACGCCTCGTCGCGATATTCTGACCCGCATGGTCAACTATCAGTTGGCGAAGCGTCGTTCGGGCACGCATGCGACCAAGGGCATCAGCCAAGTCAGCGGCACGACCAAGAAGCCGTGGGCGCAAAAAGGCACAGGCCGCGCGCGTCAAGGCAGCTTGCGTTCGCCGCAGTTCCGTAAGGGCGGCGTGATCTTTGGGCCGGTCGTTCGCGATCATGCTCATGATTTGCCGAAGAAGGTTCGTCTTTTGGCGCTCCGCATGGCGCTGGCCTCGAAGCAGCAAGACGGCAAGTTGATCGTTTTGGATCAGGCCAAGCTGACCGAGCACAAGACCAAGCTTTTGGCGACGAAGCTCGGCAAGATGGGCTTGATTTCGGTGTTGTTCATCGACGGCTCCAATCTCGACGAAAATTTCGCCAAGGCAGCGCGCAACATTCCGCATGTGGATGTTTTGCCGGAGCAGGGCGCGAATGTGTATGACATCCTGCGTCGCGATGTGCTGGTTCTCACCACCAACGCGGTCGAGCAGCTGCAAGAGAGGCTGAAATGAGCAAGACAAAGAAGCCGGTCGCCGAAACGGCGATCATGCCGAAAGACTATCAAGTGATCCTTTCGCCCGTCATTACGGAAAAGGCGACGAACGGTTCGCAGCACAATCAGGTGACGTTCCGCGTCGCGGGCGATGCCACGAAGCCTGTCATCAAGACGGCGGTCGAGAAGTTGTTCAAGGTCAAGGTTGATGCGGTCAACACGCACAACCGCAAGGGCAAGGTGAAGCGTTTCCGTGGTCGCGTGGGTCAGCGCAGCGATGTCAAATTCGCGATCGTGACTCTGGCGGCGGGTAACACCATCGACGTCACCACGGGCATTTAAGGTTGGGGAATTAACATGGCACTTAAAAAATACAGCCCCGTAACGCCAGGTCTTCGGCAGGTCGTCCAAGTCGATCGTTCGAAGCTGTGGAAGGGTAAGCCGGTCAAGGCGTTGACGGAAGGCCTGCACAAGTCGGGCGGACGCAACAACAAAGGCCGTATCACCACCCGTCACATCGGCGGCGGTCATGCGCGTCGTTATCGCATGGTTGATTTCAAGCGTCGCACGTTTGATGTCCCGGCGGTTGTCGAGCGTTTGGAGTATGACCCGAACCGCACGGCTTTCTTGGCTCTGATCAAGTATCAGGACGGCACGCAGGCTTATATTTTGGCGCCGCAGCGTCTTCAGGTCGGCGACTCGGTTGTCGCGGGCGAGAAGGTTGATGTGAAGCCCGGCAATGCGATGCAGCTCAAGAATATTCCGGTCGGCACCATCGTCCACAACGTGGAAATGCGTCCCGGCAAGGGCGGTCAGATCGCTCGTTCAGCGGGCGCTTATGTTCAGATCGTGGGCCGCGACTCCGGTTATGCGCAGCTGAAGCTTAGCTCGGGCGAGCAACGCTTGGTTCCGCAAGAATGCATGGCGACGGTTGGCGCGGTTTCGAACGCCGATCACACCAACGTCAAGCTCGGCAAGGCCGGGCGCAAGCGTTGGCTGGGCGTTCGTCCGAGCGTTCGCGGCGTGGCCATGAACCCTGTCGATCACCCGCACGGCGGCGGCGAAGGCCGTACCTCCGGTGGTCGTCATCCGGTTACGCCTTGGGGCAAGGGCACCAAGGGCACGAAAACCCGCAACAACAAACGCACCAATCGCTTTATTGTGCGTCGCGCGAACAAGCGTCGCGATAGCCAGGCGGCGTAAGAGGGAGATAGCATCGTGGCACGTTCAGTTTGGAAAGGCCCGTTCGTTGACGGTTATATGATGAAGAAGGCGGAGAAAGCCCGCGCTTCAGGCCGTAACGACATCATTAAGACTTGGTCGCGCCGTTCGACGGTTCTGCCGCAGTTCGTCGGCCTCACGTTCGGCGTTTACAACGGCAACAAGTTTCTGCCGGTGTCGGTGACCGAAAACATGATTGGGCACAAGTTCGGCGAATTCGCGCCGACTCGCACGTTCAAGGGACATACCGCCGCTGATAAAAAGGCTGATAAAGCCGGCGGCAAGGGTTAAGGGAGATTGAGACGATGAGTAAGCCCAAAACCGAACGACGTTTGCCCGATGATGCGGCTCAGGCCAAGGCCTCGTCGCTTCGCACCAGCGCGCGCAAGCTGAATCTGGTCGCGGCCAGCATTCGCGGCAAGAACGCGGGCGCGGCTCTGACGCAGCTGACGTTTGAAAAGCGCCGCATCGCGCAGGACGTGAAGAAGGTTCTGCAGTCGGCCATCGCCAACGCGGAAAACAACCATTCGCTGGATGTCGACAAGCTGTATGTTGCCGAGGCGTGGGTTGGACGTAGCTTTGTCATGAAGCGTTTTCATGCGCGTGGCCGTGGCAAGAGCGCGGGCATCGAAAAGCCGTTCAGCAACTTGACGATCATCGTTCGCGAGCGTCAAGAAGGCGAGCTTGAGGCGAAGAAGGCGGCGCGTCGCGCCAAGGGATTCTCGAAGAAAGAAACCAGCAAGGGCGCGGCGAAAGCCGTCGCGGGAGCATAACATGGGTCAGAAAGTCAATCCGATCAGCATCCGTCTGGGCGTCAACCGGACGTGGGACAGCCGCTGGTTTGCGGGCAAGGGCTATGGCGACCTGTTGCACGAAGACCTGAAGATCCGCAAGTTTTTGACCAAGAAGCTGGGTCAGCAGGCGGGCGTGGCCAAGATCATAATCGAACGTCCGGCGGGCAAGGCGCGGGTGACCATTCATTCGGCGCGTCCCGGCGTTGTTATCGGCAAGAAGGGCGCGGACATTGAGAAGCTGCGCAGCGAATTGGCCAAGATGACGACTTCGGAAGTCAGCCTGAACATCATCGAAATCCGCAAGCCGGAAATCGATGCCAAGCTGGTGGCCGAGAACATCGCCAATCAGCTGGAACGTCGCGTTGCCTTCCGTCGCGCCATGAAGCGCGCGGTTCAGTCGGCGATGCGTTTGGGCGCGTTGGGTATTCGTATCAATTGCGGCGGTCGTTTGGGCGGCGCGGAAATCGCGCGCATGGAATGGTATCGCGAAGGCCGCGTGCCGTTGCATACGCTTCGCGCGGATGTCGATTACGGCGTTGCCACGGCTTTCACCACGATGGGAACGTGCGGCGTTAAGGTCTGGATTTTCAAGGGCGAAATCCTCGATCACGATCCGATGGCGCATGAAAAGCGCGCTCTCGAAAACGCGCCGGTTCGCACGTAAGCAGAATTTAGGGATAAAACATCATGTTGCAGCCAAAACGTACCAAGTACCGTAAAGCGCATAAGGGCCGTATCCACGGCGCCGCGAAGGGCGGCTTCCGCCTTAGCTATGGCGCTTATGGCCTGAAGGCCATGGAGCCGGAACGCGTCACGGCGCGTCAGATCGAAGCGGCGCGCCGCGCGATCAGCCGCGCCATCAAGCGTCAGGGACGGTTGTGGATTTTGGTGTTCCCAGACGTTCCGGTTTCGCGTAAACCTGCCGAAGTTCGCATGGGTTCGGGCAAGGGTACGCCGGAGTTTTGGGCCTGCCGCGTTCATCCCGGGCGCATCATGTTCGAATTGGACGGCGTGCCGCAGGCGGTCGCGAAGGAAGCGTTTGAACTGGCGGCGGCCAAGTTGCCGATCAAGACCCGGTTCATCCAACGTGAAGCGGCCTGAGGGTAAAGGGGAAACATTATGGGTAAGAATACGGCCAAAGCCGCCGAAGCGCGGATGAAGACGGACAAGGAACTGGAAACGCGTTTGCTCGAGCTGCGTAAGGAGCAGTTCAACCTGCGCTTCCAGAAGGCGACCGGACAGCTCGCGAACACCGCGCGCGTCACCGCCGTCCGCAAGGAAATCGCCATGATCACGACGGTGATCGGCGAACGTCAACGCAAAGCTGCCGGTTCGGCGGCGTAAAGTTAAGGATGAGGGGATAAGATGCCGCGTCGTGTTTTGCAGGGTACCGTCGTTAGCGACAAGGGCGACAAGACCATTACGGTTCTCGTCGAACGTCGCGTGATGCACCCGATTTATAAGAAGTATATTCGCACGTCGAAGAAGTACGCCGCGCATGACGAACAGAATCGTCTGAAGGTCGGTGATGCGGTGTCGATTATCGAATGCGCCCCGATCAGCAAGCGCAAGCGCTGGACGGTGGTGGACGAAGCGGCGGCCGCGAAAACGACGGCCAAGTAACGAACAGGCAACAAAGCAAGTTGGATAGGGTTTAGTCATGATCCAGATGGAAACCGTCCTCGATGTGGCGGACAATAGCGGCGCAAAGCGAGTGTGCTGCATTAAGGTTCTCGGCGGCTCGCATCGCACGGTGGCGGGGATCGGCGACATTATTGTCGTTTCGATCCGCGATGCCATCCCGCGCGGCAAGGTCAAGAAGGGCGACGTACACAAGGCCGTTATCGTGCGTCAGCGCTTTGGCCTCAAGCGCGACGACGGCAGCTTGATCCGCTTTGACCGTAATGCGGCGGTTCTGATCAACAAGGATAAGGAGCCGATCGGCACCCGTATCTTTGGGCCGGTGACGCGCGAACTGCGCAGCTTGGGCTTTATGAAAATCATCTCTTTGGCTGAAGAGGTGCTGTAATGGCGAGCAAGATGAAAATTAAAAAGAACGACAACGTGATCGTGATCACGGGCAAGGACAAGGGCAAGACCGGCGTGGTTAAGGCCGTGTTCCCCAAAGAAAACCGCGTGCTGGTCGTGGGTGTCAATATGGCGACCCACCACACCAAGCCGTCGCAGGCGGATCCGCAAGGCGGACGCAAGCAGATCGAGGCTTCCATTCATGCGTCGAACGTCGCGCATGTGGATCCGAAGGACAGCAAGAAGCCGACTCGCGTCGGCTATAAAACGGTGGACAATGGCCGCAAGGTGCGCGTTGCCCGCCGTTCCGGCGAAGTGATCGACTAAGGGACAGGCGCGCAACAGCGCCGCGAAGTTTGGAGAGAGCGTTATGACGGCACAAGCAAAAGATAAGTACACGCCACGCCTGGAGAGCCACTATCGCGAAACCGTGCTGCCTGAACTGATGAAAAAGTTCGGCTACACCAATCGCCTTCAGGTGCCTCGCCTTGAGAAGATCGTCATCAACATGGGCGTGGGCGAAGCTGTCAACGACAGCAAAAAGACCAAGAACGCGGCTGATCAGCTGATGCAGATCGCCGGTCAAAAGCCGGTCATTACCCAGTCGCGCAAGGCGATCGCGAGCTTTAAGCTGCGTGGCGGTCTTGGCATCGGTTGCAAGGTTACGTTGCGTCGTGAAAAGATGTATGAATTCCTTGACCGCTTGGTCAACATCGCTCTGCCGCGCGTTCGCGATTTTCGCGGCGTTTCGGCCAAGAGCTTTGACGGACGCGGCAACTATGCCCTCGGTCTCAAGGAACAGATCGTGTTCCCCGAAATCGATTTCGACAAGATCGATGAAATCCGGGGTATGGATATCGTGATTTGCACTACGGCCCAGACGGACGATGAAGCTCGCGCGCTGCTGCGTGGGTTTAACATGCCGTTCCAGAGCTAAGCGGGAGAAAAGACCTCATGGCCAAGAAGTCAATGATTGAGAAAAACAACCTCCGTCGTCGCATGACGAAGCAAAAGAAGGCGTCGCGCGCGACGTTGAAGGCTTTGATCATGAACAAGGAAACGACGATGGAAGATCGTTTCGCGGCGGTGATGAAGTTGGCGGAAATGCCCCGCAATTCCAGCAAGGTGCGCATTCGCAACCGCTGCGAGCTGAGCGGTCGTCCCCGCGCCTATTATCGCAAGTTTAAACTATCGCGTATCGCGTTCCGCGATTTGGCCTCGTCGGGCCAGATTCCCGGCGTGATCAAGTCGAGCTGGTAAGGAGGATTTAGTATGTCCCTGACGGATCCATTGGGTGATATGTTGACCCGCATTCGCAACGGTCAGATGGCTAATCTGGCGGTTGTCGATTGCCCTTCGTCAACGTTCCGTAAGCGCGTTCTGGACGTGATGCAGCGTGAAGGCTACATTCGTGGTTTCAGCGAGACTCAGCAGGGCAAAAGCCAGCCATTGCTGCAGATCGAGTTGAAATATCACGAAGGCACGGGGGTTATTCGCAAGATTGACCGCGTGTCGAAGCCGGGTTGCCGCGTTTATGCCGGAATCAAGGATTTCGGACGCGTGTTCAACGGTCTTGGCATTTCGATTCTGTCGACGCCGCGTGGCGTGCTTTCGGATAACGAAGCGCGTGCGCAAAACGTCGGCGGCGAAGTTCTGTGCCGCATTTTCTAATTGAGGTTTAGAGGTCAGTCATGTCGCGCGTAGGCAAACATCCGGTGGCTCTGCCCCAAGGCGTTACCGCTGAGGTCAAGGGTCATGTCGTTGCGGTGAAGGGCAAGTTGGGAAATCTCAGCCTGTCGTTTCCGCCCGAAGTCGAGGTCAAGGTTGCGGATGGAAAAATCTCCGTCACGCCGTTGCAGGAGACGCAGCGCGCGCGCATGATGTGGGGCACCATTCGGAACAGCGTTAACAACATGGTCAAAGGCGTGACCGATGGTTTCAAGGAGAGCCTTGAGATCGAAGGCGTTGGTTTCCGCGCCGCCGTGCAGGGTAAGGAACTTGTGCTGCAGATCGGTTTCAGCCATGAAGTCAAGTTTGCCATCCCGGAAGGGATTACGATCAAGGCCGAAAAGCCGACTTTGATCTCGGTGACGGGCTTTGATCGCCAAAAGGTCGGGCAGGTCTCTGCGGAAATTCGCGCGTTGAAGAAGCCGGAGCCTTACAAGGGCAAAGGCATCAAGTACGCTGGCGAACGCATCCGCCGTAAAGAAGGCAAGAAGAAATAAGGTTTGAGGGTAAAGCTATGATGACACCGAAAGAACTTCACGCGCGCCGTACGGAACGCACGCGTTACCAGATCAAGCGCAAGGCGCGGGGGCGGGCTCGTTTGTCCGTTTATCGCTCGGGCGCGAACATTTACGCTCAGGTGATCGACGACGCTCAGGGCAAGACCTTGGCTTCGGCTTCGACGCTCGATGCGGATTTGCGCAAGACGTTGAGGACGGGCGCCGATAAAAAGGCCGCTGTGGCCGTCGGCAAGCTCGTCGCGGAACGCGCCAAGAAGGCGGGCGTTACGCAGGTTGTTTTCGACCGTGGCGGTTACGTCTATCACGGTCGCGTTAAGGAATTGGCCGAGGCGGCTCGCGAAGCCGGCCTCTATTTCTAAGGGGAGAATCCGTAGTATGGCGAAGCCGAAAAAATCCGAATCGTCCGAAAACCGCGATGAACGCGAGGGCGGTGATCTGATCGAGAAATTGGTCGGGATCAACCGTGTCGCCAAGGTTGTGAAGGGCGGTAAGCGTTTCGCCATGGCGGCGCTGGTCGTCATCGGCGATGGCAAGGGCAAAGTGGGCATCGGCACCGGCAAGGCGCGCGAAGTTCCCGAAGCCATCAAGAAGGCGACGGACGCGGCGAAGCGCAAGATGCGCCGTATTCCTTTGCGCGAAGGCCGCACTCTGCATCATGACGTGCGCGGTACTTATGGCGCGGGAAGCGTCGTTTTGCGCGCGGCTCCTGCCGGTACCGGCATCATCGCGGGCGGCCCGATGCGCGCCGTGTTTGAAGCTTTGGGGATTCAGGACGTGGTGGCCAAGTCGGTCGGCACATCCAACCCCCACAACATGATCAAGGCGACTTTTGCCGCGCTCGATCAGGTCGCCAGCCCGCGTTCGGTCGCGGTGCGTCGCGGCAAGAAGGTCAGCGATATTCTCGGCCGTAAGCAGGCGGAGCATGGCGAAGGCAAGGAAGCGTAAGTTAGCCCATTTAGGATAAGGTGCAGTTATGGCAACCAAGGCACAGAAAAAGGCGCCTGCCGATAAGAAAACGCTGACGGTCGTTCAGACGGGCAGCGTGACCAAGATCAAGCAGGGCATGCGCGACACGCTGGTGGGGTTGGGGCTGGGTAAGCCTCGCGCCAGCCGCGTTTTGGAAGATTCGCCCGCCGTGCGCGGTATGATCCGCAAGGTGCGGCATCTGGTGCGGATCGACGGCGAAGGCGAAATTCACGGCTAAGGCCTTGGGCCGAAGTCAAAGGTTTATGAAGGGGTAGGAACATGAAACTTAACGATTTGCGCGATAACGAAGGCGCTCGCAAGAAGCCGATGTCGGTCGGTCGCGGTATTGGCTCAGGCAAGGGCAAAACCTGCGGTCGCGGCGTAAAGGGTCAGAAAGCGCGTACGGGCGTTTCGATCCGTGGCTTTGAAGGCGGCCAGATGCCGTTGCATCGCCGTTTGCCGAAGCGTGGCTTTAAGACGATGTTCCCGATGGATTATGCCGAGCTGAACGTGGGCCGTTTGCAGCAGGCCATCGAGGCGGGCCGTTTGGATGCCAAGAAGCCGATCACGGAAGCCATGCTTTTGGAAACCGGTGTCGTCACAAAGTCGAAAGACGGCGTGCGCTTGCTCGGCAAGGGCGAGATCAAGGTCAAGGTTGCTTTGACCGTGGCCGGAGCTTCGGCCTCGGCCATCGCCGCGATTGAAAAGGCGGGCGGCAAGGTGACCCTCACGGCGAACGTGGAGACGACCGAAGCGGCCTGATGCGTTTTTTGCGCGTTTTACGGTGATTTCAAATTGCCCCGTTCATTCCCGAACGGGGCAATTTTTTTGTCCTGCGATTGGTTGTGTGATTCGGCCGATTCCGTGACGCTCTCAATGGATTCAAAATATGGGATGCTCGCCTTCGCGAGCATGACGATAGGGCGTTAAACTCAAACACAAATCTATGCTGATTCAATCGGGGCGCGGTGGCGCGGCGGTTGATGGCTTTTTGCTGCGCGATTCCGTTCTAGGCCTTGTGCTGGCGCGGCAACGGCCCTATATCATTCGTTATCTTTTCCCTTATCAGCGATACGGAACATGGCCTCACCTGCAGAAACGCTCGCCTCCAGCATCAATATGTCCGCCTTTGGCAAGGCGACGGAACTGAAAAGCCGCATCTGGTTCACGTTGATGGCTTTGATTGTTTTCCGTCTCGGCACTTACATCCCCGTGCCGGGCATCGACCCTGTGTCATTGGGTGAGCTTTTTAAGCAGCATGGCGGCGGCATCCTTGGCATGTTCGACATGTTTTCCGGCGGCGCTTTGAAGCGTATGACGATCTTTGCGTTGAGCGTCATGCCCTATATTACCGCTTCGATCATCGTTCAGCTTTTGTCGGCAATCGTGCCGAGCTTTGAGGCGATGAAGAAGGAAGGCGAGGCCGGGCGCGTTCGTCTCAACCAATATTCGCGTTATCTCACCGTTTTGTTTGCTATCGTCCAATCCTATGGCATGGCGGTCGGACTTGAAAATATGATGTCGGGGGGCAATTCTCCGGTTGTTGCGCCGGGGCCGTTCTTTCGAATCATCACGGTGATTACCTTGACGGGCGGCACGGTGTTTCTGATGTGGCTCGGCGAGCAGATTACGGCGCGCGGCATCGGCAACGGCACGTCGCTGATCATCTATTCGGGCATTGTCGCTAACTTGCCGCACGCGATGGTTCAGACGTTGGAGCAGGGGCGCACGGGGGCTTTGTCGCCGTGGTTTATCCTGTTCATCGTTGCCTTGATCGTCGTCGTTCTCGCGGTTTGCGTGTATTGCGAACGGGCGCAACGGCGCATTCTCGTCAACTATCCGAAGCGTCAAGTCGGCAACAAGATCTATGGCGGCGAGGCTTCGCATCTTCCGCTCAAGCTGAACACGTCCGGCGTTATTCCGCCGATTTTTGCCAGTTCGCTCCTGCTGTTTCCGTTGACGATGGCCAGCTTTACCGATGTGCAGCAAAAGGGCGGGATTCTGGCGGATATTGTGACGGCGCTGGGGCATGGCAAGCCTTTGTTTATGGTGCTGTATGCCGCGCTGATTACCTTCTTTTCGTTCTTCTACACGGCGGTTGTGTTCAATCCGGTTGAAACGGCGGATAATCTCAAGAAATATGGCGGCTTTGTTCCCGGCATTCGTCCCGGTAAGAACACGGCTGATTATTTCGACTATGTGCTGTCGCGCCTTACGGTTGTTGGGGCGGCCTATCTGGTTGTTATCTGCTTGCTGCCGGAAATCTTGATGAAGCAAAGCGCCGCGATTCCTTTCTACCTTGGCGGCACGTCGCTGTTGATCGTAGTGAGCGTGACGATTGACACGATCTCAAGGGTTCAATCGCATCTGATCGCGCATCAGTACGAGGGACTCATCAAAAAATCGAAGCTGCGTGGCGGGCGGTAATTCCGAAGAGGGCAGGCGCATGAACATCATTCTGTTGGGGCCGCCGGGAGCCGGTAAGGGGACTCAGGCGCGTCAGCTCGAAGAAAAATACGGCCTTGTCCAACTTTCCACCGGCGACATGCTGCGTGCAGCCGTTCGCAAGGGCGAACCGCTGGGACAGGAAGCTAAGGCGATCATGGATCGCGGCGCCTTGGTGCCGGACGAGTTGATGATTCGTTTGATTTCGGAGCGAATCGCCCAGCCCGACTGCGCCAAAGGCTTTATTTTGGACGGCTTTCCGCGCACGATTCCTCAGGCTCAGGCTCTCGACAAGATGTTGCTGAATGTTAACAGCAAGTTGGATGCCGTTGTTGAGCTAAAGGTTGATGAGGGCAAGTTGGTGGAGCGCGTGGCGGGCCGCTTCACCTGCGCCAAGTGCGGTGAGGGCTATCATGACCGTTTTAAACCGACACGCGCGCCCGGCGTGTGTGATCAATGCGCCGGAACGGATTTCAGCCGCCGCGCCGACGACAATGCCGAAGCTATGAAGACGAGGCTCAAGGCCTATCGCGACGAGACCGCGCCCATTCTTCCTTATTACGCCGCGCGTGGTGTGCTTAAGGCTGTCGACGGCATGGCTCCTATGCCGGACGTGTTTCGGGCGCTTGAGGGCGCTTTGGGGTTGGTTGTCTGAACCGCCTGTTTGCGTCGTTGTTCTAGCCGAATAAATGTCTTCTCTTGCTCTCGCTGCGGCTCGGGAGCATCTTAACGATACGGCAAGAAATTTATGCGAAAGATCCTGCTGGAAGTATGCAACTTCCACGGTTCGGGTTGCGGGGTTAGGCCCGAAACCGCCACACTTCCTATCCGGGAAGGGCGGGCAACTGGTTTCGGCGAGTATCTGGATGGGAGAAAAAACGTGAGTCAACTGTCGCAACTCAAGGTTCTCGTCGCCGATGACCATTTTTTGGTTCGTCAGTTTGTCCGCAACACGTTGCAGGACGCAAAAATTAACGACATTCAGACGGCGGCTGACGGTAACGAGGCGATTGACCTTGTTCAAAAGGCGCGCGAGGCGACGCAGCCCTATGACATTGTCTTTCTAGACTGGAATATGCCGACCATATCGGGGCTTGAGGTGCTGAGTTATTTTCGCGCCAAGAGCGAGTATACCGACACCGCCTTCGTCATGTTGACGGCCGAGTCGGAACAGCAGAACATCATGAAGGCGATTAAGGCCGGGGCTACGTCCTATATCATCAAGCCGGTATCGCCGGGCGATCTGAGCAAGAAGCTGTTCGAAATTTACGAGTGGATCAAGCGTAAGCGGCAGACGGGTCAGCAGGCCGGGCGCGTTTGACCGATGGTTTGGTACTGCTTTTTGGTTTTGCAGAGCGGGGGATAGTACATGGCACAGGTACCGCAGCATCTCGCTCTTGACGAGACGCTTTCAAAGGAAATTTCGTCGGCGGTTTGTTCCGCCATGCGCGACACGTTCGCCGTCAGCGTCGTTCCTGGCGACTATGAGGTCGGCGAAGGCATGGTGTCTCTCGTTGGCGATGTCTCCGGCGTGATCGGCATGGTGCAAAATCAGCTGGAGGGCACGCTGACTTTGTGCCTGACGTTTGAGACGGTGCGTGACATTTTGCCGCAGATCATCGGCCACTCGGTTTCCGTGACTCACGAGATGGCCGTTGATGCCGTTGGCGAAATCACCAACATGATTTTCGGCCAAATCAAGACGGAGTTGAACGGGCGCGGCTATAGCTTGCGGCTCGGCATTCCGAGCGTTGTGACCGGGCGGGGGCATTTCGTCTGCCAGTTTCACCGGGGCCGTTATATGATTATTCCTTTTTATCTGGATGGCCAGTTGTTTCAGGTGCACGTCGCCCTTTATGCCAACCAGAACGATAACAAATTGAATTGAAGCAACAGAATCGGGCCGCTATGTCCACTGCCTCCTCCAGCGACGACATCTCGCCGTCTCCGAAGTCAGCGCTGAGCGAGGCCGTTCTTACCGAGACCGTACGGCACGTCGATATCATCCACACTTCGCTGGCGGGGATGACGGCGATTGTTCTGATGCTGTTGGGCGCGACGGCTTTACCGGTGTTCGGCTACGCTCCCGTGACCCATCTGATGGCGTGGGGCGTCATGGTTGTGGCGGCGTTCGTCGGTATCGGCGGCCTCTACATCCTGAACTTTCGCGTCCATCGCCATGTGGCGGATCAGGCTCGTTTGACGGAAGTTCTTGTCAACAGCTTGGGGCAGGGCTTCCTGGTTTTCGACTCCACGGGCGTGTGCGGCAAGGTTTATTCGCAGGCATGCCTCGAACTGCTGGAAACCATTCCGGCCGACAGGCATATCGCCGATGTTTTGGGGACGCCCGACGAGGGGCGCGCTGATTTTCTGGAGTGGCTCAACGTGCTTTTCCAGCCGGATCATGCCTTGGGATTCGACGATGTCGTCAAGTTTTTGCCGCAGCAATTTCCGCATAGCCAAAAGCGGCATGTCACGCTTGTGTACCGCCCGATTTACGGCAAGAACGGTGAATTGTTTAGCGTTGTTCTGATCGCGACGGATCAGACGGAGGAACAAGAAGCCCAGCAGAACGCCCTCAGGCAGCAAGCCTTTGCGGAAATGATTTGCCGTATCTTTAAGGAGCGTAACCAGTTTCGGGCGACATTGGCGCATTTGCGGGTCTTCCTTAACGAAGCCGGAACGCGGACGGTCGGAGTCAAGAACAGCGCGGCGTTGCTGCGTCAGCTGCATACGCTGAAGGCGACCGTACGGCACTTCAATCTGGTCGAGTTGGCGCAAATTCTTCACGAAGTGGAAAATGATCTGCGTGGGCCCGAAGCCGAAGTGGACGCGGAGTTTCGTGCGCGGCTGGATGCCGGGCGTACGCGAATCGCCGCCGCCCTTTTGACGGTTACGGACGAGGTGAGCGAACTTCTCGGCGGCGAACACGAATGGCGCGGCAATGTTCGCGAGATCGACGAAGACTCGCTCTACGACTTTGCGCGGATGATGCACAAGCGCGGAATTGAACCGGCGTTGATCCAGCATTATCTAAGCGCTATTGCCGCCGTGCCTGTTCGCGACTGTTTCCATTCTTTCGAGCGCAGTTTGCAAGAGCTGACGAGCGTGGTGGACAAGCAGATCAAGCCGGTGAAGTTCAGCGGCAGCAACCCGCGCGTTTTGACCCAGTCCATGCAGGAATTTCTGTTCTCGCTGACGCACGTTGCGCGAAATATCATGGATCACGGCATCGAGCCGCCCGTTACGCGCATGGCGCGCGGCAAAGATCCGGCAGGGCAGGTGATCGTTGAAACTGAGATTGTTTCTGCCGAATCTGGGGACGGCAAAATTTTGCGCATCGTTATCAGCGACGACGGAAATGGAATCGACCCCTCGCGCGTTCGCGCCAAGCTGGCGGCGAGCGATCCCGATGGCGCGTGGCGTCTTGAAGACGATCAGACCGTGATCCAGCGTATTTTTTCGTGGGGTTTTTCTACAAGCGAAAAATTAACCACCATGTCGGGCCGAGGAGTCGGCATGGAGGTGGTGGAGCAGGAGGTGCGGAAGCTCGGCGGCACCATTCGGGTGACATCGGAGCTTTACAAGGGGGCGAGTTTTGATATTCGTATCCCTTATTGCCTTGATATTGCCACCCTTACCGGGCCGACTCCGCCGGATGCTCGGGCTGCGGTTTAGGTGTTTTTGTGCGTGGTTGCCGCTATCTTGTTGAAATAACACCGTGAATGTGGGTAAAAAAGCGCAGCGGTAGTGCTTGACTCGTGGGGAGGCTTGCCTATACTGCGCTCCTCGGCTCCAGACAGGGGGCTGAGCCCCTGTTTGTGTCTTGTGTTTGGGGTTTCGGCCCTCAAGACAGCCAATTGGACCGCCGCGGATGCCCTTTCGGGGAGCCGGGTGGTTTTTGTGTTGGCGGGAAATGGGGTGAGTTCGTGGCGAAAACAAACGTCGCAGCACGGTCGCGCCAAGCACCGGAGCGTTGCGGCTAACAACGAAGGAGAGCCTCGTGGCCCGTATTGCAGGCGTCAACATTCCGGCGGGAAAGCCGCTGCACATTGCGTTGCGTTACATTTATGGCATTGGCCCGGCAAATTCGCAGGAAATCTGCGAACGTACCGGTCTGGCCCCCGAAAAGCGGGTCAACCAGCTGACCGAATCTGAACTCCTCCGCATCCGCGAGGACATTGACAAGAATTACAAGGTCGAGGGCGATCTGCGCCGCGAAGTTTCCATGAACATCAAGCGCCTGATGGATTTGGGCTGCTATCGCGGGCTGCGTCATCGCAAGGGCCTGCCTGTGCATGGCCAACGCACCCACACGAACGCGCGTACTCGCAAGGGTCCGGCGAAGCCGATCGCTGGCAAGAAGATTGCCACCAAGAAATAACCTGGAACGATAGGAAGACCGGATCATGGCGACTGCCACCAAGACTGCTGATCAGAAAAGCTCCAAAGCTCCCGCCGGCCGCACGCGTCGCCGTGAACGCAAGAATATTGTGAACGGCGTGGCGCATGTGAACGCCAGCTTTAACAACACGGTCGTGACCATCGCCGACGCGCAGGGCAACACGATTGCGTGGTCGTCTTCGGGCCTTATGGGCTTTAAGGGCTCGCGCAAGTCCACGCCCTACGCCGCGCAGATGGCTGCCGAAGATGCGGGCCGCAAGGCCATGGAGCATGGCGTGCGCACGGTCGAAGTCGAGGTCAAGGGGCCGGGTTCGGGCCGTGAATCAGCTTTGCGCGCTCTTCAGTCGGTTGGCTTTATGGTCACATCGATTCGCGATGTGACGCCGATCCCGCACAACGGTTGCCGTCCTCGTAAGAAGCGCCGCGTTTGATTTGTTTTTTCGCGGCTTAGCCGCTTTTCTCGTTCTCGAACTGATGGGGTCGACCCGTGTTGCAGAAAAATTGGAAGGCACTTATTCAGGCCAACAAGCAAATTCATACTTCCGACGACCCGAAACGCCACGCGACGATTGTTATTGAACCTTTGGAACGCGGCTTTGCCATGACGCTCGGCAATGCGCTGCGCCGCATTTTGCTGTCGTCGCTGCAGGGCGCTGCGGTGACATCGGTGCAGATCGAAGGCGTTTTGCATGAATTTTCCTCGGTCGCGGGCGTGCGCGAGGATGTGACCGACATCATCCTGAACATCAAGTCGTTGGCGCTGCGCATGCACGCCGAAGGCCCGCGCAAGGTTCGTTTGCGCGCGGAAGGCCCCGGCGAGGTTCTCGCGAAGCAGATTGAGACCACCGGCGACATCGAGATCATGAACCCCGATTTGGTGATCTGCAATCTGGATCGCGGCGCTCATCTCAGCATGGAAATGACGCTCGACACCGGCAAGGGCTATATCCCCGCCGCCGCGCTGCGCAAGGAAGACACGCCCATCGGCCTGATTCCGATCGACGCGCTGTTCAGCCCGGTGCGTAAAGTGGCTTATAAAGTCGAGAACAGCCGCGTCGGTCAGGTGACCGACTATGACAAGCTGTCGATGACGGTCGAAACCGACGGCTCGATCACGCCGGAAGACGCTGTTGCCGTGGCGGCGCGCATTCTGCAAGATCAATTGCAGCTGTTCATTAATTTCGAAGAACCGCGTCAGCATTCGGCTCAGGAAGCCGCCGTCGGCGATCTGCCGTTCAACCGCAACTTGTTGCGCAAGGTTGATGAGCTGGAACTGTCGGTGCGTTCGGCCAATTGCCTCAAGAACGATAACATCGTTTACATCGGCGATCTGGTGCAAAAGTCAGAATCCGAAATGCTCCGTACGCCGAACTTTGGCCGCAAGAGCTTGAACGAGATCAAGGAAGTTTTGCAGCAGATGGGCTTGAACCTCGGCATGCAGATTCCGAACTGGCCGCCGGAAAACATCGAAGACTTGGCGCGCAAGCTCGAAGAGCCGTTCTAAGACACTTTTTACTGCCGCTCTGGTGCTGATGTCAGGCCAGAGCTGATGACAACCGGTGCCTGCATGAGCGCCACAGGGCGAGATCACAGGGCCAAACCATAGAGGGAGACCATCACCATGCGTCATGGCGTTTCAGGCCGTAAGTTCGGCATCACCAGCAGCCACCGTCAGGCGATGTTCGCCAATATGGTCGCCGCTTTGGTCAAGCACGAACAGATCCGCACCACGTTGCCGAAGGCGAAGGACTTGCGTCCGATTGTCGAACGGCTGATCACGATTGGTAAGAAGGGCGGCTTGGCTAATCGCCGCCGCGCTTTCGCCATCCTGCGCGACAACGACACGGTCAGCAAGTTGTTCGGCACCCTCGCCGAGCGCTATGCGAAGCGCACCGGTGGTTACACACGCGTTCTTAAGGCGGGTATGCGCTATGGCGATGCCGCCGCGATGGCCGTCATTGAATTGATCGACCGCGATCCCGAAGCCAAGGGCCAAGACAGCGGCCCGACGCAAGCCAAGGTCGAGCAGACCGAAGCTGAAATGAACAAAGCGAACGTTTGATGTAACATCAAATCGCCTCCCTTGGCCAAGCCGAGGGAGGGGAGGCGGGCGAGAGGACGGGGACAAATGTCGAGTTTTGCACGCATGAAGCCCCGTTCCGCCCTCCTGCTGATCGCCGGTATTATCTCTCTCTCCGCCTGTTCAGGCGCTCCTCGTTCCGATAGCTACACAAGCCGAATCGGTGCCGCTACGACTCTCGACAGCGACCGCGAGTCTTGCATGCGCACATGCAATGCCGATTACGTCCGTTGCGCCGATACCGATGCCGCCCGTCGCAATATCGGCGGCAATGAGGCTGCCGATCTCTTCGGCGCGGCAGCGAATTGCAAACAGACGTTGAAAAACTGCCTTCCGCGCTGCAAGGGCCGCTGAGCTTGCTTCCTTCTGCGAAGACATGGCTCGGATTTTCCAGAAAAGATTCGGTAACAAGGTGTCTATAATTTCACACCTTATCCAGATTTGGTTGTAACTCCAGAGTAAAAATGATGCCAGAAATAACAATCACACAGGCATTTTTGGCATTTCTTGCCGCTCTGTTCGGAGAAACTTTGGGCGTTTTTGGCGGCGGCGGATTTTTGATTCAACCCGCCCTACTTGCTATTGGCGTTCCCCCGCACTTGGTTGTCTCGCATGATGCTTCTTCGACGGCTGGAGCATCAGCGACAAGTTATTACGTTTTTAACAAACATAAGAAAGTTAAAAATGGGCTTCTGATTTGGTGGCTCCCGGGAGTCATCATTGGCCCGTTCTTGGGTATCGCGTTGTTATCTGTTTTGTCGCCCGCAATTCTTGAAAAGATAATCATCATAGTTTCCTTGATGGGGGCCGTTTTAATTTTGTTCAATAAGAAAGATTGGGGGGGGACACAGTCTGCAATGCCGCGCCAATGGAAATTGTTGTCATTGGTAAGTGGTCTTGCTTTTGGTTTTTGGGCTGGATTTTCTGGAATGGGGGCTGGAACGATCAGTCTGATGATTTTGGTTTTCCTATTTGGACAAACTATCAAAGAAGCTATCGCCACCAAAACTTTGATACATCTAATCACTGAGTCGATTACAGCTATTGTTTTTTTGCTTAAGGGATGGCTCGTATGGCAATTATTTCTGCCGATGTTCGTTGGTTGTTTATTGGCGGGTTATTTGAAGGCACATATCATATTGCATCTGCCGGAAAAACTTCTGAAAACGCTTTTTCTGATAAGCGTGTTTATAACTGCAGGTATTGCTTTGGTGAGAAACTAAAAATGCCTTATAAATCAAGGTCAAAGCGAGATCGGGATTGTCGCGCCATGAACTGCCCCCGATCATTCAGACTACGAACTGTGGATTCCGTTTGGTTTCTTCTTTCTGTGATCAATTTTGCGGTGTTGAACTGGCCGGGCGCGTTTCCTTGGTTGTCGGCGCGGGCGAAATACCCTATCACCGAGCCATGATGTTGATCACAACCACCGAAGAGCTTGCCCGTTTTTGCGCCTCGTTGCGCGGCGCGGCCTATGTCACCGTTGATACCGAGTTCATGCGCGAGCGCACCTATTGGTCGAAGCTCTGCCTTGTCCAGTTGGGCGGGCCGACCGATGCCGTGGCGGTCGATCCTCTGGCGGAGGGCATTGATCTTGCGCCCCTGTACGCACTGATGGCCGACACCAGCATCATGAAGGTTTTTCATGCCGCGCGGCAGGATGTCGAGATTTTCGTCAACGCCACGGGGCAAGTGCCTACGCCGATGTTCGACACGCAGGTGGCGGCGATGGTGTGCGGTTTCGGCGAGTCGGCGAGCTATGAGACGCTGGCGGGACAGTTGGCCGGAGCCAAGATCGACAAGTCCAGCCGCTTTACCGACTGGTCGGCGCGGCCTTTGACGGAGCGCCAGATCGAATACGCTCTGGCCGATGTCACGCATTTGCGCGTGGTTTATGAATCGCTCTGCGCCAAGCTGGCGAAGTCGGGGCGCAGCGAGTGGGTGCAGGAGGAAACGGCGGTGTTGACCAGCCTTTCCACCTATCAGGTCGAGCCGTATGACGTGTGGAAGCGCCTCAAGCTGCGCTCGGACAAACCGCGCCTTCGCGCGGTGTTACGCGAATTGGCGGCGTGGCGGGAATTGGAAGCGCAACGGCTGAATGTGCCGCGCGGACGGGTTTTGAAGGACGAAGCTCTGCTGGAAATCGCAAATCATGCGCCGTCATCAGCGTTGGAGCTAGCGCGGACGCGCGGGCTGCATGCGGGCTTTGCGGAAAGCCGTCAGGGTACGGAAATTCTCGCCGCCGTGGCGCGCGTCACAAAGATGCCCGCGAGCGCTTATCCGCAGGGCGAACCGCGCCGCTCCTTGCCGAACGGGGCGGGCGCGATCTTTGACTTGCTCAAGGTGTTGTTGCGGCAGGTCAGCGACGAACATGGCGTGGCGGCCAAGCTGATCGCCACCACCGACGATCTTGAAACCCTCGCCGCCGAAGACAAGCCCGACGTTCCCGCCGTGCGCGGCTGGCGTCGCGAGCTGTTCGGCAACGCGGCGCTCGCGTTGAAAAATGGCGAATTGGCGCTGGCCATCAGAGGGCGGAAGGTCGCGTTGTTGCCGACGAAAAGCTAGTGCGGCTATAACCTCGTATCAATCTTCATCCGGGCGGCGGCCTAGGACGTCGCGTTTGCCGACGTGGTTGGCGGAGCTGATGATTCCTTCGCGTTCCATGCGTTCGATCAGCGTGGCGGCGCGGTTGTAGCCGATGGACAGGTGGCGTTGGACAAAACTGATGGAGGCTTTGCGCTCGCGCAAGACGACGTCCACGGCTTTGTCGTAAAGGTCGTTGCTTTCGCCGCCTCCACCGCCAAAAAAGCTTCCGCCGCCGTCGCCGCCGGAGTCGCCGTTCTCGGTTTCCTCGGTCACTTCGCTTAGGTATTCGGGCGCGCCTTGCTTTTTGAGGAATTTGACGATGTGTTCGACTTCGTCGTCGCGCACAAAGGGGCCGTGGACGCGCGTGACGCGGCTTCCGCCCGCTGTGTAGAGCATGTCGCCTTGGCCCAGCAGTTGTTCCGCGCCCTGTTCGTTGAGAATGGTGCGGCTGTCGATTTTGGACGTGACTTGAAAGCTGATGCGGGTGGGGAAGTTGGCTTTGATCGTGCCGGTGATGACATCGACCGAGGGACGCTGCGTCGCCATGATGATATGGATGCCTGCCGCGCGCGCCATCTGCGCCAGACGTTGCATCGCGCCTTCGATGTCCTTGCCCGCGACGATCATCAGGTCGGCCATCTCGTCCACGATCACGACGATGAAGGGCAGGGGCGTGAGGTCGAGCGGTTGTTCTTCGTAGATCGGCTTGCCGGTGTCGCGGTCAAAGCCGGTTTGCACCGTGCGCATCAGATTCTCGCCGTTCTTGGCGGCTTCGCGCAGGCGGATGTTGTAGCCTTCGATGTTGCGCACGCCGAGCTTTGACATGGCGCGGTAACGTTCCTCCATCTCGCGCACGGTCCATTTGAGGGCCATGATCGCCTTTTTCGGCTCGGTGACCACGGGGGCCAGCAGATGCGGGATGCCTTCATAGACCGACAACTCCAGCATCTTGGGGTCGATCATGATGAAGCGGCACTTTTGCGGCGGCAGGCGATAGAGCAGCGACAGGATCATGGTGTTGATTGCCACCGATTTGCCGGAGCCGGTCGTGCCCGCAACCAGCAAGTGCGGCATGCGGGCGAGGTCGGCGATGACCGGCGTTCCGGAAATGTCTTTGCCCAGCACCAGCGGCAAGGATCCGGCGTGGTCGGTGTAGGCATCGCTGCTGAGCAATTCGCGCAGATAGACGGTTTCGCGGCGCTTGTTCGGCATTTCGATGCCGATGACGGTGCGGCCCGGCACGACGGCGACGCGCACTGACGCCGCGCTCATGTTGCGGGCGATGTCGTCGGCGAGCGATATGACACGCGAAGAGCGGACCCCTGCGGCGGGTTCCAGTTCATAAAGCGTGACGACGGGGCCGGGGCTGACTCTTGTGATCGTGCCGCGCACGCCAAAGTCTCCCAGCACGGATTCCAGAAGCTTGGCGTTCTTTAGCAGGGCATCTTCGGAGATGTCTGCCGGGGTTTGACGTGCCGTGTCCGGCCATTGCAGCAACTCCAACGGCGGAGTCATGTGCGCTCCTTCCAACTGCAGGGGCAGGCGGGGTTGACGCGCGGTGGCGGCGGGGCGCTGCACCAACTGGCCCTTGGCCTTTTTGGCGGACGTTTTTTCCGGCGCGATCTTGGCCGGGGCGGTTTCCTGTGCGTCGTCGTCCAGCGTTCGTTGCACAACGACGGCGTTCGCTTCCGGCTCCGCCTCGTCGAGGGGGAGGTCGTCGTCTGTTCGGTCGCGGCGGAGGCGGTGCCAGAGTTTGCCGACGGCCGCCAACGCGTGTTCGACAATCAGGCGCAGCGCCGCTCGCACAGTCCGCAGGAGCGCGTGCCATTCGAAAAGGGACAAGGCGCAGGCCATGTAGATGGCGCTTAGCGTGACCAGAAGCGTCACGGCGGCGATGACGTAACGTCCCCACGGAATCCAGTGGATCAGCCAGTCGCCGGATATTTTACCGAGCGCTCCGCCCCAGGCTCCGGCGGGATGCATGACCGACAGGCCGATGCCAAAGCTGAGGACGGCGAGAAATCCGGCCAGAAGCCGCCATGGCAAGAACTCAAGCCTGCCGCCTGTCGCGATCCGCCAGCCCCATGCGGTCAGTACGAGGGGGAGGAGGAATCCGGCACCGCCGAAAAACTGCCAGATCACGTCGGCGGTGTGGCTGCCCGTGACGCCGAACCAGTTGTGTATGACGGCTCCGGTCGCGGTGGCCGTGTTCCACGAGGGGTCGTTTGGGTTGTAGCTTAACAGGACGAAGGTCAAGACGAGGGCGCAGGCCATCACCAGCCCGCCGCGCAGCAGGGTCACCAAGTGAAGCAGCGAGGCGCGCACAGCCTCCGGCACCCACCGCGAAGAGGGGGGGCGGACGCGTGACGAGCGGATAAGAGGACGTGGCGGCATAACGTGTGTCAGTCGGTTCAATGAATGGCTTGGCGCAACGAATCAAGGCCGCACCCGGCGGCATCATACAATCAAAAGCTTAGCAGAGAATAAAGGGATTCAGGCCGAGGCGGCGAATTGACCCGTCCAGCGCGGCGTGGCGGCGGCCGGGACAAGGCGCGGTTCGACGTTGGGCAGGAGGGGTTTGCGGCTTTCGAGGGGCAGGTTTTCGATGGCTCCGTGGCCGCCTACCGCTATGATTTCCATGAGTTTTCCGGATGTGTTGAAGCAGCCGCACACCAGCGGGCCGCCGCGTCCGCAACCGCCGTCGAGCGTGACGGCGGGGCCTTCGGTGTCGATCCCGCCGCGCGCGACATCAAAACCGCGCACGACCCGGGCGTAGGCCGCTGCGCCGCGTCCTGCGACGGGGAAGGAGGCCGTGCTGTACCACAAATGCTCGCCCTGATCTTCCAGCGAACGGGTCGCGTCGAATCCGGCCGGGACGAACAACAGCCGTTGTCCGCCTTTTTCGGTCGGTTGCGTGACGGCGGCGCGGCGTGTGGCGCACATCATGGCTTCGTGGCCGGGGACTTCGCGCTGCGCGGCGCGCAGCTGGTTCGTCCAGCGCGTGATGGCGACGCTGCCCGCGCGGGCGATGGCCCGCGTATCGTTTAGGCTGATGCCGTAGAGGCGCAGGTAGGCTTCCACACCTGCAGCCAAGAGCTTTTCTAAGGCTTGCGAGGGGACGGGGGCGAATTGCAGCCGGAGCAGGCGTTGCCAAGCTTCTTCGGCCGGGCCGCGCAGGTGGACGATGTCGCAGGGCTCCATCCCCGGCTTGGCTAGCAAAGCCGCGCGGAAGGACAGCAGCTCATCAAAAACAGCGGCGTTGTCGCGCGAGCCGGTGCCGATGTAATTGCCGAGATAGACGAGCCGGTCGCGCGCCGCAAAGCGCGTCGCCAGATGGTCGTGCAGGGCGATCAGCCGCTCCTTTTCGCCGTGGATGGCGGCGATGGCCCACACGCGGCGGGGCACACCCATATCGACAAATTTCTCGTTCACAGCGCGCATGTTTTTACCCTCATGAACCTAAGGTCTAAGCATTGGCACCGAATCATCCGTTGCGCAAGATTTAGTGTACAAAAGATTAAAGATACCCACAGTTAGTTATCCTCAGGCAAAAAATGCCGGGAAAGGATTGCCGGGCAGTGGCGTGTTTTTCTGATAGGGTGGGACGGATGTCGCGGGGGGCTTTCGTGGTACGCATGATTTCGAAAACACTGTGTTTCGCCGCGCTGTGTGCGCTGGCGGTCTTTCCTGCGGCGGCGGAGGCTTGGTCGACGGTCGGCGACGATGCGGCGGGCGTTTGCGCGGCTCAGGGCTGCGTTCCCGATTGCCCTGATGGTACGGTGATGGTGGGGGTTGCAGCGGGGCATCCCTTGTGCGTGTCGGGCACAATCGGCGAGGGAGCGAAACCGGTCGCTTGTCCTCGTGGCCAGTATCTTTCCGGTATGGCGGGGTCTGTTCCTGTTTGCGCGGCGGTGTCTTTGGCGGGGAATGCGGGCTTTGGCATCAGTTCTCCGGCATCGGTGCGATGCGGGGCTAAGGACGTTGCGCTCGATTATGCCGGGATCCGCGACGGCCTGTTCCTCTATCGCAGCGCGGAACGGCAGACCGATCATGCAGCATATACTTCGAGTGGCACGATGGCGCGTGCGGCGACGGCGGGGCGCAATGCGCGGTTGCGGTGTCCTGCAACTCTGTCCATCGCGCCCGCCATTGCCGATCCGCCCGTGGCGATTCGGTGCGGGCCGTCGGGGGTTAGGCTGACCTATGCCGGATTTTCCGGCGGGCTGTTTTTGTACGGCGAAAACTTCACCGATCCCGCTGCCGACCATGCCGCCTATACGCCGGGCGGACAGATGACGCTTTATGCCACGACGGGGCGGAACGAGCGCTTGCAGTGTCCGTCGTCCATCGGCGGGGCTGCTCCGCCGTAACGGATCAGCCCAAACGGCTCAACCGGCGCTGCAGATCGTGGAGCGGCTTGAGCGAGACGTTTTCGATCACGATTTTGTCTTCGAAATGGCTGAACGGGTTGTCGAGGTTCTTGATCAGGAAGACCATGTAGATCATGACGAAGGACACGAAGCCTACGAAGAAGACGCTTTCGAACACCGTGGACAGCTTTGTGAAGATCAGCCCGCCGCAGAGGGCTACCGAGATGATTTCGGCGATGGCGTAGCCCGCCGGATTGAACTGCGTTTCGCGGACTCCGTGGATGCGGGTAATCATGCGGCGGAGGTTGTTTTGCTCCTGCTTCATGCGCACGATGAAGTTGGCTTGGGTCAGCGGTTCGAACGCCAGAAAATGGGTGTTGAGGGCTGTGACTTTGTCGAGGAGGTCTTCCGTGCGTTCCTCCTTGTGGAACCAATTCAGAATCGAACTGACGATCGTGCCGACGTGCTGGGTCAGGCTTGTCGCCACGGGGCTTTCGGTGTTCATGCGGACGATGGCGCTTTCGTCGAGCAGGACTTGCAGGCTGCAGGCCAGTTCGCCGGGGAGCCGTTCGCTCTCTTTATAGTCGCCGAGGACGGCGGAGATCAGGAAGCCGACGAGGAAGATGTTGGCTGAAACGACCGCGCCGACGAGGGGGCTGAGCGACAGGACTTCGAGATCATAGTAACGCGCCACGGCCTTTAGGAGGACGATGAGGACGACGAAGGGAATAACGCGGAACGTCAAATGCCATTTGAGCGAAAACCATTTGGACATGGGCTGTGTCTCCCTAAAAAATCGAAACGCGGTGTAAGGTGATGGCGGAGACTACGCGAAACGGGTCGCACGTTCCATACCAATTTGCGGCCCCATCATGTTGTTCTTCCGCCGCCGCTGGTGTATCACGGGCGCGCACGGCGTGTTGGGCCGGATTCGTGGAGGAAGAGAATGGCTGTCAACGAAAAGCAGGCTGTGGCGCTGAGTTCGATGTTCGCGAGCGCTTTGATGACCGTGGGTAAATTCGCGGTCGGCTTTGCCACGGGAAGCCTTGGGCTGATTTCCGAAGGTTTGCACAGCTTGCTGGATTTCGGCGCGACGGTTCTGACCTTTATGGCGGTGCGCGTCAGCGACAAACCCGCCGACGACCGGCATCCCTATGGCCACGGAAAGATCGAGAGCGTTTCGGCGCTGGCGGAAACGGGGCTGCTGTTCGTGACCAGTATCTGGATTGTGTACGAGGCCGTTCATCGGCTCGTGACCGGTCAGGCGGAGGTGGAGGTTAATGGCTGGTCGATTGGCGTTATCCTTGTGTCCATCGCCATTGATATTTCGCGCGCCCGCATTCTGAACCGCGTTGCCAAGAAGACGCGGAGTCAGGCGCTGGAGGCGGATGCTCTGCATTTCAGTTCGGATGTTCTCAGCTCGACGGTGGTGCTGGTGGGGTTGGGGTTTGTGTCTCTGGGGTGGCCTATGGCCGACTCCATTGCCGCGATTGGGGTGTCGTTGTTCGTTTGCCATGCGGGGTGGTCGCTGGGAAAACGCACCATCGACACGTTGGTTGATGCCGCGCCCCATGGCGCTGCGGAACGCGCGGCCGCGTTGATCGGGGCGGTGGATGGCGTGGCGGGGGTGAGTCGGTTGCGCGTTCGTCCTGCGGGCAGTGTTCTCTTCATCGATACCGAAATCGCGGTCGGGCGGAGTTTGTCGCAAGAGCGCGTCGCCGTCATTTGCCGCGCCGTCGAGGAGGCTGTCCGCGCCGAAATGCCGGAGGCCGAGGTCACGATCACGACGCAGCCCTTGGCGCTCGACAGCGAGACCGTGCATCAGCGCGTCATGATCATTGCCGCCAATCATGGCGCGGCGGTTCACCATATTACGGTGCATCGTTTGCAGGGACGGTTGTCGGTCGGATTCGATCTTGAGATTGACGGCCATCGCTCGATCCGCGAGGCGCATGATGTTGCGTCGCATCTGGAGGCCGATATTCGCAGCGAGTTCGGCGGCGACATCGAGGTCGAAACGCACATCGAGCCACTTCAATCCGCCGGAGCGGAGGGGGCCGATGTACCTGCCTCGGAATTGGAGACGATCACGGTGCGGTTAACCCAACTCGTGAAGGCAACCGAGTCGCTGCGCGAACTTCACAACATCCGGGCGCGCAAGACCGCCGAGGGGTTGATCGTGATCTTTCACTGCCGCGCTGCGGCGGATCAATCCGTTGCCGCCGTGCATAATTTGGTGGACGAGTTGGAGCGCCAATTGCGTCAATCTTTTCCCCATGTCTGGCGGGTCATCGCGCATGCCGAGCCGTTGCGTGGCGACTAGTTCGCTGTTCTTGCATGTTTTTTTCGGTGTCGTCGGCGGCAGGTGTTGTCGCGGCTTAACTTTGAATTAACCAAAATGGTTGCATATCTGCGTACTGTGTGTGTCGAGGTGTTCCCCATGGCTGGGAAGATCGGCTGAATTGGACTTGCCCCTATAGCGGGCGGATAGGATTTTCCGTGAGTATGCGTATCAGCGACCTTTCGATTGCCCGTAAGCTCGATATTCTGTCGATGCTGTTTCTGGTGCCGATTGTGCTGTTGGGCTGGCTTTTGGTCGCCCAAAGCAACAAGGACATTGATTTCGCGACGCAGGAGATGGACGGCAACAGTTATTTGACATCATCGGCTTGGTCGTTGCTGCATGGGTTGGTGAGCGGCTCGGTCGCGCCGTCGCATGTGATGGCACCGGAAGCGGTCAAGGGCGCGAAGAATTTGGCGGACGACAAGGCGAAGTACGATGCCGCGATGAAGTCCGGCGAAGCTTCGGCGGCGCTGCAAAAGGCCTATGACGGGCTTCCGGCTTCGGGTGGGACGGAGGAAGCGTTTGTGGACGCTATTGCCTTGGCACGCACGACGGTCGGCAAGGTGGCGGACGGATCCAACCTGACGCTTGATCCCGATCTGGACAGCTATTACACGCAGGATCTTCTGACGGTGAAGTTGCCGGAATTCATCGATCAGGCGGCGACCTTGGTGCGTATGGTGCGCGCGTATCATGACAAATCGCAATTGACGACCCAAGAAAAGGCCAGCTTTTTGATCCATGCGGGGCAGTTTGCCGCCGCCTATGGCGGCGTGACGGGCGATGTGCAATCGGCCGAGGGCGGAAATCCCGATGGAACGCTCAAGCCGAAGCTGGATCCGGCCACTGCGGAGCTTGTGGAAGCGGCGGACGCGTATGTGAAGATCGTCAATCAACTGGGGGCTCAGTTTTCGGAAGGTGAGCCGGGTAAGGCCGATCTGAAGGAACTCGAATCCGTTCATGCGACGGTGCATGACAAGGCGGGGAAGCTTTTTGCTGCAGGCAGCGACGCGCTGAATCATCTTTTGACTGTGCGGGTTGCCGGGTTTTCCAACAAGCTGAACATTAGCCTCGGTGTCACTTTCCTTGTTGTGTTGGCGGCGTGGCTGTTCTCGCGCTATCTCGCCCGCACGGTGTTGCTGGCGATTCACAAGCTGGTTGACGGCATTGATCAGATCGCTGAGGGCGGCCTCAACGTCGAAATTCCGTTTCTGGATCGGCATGACGAAATGTCGCAGATCGCTCATGCTTTGGATCGTTTCCGCACCAAGACCATTGCGAAGTCCGAGCAACAGGCGATGCAGCAGCAGGCGACGTTGCGCGCGCATGAAGCGAAGACGCTTAAGGCTCTGTCGGGCGAGTTGGAGCAGGCCGTCGGCGTTGTCGTCGGTCGTTTGACGGCGGCGGCGGGAGTCTTGAAGAAGTCCACCGTGACCGTTGTCGACAGCGCCAAGCAGACCGGTGATCAGGTGTTGACGGTGAACAACCAGTCGGTGATCGCAGCTTCGAACATCGGCACGGTCGCTTCGGCGGCGGTCGAGTTGACCGCTTCGATCGGCGAGATTTCCGGCAACGTTTCCACGGCGGCTTCCGTCGCGCGCAAGGCGTTTGAACGGGCGGAACATACCAAGGCTCAGGTCACGCATTTGTCGGAAACCGCGACGAAAATCGGCGATGTCGTGACTCTGATCAACAATATTGCGACCCAGACCAATTTGTTGGCGCTGAACGCCACCATTGAGGCGGCACGCGCGGGCGAAATGGGCAAGGGCTTTGCCGTCGTGGCGGGCGAGGTCAAGAATCTTGCCAACCAGACCGCCAAGGCGACCGAGGACATCACGTCGCAGATCGGCGAAATTCAGGGCGCGACGCGCGAGGCGGTGGGGTCTATCAACGAGATCGCCGAGACGGTTCAGGAAGTCATGCAGATTTCCACCGCCATTTCGGCGGCGATTGAAGAACAATCCGCTGCGACCGGCGAAATCAGCCGCAGCATTCAGACGGCTTCGGAAAGCACGCGCGTCGTGGTTGAGGGCGTGGGCAGGTTGGAGGGTGTTGCCGTCGATGCCAATCAGGCCGCGCAGAACATGGACACGGCGACACAGGAACTGACTCAGCAATCGGAAGTTCTGCGCTCTAGCCTCGACAGCTTCATCGACCGCATCCAGAACACCACGCGCGGCTCGGTTTAAGTGTCTGTCTGGAAACTTAAAAAGCAAAGAAAACCGGTATAAAACAGTCATCCCCGCCTTCGCGGGGATGACCATTCTCTTAATAACTCGTTGTGAACAAACGACAAGTTACGTGATAGACACTAGCGCCTCGTCACGTTATAGGCGGTTGGGCGGCGCCGTAAATGGCGCAAGTGTCGGTGTGGCCGCTTTCTTTGCGTTCGGCCCAGGCCCAATACTGATCGCCCTGCGAGAAGTGCCACCATTCGCTGTGCAAACGGTGGAAGCCTTCGGCGCGCATGAGGCTGTTTAAAAAGACGCGGTTGGCGTGGGCGGCGCGGCTGGCGGCATCCGTCGCGTCGGCGAAGTAATCCGGGTTGGAACGGTCGGAGTTTTCGTCGATCGGTGAGCCCATGGCGATTTCCTCGTCTGTCGCGTCGCATAAGGTGCAATCCAGCGCGCCGCCTGTGCTGTGAAGCGGGGGCGTTGCCGGGTCTTCGCTGGGGATGGCCCAGACGCGCAGGGCTTTGATGTAGAGGTCGTCCCGCTCTGGCTGGGGTACGGCTTCGGGCGGTCTGCCGCCGGAGAGAAGCATGAATTCGCGCCTGACCATAAAGGCTTGCACCGCGTTGGGGCGGTAAGCGTCAAACAGCTTGATTTTCCAACCGGGGCGTTGGGCTTCCAGCCGGTCTTGGGCACGTTCTAAAGCGGCCAAAACGCTTTGCCGCAGCATCCATGGCGAGACCGCGCCATAGGGCGCTCCTAAGGCCATATAGGGGTGGGGCTGCGTGAGGACAAATCGGCCCTCTGGGATCAAAACCAGCGCTTCCCCGCATTCGACGATGGGGATAGACCGGTAGGGCTTTATGGTTATTGCCGGATCGGGGTTCATGGCTTAAATCATAGGTGTGGAGAGAGTTCAGAGATTCCCAAGACCATGACGCAAAACAAGTCCCCGCAAAAGCCCCCTTCGTCGTCGTCGCGCGAGACGCGCGTGGCCGAGGCTTTGCGCGAGAATTTGCGGAAGCGAAAGCAGCAGCAACAGTTGCGGCAGGATGGGAGTCCGAAGAAAGAGTCGTAATTCACTATCGCCGTCGCCTTCTCCGATAAGGGCAGGGACGGCAAACGCGAGAGAGGGAAGATATTTATGTCCGTTTTGCCCGACCACTGGATCCGCCACCAAGCCCTGCAACACGGGATGATCCAGCCTTTTGAGGAAAAGCAGCAGCGCGAGGGGGTTATCTCCTATGGCCTGTCGTCCTATGGCTATGACGCGCGGCTGGCCGACGAGTTCAAGATTTTCACCAACATCGACAACGCCATCGTCGATCCCAAGGCTTTTTCGGAAAGCAGTTTCGTCAGCCGCAAGACGGATGTGTGCGTCATTCCGCCCAACTCCTTTGTCCTGTCGCATACGAAGGAATATTTTAAGATTCCGCGTGACGTGCTTGTGATCTGCCTCGGCAAATCGACCTATGCGCGGTGCGGGCTGATCGTGAACGTGACTCCGTTGGAGCCGGAATGGGAAGGGCATGTGACGCTGGAAATCTCCAACACAACGCCCCTGCCAGCGCGTGTCTATGCCCACGAAGGCGTGTGCCAGTTCTTGTTCCTGAAGGGCGACAGCCCCTGCGAAATTTCCTATGCGGACAAGGGCGGAAAATATATGGGCCAAACCGGCGTGACCTTGCCGAGGATGTGATCATGGAACAGACAGCAAAGAGCTATCGCCTGCTTCCCGCGATCACGGGATTGTTTGTGGCGACACTCATTATCGCTGAGACAACGGCGAGCAAATTACTCTCTGTCGGTCCCATGACTTTGTCGGCAGCGATTATCATTTTTCCGTTGAGCTATCTGTTCAATGACATTCTGACAGAGGTTTATGGCTATAGGGTTTCGCGTAAGGTTATCTGGACAGGTTTCGCATCCCTTATTCTTATGATCTTTTGCTATGAGGGCGTTCTGGCTTTGCCGGGGGCCGACTTTTGGAAGGATCAAGCGGCATTCCAGACGGTTTTGGGCAATTTGCCGCGGATTGTTACAGCTTCCATGACGGCCTATTTTGTTGGCGAGTTCTGCAATTCTTTCGCTTTGGCCAAGTTTAAGGTCAAGATGGAGGGGAAGCTTATCAGCCTTCGTTTTGTGGCGTCGACGGTGGTGGGCGAGTTTGTGGACTCCATAATCTTTTTCCCTATGGCCTTCTACGGCGTTTTGCCGAACGCGACTTTGGTGTCGATCATTTTGTCCAGCTGGGGATTAAAGATTTTATGGGAAATTGCTGCGCTGCCTGCGACGCTCCCGTTCGTTCGTTATCTCAAGCGCATAGAGCATGAAGATCATTATGATCGGCACACAGACTTTAATCCGTTCAAGTTTTAGAAACGACAAACGAAACAGGCAATCATGGACAAAATTCGCATCAAGGGCGGCAGGCCGCTGCGGGGCAAAATTCCGATCAGCGGGGCGAAGAACGCCGCGTTGAAGCTGATGGCGGCCAGCTTGCTGACCGACGAAGTTCTGGCGCTCTCGAATGTGCCTCAACTGGCTGACATCGCGACGATGGCCAATCTGTTGGGCCAGCATGGCGTGAGCATCGGGCTGAACGGCAGCAATGCGACTCCCGGTCATACCATGGAGCTTCGGGCCGCCACGATCACCAATGTGACAGCACCCTATGAACTGGTGCGTAAGATGCGGGCCAGCATCATGGTGTTGGGGCCGCTCGTCGCCCGTTGCCATGCCGCCAAGGTTTCGCTCCCCGGCGGCTGCGCGATCGGCACACGGCCGGTCGATTTGCATATCGCGGCCTTGGAGCGCATGGGCGCTGAAATCACGCTTGATGACGGCTATATCAACGCGTCCGCGCCCAAGGGTTTGCGCGGGGCCGAGATTGTGTTCCCCATCGTGACGGTGACGGGCACCGAGAACGCGATGATGGCGGCCACGTTGGCGAAAGGTGAGACTCTCATCGTCAACGCGGCGCGTGAACCGGAAGTAGCCGATCTGGCGCATTGTCTGGTCGCCATGGGCGCGGAGATTGACGGCATCGGCACCGACCGGTTGCGGATCGTCGGCAAGGATCGTCTGCATGGCGCGAGCCACACCATTATTCCCGACCGCATTGAGGCCGGGACGTTCGTGATGGCCGTTGCCATGACGGACGGCGATGTGGAGTTGATCGGCGCGCGGCAGGAACATATTCAAAGCGCCTGCGATGTGCTGGCCCGCGCGGGGGTTGCGGTCGAGAAGACCGGGCAGGGTCTGCGTGTTTGCCGCTCCGGCGTTTTGCGCGGTGTTGATGTGACGACCGAGCCGTTCCCCGGTTTTCCCACCGATTTGCAGGCTCAGATGATGACGCTGATGTGCGTCGCCGAGGGCGCTTCGATGATCACCGAGACGATCTTTGAGAACCGCTTTATGCATGTGCCGGAACTGGCGCGTATGGGGGCCGACATAACTGTGCATGGCTCGTCGGCGATGGTGCGCGGCGTGCCGAAGCTGAAGGGCGCTCCGGTCATGGCTACGGATCTGCGGGCTTCGGGATCGTTGGTGCTGGCGGGGCTTGCCGCCGAGGGCGAAACGACGCTCAGCCGCATCTATCATCTGGATCGCGGGTACGAACGGCTGGAAGAAAAACTTCGCGCCTGTGGGGCGGAGATTGAGCGCATTCGGGGCTGAGGGCATGGATACGCAGCCTCTCAAGCTTCGCGCCCAAGACGCTGAGGACGTGCAGGTGGTCGCCACCGTGTTGCAGGACGCTATCGCGCCCGTTTGCGACATGATGTATGACGCGGCGGCGAAGAATTTTGTCATGGTCGTGCATCGCTTCCGCTGGGATGCGTCGCCGGGCGAGGCGTGTTTCGAGCGCGTCTGCTGCGCGTTGGATGTGCGCGGTGTCGAGGCAGTGCAGCGGCAGGGGTTTGAGCAATCCGACCATGCCCGGATGCTCGATTTGCTGACGTTGGTGCTGGAAAACGGCTGTTTGCACCTCGTTTTTGCCGGGGGTGTGCGGTTAAAGCTCAAGCTGGCCGATTGGCGGCTTCAGCTGGAGGATTTCGGCGAACCTTGGCCTACCCAGCACCAGCCGTGTCATGCGACTTGACGTTTGGGCGGGAAAGAGCCATTTTTCCCCGCTGCAACACAGAGATAGGGACCTTTATGGCCAAAGAAGACCTGCTTGAATTCGAAGGTACCGTCACCGAGCTTTTGCCGAACGCCATGTTCCGCGTCAAGCTCGACAACGGGCACGAGGTTTTGACCCACACGTCGGGCAAGATGCGCAAAAACCGCATTCGCGTCCTCGTGGGCGATAAGGTCAACGTCGAGATGACCCCTTATGATCTGACCAAGGGGCGCATTACGTTCCGTCATAAATAAACGATTTTTTGCTGCGGAGGGATCGTGCCTGATATAGCCGTGACTTTGGCCCAGCCCGGCGAACGCCGTGCCCGGCCTGCCAGCGACTCCGATCTCCCCTTTGGAAAAATTTTCACCGACCATGTCTTCAGCATGAAGTACGCGGCGGGAAAGGGATGGCATGACGCGGCCATCCGGCCCTATGCGGCGCTCGCGCTTGATCCGGCATCGACGATCCTTCATTACGGGCAAGGCGTTTTCGAGGGCATGAAGGCTTTTTGCGGCGCGGACAAAGACCTCTATTTGTACCGTCCCGAAAGCCATATTCGTCGCCTGAATGTTTCCGCCCAGCGGTTGTGCATTCCGCCGCTCGATCCTGATTTCGTGCTGAAGGCTATCCAAACGTTGGTGATGCTCGATAAGGATTGGATGCCGGAAACGGTCGGCACGGCGTTGTATATTCGCCCCTTTATCATGGGCGTGGACAATTATATCGGTGTCAAGGCCGCGAGCGAATATCTGTTCAACGTCTTGCTTTGTCCTGTCGGCGCTTATTACCGCGAAGGCTTTGGGCCGACGAAGATTCTGGTGACCGAAGACTATGCGCGCGCGGCTTTGGGCGGCACGGGGGCGTGCAAGGTTATCGGCAATTACGCGGCCAGCCTTCTGGCTGCCGAGATGGCTCATAGCAAGGGCTATTCGCAAGTGCTGTGGCTCGACAGCGCCACCAAGAAGATGGTCGAGGAAGTCGGCATGATGAATGTCTTCTTCCACATCAACGACAGATTGGTCACGCCAAGGCTCAACGGTTCGATCCTGCCCGGCATCACGCGCGATTCCATCCTGACGTTGGCGCGGGAAAAGGGGTTGGCGGTCGATGAACGCGACCTCAGCATCGAAGAAGTGATCCGCTCTATTGAAAACGGCTCGCTCAAGGAATGCTTTGGCTCCGGCACGGCGGCGGTGGTGTCGCCGGTTTCGACGCTGGGTTGGCGCGACCGCGATTATACCATCGGCTCAGGCCGTGCGTTTCCGTTGGCCGAGCAGTTTTTCAAGGACATCACCGACCTGCAATATGGCCGCACAACCGACACCCACGGCTGGGTGCGACGTATTGGGAATAAACGCGACGCGTAGGTTGGGGCAGGCTTAAAATGGCCTCGGTCCTCTGCCCCTTATGATTGTCAGTGTAGGTTGGGTTTTCTGTTCTGGCTTCGGGCGTTCTGGTTCGGGGGCTGTAGGGCTTCTTGCCTCTGGCTGCGACGGGGCTAGGCTGACCAGAGTCACGCGCGGGATGGGGCCGTTTTTGCTGAAGGCTGGGAGCGGGCCGCCTCGTGGCGGGATGGGCGGCGTGTTGAGCGTACACTCCGATAAATCGCCGTGGGGGCCAAGCTCGGTCGCCAAGTCATTCAGGGTTCTGTGCAAGATGGCATCCAGCCCGCTTAGCGGGGGAAGTTGGAGTTTTCCGTCGGCGGTCAGGGGGCCTTTCAAGACGGCATCGGGGAACTGCCTTTTGACTTGTCGGAGCGTTTCCTCCGCCGTGCCTCTCCACCATATGTTTGCCAAGGCTTCGCGTGGGGGTGGGCCGCTGCAGACTGCTTCGGTGCTTGGTGCGGAATCGCCAAAGGTGCGCACATAGGTGGGACTATCGCAATGCAGTCTTGGGCTGTAAAACAGGAAAACATCTGGAGAAGCCACGTTTCGAACAGCGTTTCCGAATATAGAGGGCAGGCAGGATTGCAGCGCCAAATGGACTCCGTAGTTGGGGGTGATGTGAATGCTGGGCATGCCGATGCTCCGGGCACCTTCGACGTTATCAATGAGGTCGTCGAAAAAGAGAATCTGGTCGGGTGGCAGGTCTATCCTTGCTGCGACGGCAGTAAATGCCTGTGGGTCTGGTTTGCGTAGGCCAAGTTCTGGAGATGTAAAAATCCCGGTAAAATGACTTAGGATGTCGGCATACTTAGTGCTCCAAATGGCGTAGTGCATGCGGTTGGTGTTGCTGAATAGGTAAAGCGGCATGTGTTGAGCGGCAATTATCAGGAGCTGGGCTACGGCGGGCTTTTCCTGCCCCAGCATAGCGTTAAACCCTTCAGCAAATTGATCATCCGTAATGTTGATTCTGAGAGACAAGCGCAATTGACGGAAATATTCCGGTGCCGAAATCTCGCCGCGCTCGTGTTGATAATAGGGCTCATCGAACGTGTACCGTTCTTTGAGAACCGCTGCCCGAACGCCCGAATGGCGTGCCCAGAGTGCGAAGGTGCGGGCTGTGTCCACTTCGATAAGGACATCGCCAAGGTCGAACAGTAAAGCCTTAATGGGGGCATACTCTTTATCGCTCATGATCTTTCCAAAATCGACGCTGTATTTATCTTTGGTTTCTTGCATGACACTATTGATCCGATCAAGGCTTAATTAGTCGCTTTTGACTTCGTTTTTGTGGTTTTTAAGGTAGCGGAAGTGCCGTTAACCTGTTGAATACCTTTCATGTTGCATGAGTTGGTGGTTGCGTTTCGCTTGGCGAGGCGCGATTCGTGGATAGTGCCGTCCGAGGTGTACTCTAGCCTATTAACTAAGCGCAGGATTTCGTCTTATGCCCGAAGTGCCTACACTCAAGAAGCCCGTTGCGCCGGTGTCGCCGATTACGGCGGCTGATCGCCAGATGTCGTGGGTGCGGCGGATGTTGAGCAGCCTTGGCGTGATGACCGGGCTGGGGTTGGTTGCCGTTTTGGCTCCGTATTTTGCGGGCGATACGACGGGCGTGATCGTCAGTTCGCTGGTGGCGTTGGCGTTGCTGGGAATGGCGGGGGCTATCTGGTGGCAGCTGCGGCACATGCACAACGGCGCGGCGGAGGAATTTCTGCTGCGCGAGGCTTTCCATAGCGTGCTGACGCCGCAATTGATCACCGATCCGTCCGGCGGCGTGGTGATGGCCAACCGCGCGTTTCAGGGTTGGATTGATCTCGGGGCGCAGAACGCGCAGCAGGCGCTGGCGTCGCGTTTCGGCGCCACCGCCGACGGGGACGCCGAATTCAAGCGTTTGCAGGAGAATTTGTACAAGGGGCAGTCCGTTATCGCCGATCTGCCCGTCGTGCGCGGCAGCCGCGTCATTGAGTGGCGGCGCATTGTCGCACGTCCTATCGACGCCGACGCGCGTTTCTATCATTGGCGTTTTGAAGACATCAGCGACCGTCGCCGCATGGAAAAAGCCATGCGCGACGAGCAGAATAAATTGCTCGATTTCATGGCCTATGCGCCGGTCGGCATTTATTCGGTCGATCAGCATGGGCGCTTTAAGTTTGTCAACAACACGCTGGCCGACTGGTTGCAGGTGACGCCGGACGATCTCGTCAAGGGCGAGGTGCGGCTGCACGATGTCCTGAACGAAGCGCCACCCGGCGTGGCCGCCTATGCGCTCGCCAATGGGCCGCAGGGGGAATTGCGCGGCGAGGTCGTGATGCGCCGCCGCGACGGACAGTTGTTTCCGGTCGCGATCGCGCAGACCATCGTCGCTGGCGAGGACGGCAAGACATTGCGGACCCGCTCTATTGTGCGCGATCTGTCGCCGGAACGCGAATGGCAGATGGCGTTGTCGCTGTCGGAATATCGTTTCCAACGCCTGTTCGCCGAAGCGCCGATCGGCATTTTGTTGCTCGACTCCCGCTTCATGATCATGGAATGCAATCATGCGTTTCATTCCATCGTTCATCGCGCGCGCGAGGCCGTGATCAATCTGCCCATCGTCGAATTGCTGGCCTCGTCGGACAGGTCTTCGGCGCTCGCGCAGTTGGCGCATGTGTTGGCCGGAGCCGATCTCACCAAGCCGTTGGAAGTTCGGATGGACTCCGACCGCGAAGTCACCGCGCATGTGTTTGCCAAGCGTTTCGGCGCGGCGAACGGCAAAGGCGAAGCTGGCTCCGAGCCGGGCTTGATGCTGTATTTTATCGACGTCACCGAGCAAAAGCGGCTCGAAGTCCAGTTTGCTCAGTCGCAGAAGATGCAGGCCATCGGCCAGTTGGCGGGCGGCGTGGCGCATGACTTTAACAACCTTCTCACCGCGATGATCGGATTCTGCGATCTGCTGTTGCAGCGGCACAAGCCGGGCGACCAGAGCTTTTCCGACATTATGCAGATCAAGCAGAACGGCAACCGCGCCGCCAATCTGGTGCGGCAGTTGTTGGCCTTCTCGCGCCAACAGACTTTGCAGCCCAAGGTTCTGAGTCTTGTCGATGTGTTGTCGGAACTGACCAACCTGCTGCGCCGCTTGATCGGGGCGCAGGTGAAGCTGGATATGGTGCATGGGCGCGATCTTGGCCTCGTCAAGGTCGATCAGGGACAGCTTGAGCAAGTCATCATCAACCTCGTCGTCAACGCGCGCGACGCTATGCCCAACGGCGGAACGGTCACGATCACCACGTCCAATCTGAATCAGACGACCTCTGTTTTGCGCGGTCAGGACGAAATGCCCGCAGGTAATTACGTCGTGATTTCGGTGAAGGACACCGGCGTGGGGATTCCGCGCGAGAATTTGCAGCGCATCTTTGAGCCTTTCTTCTCGACGAAGGAAGTCGGTTCCGGCACCGGACTTGGCCTGTCCACCGTCTATGGCATCGTGCGCCAGACGGGCGGTTTTATCGGCGTCGAAAGCAAGGTTGGGCAAGGGACGGCGTTTCAGGTTTATCTGCCCGCGCTCGGCGCTAACGATGCGGTGCAGGACACGCGCGTTGTTGAAGATTTGCGCGAAGACAAGCCCGGCCCCGATCTCACAGGCGCGGGAACCATCCTTTTGGTGGAAGACGAAGATGCCGTGCGCGTGTTCTCGACCCGCGCGCTTAAGAACAAGGGCTACAACGTGTTCGAGGCGCGTAGCGGCGAAGAGGCCTTGGCGGTTCTTGACAAGGACGGCGACAAGATCGATCTCACCATCACGGACGTGGTTATGCCGCAGATGGATGGCCCGACGCTGTACAAGCATATTCGCGGGCGTTGGCCGAATATGAAGGTGGTGTTCGTGTCCGGCTATACCGAAGACCGCCTGCGCGAACAGTTCAAATCCGGCGAAACGATCCACTTCCTCGGCAAGCCCTTCACGCTGAAGCAATTGGCGAGTAAGGTGAAGGAGTTGTTGGAGGATAAGTGATACGATCCTGTGACCTATGTGCTACCGTTTGGAGATTCGCATGCGCTGGTTGATTGTCGTGTTTGCTGTCTTGTTTGGGCTTGCTCTGCCGCAAGTTCTACAAGCTGCCGAAAAGGAGAGCGCGTTTGATCGCGTTATGCGTACCAATACGTTGCGTTGCGGCTATGTCGTCATCCCTCCGCAGTTTACGCTGGATCCCAAAACGGGCCAGTTCTCGGGTATCACGTATGACATAATCACTGAAGTGGCGAAGCGGCTTCATCTCAAGGTCGAGTGGACGGAACAGGTGACTTTCGCGACGATGGCCGAAGGCATCCAAACGGGGCGATACGATGCTTTTTGCTTAACGACCTACAGATGGGCACCGATGGCGCGGGTTTTTGATTATACCGACCCGATTTTCTACAGCACAGTTGATGCCTATGTTCGCGCAAACGATAATCGTTTTGATAAGGATTTGAAGGTAATTAACGATGGGAAAATTACCATCGCTACGATTGACGGCGAAGGGGCTGAGACAATAAGAACGGAAGACTTTCCGTCGGCCAAAGTCTATTCCATGCCGCAGGATACCGATATGAGCATGCTGCTGGAGGCGGTGACGACCAAGAAAGCTGATGTAACATTCGCCAATCCGTTGATGGCCATGCCATACTTGCTGGCACGACCGGGCGCAGTTAAGCGCGTGGAAGGCCACAATCCCATCCGGGCCTATGCCCATGCCTTGGCGTTCGGAAAGGGTGAGCAGAAGCTGATGTCGACTTTCAATATTGTTCTTGATGAGATGCGTAACAGCGGTGTTATTGACCAGATTCTCGACAAATACGAACAAATTCCTCACAGTCTTGTTCGCGTGAAATCGCCTGTACGGAATTAAAATTGTGAACGGATGATGTTTTCGTTCTGTCCCAATATGAGAGCTATTTAAATGTCACTCCCCCAAACCGATAAACTGTTTTTCGATCAAACCGGCATGGATCGGGCTTTGGTGGAGCGGCTTGTGGGGCGGGCTTTGGTGGGGGCGGATGATGGTGAGTTGTTTTTGGAGTACAATCAATCCGAAAGCATGGTGTGGGACGACGGCAAGCTGAAGAGCGCCAGTTTTAACACCACGCAGGGCTTTGGCCTTCGCGCCGTGGCGGGCGAGACGGTGGGGTATGCCCATGCCGTCGATCTGAGCGAGGCCGCGATCAAACGCGCCGCCGAAACGGTGCAGGCCGTACGGGGCGGCTATGCGGGGACGCTGGCCCTGCCGCCGCAGGGAACCAATCGGCATTTGTACGACGACACCAATCCGCTGCCGAGCAAGAGCTTTGAGGACAAAGTCCAACTGCTGCAAGCTATCGACGCTTATATCCGTTCGCGCGATCCGCGCGTGCATCAGGTGAGCGTGTCGCTGGGCGCGACGTGGCAGGCGGTGCAGATCATCGGCGCGGGCGGTTGGCGTGCGGCGGACATTCGGCCCTTGGTGCGCTTGCATGTCGCTGTGGTGGCGCGGCAGGGGGATCGCATGGAAAGCGGCGCTTGCGGCGGCGGCGGGCGTTTGGACTATGCGCGTTATTTTGATCCGGCGCAGTGGGGGCGGATGGCCGACGAAGCTCTGCGCAAGGCGCTCGTTAATCTTGACGCTATCGACTCGCCTGCGGGGGAGATGACCGTGGTGTTGGGGCCGGGCTGGCCCGCCGTCATGCTGCACGAGGCCGTGGGGCATGGGCTGGAGGGCGACTTTAACCGCAAGAAGACTTCGGCGTTCTCCGGCCTGATGGGGCAACAGATCGCGGCCCAGGGCGTGACGATTGTCGATGACGGCGCGATGGACAAGCGGCGCGGCTCGTTGACGATTGACGACGAAGGCACGCCTTCGCAATGCACGACGCTGATCGAAGACGGCGTTCTGGTCCGGTATATGCAGGATCGGCTCAACGCTCGCCTGATGGGCGTGAAGTCCACCGGTAATGGGCGGCGCGAGAGCTTTGCGTGCCAGCCGTATCCGCGCATGACCAACACCGTGATGCGCAACGGTTCGCATAGCAAGGACGAGATTATCGCTTCGGTGAAGAAGGGCATCTATGCCGCCGATTTCGGGGGCGGACAGGTGGATATCACCTCCGGCAAATTCGTGTTTTCGGCGACGGAGGCCTATGAGATCGGCAACGGCAAGATTGGTCGTCCCATCAAGGGCGCGTCGCTGGTCGGCACCGGCTTCGAGGCGCTCAAGCACATGACGATGATCGGCAACGACTGTGAACTGGACGGTGGTGTCGGCACTTGCGGCAAAAATGGCCAGAGTGTTCCCGTCGGCATTGGCCAACCTACGGTACGCTTGGAGCAGATGACAGTCGGCGGCGCGGCGGTAGGATAAAGTTGAACTGATTGTTGCGGTGGCCCTCTGCCTCTCCCCATGCTGAGGCGCGAATTCAGGAGGCGTTCTTAGCCATGGTTAGGGGATCAGCGCCGTTTGCTCCAACCCCGTTGTTTCCGGCAGTCCCAGCATGACATTCATGTTTTGGATGGCTTGGCCGGACGCGCCTTTGACCAGATTGTCGATGGCGCTGAGGAGGATGGCGCGGTTGGGGGCTCGGTCGGTGGTGGCGTTCATGTGGCACAGGTTGGTCCCGCGCACATGGCGCGTGACGGGCGGTTGGCCGACGGCGAGGATTTTCACGAACGGTTCGTTCGCGTAGGTTTGCCTCCAGACGTGTTCGATGTCGGCGACGGTTTTGCCTGCTGCGAGGCGCACATAGGTGCTGGCGTACATGCCGCGACTCATGGGCACGAGGTGCGGCGTGAAGGTGATCGTGACGGGGCGACCTGCTGCCGCGCTAAGGCCTTGCTCGATTTCGGGGGCGTGGCGGTGTTGGGCGACTCCGTACGCCTGCATGCCTTCGTTCACTTCGCAATAGAGGTTGCCGAGCTTTAATTCACGGCCTGCGCCGCTGACACCGGATTTGGCATCGATGATGATGTCGTCCGCTTCGATCACGCCCGCACGGAGCAGGGGGATGAGCGGCAGTTGCGAGGCGGTGGGGTAACAGCCGGGGTTGGCGACGATCCGCGCTTTGCGGATCGCGTCGCGGTTGATTTCGGTCAAGCCGTAAACCGCTTCGTGCTGCAACTGCGGGGCGCGGTGAGCGTGGTCGTACCATTCTTGATAGACATTTGTGTCGGTGAGGCGGAAGTCCGCCGACAGATCGACGATTCGAACGGATGGCGGCAGAGCGGCGATGACCTCCTGCGTCGTGCCGTGGGGCAGGGCGCAGAAAACAAAGTCGATTTTGCCGAAGTCCACCGCTTCGATTTTGCACAGGTCGGGCAGGTCGTGGTCTGTCAGATGCGGCAAGAGAGCGCGTGCCGGTTGGCCCGCATTCCGTTCCGCCGTCAGCGCCGCGATGCGCGCGGCGGGGTGGCGCAGCAAAAAGCGCAGAAGCTCGGCTCCGGTGTAGCCGCTTGCGCCCAAAATGGCGATGTTTTGTGTCATTGCAATATCCTAACTTGGCGGCGTTGGCGCAGCGGTTTTTTTGCGATGCGATAGGTGTATCAGACTGCGGCGAGCGCATGAAGGGGGTTGTCGATCAGGCGGCGCGGCCAAGGGTTAAAAGGCGGTCGACATGCCGTCCCTGGAACATCACGATGCCGAGATCTTGTCCGATGGCGACGGCCTGCTCGTTCTCGCAGCGGCACAGGATCGTGCGGGACTGCCCGGTTTCCATGACGATGCTCCGGATGGTCGAAAACATGGCTTCGGGCATCGTGTCGAGGCTGTCCGGAGTCCAGTAGATTTTGATAAGGTCAAACCCAAGCCGCGCGCGGTCGTAATAGGGCAACGTGCGGTGCGTCAGTCCATCGAGGCAGACGCGGAACCCAAGCTCGTGCAGATAGTCGCGGGCGAAGAGGAAGGCATCCATATCGGAAAAAACATCGAGCTTGTCCAATTCAATCACCAGACGGCTTTGAGTCTTTCTGGTAATCGTCGCTTCAAAACGGGCAAAATCGGGCGAGAGGACGGTCGCGATGTTGAGGTTGAGGCTGAACGGCCGTTCGGGGTTGATGCCGTCGCGGGCCATCATGGCCATCATGCGCCGATCCAGCGTTTGCGTCAGGCGTTGGAACAACCACCTGTCGCCCAGCAAGTCGGAACCCGGCGTGGCGATGCTTTGGAGGTCTTCTATGGAGATATAATACTCTTCGAACAGTGGTTGAGGCGGTTGGTCCTCGATGATCGAGCATACGGTCTGGCGGCGGGCGATGCTCGTAACGTCGGTTTTCGCGAGGGCTTGCTCCAATTTGACCAAAAGGTCGGGTTGCATGGGGGTGAGCAGCTGGTTGGGATCAATGCTGGGGTGAAGCTCTTGGTCGAGGCGGCTTTTTTCCGCTTGGCCGAGCAGGTCTTGAGCCAGCGCGAGCAGCGCGTCATAGGCCGTTTCGAGGTCGTACCATGTGCAGAATTCGGCTTGCTCCGGTTCGCCAAAAATGACCCGCAGGCGGTTCACGGCGGTGTCCAGCAGGCTCGCATCGCTCTTTTTGCCTACGAAGACAAGATCGGCGTTTCCAAGCGCAAAAAGCTGGCCTTCGCAGTGTCTTACGCTTGCGGCAAAGGTGGTTTGCGCCACGTTGAGGTAGGGGGCGCGGCGAAACGTCGCCGGGAGCGTTGACAGGTGCAGTCGGACAGCTACACGTCCCGTCCGGAGCCGCCCCAGTCTTTCGACGAGATCCAGCAACAGGATTTCTTGGGTCGGTTGGCGATTGAGCGGCGGTTTAAACATTTTGTCCGTCTAGTTAGCAGGGTGGCTTACTTTAAACGACAAAGATTGATAGAATCTGACCGTTCCGGTTAATATTTTCGTAACGCGACCGGGACGAAGTGCGCCTTAACCTCTGATTTATAATTCTCCCTGTAATCTCAGCCGCGTATTTACGACTCCTTCCCGTTTCACGCTCAACATGTGTCGTCCCCATGGAATCGACTTCTGCCCACGATGAAGATTTGCTCACGCCGCCCGACCGGGAGCTGAGTCCCAAAAAAAGACGCGCCAAGGTGCGCTTGGGAAAGGCGCTGCTTTTTCTGGCGAGCGCGGTTTTGATCCTTGTTGCTTTCGGCGGCGTATGGCAGTTGGCGCACAATTTTAGCGGCGCGGAGTCTCAAGGCGATTCGCTGTTGGGGTACTTCCTTGCGTTGGCGATGATCCTCGCTCCGTTGCTTCTTTTGGCCTGTCTGGTGTGGGTTTCGGCGCGGTATTTTGAGCGGTTGAGGTTGGAGTCGGAATACCAGCTTCGCATCGACCAGATCAGCCGCCGTTTGAATTATCGAGAGAATTTGCTTCACCTTGTGGCGGACCATCAACCCGGCGCCATTGCGATTTTCGATCGTCACAACCGCTATTGGTTCGTCAACCAGCGGGCGGCGGATCATATCGGCAAGCGGGCGGCGGACATCATCGGCAAGCCGCCGATCAAGGTTCTGGGCAACGATCTGGCCAAGCGGCTGGAAGTGCGGCTTGCCGAGGCTCGTGCCGCCGAAGCGCCGATGGAGTACGTCGACCGCATGGACGAAAAGGGCTACACCCGCTTTATCCAAACGCATTACGAGGCCATCGCGCCGTTCGCCGAGTTGATCGGCGGCGTTTTGGTCAGCGAAGACGATCTGACGACTCTGATCGTTGAGCGCGAACGGCGTGAACGCATGTTGCGGCAAGTGATTGAGACGTTGGTGGCGGTCGTGGATCGTCGCGATCCCTACGCTTCGGGCCATTCGTCGCGCGTCGGTCAGTTGGCCGGAGCGCTCGCCAAAGAAATGCGCCTTGATGATCGGCAGATTGAAACGGCGGAAATCGCCGGTTCGCTGATGAACTTCGGCAAGGTTCTGGTGTCGCGCTCGGTTCTGACCAAGACCGCGCCCTTGACGGCTGAAGAGTTGCAACGTGTACGCGACAGCATTTTAACCTCGGCGGATATTCTCTCCATCATCGGTTTCGAGGGGCCGGTGGTGCCGACTTTGCGGCAGGTGTTGGAGCGCTATGACGGCACGGGCGTACCCGACGGTTTGAAAGGCGACGACATCATGGTCACGGCGCGGATCGTGACGGTTGCCAACGCCTTTGTCGCGCTGGTTAGTCCCCGCGCTCACCGTGACGGTTTGCCTTTTAAGGACGCCATGCGCTGCATGATGGCCGAGGCCGAGAAAATCTATGACCAGAGGGTTTTGATTGCTCTCAGCCACTATATGGAAAACAACCCGAACAAGCTTGACTGGCTGGCGGCAACCAAGCAAGCTTAACTCCTGTTTTCCAGCAGGGGTTGGCTATGAAGTCGGGGCGGGATTTTTTAGACATCGGCAAGGTCGATGGTTCGGTTTTGCGCGGCATTTTGACGTTGGCGCACCGATTGAAGCGCGCGCCTTTGGCCATTCAGCCGATGGCGGGCAAGACGCTGGCCCTTATCTTTGAAAAGCCGTCCACCCGCACGCGCGTGTCCTTTGAAGTCGGTATGCGGCAGTTGGGCGGCGCGGTCACGACGCTCAGCGGCGCGGAGATTCAGCTCGGACGCGGCGAGACAGTGGCGGACACCGGGCGCGTCCTGTCGCGCTATGTCGATCTCATCATGATCCGCACGTTCGAGGAGTCCAAGCTGCTTGAGCTGGCCGCCGGAGCCGACGTGCCGGTCATCAACGGCTTGACCAACCAGTCGCATCCCTGTCAGGTCATGGCCGACATCATGACGGTCGAAGAGCGTTTGGGGGCTATCGAAAGCAAAACGGTTGCATGGGTCGGCGATGGCGACAACAATGTTCTGAACAGCTGGATTCACGCCGCTGGGGTCTTCGGCTTTACGCTGCGGATTGTGTGTCCTCCGGAATTTCCGCCTCGCGCCGAACTCCTCATCGCGGCGCAGAAGGCGGGCGCAGAGGTTACGGTGTCGGCGGACGTGGCCGAGGTCGCGGACGCGGATGTCGTTCTCACCGATTGTTGGGCTTCGATGCACAACAGCGATGTAGCGGCGCGGCAGACATTGTTGACACCCTATCAGGTGGATGCCGCCGTGATGCGCCGCGCCAAGCCGGAAGCTATATTCCTTCACTGTCTGCCCGCGCATCGCGGCGAGGAGGTGACGGACGAGGTGATCGACGGGCCGCAATCCGCCGTTTGGGACGAGGCCGAGAATCGGCTGCATGTGCAAAAGGCGATTATGTGCTGGTGTCTTGGCGTCGGTACGGAGGGCGTTCATGAGTGATGTTTCGAGGCTGCCGCATCCGCGCGCGTTGGGGGCGGTCAATTGGCTTGGACTTTGGACGCTCACGGGCAAAGAGGTTCGCCGTTTTGTGATCGTTCATGCTCAGACTATTGGCGCGCCGGTCATCACGACGCTGCTTTTTTACATTGTGTTCGCCACCGCGCTGGGCGGCACGGGGCGCGAGGTGGACGGCATTTCCTATATGGCCTTTCTGGCACCCGGCCTGATCATGATGTCGATGGCTCAAAACGCCTTTGCCAACACGTCCAGCTCGTTTGTCATATCCAAGGTGCAGGGCAATATCGTCGATGTTCTGATGCCGCCGCTTTCGCCGCTGGAACTGACTTTGGGCTACACGCTGGGCGGTGTCGCACGCGGGGTTGTCGTTGGGGCGGTTTCGGTACCGGTCTTGGCGCTGGTCGCTCCCGTTGAGATTGTGGACATCGGCTATGTTCTCTATCATGCGCTGATGGGCTCAATGATGCTGTCGCTGATGGGCGTGATCGGCGGCATTTGGTCGGACAAGTTCGATCATCTGGCCGCGTTCCAGAATTTTATCGTTCTGCCCGCCACCTTTTTGTCGGGAACCTTTTACACATCGAGCCAGTTGCCGGAGGCGTGGCGAATTGTTTGCCATCTGAATCCGTTTTTCTATATGACCGACGGCTTTCGCTATGGGTTCACCGGCGTTTCGGACGGTACGTTGGGGGTTGGCATTGGTGTGATGCTGGGAGTCAACGCGCTGTTGTTCTGGGCGGCCTATAAGCTGATTGCCAGCGGTTACAAACTTAAAACCTAATGGGAAGACTGTTATGAATGCTGCGTTTCCGGCCTTGATGCCCGTCTATAACCGAGCCGATATTTGTTTTGAGCGCGGCGAGGGCGCTTATCTGTTCGACGACAAGGGGCAGCGTTATCTCGATTTTGTGGGCGGCATTGCGGTCGCCGCGCTTGGCCACGCCCACCCGCGCCTCGTGCAGGCGTTGAAGGATCAGGCGGAGAAGCTCTGGATCGTCGGCAACGTGTTTCGCGTTCACGGCACCGAACGACTGGCGCAGCGCCTTGTTGATCTGACGTTTGCGGATACGGTTTTTTTCCAGAACTCCGGCGCGGAGGCTTGGGAGTGTTGCGTTAAGCTCATTCGCAAATACTTCAGCGCCATCGGCCAGCCGCAGCGTTACAGGGTTATCACTTTTCAGGGCTGTTTTCATGGCCGCACGCTCGCGGGGATCGCGGCTTCGAAGGCGGAGAAGATGGTCGGCGGTTTCGGCCCGCCGATGAATGGGTTCGATCAGGTGCCTTGGGGCGATTTGGACGCGCTGCGCGCCGCGATTACGCCGGAGACCGCCGCGATCGGCATTGAGCCGGTTTTGGGCGAAGGCGGCATGAAACCTGCCTCGCCGGAGTTTCTGCGCGCGTTGCGGGCGCTTTGCGATGCCGAGGGCTTGTTGCTGTTCTTTGATGAAATCCAGTGCGGGATGGGGCGCACCGGCAAGCTGTTCGCGCATGACTGGGCGGGCGTGACTCCGGACGTGATGTGCATCGCCAAGGCGCTTGGCAATGGTTATCCGATCGGCGCGTGCCTCGCGACGGCCAAGGCGGCGCAGGGTATGACGATGGGGACGCACGGTTCGACCTATGGCGGCAATCCGCTGGCGACGGCGGTGGGTAATGCCGTTCTGGATGTGATGGAAGAGCCGGGCTTTTTTGAAACGGCGCAGAGGCGTGGCGCGTATCTGTGGCGCAAGTTGGACGAACTGATCGCGCGGCATCCCAAGGTTTTTACTGAGCATCGTGGTAAAGGTTTGATGCAGGGGTTGCGCTGCGTGCCGACGAACACGGATGTGGTGGAGGCTTTGCGGGCGGAAAAGTTGCTCGTGCTGTCGGCGGGGGAAAACGTCGTACGCATGCTGCCGCCGCTGATTGTGACCGAAGCGCAGATCGACGAGGCCGTGGAGATTATCGACCGCGTCGCTTTGAAATGGACGGGAGCTTGAATGATGAAAATCCAGACCGCCGCTTTATGTCTCGTTCCTCTGGCTTTGGCCGCATGTGCTTCGGATGCGCCGACGACTCCGATTTGCCCGCAGGTGGCCATTGTGCGCGAGCTGAGCCATGTGAGCGATTACGGCGGTGACACGCCGGACGCTAAAGCTTTGGTGGCGACGGCCAGCCTGCTGCGCGTCGAAGGCGCGTGTCATATCGACAGCGACGAGAGCGCGGGCGACAGCGTCGAGGTTTCCTATACTCTTAGCATGACCGCCAGGAAGGGACCGCGCTTGGGTGGGGATGAGATCGGATTTCCGTTTTTCGTCACGGTCGTAGCGCCTGATCAGAAAATTCTGACCAAGGAGTTTATGACGGCGGCGTTTTCCTTCCGTGGCGACTCGAAGGATGCCGAACGCACCGAGGCGCTGCGGGTGGCGATTCCCTTGACCAAGGGAGCCGATGTTGCGGGCTATCAAGTTTTGATGGGCTTCCAACTGACGAAAGACCAGATCGAAGCGACGCGCAAGACGGAGGACGAACGGGTGGAGAAGGCTATAAGCCGCCCCGATTGATCCGTTGTATGGCGCGAGGCGGAGTGTCCGCCTCGCGCGGCGTTTGATTGGTTAGCGCTTGAGTGATGTAATCTTCGGCAATTTTCCCGTGGGGTCGGTCACGCACACGGCCACAGGAGTATGGCCTTTCTGATCCGACACCATAATTTGGATGTCGCCGTCGCGCGTCCGGTTCATAAGTTGGGTCAACAGGTTTTCGCCCGTGGTGCCGTTGCCTTCCACGGCTGAAACGCACGAGGCGGCGGCCTTCTGGGCCAGTGTTTGTTCGCCCGCAACTGTGGGGCCAAACGCTGTTGCGAGGGCGGTCATTAGCGGCAGGTAGTGAAAAAGGGGACGGCGAACCATAATAATCTCCTTATTTTATGCGTTTGCGATAAATGACCCATCAAGACCTACACATCGGCGACGGAGGACGCAAGTTTTTTTGCGGCTGAAAAAGCTGCTCAGCACATCCCCCGTTTATGGTTAACCGCCGTAACTTTGCACCAGACTGCCCGCGATCAGGTACCAGCCGTCCACGAGGACGAAGAAGATAATCTTGAACGGCATGGATATGACGGATGGCGGGAGCATCATCATGCCCATCGACATCAGGATGGACGCGACCACCATGTCGATGATGAGGAACGGCAGGAAGACCAGAAAGCCGATTTCAAAGGCGCGGCGCAGTTCGGAGATCATGAAGGCGGGTGTGAGCGCGCGCAGGGGGATGTCCTTATCCTTTAGTACTTTGCCCGAAGCGTCCTTTGTATCGACCTTGGCCATCTGCAGGAACAGGTCGAGGTCTTTTTGGCGTGTATGCTTGAGCATGAAGGCGTGGAACGGCTCGACCATGCGGTTGAAAGAGGTTTCTTCGTCAATTTCGTTGTTCATCAGCGGTTTCACGCCGTCGTCCCATGCTTTTTCGAACACCGGCTGCATCACGAACAATGTCAGAAACAGCGCGAGGCTGATCAACACGATGTTGGGTGGAGTCTGCTGCACGCCGATGGCGCTGCGGACAAAGGACAAGACCACCACAATGCGCGTAAAGCAGGTGACCATCATCAGGATGGACGGCGCTAGCGTCAGAACCGTCATCAACAGAGTTAGTTGGATCAACCGCGCCGTCGTCGTCGGCCCTTGGCCGAGGTCAAAGTTGATGCTCTGCGCATAGGCGGTGATGGGGCATAGAACAAGGATAAGAGCCAACGCGCCCAGCGAAGCGGGCAACCAGCGCTTGATCCTGTCGGACAATTTATTCTCGGTCATGCAGACTCCGCCGTGTTGGTCGCGGTGGCCGGAGGGGCGGCCAGATTCGTCGTGACCACAATATCCTGATTCACGCCGAGGAGCAGCAAATGTTGCGCCCCGTCGCACTGCACGATCACCAGCCGCCGCCGCGCGTCGAGCGGCAGGTTCTCGACCATCTTAAGCCGCCGGTTGGGCTTGGCGCGAGCGACGATCCAGCCGCGCGTCGCTGTGTACTTCAATCCGAAGGCCAGCAAGCCCATCAGTCCGATGACGGTGACGGAGGCGAGGAAAAAGCGGAGCCATGAGACGCTGTCGGGATCAGGATTCGGCATGGCCGTCCTTTGCTCCTTCGGCGGCGACGAGCGCTTGAACGCGGCGCAGTTCGTTTTCGTAACGGCCCAGCCGGTCGATCAAAGCGGTCAATTCGGGCAGATAGGTCATTTGCTGCGCCGGATCGGATTGCTGCACGATCTGACACACGGCGGCGATATGCTGATCGACACCCGTCATGTTCACGACGACTCCATCCTGCAGCTTGGCTTCCGCTTCGGAGAAATAGTCCTGCAGTTTTTTCAATTCGGCTAACGGCTCCAACGGAGAGCCTTGCGTCTGCTGTTCGGTCGTCATGGCTCAACCTTTCGGATCGGGGGCGGGTAAGGCCGCTGCGGCGTTGGCTTCATAGACTTTGGCGAGAATTTCCGCGACAGCGACGATGGCTTCACTGGGGATAGGTGTATCAAGTTCCAACCGCGCGAGCAATTCGGCAAGATCGGCATCTTCGCGCACCTTGATGCCTTGGGCGTAGGCCAGTTCCCGAATCTGCTCGGCCAGTTTGCCGCGTCCGGCGGCGGTGATGATGGATGGCGCGTCGGGGTTCAGCGGGTCGGATTGTATCGCCACGGCCACCGAACGCCCCGTCTGGGAATTCAGGGGTTTGTAGGGCGGTGGTGGAGACTGATTCGTCGTCATGGCCCCAGCCTATCGCAGGATTTGGCTTGGTGACAATGATGCCTTGTTGAGGGTTGCTTGCTTTTGGGGGAGGCAGGGCCGTATTTTGGGGGATGACTTCCGCTCCGACAATTCTCTGGTTTCGCCATGATTTGCGCCTGTCCGACAACCCGGCGTTGATCGAAGCGATGGCGCGTGGGGCGGTGGTGCCGCTTTATATTCATGAGGACGCTGCGGGCGGGGCGCGGGCGGCGGACTGGTGGTTGCATCAGGGGCTGGAGGATTTGGGGCGGAGCTTGCGCGAGTTTGGCGCGACGCTTGTGCTTCGGTGCGGTGAGCCTTTGGCGGTCTTGCGCGCGCTTGTGGCCGAGACGGGAGCGGACACCGTTTGCTGGAACCGCTGCTATGACCCTTCCGCCATCACGCGGGATAAGACGATCAAGCAGGCGTTGCAGGAGGACGGGATTGTGGTTTCCAGCCACAACGCTTCGCTTCTGTTCGAGCCGTGGCGGATCAAGACGGGGGCGGACGCGCCCTATAAGGTGTTTACGCCTTTCTCCAAGGCTTGCTTGAAGGCACCGACGCCTCCTGCTCCTCTTGCAGCGCCGCAACGAATTTCGGCGGTGGCGGAGGTGGCTTCAGAGGCGCTTGGCGACTGGGGCTTGTGTCCCGTAAGGCCGGATTGGGCTGGTGGATTGCGTGAGACGTGGCCGGTCGGCGAGGCGGCGGGGCAGGAACGGTTGCATGACTTTTTGACCACGACGCTGCGAGGTTACCGTGAGGGGCGCGACCGGCCGGACCGAGAGGCAACGTCGAGGCTTTCCCCTTACTTACGCGGCGGGCAGATTGGGCCGCGTCAGGTATGGCATGCCACGCAGCATGTCATGGTGGTTAGGCCGGAGGTGGCTTCCGATGCCGAGGTCTTTCTGCGCGAATTGTTGTGGCGCGAGTTTTCGTATCATCTGCTGTTCCATTTTCCCGACCTGTCGCACAAGCCTCTCAATGCTCGTTTTGGCGACGTTGCTTGGCGGCAGGATTCCGAAGCCTTGCGGGCGTGGCAGAGGGGGCTAACCGGTTACCCTATCGTTGATGCGGGCATGCGCCAGCTGTGGCGGACGGGGTGGATGCACAACAGGGTGCGGATGGTTGCGGCCTCGTTTTTGGTCAAAGATTTGCTGCTGCCGTGGCAGGAGGGGGCGGCGTGGTTTATGGATACGCTGGTCGATGCCGACCCTGCCAGCAACGCCGCCAGTTGGCAGTGGGTGGCCGGGTGTGGGGCCGATGCCGCGCCCTTCTTTCGCATCTTTAATCCGGTACTGCAGGGAAAAAAATTTGATCCCCTAGGCGACTATGTGCGGTTTTATGTGCCGGAACTGGCTCGGTTGGGGCCGGAATGGATCCATGAACCGTGGAAAGCCCCTGCTGCGGCTTTGGCCGCTGCAGGCGTTGTTTTGGGCCAAAATTACCCCCGCCCCATTGTCGATCACGGCGCGGCGAGGGTTCGGGCCTTGGCGGCGCTGGGCTATAGCGGGAAAACTTGACAAATCCCTCGGCTTCCCCGACATTGCGCTCCTTCGGGGGGCCTTTTTTTGAGGGCTGCCTCACCGACATCATGGAAAACAGGTTACGACGATGGCAAAGACAAAGAACGACATTAAACTGGTTAGCTCCGCCGGTACCGGCGTTTTCTATGTAACCAAGAAAAACCCCAAGAACAACACCAAGAAGCTTGAGCTGAAGAAGTACGACCCGCGCGTGCGCAAGCATGTCGTCTTCAAGGAAGGCAAGATCAAGGAAGGCAAAAAGTCGTAATTTCAGCGACTTTCTTGACCAACGGACAACCGCCGAGGCATCGCCACGGCGGTTTTTTCGTGCTTGGAGAAACTATTTATTTGCGGCTGGAGTAATGCGGGCCTTCAGCTCAATGCCGCTGCCAACAGCGTGCGCGTGTAGTCTTGTTGGGGGGCGGCGAAGATTTGTTCGGCGGGGCCTTGCTCGACCATGCGGCCGTCTTTCATGACGATGACGTGGTTGGACAGCGCGCGGACGACGCGCAAATCGTGGCTGATGAATAGATAGGCAAGGCCGTTTTTGCGTTGCAGGTCGCGCAGCAGGTCAACGATTTGCGCCTGCACCGACATATCCAGCGCCGAAGTCGGTTCATCAAGTACCACGAATTTCGGTTTCAGGATCATGGCGCGGGCGATGGCGATGCGCTGACGCTGGCCGCCTGAGAATTCATGCGGGTAACGGGTGCGCACGGCGGGATCAAGCCCGACTTCTTCTAAAGCTTCGGCGACCCGCGCGTCGCGTTCGGCGCGGTTGGCGACGAGGCGGTGAATATCCAACCCCTCGGTCACAATGTCGCCGATCATCATGCGGGGGCTGAGGCTGCCGTAGGGGTCTTGAAACACCATTTGCATGGAGCGTCGGGTTTGGCGCAGCTCGATGCGGTTCAACGCCATAAGCGAACGGCCAAGGAAGGCGACTTCGCCCTGCGCCGCGATAAGCCGCAGCAACGCCAGTCCCAGCGTGGTCTTGCCGGAGCCGGATTCGCCGACGACTCCCACCGTTTCGCCCGCGCGAACAGTCAGCGAAACGCCGTCCACCGCCCGAATGGTGTCGACGGTGCGGCGCAACAGGCCTTTTTTGACTGGGAAATAGACCTTCACGTCATGTGCGGTCAGAATCGCGGGCGCGTCGTTCGCCACGGGCAGGGCTTGGCCCTTTGGTTCCGCCGCCAGCAACAGGCGTGTGTAGGGATGTTGGGGGCGGGTAAAGATGTCGTGCGCCGCGCCTTGCTCGACCAGTTCGCCGTGCTTCATGACGCAGACCTTGTCCGCCATCTTGCGCACGATGCCGAGGTCGTGGGTGATGAGCAGCAGCGCCATGCCGAGCTTTTTTTGCAAATCCTTCAACAGCGCAAGAATCTGCGCTTGGATCGTTACGTCCAGCGCCGTCGTCGGCTCGTCCGCGATCAGCAGGTCGGGATCGTTGGCCAGCGCCATCGCGATCATCACACGCTGCCGCTGTCCTCCGGATAGTTCATGAGGGTACGAGGCGAGGCGCTGTTCCGCTTTGGGCAAGGCCACCAGTTTCAGCAACTCCAGCGTACGCGCTCGCGCCTGATCCTTGTTCATGCGTTTGTGCAGGAACAGCACTTCGCTGATTTGCTTTTCAATCGTGTGCAGCGGGTTCAGCGAGGTCATCGGCTCTTGAAACACCATCGCGATCCGGTCGCCTCGGATTCTTTGGAGAAGGCTGTCGTCACTCATCCCAGAGGATAGCGGCGCTCCCCCCTCCCTAGCCCTCCCCACGAGGGGGAGGGGATGGAGGAGTTGCTGGCCGTCAAAGGTGATGGTGCCGGTGGGGTGCGAGGCGTTGGGGTAGGGGAGGAGTTGCAAGATCGACAATGCCGTCACCGACTTGCCGGAGCCGGATTCGCCCACCAGCGCGACCGTCTCGCCGCGCTCGATGGCAAAGGACACACCGCGCACGACGGTAACGGCCTTTTCACCCCGGCCAAATGCGACGCTGAGATTGTCGATGGCTAGGAGCGTCATGAACGCGACCCATAGACTTTGCGTGGGTCAAAAGCGTCGCGGACGGCTTCGCCGACGAAGATGAGCAGGGTCAGCATAAAGGCCAGAATGCCGAACGCGCTGAGGCCCAGCCATGGGGCTTGCAGGTTGTTCTTGCCCTGATTGAGCAGCTCGCCCAATGATGGCGAACCGGGCGGGAGGCCGAAGCCGAGGAAATCCAGCGCCGTCAGTGTCGTGATCGAATGGTTGAGGACGAACGGCAGAAAGGTCAGCGTTGCGACCATCGCGTTGGGCAGCATGTGGCGGAACATGATCAGACGGTTGGATGCTCCCAGCGCACGGGCGGCGCGGACATAATCCAGATTGCGGGCGCGTAGGAACTCGGCGCGGACGACATGGACCAACGACATCCACGAAAACATCAGCATGAGGATCAGCAGCCACCAGAAATTCGGTTGCACGAGGCTGGCCATGATGATCAGCAGGTACAGCACCGGCATGCCGCCCCATATTTCGATAAAGCGTTGGAATATCAGGTCGGTAAGGCCGCCGAAGTAGCCCTGTATCGCTCCGGCGGCAATGCCGATCAGCGAGGACAGGAGCGTGAGCGTCAGGCCGAACAGCACGGATATGCGAAAGCCATAGATCATCCGCGCCAGCACATCGCGCCCCTGATCGTCGGTGCCGAGCCAGTTTTCCGACGAAGGCGGCGAGGGAGCCGGTTGTTGCAACGCGTAGTTGATGGTGTTGTAGGAAAAGGGAATGAGCGGCCAGATCATCCATCCGTCGGCTTCGATCAGTTTTTTGACATAGGGATCGCGGTAGCGCGTTTCGGTCTCAAACTCGCCCCCAAAGGCGGTTTCGGGATAGCTGGCGACGATGGGAACGTAATAATGCCCCTTGAACTTGATCAGCAGGGGGTTGTCGTTGGCCACAAACTCGGCCCCCAGCGCCACAAAGAACAGCAACAAGAATATCCAAAACGACCAAAAGCCGCGCCGGTTCGCGTTAAAATTGGCCCAGCGGCGTTGGTTGATGGGAGCCCATGTGCGGGGGGAAAGAATCATCGCTATCCTCTCTGGCAAGACAGGATAGACCATGTTGCATTTCTATATGCAAGTGGGGCCGTAGGATTCCCTCCCCCCGTGTGGGGAGGGAACTGTTCTGGATGCCCTCGGTTTTGGCCGGAGGTCGTCCCCCCTGCTACGGTGTCGGTGTGAAACCAAATCCGCTATTTGGGGTCGTGGCCTCGTCCCCGTGAGGCATAGCGGCTAGCGTTGGCCTGGGCTGGTTGAACTGGCGTGGGCACTTGCCGCCCGTGCAAAGGGGGCGTGGAAATCACGACGAAATAACTTTCTCTAGGTTTAATTCTGAACGTAAGAAGACCAAACCTTTTTAAGGCATTCTCGCTGGCTATAGCCGCATCGCGCGAACTGGCCCTGGCACTCAGTTCGTATGCCCCGGTTTGAGGATGAATGTTGAGGTACACAGCGATCCGTTCAGCCGCAGGGGGTCGCGCGGCTGGTGCGATGGTCTGGCTTCGCGTCTGCGGCGCTGGGGTAAAAGATGTGATCTTTGCGGCATCAGCGATGACAACCGGGAGTTCGATCACATGAACTTCTTCGCCGAATTCCTCGCGCCGCAAGTTCCGGGAGTCAACGCCGAGCTGATCAAAATTCTTGCGGCTATAGGTGGCCGGAACAACGACGATATACGCGTCATTCGTGCGATGCGCCCATTGGGTGGGAATGCCCGCTTGGTGCAGATTGTGCAGAAAAGCGGCGTTTTTGCGCAGGTCTTCCGGGAGTTTATCTGCCGGAATGGGTATTTGCTTCATGATTTCGCTCGCAGGTTCGTGTTCCAGCGAATCTCCGGAAATTTCCGCACGGTTAAAGTTCTTGCGGGAGAACTTGAGAGGAACGAGGGCCACGTATTCGGGGAATCCGTTTTTCCCGGTTCGCGCAAGAACGCCGCCAATTTCGCCGTTAAAATGCATTTGCAGGTAGCTTTGAACCAAGAGCGCATCCGGTGTTTGCAGCGCGTTCAAGTCATGCCAATCCATCGGGCCGGATTTTCCAGCTAAAGCGCTAGGGGCAGGATGAATCACTGTGCTCATATAACTCTCCGACGGAATTGATCATAAAATCAGCAACGGCATTGTACCGCTTCATGCAATTACTTTCATAGACTTTTCGGGCGAAAATTTGACGGAGAATAGGTTAAACGGGCGGCCCTTTACGCCCAAAGGTCATGATCTTGCTTAATCAATCCCCAAAACGTCATTCATGCCATACAACCCCGGCTCGCGGCCATGCAACCAGAGGGCGGCTTGAAGCGCACCGCGGGCGAAGATGGCGCGGTCGGTGACGGTGTGGGTGAGGGTGATGGTTTCGCCTTCTCCGACAAAGCTGACTTCGTGCTCGCCGACGATGAATCCGGCGCGAAAAGCTGCGAGCGAAGGCTCCTTATGGCCGCCGTTGCCTGCCGTTACCGCCTCGGCGAGGCTCTTGGCCGTGCCGGAGGGCGCGTCTTTCTTCAGGCGGTGGTGCCGGTCGAGGATCGTGATGTCATAGTCGTCATCGCGCAGCAGCCGGGCCGCCAGCGTGGTCAGTTGTTTCATCACCACGAGCGATAGACTGGTGTTGGCCGCATAGAGCAAGGGGATGTGCCGCGCCACCTCAGAAAGAGCGTCCTTGTCCTTGTCGCTCAATCCCGTGGTGCCGGACATAAAGGGAACCCCATGCCGAGCGGCCATGCGGGCATAGTCCGGTGTAGCGGCCGGAGAGGAAAAGTCGATCATCACGTCGCAGCGTGGGAACAGTTTCTCGGCATCGTTCGTAATCATCGGTTCGCCGTGGATCGGCTCAGGCGGCGTCTCGATCACCACGCCTCCGGCCAGCGTCGCGCGCGGGTGGGTTGAAACGGCGTGGCCAATCGCTTGTCCCATGCGGCCAGCGTAGCCAATAATGCCAATACGGAGCGCAGTCATCGTGTTGTCCCTGAAAAAGCGTTGGAATCCGTCTATGGTCGCAGCTTTCCCGTGCCTCGCCAATCCAAAAATCGGGCCGTCTGAGGTCTATTTTTGCCAAACCCTTGATATAAGGCTATGTTATGCCTAAATAAGAGACACACGATTTCACACCCAAGGAGATTCCGTATGGGGCAGAACACAAAAGCCGTTACCGACGCGACGTTTGAAGACGAGGTGCTGAAGGCCACTGGCCCGGTTCTCGTGGATTTCTGGGCGGAGTGGTGCGGGCCGTGCAAGATGATCGGGCCGTCGCTGGAGGATCTGGCCGCTGAAATGACGGGCAAGGTGACCATCGCCAAGGTGAACATCGACGACAACCCCTTGTCGCCGAGCAAGTTCGGCGTGCGCAGCATTCCGACCCTGATGCTGTTCAAGGACGGCCAACTCGCCGCGACCAAGATCGGCGCGGTACCGAAACAAGCGCTGCAGGCTTGGTTGCAAGAAAACATCTAAGTCAAACCTTGATGGGCAGGCCGCCACTTTCCGCTGGTTCGCGGGGGCTGGCGGAGTAGAATTGGGCGCATGAAAAAGGCCTCGGATCATGCGTCAGCCCCGGCGCGTCGTCATCAATCGCGGCGGTCGGCGGACGTGGAAGCGCCGGACTATAAGGACATGGTCGACCATGCCGTGCAGGGCATTCTCGTCCACGCCAATTTTCGCCCGCTCTACGCCAACGCCGCCTTTGCGCGGTTGTTCGGTTATGACTCGCCGGAGGAGATTCTCGCGCTGCCTTTGATCCGACCGTTGCTTCCTGCTGAACTTTGGGCGCAGGCGGAAGCGGACTATGACGATCTGATCCGAGGCGGCGAAATGCCGCCAGCGCTGCGCTTGCGTGGCGTGCGCAAGGACGGGCGCGAGATATGGCTGTCGATCACCATGCGCGTCCTCGACTGGCACGGCGCGGCGGCGGTGCAGGTCAACGCCTTTGACATCACCGACTATATGATCGCCGAAAATTCGATGCTCGACAGCGAACAGCGCTTGCGGGCCATGCTCGAAATTCTACCGGTGCCGATCTATATCGTGCGGCGCGATGACGGAAAATTCCTGTTCGTCAACCGCAAGACCTGCCTGCTGTTCCAGCAAAGCACCGGGCCGTTGTTGCGCAGCCGCTCCATCGACTTCTTTATTGACCCGCAAGACCGTGCCAACCTGAGGATGTTGCTTGACACCGTTCCGGACATCCGCGAGGTCGAAGTCAACATGCGTACGGCGCAGGGCCGGATATTTACCGCCGAAGTGGCCGCTATTTTGCTGGATTACGGCGGCGAACCGGCGATTCTCGTGGCGCTTAACGACATTTCCCAGCGCAAGCAGCTGGAGCAGGAGCTGTTTCATCAAGCCAACGTCGATGTCTTGACGGGTATCAGCAACCGCCGCCATTTCCTCGAACAGGCGGAGCAGGAAATGCGGCGCGCGCGGCGTTTTGGCCGCGCCTTGTCGGTGATGATGATCGATCTTGACCACTTCAAGCCTATCAACGATACCTTGGGGCATGCGGCGGGCGATGCTGTGCTTCAGGGCGTGGTGAAGGCAGCTCTGGAAAGTCTGCGTCAGTCGGACATCATGGGGCGGCTGGGCGGCGAAGAATTCGCTGTTCTGTTGCCCGAAACCGAACAGGCGGCGGCGGTCGAAGTCGCCGACCGCTTGTGCCAGCATATTGCCGAACGCCCCATCGTCACTGTTAAGGCGGCGGTGCCCTGCACGGTCAGCGTCGGCGTGGCGCAAATGGCGGAATCGGACAATTCCGTCGATGATATTCTTCTCCGTGCCGACGAGGCGATGTTCGGCGCCAAGCGGAGCGGTCGTAACCGGGTTGAAAGCATAGAATGACACAAAAGATTTCTCACTTGCGCGCGGTCGCCTATGCCGTTTTGGGTTATACGGTTTGGGTGTTGACGGATTGTTGCAGCAAGCTGGCGGGGCAGGCGCATGTGCCGCTTGTGCAGATTCTTGGTTTCTCCAGTCTGTTCAGCGCGGGGACGATTTTTCTGGTTTGCGCCCTGCGCGGGCAAAGACGCGAACTCGCGCCGAAGCATTTTCGTATCGAAGCGATGCGCTTTGCCGTTTATCTGATGAGTTCCTTCGCCAATGTTATGGCCTTTACGCATTTGCCGTTGACGACGGTTTATGTGGGGATTTTTCTGTCGCCCATGCTGGTTTCGCTGGGCGCGGCGCTGTTCATGGGCGAGTTGATTTCATGGAAACATGGATTGGCGATTGTGGCGGGATTTTTGGGCGTTCTGTTGGCGGTTAATCCTGCGGGGATTGATCTGCACGGTGGCGCTGCGGCAGGCTATATCGCCTTGCCGTTCTTTCTGTTGCTGAATGTGGCCTTTGTTCTGATGACGCGGCTGTCTTCGCGCGGCGCGAGCAGCGTGAGCCTTGCGTTCATTCCCCAATTTGCGCGCAGCATCGTTTTACTGCCCATCTGCCTATGGCTCTATGAGCCGATGCAGTGGACGGGGTGGCTGACCATCGTCGCGCTGGGCCTCACCTCGGCGACGGGTTGGTTGTTGGTCTCGGCGGCGATCAAGCATGCCCCCATGGCGATGGTGACCCCTTTCAACTATTCGCAAATTATCACGGGAGCCTTAATGGGCTACCTGATCTGGAGCGATATTCCCGATTGGCATCTGATGGTTGGCGCGGCTGTCATTATCGCATCGGGCCTCTACATCGCCAATCAGGCGCGGAAGCCTTTGGTGGTGCCTGCGTGATGTGTGGTTTGGATTCGTTACAACGCTAACAGAATATCCAGCTTTCCCTCGGCCTCAAGCGCATACAGGTCGTCGCAGCCGCCGATGTGTTGGCCGTTGATGAAGATTTGCGGGATGGTCTTACGGCCTTCTGAGCGCTGCAGCATTTCGGCAAATCGCGCCGTGTCGGCTCGTACGTCGAATGTTTCGAAGACGATGCCCTTTTTCTGCAGCAACAGCTTGGCGCGGAGGCAATAGGGACAGTTGGGGCCGGAATAGACGGTAACGTGGGGGGCGGTCATCAGCTTTGATCCTTTTTGGGACGCGCCAGCGTTAAGATATGCACTTCGGTTGCGCCTGCAGCGCAAAGGACTCGGGCGCATTCGTTGACGGTTGCGCCTGTGGTCATCACATCGTCGACGAGGACGACGACTTTGCCCGCAACCGCAGCGCGGCGCATGACCTGAAAGGCTCCGGCGATGTTCTGGCGGCGTTGCTGCCGGTTTAAATGCCCTTGCGTCGGCGTGGCGCGGATACGGTGCAAAACATCGACGCTGGTGGGAAGGCCGGTCTGTCGCCCCAACTCTTGGGCCAGCAAGGCGGCCTGATTGTAGCGGCGGCGGAACAGCCGCCAGCGATGAAGCGGCACAGGCACGATCACGATGTCGGGTTTAGTCCAGATTTCCGTTCCCGTGCGGAGCATCCACGCGGCCAGCGCTTGAACATAATGCAGCCGATCGCCGTGTTTGAAGCTTAGCACAAGGGGTTTGCTGGCATCGTCATAGACCATGGCCGAACGCGCCATCGCGAAGACCGGCGGCTCCTCGAAACAAGCGCCGCAGAGGGTTCCCGCGTCCACCGGCATATCAAACGGCGTGCCGCATCGGGCGCAGTAGGGGGCGGTGATAAAGTGGATGGCCTTCCAGCAGTCCGGGCATAGCGTTTGGTCACCGCCCACCGGCGTGTCGCATTTGAGGCAGAGGGGGGGAAGCAGAAAATCCAGCGCCCGTTCAAACAGGCTGGCGCGGCGGGCGGGGGCTGGTGGGGCAAGAGACATGGAGGCATAGTAGCCTCATGTCCGATTCCAGCCAAATACTCGTCTTTGACCGTTCGCAAGTGCGCCGCCAGCGCGACCGCGCCGCGCGCGGCTTTGCGGCGCATCGCCCTTTGTTTGACGAGTCCGGCGAGGCTTTAGCCGAACGCCTTCGGGATGTAAAACGGGCATTCGGGACGGCGCTGGATTTGGGGGCACACACTGGCGGCATGGCTTCGCGATTGACGACGCACGGCGTTCCTTTCGTCGTTGCGGCGGACATGTCGATCGGAATGGCGCGGCAGGCCTCCGCTCTGGCTGTCGTCGCCGACGAAGAAGGACTGCCCTTTGCCGCCGAGAGCTTTGATCTGATCGTTAGCAACCTCAGCCTGCATTGGGTCAACGATTTGCCCGGAGCCTTGGCGCAGATCCGTCAGTCGCTGCGGCCGGGGGGGCTGTTTCTGGCGGCGCTGTTGGGCGGCGCGACGCTGTATGAATTGCGTGATTGCCTGATGGAAGCCGAGATCAACGTTACGGGCGGGGTCAGTCCGCGCCTCGCGCCCACGATTGAGTTGCAAACCGCCAGTCGCCTTTTGCTACGCGCCGGGTTCCATTTGCCGGTGGCGGATCAGGAGCGGGTGATAATGGAATATGCCGACACGAAATCTCTCTTGCTCGACTTGCGTGGCATGGGCGAAACCAACGCCCACGCTCAAAGGCCCAAACACTTCACCCGCCGCCGTATTCTGCGCGGAGCAGCCCGTCTGTATGAGGCGCGTTATTCGGGCGGGGAGGGGGGAATCAAAGCTACTTTTGACATGTTGTTTTTGCATGGATGGAAGAATGATAGGCCCCAGCAGGGCGCTATCTCGTCAGGAACCCACAATTAAATAATTGTTATTGTGTGTTTTTATGCCGTGGAGGATCGTTTTACTCCGGCTTTCCCGAAGATTAACCCGATTTTAGCGACCGGAATGCTACGAGAACCGTCTGTGCGTGACATCGGAGCGCCTCCGGTGAGCCGTGTTCGGGACTGCGACCGTATGACGAAGAAACCAGACCATCTCAACTTGTTTCCGCTCGCGGGCACGACGAAGAGGTTTCTTGCTCTCGTGACGCTGGCGGGGCTTTCGGTTGTCTTGGTGCAATTCTTTCTGGTGCGCGCTCAGGTAGGGAGTTTTCTCACGCAGCAGTTGCAGCAATCGGTCGAGCAGACGATAGGCCGCCTCCAAACGCAAGTCAGCCAAGATCAGTATCTTGTGACTTCGGTCGCGGGCATGCTGCCCATCGATCCGGGGGTCACGCCCGAAGCGCTGCAACACTTCGTCGCCACGACAAGCCGTGGGTTCAGCACGGTCGCCTATCTCTATTTTTTGACACCGATGGACGACGGAACGCTGGATAAAAAACTGATGCTCTATCTCGGGGGCCGCTCGACACCGGAATTGGCGCTTGATGACCTGTCGGGGCTTAACGATCTTGTTCGCTATGGCAGTTCAAGCGGGCAGCCCGCCTCGGCTGTGTTGGGGCATGCGCGGCAGCCGGACAATCAATGGCTGGCGATTGTGCGTCCCGTTCACGGTCAAAAGGGAGAAACCGGGGTCGTTGTAGGTTTCACACCGATGTCGCGCCTTATGGCGGGTTTCTATAATCTCTGGTCGATCGGCGAATTGACGCAGATGTCGGTGACGGAAGAGCGCAGTCTTGTTAACAAGAACGCGCCAAAATCGCCCGCGTTGCCGTTTCTTGTTTTAGCGAACACGGCATCAGGGTTCTTTGCGCCCCGCGAGGCGCAGGAGAAGGTGTTGCTGGAAGACTGTGTCTGGCTGATCAGCTTTGCCAGCGAACCGCGCCGCGACACGATCCTGATCATGTCCTTGCCCTATATCATTCTGGGCGGAGGCGTTCTGTTGGTCTGGGTTCTGGTCGCGTACCTGCGCATAGCGCGTCTGCGCGGCAGGGAAATCGCGGATATGACCCTGTCCCTGCGGCGTGCCAACGACGATCTCAGTCGCAAGATCAGCGACGAGGAGCGCATGGCGCGGGCTTTGCGCGACAGCGAACAAAAGTACCGCGCTATATTCGAAAACGCGGGCATCGGCATTAGCCAAATCGCCGCCTCCGGCGAGTGGTTGAACACCAACCGCGCCATGGCGCAGATCTTGGAATACGACAGTCCGCAGGAACTCTTGTTGGTTCAGCCTGATTTGCATGGGCAGCTGTTCGTTGATCCACGGCTGCGGCGCGATTGGTTCGACCGCTTGCTGATCGTCAGCCAGCGCGAGTACGAAGCCGAGCTTTACACCAAATTGGGCCGCACCGTTTGGGTGAACATGAGCGGCCACGCCGTGCGCGATGCCGAAGGCAACCTGCTGCACTTTGAATGCACGATGTACGATGTGACCGAGCGGCGCATCGCCGAAATGGGGCTGGTGACCGCGAAGGAGCAAGCGGACCTCGCCAACCGCAGCAAATCCGAATTTCTGGCCAACATGAGCCATGAGTTGCGTACGCCGCTCAACGCCATCATCGGCTTTTCGGAAATCATCAAAGGTCAGATGTTCGGCCCGGTGGGGCAGGCGCAATATGTCGAATACGCGCAGGATATTTACGATAGCGGTGCGCTGCTTTTGTCGCTGATCAACGATATTCTCGATATGTCGAAGATCGAAGCCGGAAAGCGCGTGCTGGCGGAAAGCGTGATCGATGTCGAGCATGTCGTGCAGTCGGTCATCCGCCTTGTGATGGCGCGCGCCAAGATGGGCAAGCTGCATCTGAACGTTAAGGTGCCGCACGACCTGCCGTCCCTGCGCGGCGAAGAACGCGCCATCAAGCAGATTCTGACGAATCTTCTCACCAACGCCATCAAATTCACACCCGAAGGCGGCAGCGTCACGCTCACGGCGGGCATGGACGAAGCCGGACGCATGGTGATCGAGGTTGAAGATACAGGAATTGGTATGGCTCCTGAGGACATCCCCGTGGCGATGGCACCCTTTGGCCAGATCGAAAGCGCGCTCAGCCGAAAAAATCAGGGAACAGGCCTCGGACTGCCGCTGACGCGGGCGCTCGTCGAATTGCATGACGGCGAACTCGATTTGGAAAGCCATGTCGGACAGGGGACGATCATAACCATCACCCTTCCCGCCAGCCGAATCGTAAGCCGCATCTGACGCGCCGGAACGCGCGTCTGGTCAAGGTGGCTGGGTTTCGTCTAAACTCGCGCTATGGAATGGATGGATGAAGCGATTCTGCTTTCGGCGCGTCCGCACGGCGAGACGGCGGCGATTGTCACGCTGTTGACCGCCGAGCATGGCTGCCATGCCGGAATGGTGCCGGGCGGGCAGGGGCGACGCGGTCAGGTTTCCTTGCAGCCCGGCAATCATGTGCAAGCCGCATGGCGCGCGCGGCTGCTCGATCACCTTGGCACCTATACGCTGGAAGTCGTGACGGCCCATGCCGCGCCGTGGCTGGATCATCCCGAAGTTCTTAACATCATGGCTGCCGCTTGTGCGGTGACGGAGGCCGCCTTGCCGGAGCGCCAGCCGATGCCGGGAGTCTACGCGGGATTGAGCGCCTTGTTCAGCTTGTCGGATGCCGACCTTTGGGGGCCGTTGTATGTGAAGTGGGAGTTGGGGTTGCTCAAGGCGCTCGGTTATGGCCTTGATCTCAGCCGTTGCGCTGTCAGCGGTGAATCCGAAAATCTGTCGCATGTCAGCCCACGCACGGGCCGCGCGGTTTCAATCGGCGCGGCGCAGCCTTATCGCAACCGGTTGTTGACGCTGCCCGCGTTTCTGCTCGGCTCCGGTACATGGACGGCGGAAGATGTTCTGCAAGGGCTAGACTTGACTGGCCATTTTCTCGCCCGCCACGTCTTCGCCCACGCGCACAGCCGCATGCAGCCCGCGCAAACGGACGAACTGCCCCCCGCCCGCCAAAGACTGGCCGATTTTTACCGCCGCGCGGTGGAGAACGGGGCGGCGGCGTAACCGCCAGCGCCGTCTATCCCAGCAAGCGCAGCAACCACGCCGGTTTGGCCGGAGCCATAGCGAGGACGACCGCGTAGCTCAACAGAATAACGGTAAGCGCACTATACCCTATCCATCCGATTTTTTGCCCTAGCGCGACATTGGTGCGCGGATAGCGCCGTCGCAGAGTCCATCGGGTGGCGTGCGTCAGGCCGAACCAGCTCAGCCCCAACACACCGAGCGGCAACAACAGGTCGAACGCGGCGATAAGGTTGGACGACTCCACCATTTGCACCAGTTGGGCGCGCCACGGAGTCAGGAACAGCGCGGCAAACAAACCGGCGGCGCACATAACGCTGAGCGCGGCTGCCGTCCCGCGCGCCAGAACGGTGATATGCCGCACGGCCAGACTTGTTTGGCGCAAGATGTCCTTGGCGGCATCGGGCGAGAGTCCGATGGGGTAAAGCCGCCGCAGCGCCTTGGGATCGCCTTTGCCCTCTAGCTCCAGCGCCAGAGCCTCACGCAGAGCGCGCGCTTCGAGCGCCTTGTCCAGCGGCTCGGTTCCCTTGGCGGCGCGCGCGAGATGCTCGCGCCACGGGCGCAGCGACTCGTCGAGAAAGGCCGGAAGCCCCGACATCAGTCCCTTTTTCCCAAACGACGACACCAGCGCCGCGCGTCCGAGAATCCGAAGTTTCATCTCGGCATAGGGGAGGCTGGCGCTCAGGCTTTGCAGGTGCGGATTGGGCTGCGGCTCGTTGGGATCCGGAGGCAGCAAAGCAATGTCGGCATGTCCGTTCGCCATTTTGTCGATGCCGAGGCGTTCGATGGCGCGTAGCAGTCCGCTCGGCAGGTCTTTGCCTTCGCCAAGACGGAACTCGACTTCCGCATGGCCATCCACGACGATTTCCTGCGTGAGGCGGCCTGTGCCCTGACACTGAGGGCAGGGCGTGCCGCCTTTGGCCTGACAAGTGGGGCAGGGCAGTTTTCCGGTCGCCTGACAGTAGCGGCACGGCGCTAACCTCGTCCCGCGACAGATGGGGCAGGGTTGTTGCGGGTTGACGGGATCCTCGCCGCGCCCAAAGCAGTTGTAGCAAACCTCTTGCCCCTTGCCGTGGCATTGCACGCACACGACGTAGCGTTCGCCGAAGCACTGGGTGCAGGTAACCAATTGATTGCCGCGACAGGTGGGGCAGTTTTCGGTGGCCGCCAATGTGTAACTTTGGCCGGGCAGCGTGACTTTGGCCCCATCCAAGCCCCAGCCGTGGCCGGGAGTGTCCTGAATCTCCTTTTGCGCCGCGCTTAGCCAGTCCTTCGACTCCAGAAACGCCTGTTTGAGTTTCGCCGCCTCGGCCTCCATCGCGGCAAAGGTCGGTTGAGTGCGTAGGTTTTTGCCTTTGGCCGGGCCGGGATAGCTTCGCGCTTGCGTGTCGAACTTCGGGACCAAGCGGATATGGGCGCGAAGGGTGTAAACGGCTTCGTTTTTGTCGATCAGTTGTAGGGAATCCGCCGTCAGCCCGTTCCCCTCGCCAAGCTTGCGCAGACGATCAAGGGCCGTGTCGGTGAGAGATTTGGTTTCAGTCAAGAGAGCGGACTCGCAATAAGAATGGATGAAAAATGTTTACCCTAAATCCCCCATTTTACCAAGAAGGGCAAGCCTCACGGACGGACAATGTCCCTATGCCCGGAGCGGCGGTTGCTATTGCCGTGATTCAATGCGATTTTCGACGGAGGTACAACATCGAAGCCTGCGCTTTACATGAGGTGTCGAATGTCGTCGCAACCGATCAATCAATATGGGGACACGCTGATTCCGACTACGGGTCGGCATGGCGTCAATATTTCTGAACAACGTGTCGACGAGCTTGATCAGGGTTGTCTCGATTTCGTCAGAACGCTAGCGCCGGAATCTCAGGTCATTGATATAGGGGGCGGATCGGGTGCGCAGAGCAAGAGAATAGCTGAACTTGGCGCTTCTGTCCTGATGGTCGATCTGACGGATCAAGCCGAAGCGATCATGAAGTTCAATAACGCGCTTGGGCGACAGGCCATCCGCTTTATGCGGCGCGATGTTCGCGAGATCAAGGTTGATGACTGGCCACAAACTGTTTGTTGTGTCTATTCGCAACGCATGCTGAGTTTTCTTCCCTATGCGGACGCGCTGCAGCTTTTGGTTACGCTCAGAGATCGGGCCGTTCCCTGTGCGCAGTTCTTTATTTCCGTGGGCGGTTTGGATACGGAATTGGGTGTTGATTATCCTGATGCTGATAAGCCTGTAGAGGGCCGCTTTGAGCGCCTCTCCCCCGCCGCCGCGAAGAAATGTGAAATTTATTCGCACCAGTGTTTGTATCGAGCGAACGATCTCAAACAGCTTGCCGAAGCAGCAGGGCTCCCAGTCGTGAAGTTATGGTCGTCAGCCTTTGGCAACATCAAGTTAATCGCCAGTGTAAAGATAGAATAATTTAGGAAGATATTCCGATAAGGCGAGGTTGGTTAATTCTAACTGCTTGATTGACAATGAATTAACTCTATTGGCGTGCGCCAAATCCGTTTATGCTTTCGCCGGATTTATGCTAAAACGACGTGGGATTTTTTAAGCAATATTGAAAGGATACATCATGGCTGTTGGCGGGTTAGGCGCGGTTCTTAGCGGCTTTTCGGGATTGTTCGGCAACGTTCGCGATCTCGCCCTCATGGCGCGAAACGCGTCGTCAAACGCAAAGGTAGTGACCGTGAGCATGGCGAGAGACGCGGCAGCGGCATCTGTAACGACCACAGGAGCATCGGTGGACGATCTCGCCGTCGGTTCGGCCAATTTGGTCGGCTTGAAGCCTGAGCGCGAACTTCCTGTTGTTTGGGCTGTGGCTAAGGGTTCGTTGCGCAACAAGCTTTGGCTCTCGGTCGGGATGATCACCGCGAACGCGTTGATGCCGCAGCTGTTGATCCCTTCGCTAACCGTGGCGGGCGCGTATCTTTGCACAGAGGGTGTGGAAAAGGTCATTCATGCCGTAAGGCATCGCAAGCAGCAGAATTCGGCGGTCGATGGCCACGGCGCTGCATCGCAGTTGGCAGTGATAGAACCACCATCAGAACAAGAGCGTATCAGTGAGGCCATCAGGACGGATGCTGTTCTGTCCGCCGAAATTACGGCATTGGCATTGGGCGTCGTCGCAACAAAATCCGTTGTGTGGCAGGCTGCCGTGCTGAGCGGCACAGGCATTTTTATGACAGCGCTGGTGTATGGTGGCGTGGCCGCGATTGTTAAAATGGATGATCTGGGACTGCGGTTGGCGACAAGCGAAAAGCGGGCTCGCGCCTTGGCCGCGCGGTTGGGGCTTCAAGTGCTTTTGGCTCCGAGGCTTGAAGCTAAACCCGCAACAAGCGAACTTCACGTCCATCCAAAGGACTTAAAACGGCGCGATCGGGTGTTGGGATCAATTAACACGACTCGCGACGTCGTTACCGAAGCCAATCGTCGCGTAGGTCTGGCGATATTGCGCGCTGCGCCGCATGTTCTTTCAGCGGTTTCCGTGATCGGCACGGCGGCTATTTTTGTGGTAGGTGGCGGCATTGTGACCCACGGGCTCGAACACATGTTTCCGGCGGCATGGGAGTCGGCACAGGCCAGCCTACCTGCGATGTCGGGTTGGGCATCAACGGTGGCGGGTACGTTGGGGCCTGTCGCGCTTGGTGCGGTCGTTGGAGCCATAGGTTTCGCGACTGAGCCTGTGTTTGAACGGATCGGCAGAGGCCTGCAAGCCCTTCGCGCCTCGTCGCCGTACCAACGAATGTCCGCAGCGGTGACGCGGCGACTCGATCAAGTGCGGCAAATTCTAGCCGCACGGGATCGTCCCGCTCCGGCGCAAACGGCAACTCAGGACGAACCGGAAGCAAGGCAGCCCGCAGTGCAATCTATCCCTGTTTTTGCGCCAGTCCCTTCGATGTCAGCTGCGCAGAGTGATCATTATTTGCACCATCATCTTGAGGCGGGAGGATTTTGCTGGTTTCCGCGTAATAATCTCCGTCATGTTCCGAAAGGCATCGAATGCCATCGCCCGGCAGACCCTGTGCAGCATGTCCAGCGCGTGGAAAAGCGGTCGCCGTGACCCGTCTGTTCACGCTATATAGAGAATATGACCACAGACAAAAACTTTGAGATTTTTCTAGCGACTGCGCCGGGGCTGGAAGCCGTGCTGGCTGAGGAAGTGCGCACGAAGGGGTTTAAACAACCCAAGACCGTGCCGGGCGGCGTGATCGTCAAGGGCGGGTGGCCGGAAGTCTGGCGCGCGAATTTGTGGATTCGCGGCGCGGGGCGCGTGTTGGCGCGGCTCGACTCGTTTCGCGCGCTGCACCTCGCGCAGCTGGACAGCCGCGCGCGGCGCGTGCCGTGGGCTGAAGTGTTGCGCCCCGACGAGCCGTTTTGCGTCGAAGTGACGTGCGCCAAGTCGCGCATTTATCATTCTGGCGCGGCGGCGGAGCGGATCGAAACCGCGATCCGCGAGACTCTCGGCGCTCCCCAAGCGTCTGACGCTGAAATTCTCGTCATGGCACGACTCGACCACGACCTCTGCACCATCAGCGTGGACACGTCCGGCGAGCTTTTGCACAAGCGCGGTTTTAAGGAAAACGTCAACAAGGCTCCGATGCGCGAGACGATGGCGGCGCTCTTTCTACGCCAATGCGGCTATGACGGCACCGAGCCGGTGTTTGATCCGATGTGTGGCTCCGGCACGTTTGTCATTGAGGCGGCGGAAATCGCGGCGCGGCTCAATCCCGGTCGTTCGCGCCATTTTGCGTTCGAGCGTTTTGCGAATTTTGACGCAGAGGCATGGCAGCGCATGCGCGAGGTTAAAAGCGCACGTACGCCCAGCGCCCGTTTTTACGGCAGCGACCGCGACGCAGGCGCCATCGACATGAGCCGCGCCAACGCCGAGCGTGCGGGCGTTTCCGCCTTCACGACATTCCAACAAGCCACGATCAGCGATGCTGTCGCCCCGTGTGAAGCTCCGGGCCTCGTGATCGTCAATCCGCCCTATGGCACGCGCATCGGCGATAAGAAGAAGCTGTTTGCGCTCTATCGCGCCCTCGGCCAGACGCTCAAGACGCGCTTCAAGGGTTGGCGGGCCGCCATCATCACCACCGACCCGACCTTGGCGCACGCCACCGAACTCGCGTTCCTCCCCACCACTGCGCCGGTTCAGCATGGGGGCTTGCGGGTGACGCTGTATCAGACCGCGCCGTTGGAGTGATCGGACAGGCTCCGGCAAACAAGCCCCTTCATGTCGTTTTCCACGTCCTCCGGCTCGCGGCCTGAGGGGATTTGGAGGGTGGCGGGGCCGCCGCCGAGAATGAGCGTGTTGCGATCTGTTTCGCCCGGCCAGTCGAACAGGCGGATCGGCATTCCGGCGGACAGAGCTTCGCCCGCGACGGCTTCGGCGCGTTTGTCGTCATCGTCTTTGGTGATGAAATTCATTACCATGATGCCTTCAGGCGACAAAACCTGCCGGATCGATTGGAAAAGCGCTGTGGTCGTAAAGTCGGGCGGCACGGTGTTGTCGGAATCGAACACGTCGATCACGACCGCGTCATACTTTTTTTGCGCCGTGCGCAAATAGACGATCCCGTCCTGCGTGACGCAGTGGACATCCTTTGGCAATTGGAAATAGTCGCGGGCTATCGTGAACGCCGCTTCGTTGATGTCGACCACCGTGACCTTGCACTTCATGCGCCGCAACATCGTCGCCAGAGTCCCCCCCGCGCACCCGATGATCAACACATCCCGCGCCAAAGACTGCAACACCAGCTCATAAATCACATGAATATAAGCGCAAACGCTCACGCCATTCTTGTTCGCCTGACTATGAAAACACCCATTCTGATAATAAGCCATCCCCCCATCCGCCGAGCGCGTGATGCGGATAGTGCCGAAGGGGGTTTTGATTTGTCGTAGGGTGGGCATGGGGTGGGATTATAGAGGGGCGAGGCTTGTTGGGGAATGGTGAGATGCGACGGTTTATATAATAAGTGGTCATGCCCGCGAGGCGGGGATCCATCACCTGTAGTACGAAAAGCGCCGGTCTGGAAAAATTGTACTCTACCCTATCACCGGGAGATGGATCCGCCTTCGCGGGGATGACCATTCCTTTAATAACTTGTTGTGAACAAACGACAAGTCTCCGGACAGACGCTTAATCCCAGAAACAGCGGATTTTTACCAATCCCGCCGCCCCAAAGCCCAAGCCGGACAAGAAAATCGCCCCAAACCCACATATAATCCGCCCGCCCCACGATTTCCGGTTGATTTCGCCGCCCGTCTCGTCTAACTCTCCCCCACGCCCAAAAAGCGCGCCTCAGTCCCCTTCGTCTAGAGGCCTAGGACATTACCCTTTCACGGTAGTAACACGGGTTCGAATCCCGTAGGGGACGCCAATCAAATCAATGTGTTACAGCCGCCGCAGGGCGGCTTTTTCATTTTCTGGGTAAGTTTTGGGGAATAAGCGGTGTGAAACACGGGCGCACAGAGAGGCACAAGTCGGCGCAACATCGCGAACTGGATGTTATGATTTATCAGAGGTTCCTATGGCTTGAAGCCCTAGTGCCGCACTTCCTTATACAGCGGGCCACCCAGCACGACTTCGACATCACAGCACCGCACCATGTGCGGCTCTAAGGCTACGCGTTGCTGCCCGCCCCCACCTTCGCCTGCACCTGTTGATGAACATTCCGCCCTTGGCCGTCTTTCTTCCAAGCCATAAGGAACAGCCCCTTCCCGCCGCTAAGTTTTTCCCAAAGCTGGCCGACATTCTCTTTTTCGTCTGTGTCCGCGTTGTCCAGAAACGCGCCTTTGTATTCAACAACTAGAATCCGGCCATCGGTCAGCATGGCGACAAAGTCGGGGTAAAAATAGTCGGTGGACGTTGGCAGACGGAAGGCCAGCGGATCACGTTCAAGGTTACGCACCCAGTATTTTAGCCGCCCCGCTATCATTTCCAGCGCCTTGGCGCATTCCACCTCTTCCCCGTTCATATCGCCCACGACGGGATAGAAATGCTTCTGAGGGCTGAATGATCCGCGATAGAGCCGTTGCGGGAAATAGCTGTTCGGCGCAAAGGCAAAGCTTTCGTCAAAAGAGACTTCCGCCGCAGCCATAGGCCCAAACAGAAGCGACTGATAACCACGTTGCTTGGCCTGTCCACGCAACTGCCTGATTTTACCGTCCATAACCTTTTGCAAAAGAAAGCGTCCGCGTGACAGAGCGGTCAGCGGAATGTGGCGCTGGACTTCTAGCCAAGCAACCGTACTGCGGGCAAATTCCAACAGCTGTGGCTGAGAAATATCAGGCTGCCGCAACCGCTTATCAAGCCATTGAGCTAAGGCGTTGACCGACCAGCCCGTATCCACCAAGTCAAGGTTCAACTGTTCGGCGGGCGCGACGAAGGAATGCCGGATATGGCCTTCCAGAATATCAATCGCAAACGTTTTGCCGTCCGACTGCAACGAAAATTCCGTTTCGGTCAGTTGCGCCTGGCCGGTGAGTTTCCAGCCTCCGGCATAAAGGAAAACGTTTTCGTCCGGCAGTTCCAATTCGCCATCAATCCGCAGACACAGTTGCGGCACAACAAAGCTCTCGCCACAATTAGCCGGGGCGATGGCGCGGTGCATCGTCGCTTGATGCAACTGCAAATTGATTTTCGCTTCGGCTTTGGTTTCAGGCGTCACGTTCGCCACCAACTTTTCAACCGTGTCGCGGCTGACCAAGCCGGTAATAGTGGCAACCAAGCCCCCTCTTTCCGCTTTTTCAATCACCAAACCTTGCTTATCCATATCGGATAAATCGCCCAAGTCGGCGTTTTCGCGCAAATACAAGACCAACGGATCAGGCTGGCAAAACGCCTCTGCCGCTTGTTCGGCAAGGTTCAATCGCGGCTGGCGGGTTTCAAGGCTTTCATCCAGTTCATCTTCCTCAAAGCCCATATTCTGCACCATGCGGTCACTCAGCAGCTTGACCGCATTGGGCCAAGTGTCAGACGCCACAAAGGCATAAGCCCTGTTCAAATCTTCATGCCTGCGCCGCTTGGCATAAGGCATCCGCAACACGCGGCCCAAAAGCTGTTCAACGTCCTTGGCGGAATTGATGTTGGCAACGGAACAGAACACATAGGCGAAGGAACAGTCCCACCCTTCCTTCAATGCCTGCACCGTAATGACAAAATCGATTGGGCAAGCCGGATCAAACAGATTGATCCCGTCCAACTCCCTTTGATCGCCTGTGACTACGGCAATTTTGTTTTCAGGAATGTTTTCGTTTGTGACCAAGTGATTTTTCAGGATTTGCCACGTCGTATCGCGACCTTGGCTTTCTGCCTGAAACAGAACGATGGGCCGGATATATTGGGCTTCGTCGCGACAGTGCGTTTCAAGCTGTTGCCGCCGGATGATACTGTCCCGCACCGCTTCGGCCCATGTTGGGTGTTCGGTCAGTACGATGGGAAGCTTGACCATCTCTTCGGCTTTCAGCGCCATAGCCGAAACGCTGTGAAGGATATTGCTGTTGGCGGCGGGCGTGGCGGTAAATTCCACCACACAGGAGGCATTAACGCGCTCAAAGACTTCAAAGCCTAAACGGGTAGCGTTGTTGTGGGCTTCGTCCACCAGCACCAGCGGCCTATGCAGGCGCAGCAGGTTGACGAAGGAAAAGCGGATTTTCCCTTTGTCCGCGCCGTCTTTGATCGTATCCAGACCGGCAACGCCAGCCGGTACTTTGCTGAATAGGGATTCAAGGTATTCGTTATGGGCATAGACCTTGCGGGAATCCGTGTTGGCCTCTTCGGTCTTGATCGTCTGCACCGTGCCGACAAGGATCACGGCCTTGCTGGCTAAATCATGGGCGCGAAGTTGTGTGAAGTCGGCAATATCCAGAACGATGAAATTGCCGTCAAACGCCGCCCGCAAGGCTTCATAGTTGGCATGGCCGGGCGTTTTAAGAGTCTCAAGCGTCTGCGTTCGGATCGTGTTGCTTGGCACCAACCACAACGCCACGGGATAATCGCGTTCCAGATAAGTTTCCGCAGCAATCCGCACCGTATGCGCCGCCAACAGGGTTTTGCCGCCGCCGGTGGGCAGGCGTAAACAGACATAGGGGACATTGTCCAACGGCGCAGGCAATGGCACATAATCGCGTCGCTTCGCCACCCCCGGCTTGTCATGCGCGTCATAGGCCGCCTTCGCTCCGGCAAAGCGGGCCTCGGTCAGGTAGTCTTTCAGACTGTCCAGCGTTTGCGTCTGATAGGTTTTAAGCTGCATCATTCGTCTTTCTTGGCCGGTTTGTTAACGCGCTTGGCGGGCTTAGGCAGTTTCTGCACCGCTTTGTCAAAATCGCTGACCAGCGCGGCATCCTGAATTTTCCGGTATTTCTCAAACTCGCCAAACGCCTTTTGCTCGGCGGCACCGGCGGACACTTTGCCCTTGTGCTGCAAAATGTCGCGGTCATTCAGGGTCAGAAAACCATGCAGCTTTTCGATCCAGTCCTTCATCATCATGGGACGGCGGCGGGAAGCTTGCTCTTCGGCAAAGGACAGATACTGGTCAACGATCCGGTTCATGGACGCCAGTTCATCTTCGGTCAGATAGTTCTTGGCCACCGCCACGTCGCCGCGCTTTACGCTTGCGCCCTTGAAACTGGTTAGCCCCATGAAGGGTTTGGTAGCATCGGCGCGGCGGTTGATGACCTCCGCCGCCGTCATGCCGTGAATGGCGTAATGAAACTTGTTTTGCACCGTCGCAAAAAAGTCATGGGTCAACGAATGGTTTACGTCATAATCCAAGCTTGTGGCGTAAATGTCGGTGATTTTCTGATAAAAGCGGCGCTCGGAAACCCGTATGGCCCGAACCCGTTCAACCAAATCGTCAAAATAATCGTCGTCGGTGCCGCGCTCCAGCCGCACATCGTCCAGCGCGAAGCCCTTAATCAAATATTCTTTCAACCGCGCCGTGGCCCATTGCCGGAACTGCGTGCCGCGATGGGATTTAACGCGATAGCCCACGGCTATGATGGCATCCAAACTGTAATAGTTAATATCGCGGGCAACCTCGCGCTTTCCCTCAGTTTGAACTATCCGGAAATTCCGGATAGTTGCTTCAGGCTGCAATTCCCCCTCGGCAAGGATATTCTGAATATGCTCGTTGATCGTGCGAACATCTTTCTGAAAAAGCTCGGCCATCTGCGCTTGGCTTAACCAAACGCTTTGATCCTGCAACACGGTTTGAATCCGGGTTTGGCCGTCTTCGGTCTGGTAGATCAGAATATCGGATTGCTGAGGCATTAGCGGGCCTTAATGTCGTAGGGCGTTTGTTTGAAGACGATGTTTAACGTCTTGAGGCGTTCCGGCGACAGGCGGGAGGTTTCGCCATAGATCACCCGTGGCCCGTCATGGGGCGGCAGGGATTTGAGGATGGGCATGGTCAGCACATTGCCGCCGCTTACGCTCTTGTCGCCCAGAATGCCGTTATAGAGCAGATAATAGGCCGTACCGTCATGCAGCCCCAACAAAGGGGATTTTTTCTTTGGCTGGCGATAGGCGGTCTTGGTTTCGCAAAACCAGACATGCGCGGCCAAATGCGGAAAGCGAATGGCCGGATTGATGTTGCCGTCCGCGTCAAAGATTGTTGCCCCCAGTTGATAAAACCGGAACCCGCCGCCGCCCTTCCACTCCACCGCTTCCGATATGCCGCCCTGTTCGCCTTCGATCACTTTTTGCAGGCGCGGGGCGCAATGCGTCTTGGCATGATCGCCCATTTCAATGCCGATATAGCGACGGCCCATTTTGTGCGCGACGGCGGCGGTGGTACCGGAACCAAGGAAGGAGTCGAGAACCAGATCATCTACTTCTGTAGCAATATGAAGTATTCGCTGCATTAATCGCTCAGGTTTAGGCGTTGCAAAAAGTTCTGCTGTTGTGGTTTCTGGAAACAACTTTTTAAGCTCGTATTTAGCCTGTCTATTGTGTCCTGTTTCTTCAATATCATCCCATAATGTCGAAGGGGCCAACCCACCTTGATCCACAAGATAAGTTTTCTTTATTAAACGCGTTCCGTTCTTGGAGAATATAATCTCACCTGTTTTTATCATCTCAAACAGGGTTTCTTTCTTCCAACGCCAGCCGTTACTTGGAGGCTGAATCTCATGTCCCGTCGGTGATGCTATCGGAAACCTAAGATTTGGCCTTGGTTTCGGCGAGGATAAATTTCCTGAAAACCAAGCCCCTTTGGGATCATTATCGGGATTTTTGTAATGTGCGTTGGCCGCCTCTGTTCGTGCCAAAGGTTTTGCTAGCCAGTCCGTTGCCTTGCCATATACAAGGACTTGATTGTGATCGAGTGAAAAACTTTTTGCATCGTTATTTGAAGCATCGGATGAACGCCAGACAACGTTCGCAGCAAAATTATTTCGCCCAAAAATCTCATCCATAATCACTTTCAAATAATGCGCTTCATTATCGTCAATCGTCACCCAGATGCTGCCGTCTTCCGCCAGCAACGCACGCAGCATTTCAAGGCGCGGATACATCATGGCAAGCCACTGGCTATGCTCCAGATTATCGTCGTAATGCTCAAACGCGCTTTTTGTGTTGTAGGGCGGATCAATGAAAATGCATTTCACCTTCCCCGCGTAGTAGGGAAGCAGCGCCTTCAACGCCTCCAGATTGTCGCCATGGATAAGCATGTTGGGGCTGTCTTTGTCGCCAAACGACAAATCATCCGCCGCCTCCAGCAAGCGATAAGGCACATGGTCAGCAACCGTGACCGTCTCCCCCCGGTTCAACCAATCCAATAGCGGCATTCGTTTCTTTCCAAACCAGAATCAGCAACAACCCGTTGCCCCAAAACACATAATCTTTTCCAGCCTCCGGCGAAAGAGAGGACTGACATATTCACGGAAAAGCCCCCCAAAAACCTATGAAACCAAGAAAACCGATTCCGCCCGTTAACCTCCGTTTCTATCGTCCAGCGTTTCTTGTTGCTGCCACATCGCCTGTCGTATGACCCTCATAAATTCCCGCGTTTCGCGCCATGCGCCGCCCTTATCGGCGTTACGCGCCGAACGCGCCTTGCCGTCATGCGTCCGGGGGCCAGTTGATCGCGCCCACGGCTGCCAACGCCGGATCGCCTCGGCCTGCCTCGCCCGCCGTTCCAATGTCCAACCCCGTTTCATGCCTGTCCTCCAATAGTTTGTTTTGCACAGAATTTGAATTTCCCGCGCACGCGGGCGCGGGCGCGTGCGGATTGCTAAGACTCCCCCTGTCCGGCGCATTAACCGTGTTGTTTATCTGTTGCGGCCCTTGCGCGATATTGGCTTGCTTGGCGAACACCATCGGCGGATTCTTGATCGCCGCCAGCGTTTCCAACGTCGCTCGGCATTGCCCCTGTGCTTTCAGGGCTAGGCGCATATAGCGGTCTGCGGCATTGATATACTCGCCCATGTTCAACTGCGCCCGCCGCGCCAGCGAACAAAAAATGGCGTCCAACGCGAAAGCTTGGCCAATCAGCAGTTTTTCCGCATCGTCCAACTTGCCCTTATGCACCGACACAGTCTTGTCCTTTAAGACCTGCACACATTCAACAAGGCTCAATTCGCCAAAATTGCTCTTGGAAAAGTCCGCCGTAACCGTGGCGCTATTGACGATACCGCCAAACGCCACTTCGGCCAAAACCACGTCGCGCGATTTGCCGGATGAATTGGTCATGATCAAGGCTCTGGACTTGTCAGTCTTTGTGCTTTTTGATCCGTTGGCCATGTTCTCTCTCCCTGTGACACTTTGCTTTCTGTCGCGCTTCCAACCCGACAAAACCTATGAAACCGATTCCACAACCCAAGCCTCTGCCGAACGACTGCCTCCAGCGCGAACAAAACGAATGCCGTTAACGATCCTCCCCGCATGGCGCTTGATCCAGCGCCCCAACACACGGCGGTTAATCATTTCACGTTCCCCGGCAATGTCATACAAGACCTCGCGCAGTTCCATGCCTAGGTCAGAGAAGCCCTCAAAATCCACAGCTTGACGCACCATCGTTGGTTTGCGGTCAAAGCAGGCCTTCCATGCCGCCAACAAACGCGCCAGCATCTCGCGGTCTGGATCATCCGACATGGCTTCAAACACAGCGTCGGCGGGGTCTGTTTGCCCCAGCCATAACAGCGACTGGCGGCACATGTCTGACCAATCCTCAAACCCAGCCATTGCCCTGCATGGCGACTTGGGGCGTCCGGCGACAATCCAAGCCCGCATTATCGTCAACGCCGCCGAAACATAGCGCCCGCGTTCGCGCTGCACGTCCTGCACCAAATCGGGGCGGCTGAAAGTGCGGCTGGCGGGCGTTTCACAGGCCGGATCAAGATTTATGGTCACGCATCGCCGCGCCATATCCTGCACCGGCCCAACATTGTTGCCGCTGGAAAGAAACAATGTGCGCGTGCTGACCGTCGCTGTTTTGGATATGCCCAAAATGCGCCCGCTAAAATGTTCCGAGGTCAGGGCAATGCACAGACTTTTATGCGGGACAAGATCGCCAGTTAAATTATCAAATTCGATTACTGCCGGAACGCGTAGCAATTCCGCCAAAAGCATTTTGCGGCACTCTTCATCGTCATGTGGAAAGGTTGTCGGCGTTCCGCGCTGAGGCGTCGCAAAAGCAATTATGACACGGCATAAATGGGACTTTCCCGAAGCAATTTGTGGCGCTCTGACATGAAACATTGGGGCATGCGCCAATGTTGGCCGGATCGTTGCCGTAAGGAATGCCGCCAAAGTCGCCGCCTTATCCGCCGGTTTGGCAAAACGAAATTCCGCCAGCAGACCAACCAGCAAATGCAAAGCAGCCTCAGCGTCTGCTTTTGAAGGCTGGGAAGGGACGGAAAAATCTTTTTCTGCAAACACGCCAAACATGCCGGTTGACGCATCATAGCCCGCCCGCGTCACCAGCGTACCATCGGGCCGGAAATAGGGTTGCCGGGTCAGCCCATTCAGCACCGGCAAATGGGGATAGGCTATTGCATCAAACAACACAGAAACGTGCCGCTGCGACGGGTCAGTGCGAACCCATTGCTTGCTGCGCCCGTCAAAACGTTCCCATGTGGCCGCGCCTGCCAACGCTGCAATCAGCGCGGGCGGGTTAATATCGCGAACACTGGTTTCTTTTGTGCCGGGGTCTGTGCCAACGGTCACAATCAGACTGCCGCGTTGATAGTACCTGCCCATTTTCGCCAATTCTTGTTCGGCTGCATCGACAATTCGCGGAATCTCTCCGGACACCACACGGATGATCGGCTTCATCCGCGCCGCGCTCACCGCCACGCATAGAAACTGCAACAAGTCGCAGATATGCCTGTGGGCGCAATGCCCATGCAAACATTTAAACCCACCCAGCGGCCATTTAGCGTCTGGTTCAAAATAGGCCGTTCCGCCATCGCTCGCGCCGCCATGTTCCGCCACCCACGGACAGGTCACGTCATGCTTTCCGTCGCCAAGCGGGGCTTTATATAGATTCTTCACGCGCAGCGCCGCCACTACGGCATTCTCTGTCGGACTGGGGATTAGCACAGGGCCGTCACAGTCCGAGTCTTCCGCGTGTCGATTGTCCGCGTTCACTTGGGGACGGCCCAGCGGGCGCATATCCAATTGCAACCCGTCAATCAATTCTTGGATGGTATAGCGCCGGTTAGATTCCCACTCCCGCATCCGGCAATGAAAGGCCGGATCATGCTTGCCGTTTACCGCTTCCGGCAATCGCGCCAGCCGCGCCGTTGGCCCGTTAGCGCCCGGATCACATAACCCCGCCGCAACAATCGCGTTCACAAGACGATCCGCCACCACCGTTTCTTGTATCGGTTCTTTCAAAATATATCCGGCTTGAAAATTATCGGGCGACGTTTCCAAGAGCCATGAAGGCGGCAAGGTCAGACGATCCAGCGCAACTTTCGTACCGACATCATCCAACATCACAGCATGCAAGGCATTGAATTGCGCTTTGCGCCGCCGATACTGTCCCGATTCATCCGGGCGGAACGCCGCAAGGCTGAAATAGTTGTTGGCCTCTGGGGCGGGCGCTGCGGTTCCATAACACCAAGCCACGCCCCACCACGCCGCCTTTGCCACCTTCGCCGGATTGCCTTTGAAGCTGACCACTACCGGGCAAAGGTCAGAAGGTTGACTGCCGAAGAGCGCCGCCAGAAACGCGCCGTTGGAAACCACAGAAAATCCATTGGTAACGTTTGGCGCATCGGTTTTGTCGGTTTCTTCGGTTCGCTCAAACCCATAGGGTAAAACTGTCGGCGTATCAGCGAACTGTGTTTCATCGTACATGGCTCAACCCTATCCGTTGTAATTGTCGCTTTTTAAGCATTAGGGGGTAGGGCCAGAGCGGCCAGAAACTCGGCGACATGGGGCGCAAGAAACATTGTTCGCGAACCAAGCTTCGTGGCCTTCAACTGTTCGGCTTGGACGGCCCTATAAAGCGTGGTGCGGCTTATAGGCAGGATCGCCAATAACTCGCCCACGGAATAGGCGGCTTTGGTTAAGTTGAATTGGTGCGGCTGCATGGCATGTCCCCTTTGTTTACGCCGGACAGCCCGGCGTTCATGGGGACAACCTATAAAGTTGCAAGGAAACTTCTACCTTGGAAGCCTCGAAGGAACCTCCGAAGGTTCCATACACATCAATTAATGCGCTTATTTCCGCCCCGCTCAAACTCAGGGGGTCTAATGAACGTTGCCATAGACTCGGCTTTGCTTTTGCTAAAGCCGGAACCAAACTTCTTTACGCCTTGGATGTATATCCATTCTTCAAAGGTTTGCTTTTTCTCTTTTCTGTCCTTCAAGCGCCCCTTAAAATGAAGCATCGCGTCCAACATAAGTTGCAGATACGGCGCAGACTCATAAGTTAACTTATTCGTTCCATTTTCTTGTGCTCGCGCATTGCCAACTAAATTTGGAAACCCCATGTCCAGTGTCTCTGCCCACTCCATAAATTCATGTGGCAAAACTTTTGCGTGTTCGTCCACGCCAATAATTTTGAGCCTATTTAATTTTGAACTGTCTTGAGCGTAGATATAAATTCTCTTCAATTTTTTGTCGGAATTTACAATATCAAGATCAATTTCTTCATCTTCAGTTGCATCATACCCATGCAGATAAAGAATGGCCTTGCCTAGATTCCAAAGCGGCTCTTTCATATGCAGAACTGTTTCTTGCTGAGTAATTTTGTTTTTGGAATAATTCTTCTTTAGCAGCTTTTTTTCATGCTGTTTAACCGAACTTTGCAAAAAATAATCGAATTCCACCCCCTCTTTTTCTGCCCACCTAAAAAAACCAGCCGATTCAACAAAAATATTAAGAATATCCTTATCTGAAAGGCTTTTCGGGAGCTTGTACACCCGCTCTGTCTCAATCTTCTTTTTTCTCACCGCCACGATTGCAAAATCTAGAAACTCCAAGGCTTCTTCGGAAGACTTGAGCCTTTCATAAATCTCTGCGCTCTCCCTTAAGGTAAGCTCGTCAAAATCTTCAGAGTTTATTGATATTACTTCACGAAAAAGGAACGCGACTGCAACAGGCAGACAGGTAAAGTCATAGAATTGCCAATAACTCATATCCCCTCCCGCAACGGGTATCCGCAAAGACAGGAAGGGCGCGGCAGTTCCGTGCGGACGGATTTTTCAGCGGCCAAACCTAGCCGCGCCAAGGGCAAGAATACTGCATTCTGTTGTATTGGTCATGCGTCTTGATCGTCTACCTCGTTAATTGCTTGATATTGCTCTTTTCAACAATCCCCAGCGTCGGGAAATTCTCTCGTATGGTGTCCGCAACATAGCTGGGTGATAGGTGGGCATAGTGCCGTTCCGTCATGCGGGTGTCGGCATGCCCCAACTGTTTGGCTATCACAGGCATGGGAACGCCCTTCATGGCTAAAATACTACCATGCGTGTGCCGCAAAACGTGAAATGATATTGCTGGTATAATCTCGGCGCGGGCGCAAGCCTCCAAAAGCGGGCGGCTTTGGTGCGATTTGCCCCATGCATTGCCGTTGTCATGCGTGAAAATCAGGTCAGCCCCATTTTTGCCAACCACCACTTGCGCAAAAAACTCCTGCCCTTCGTCGGTCAGAACCACATGGCGCGGTTTGCCGCTCTTGCTTACGCGAACGGCGACCGTGCCAGCGTCCGGATTAAAGTCGCTGGCTATTAGGTTCGCCAACTCGCTATAGCGGCATCCGGTAAACAGTGCCGCTTGAGCCATACGGCGAAGGTCAGGCGGACAGGTGTTCACAAGCCGGACGCATTCCGCCTCAGTCAAATACCGCACAACCGGCGCACAGGTGTTCTTGAACGGCTTTACCTTGCGCCAAGGAATGTCGCTGGCAACCTTCCCCTGCCGCCAAGCATGATTAAGAGAGGCTTTAAGGACGGTCAGAACCCGGTTCGCGGTTGCGCGTCGGCGACGAACTGCGTTGGCGTCGGCGGACAACTGGCGCAGATTGCGCTTGCGGGCAGTCTTGCCTGTGCGAAGCCGTGCCGCGCTTGCCGCCGTGTCTTGCAACCAGTCGGTAATTCTTTTCGTGGTCAGCCTGTCCAGCCGGACTTCCCCCAGCACTGGCAGGATATGGGCTTTGGTTATGGCGTTGGCGACAGACAGCCCCTTCCCCTCCACCGCATAGTGCGCCAGATAATCGCGCATGGCGTCAGCGACGGCGTAATGACCTTCGTGCGATTCCTCTAGCCCAGCCTCTTTTCTGGTTTCATGGTGATACCACTTGCGGGCGGCTTCCTGAGCCTGCCGATAATCCAGTGTCTTGACGCCATCGGCATCCTGAAAATCATCGGCAAGGCCAATCTTGTGTTTTTTGTACGCGCCGGACTCCGTAAAGCGCCGCACAATCCATGAACCACCACTAGCCCTCTTGCGATAGCCCAGATGCAACCCCCTATCCAGCGCCCGCCAATGGGGTTCCGCTTGGGTCTTTAGCTTCCTTCGTGCGTTTCTGGTGTCCAAAACGGCATCCCGCACTTGCCTCGCCATTTATCCCTCCATTTGGCCCTAGGAATTTTTGGGTAAGTTTTGGGTAATATACGGGGAGGGATTCAGGGGAACAAGAGGAAACAGAAAACGGCTGTTAATAAGGTTTTTCTAGGCGTTGCCATGTTTCGCCATGTCCCCCAAAGTGCCATATACAACTCTTTCACAGTAGTAACACGGGTTCGAATCCCGTAGGGGACGCCAATTAAATCAATGTATTAGATCCACCTTCGGTTGGCTTTTTTGTTTTCTGACTAACTTTTACATAATATACGGAGTGGAACAGGAGGAACAGAGAGGGCTATTCTTCGGCCAAAGGACCTAAAAGACTTACCTCTTAGTGTCCGTCCGGAAACTCAAAAAGCAAAGAACAACCATTAAAACAAGGTCATCCCCGCGAAGGCGGGGATCCATCACCCGGTGATAGGGTAGAGTACAATTTTTCCAGACCGGCGCTTTTCGTACTACAGGTGATGGTTCCCCGCCTTCGCGGGGATGACGATAGAGGATTGAATTCAAACAAAAATCCCGTCATGCCCGCGCAGGCGGGCATCCCGTTTGGTTTCTTTTATGGGATCATTTAATACGGGGCTGGCTGTGGTAGGCGCAAACAGGCGGTGTTTCAAGGGCTGCCCCTTGTCATCAGGCCGCTTTTCTGGTCTTTGTGCAGTGAAATTGAGAAATGAGAACCCATGACACCGCTGTCCCATATCCGCAACTTTGCGATTATCGCCCATATTGATCACGGCAAGTCGACGTTGGCCGACCGTTTGATCCAGAATTGCGGCGCGGTGGAGCTGCGCGATATGCGTGAGCAGATGCTCGACAGCATGGACATCGAACGCGAGCGCGGCATCACCATCAAGGCCCAGACCGTGCGCCTGAGCTATAAGGCCAAGAACGGCGAAACCTATCAGCTCAACCTGATGGACACGCCCGGCCATGTGGACTTTGCCTATGAAGTCAGCCGCAGCCTTGCGGCGTGCGAGGGGTCGATCCTCGTCGTGGACGCCTCGCAGGGCGTGGAGGCGCAAACGCTGGCCAACGTCTATCAAGCGCTCGACAACAATCACGAAATCGTGCCGGTCTTGAACAAGATCGACTTGCCCGCCGCCGAGCCGGATCGCGTGAAGCGCCAGATCGAGGATGTGATCAGCCTCGATGCCTCGGATGCCGTGTTGATTTCCGCCAAGACCGGCCTCGGCATCGATGACGTACTGGAAGCCGTGATCGCGCGTCTGCCCGCGCCCAAGGGCGATGCTGCAAAGCCTTTAAAGGCGCTGCTGGTTGATAGTTGGTATGATGCCTATCTTGGCGTGGTCATTCTGGTGCGCGTGGTGGACGGCGTGATCCGCAAAGGCCAAAAGGTGCGCTTTATGGCCACGGGCGCGGAGCGCGACGTGGATCATGTCGGCATCTTCACGCCCAAGAAAATCGAAATGGCCGAACTCGGCCCCGGCGAAATGGGCTTCATCACGGCGGGCATCAAGCAGATCGCCGACACAAAGGTCGGCGACACCATCACCGATGAACGCCGTCCGGCGGAACAGGCCTTGCCGGGTTTCAAGCCTTCGGTGCCGGTCGTTTTCTGCGGCCTGTTCCCTGTCGATGCGTCGGACTTTGAGCATTTGCGCGAGTCGCTCGGCAAACTAGCGCTCAACGACGCGAGCTTTCAGTTCGAGGCGGAAAGCTCGGTGGCGCTCGGCTTTGGATTCCGTTGCGGCTTCCTCGGCTTGCTGCATCTAGAAATCATTCAGGAGCGGTTGGAGCGCGAGTTCAACCTCAACCTCATCACCACCGCGCCGTCCGTGATCTATCACGTCCATTTGACGGATGGCGAAGTGATGCACATGCACAATCCGGCGGACATGCCCGACCCGGTGCGGATCGAGCGGACCGAAGAACCGTGGATCAAAGCCACGATCTTGACCCCTGACGAATACCTCGGCGGCATTCTGGCGCTGTGCAACGACCGTCGCGGCGAGCAGTTGGAGCTTACCTACGTTGGCCAACGCGCCATGCTGATCTACCGCTTGCCGCTCAACGAAGTGGTTTATGATTTCTATGACCGTCTGAAATCCATCAGCCGGGGCTACGCCAGCTTTGACTACACGCTGGACAGCTATCGCGACGGCGATCTGGTGATGATGAACGTGCTGGTCAATCAGGAACCGGTTGACGCTCTGGCTTGCATCGTCCACCGCAGCGTGGCGGAGAAGCGGGGCCGGATGCTGTGCGAGCGGCTCAAGGAACTGATCCCCAAGCAGTTGTTCAAAATCGCCATTCAGGCCGCCATCGGCAGCCGCGTGATCGCCCGCGAAACCATCTCGGCCCTGCGCAAGGACATGACCGCGAAATGCTACGGCGGCGACATCTCGCGCAAGCGCAAACTTCTCGACAAGCAGAAGGAAGGCAAAAAGCGCATGCGTCAGTTCGGCGAAGTCGAAATCCCCCAATCCGCGTTCATCGCGGCGCTGAAGATGGATGATCGGTGATCGTGACGGCAGGAAAACGCCGCGCTCAAGCGGCTTGTTTTCTGTCCGTTTTGGCGTTCTTCTGCGCGAATAGCCCCCTCCATACGCTCCACGCCGAAGATGCGGGCCTAGCGGAGCAAATGTTGGCGCAATGTCTTCACCGCGCCGAGCGGACACCGGACGAGACACTGGCGCAGGCCGAACAATGGCTCAAGCAGGGCGGCGGCGACCGTGCGCGTCTGTGCCGCGCATTCGCGCAATTTCATGGCGGCGACACGATCTTCGCGGCGCAGGAGTTCGCGGCGCTCGCGGCGGCGCGTGACAAGACGGACCGCAAACACGCGGCTTCGTTGTACACGCAGGCCGGTCTTGCCTACATGCGCGCCAACGATCACAAAAATGCCGAAGTGGCGTACGGCAAGGCTCTCATTCTGGAACCGCAAGATCCTGAAATGTGGCTGGATCGCGCGACCGAACGCGCCGCCGTCGAACGCTTTTGGGACGCTATCGACGACCTCAACCGCGCCTTGGACATCATGCCGGACATGATCGACGCCTTGCGCTTGCGCGGCCAGGCGTGGACGAAGCTGGGGCAGGAGAGCAAAGCGCGAGCCGACTTCGAACGCGCCGCGATGCTGGAAGCGGCGGAAGGCGTAACGCCGTCACCCCCATGATTGTCACCCGCTTCGCGCCCAGCCCCACGGGGCATCTGCATTTAGGACACGCTTATTCGGCGCTGTTCGCCGAACAAGCGGCGCGAACGGAAGGCGGGCGTTTTCTGCTGCGCATCGAAGACATCGACCCTGTGCGTTGCAAGCCCGCGTTCACGTCTGATCTGATGGAAGACCTGCGCTGGCTGGGACTGCGTTGGGAAGAGCCGGTGCGCAGGCAGTCACAACATCTGACGGATTATCAGGATGCACTGGCGCGGCTACGCAGCATGGGTTTGCTGTATCCCTGCTTTTGCACCCGCCGCGAGGTAACTGCTGAGGCGGCTGCATCGGGGCAGGCCCCTCATGCCGGACCTGATGGCCCGATTTACCCCGGAACATGCCGTCATTTGTCGTCGGAGGACCAGGAGCATTTGCGAAACGAACGCGCCGCGCCCAACTGGCGGCTAGATATGGCCAAGGCGACGGCGCTGGCGGGCCCGCTCGTCTGGCACGACTTGGAGCGTGGCGAGGTCGTGGCCACGCCTCAGGATTTCGGCGATGTCGTGCTGGCGCGTCGCGACGTGCCGACCAGCTATCACCTTAGCGTCACCGTGGACGATCACCTGCAAGGCGTGACGCTTGTAACGCGCGGCGAGGATTTGTTCCGCGCCACCGACCTCCACCGCTTGCTGCAAGCGTTGCTCGGCTACGCCGTGCCGGACTATCATCACCACAAATTGCTGGTCGATGCCTCCGGCCATCGCTACGCCAAACGCGACCATGCCGTGACTTTGCGCCATCTGCGATCCGAAGGCATGACGGCGGAGGAAGTCCGGCGCACCATCGGCCTATAGTTAGGCTTGCTGCTCGCGGAGCGGTTTGAGGGCGGCGATGAGGGCGGCGTATTCGGGATGGTCAGGGCCGATAAAGTTGTGCCGCAGCATGAAGTCGATCAACACCAGATTGCAGTTGAATTTGAACCGGTCGGTGTCGTGGATGATCGCGGCGACATCCGCCAGCGGCATGAGCGTGAATCTCTCAACCTCGCCATCGGTGTTGCGGGGCGTGAAGTCTTCAGGCAGTTCAAGGTCATAAACAAAGAGCGTGTCGTTGCGCAGACCGCCCATCATCTCGACCTTATAACTGAGCGACCCGACGGCGATGGCGGTAGCGGCCAGCTTGGCGGGGACGGCGGCTTCTTCCCAAGCTTCCTTGGCCAGATTTTCCTCAACGGTCAGACCGATGGGCAACCCGCCGCCGATCATGTTGTCGAGCTTGCCGGGGTCAACCAGACGGTCGGCGGCGCGCTCGGCGATCCACATATAGAGGCCGTCGTCGCGGCGCACAAAACCGTTCACATGCACGCCATAGCCCCGCACGCCGAACCACGGCACGGCGGCGCGGTCGATTTCGGCCAGAGGCGTATCCCCCCAGTTCTTAATGACCGGGTACATTTCGCCGCGCAGGCGAGAACTGAAACATTCCGCGACCCAAAGCGCCGCCACGGCAAGCGTGGCGCTGCGATGGTGGAAATCTTCGGGGTAGGCTTGCAGCTCCACGCCCTGCGGCTGGCGCGTGAACCACTTGGTCATGCTTAGCAAGTCGGCGAGTTCCGGTGCGATCCACCCCATGTCCTGCCCACCGATCCGCAGCGGCGTAAAGCGGCTGAGGTCATGGCGCGTGCAGGCTGTGATGTGGCGGAGGAAGCCTTGGGATGGGTTCATGGACTCAGACACGCCGCGTGACCATCATTTTCTTGATTTCCGCAATGGCTTTGGCCGGGTTCAGGCCTTTGGGGCAGGTGCGCGTGCAGTTCATGATGGTGTGGCAGCGATACAGCCGGAACGGGTCTTCGAGATTGTCGAGCCTCTCGCCCGTCATCTCGTCGCGGCTGTCCACGATCCAGCGATAGGCTTGCAACAGGACGGCGGGGCCGAGGTAGCGTTCGGTGTTCCACCAATAGCTGGGGCAACTGGTCGAGCAGCAAAAGCAGAGAATGCATTCATAAAGCCCATCCAGCTTCGCGCGCTCCTCCGGCGACTGCAACCGCTCGCGGTCGGGCGGCGGCGGGGTCTGGCTTTGCAGCCACGGCTTGATGGAGGCGAGTTGCGCATAGGCCAGCGTTAAATCCGGCACGAGGTCTTTGACCACTTTCATGTGCGGCAGCGGGTAAATTTTCACGTCGCCTTTAATCTCGTCGATGGGCTTGAGGCAAGACAGCGTGTTGGTGCCGTCGATGTTCGCCGCGCACGAACCGCAGATGCCTTCGCGGCAGGAACGGCGAAAGGTCAGCGTGCTGTCGATGTCGTTCTTGATGTGGATCATGGCATCCAGCACCATCGGCCCGCACTTGTCGAGGTCGATGGTGTATTCGTCCATGCGCGGGTTCTGTCCGTCGTCCGGCGACCAGCGATAAATTTTAAACGTCTTCGTCCGCGTCGCCCCCTCAGGCGCAGGATGCGTCACGCCGGGCTGAACACGGGAATTCGGGGGAAGGGTGAGTTCGACCATCAATAACTCCTCAATACACCCGCGCCTTCGGCGGCACGGCTTTGACTTCGTCGGTGAGGGTGTGCAGGTGGACGGGGCGGGTGCCGAGTTTGGTGGCGCCCTTTTCATCGATCCAGACGGTGGAGTGCTTCAGCCAGTTCACGTCGTCGCGCTGCGGATAGTCCTCGCGGGCATGCGCACCGCGCGATTCCGTGCGGTTGGCGGCGCAATCGAGGGCGGCCACGGCCTGATACATCAAATTGTCGAGTTCCAGCGTTTCGACAAGATCGGAATTCCACACCAACGACGTATCGGTGACGTTGAGCCGGTCGCGCTTCGCCCACGCCGCGCGGATTTTCCTCTGACCTTCGGCCAGTGACTCGCCGGTGCGGAACACGGTGCATTCGCTCTGCATAATCTTTTGCATTTCAAGCCGCAGGTCGGCGGTGCGGACATCGCCTTTGGCGTGGCGGAAACGGTCGAGCCGCGCCAGCGCGAGGTCGCCCATGTCGGGCGGCAGCTCGCGGTGCGGGCTGTCCGGCCTGACCAGTTCGGCGGCACGCTGCGCGGCGGCGCGGCCAAACACCACCAGATCGAGCAACGAGTTGGAACCCAGCCGGTTCGCGCCATGCACCGAAACGCAAGCCGCTTCGCCGATGGCCATAAGGCCTTGCACAGTGGCATCAGGGTCGCTGGCCGTCGGATTGATGACTTCAGCGCGGAAATTGGTGGGGATGCCGCCCATATTGTAATGCGCGGTGGGCAAAACGGGGATGGGCGCTTTCGTCACGTCCACGCCCGCAAACACGCGCGCGGTTTCGGCGATGCCGGGCAGACGTTCGTGAATAACCTTGGGGTCGAGATGTTCCAGATGCAGATGGATGTGATCCTTGAGCGGCCCGCAACCGCGTCCCTCGCGGATTTCGATGGTCATCGAACGGCTGACGACATCGCGGCTGGCGAGGTCTTTGGCATGCGGGGCGTAGCGCTCCATGAACCGCTCGCCGTTGCCGTTGGTGACATAGCCGCCTTCGCCGCGCACGCCTTCGGTGATGAGGCAGCCCGCGCCGTAAACACCCGTGGGGTGGAACTGGATGAATTCCATATCCTGTAACGGCAGTCCCGCACGAAGCGCCATCGCGTTACCGTCACCTGTGCAAGTATGCGCCGAGGTGCATGAGAAATAGGTGCGGCCATAACCGCCGGTCGCCATCACCACCTGATGAGCGCGGAAACGGTGGAGCGTCCCATCGTCGAGATTCCACGCGACGACACCCCGGCAAACGCCCTTGTCGTCCATCATCAGGTCAATGGCGAAATACTCGATGAAGAACTCGGCCTGATGCTTGAGCGATTGCTGGTACAGCGTGTGCAGAATGGCGTGCCCCGTGCGGTCGGCGGCGGCGCAGGTGCGTTGCGCGATGCCCTCGCCGAAGTGCGTCGTCATGCCGCCAAAGGGGCGCTGATAGATTTTGCCGTCGGGCGTGCGGCTGAAAGGAACGCCGTAATGCTCCAGCTCGATCACGGCGGGCATGGCCTCGCGGCACATGTATTCGATGGCGTCTTGATCGCCCAGCCAGTCCGAGCCTTTGATCGTGTCGTACATGTGCCAGCGCCAGTCGTCTTCGCCCATGTTGCCGAGCGCGGCGCTGATGCCGCCTTGCGCGGCGACGGTGTGGCTGCGCGTGGGAAAGACTTTGGTGATGCAGGCGGTCTTGAGGCCTTTTTCCGCCATGCCGAACGTGGCGCGCAAACCCGCGCCGCCCGCGCCGACGACGATCACGTCATAGGTATGGTCGATGAATTCATAGGCTTTGGGCATTGTGAATTAAGCTCCCAACAAAATTTTCAAGACGGCGAGAATGCCGATCAACGCCAGAAAGCCCGCCGCGAATTTGACCGCGATCAGGGCGACGATTTTCAGCTTTTCGCAATGAAGGTAGTCTTCGATGATGACTTGCAGTCCCGCCGCGCCGTGGTGGAAACCGACGCCGATCAACAAGATCACCGCCGCCGCCGTCACGGGCGAATGAAGCCACGCTCTGGCCGAAGCATAGCTTCTGCCCCAAACGACATAGGCCAGAAACGTGCCGATGAGATAGAGCGCCAGAGGGATGAGCGCGAGCGAAGTAAGCCGCTGATGCCACCAATGATCGGTGCCTTGGCCGGTAGAGCCGGTGCCGCGCGCGCGGCCCAGCGGAGAGCGAAAGGATTTTATAGCCACGGGCAAACTCCACTACCAAGGAACTTCAGCCAAACGGCCAGCGTGAGCAGGACGGACACGCCAATAACAATGCGTCCCGAAGGCGCAACGCGCGAAGCTTCCAGAAACAGCCCCGTGTCCCACACGAGATGACGGACTCCTGTGCTTAGATGGTAAAAAAGCGACCACGTCCACCCGAACAGGCAGAACAGACCGACCGGCGAGGTCAGCAGCCCCATGATCCATTCGTAGCAAGTCGGGCCAGATGCCAGACAGGCAAGCCACGCGATAAAGACGACCATCCCGCCCGCCAGCGCGAGGCCCGTCAGCCGATGCAAAATCGACACGATCGGCGTGAACTGCGTACGATACAGATCAATATGGGGAGACAAAGGCCTTTCGGGCCGGACGGGAGGCGTAGGTTGGGTGGCGACCATGGGGGGAGGACTCGATCAGGGCCAGCGGGGAACGGGCCTTCATCCTAGGACGTACGAATCCCATCCGCAACAGCCCTGAAAACGCGCACGCCGAAGACAAAAAAAACCGGCCTTGCCGCGCTGTCAGGCAAGACCGGTTGGTCGACGCGAGAGCCCCTCAGGCGGTCGTGTCGACGCTCGCTCCACGCGACTCTTCCACGGGGGGAGGCGGAGGCGCGGTCGGATGCGGCGGTTCAGCCGCCGTGGGTCTGTCGTTCTGTACGCGATCCAACTGAGTCGAGATCGCGCCTTGGGGCGCAGAGGCGGAGACGGCTGATACCATGGAAATAGCTCCTTTGTTTGAATGTTGTTACTATAGCGGAAAGGTGTTGCGAAAATCATAACAGCCCGAAAAACAAGGCGTTTTTGATGGAATTGTCTAAAATGCGAACTGTATTCTCGGTGTCTTGCCTGATGGGGTAGGCGCAGCCTAAGATGCTGGAGCCATTATTCATTGGGAGACATACGATGATGACCACGCCGCTTCACGGTTCGATAACGGCCCTGATTACGCCTTTTAAGAACGGCGCGGTGGACGGCAAAGCTTTTCAGGACTTCGTGCAATGGCAGCTTGATGAAGGCACCCATGCGGTGGTGCCCTGCGGCACGACGGGCGAAACCCCGACTTTGACCGAGGAAGAAGACGATCAGGTCATTCGCCTCTGCCTCGAAGTCGCCAAGGGCAAGGTTCCTGTGATCGCCGGATGCGGCTCGAACGCCACCGAATTCGCCGTCCAATCCACGCGCCGCGCCGAGCTTCTCGGTGCCGATGCCGCGCTGCATGTCGTCCCCTATTACAATAAGCCGACGCAGGAAGGCCTGTACCAGCATTTCAAAACCATCCACGACCGCAGCGGCTTGCCGATCATCCTTTACAACGTTCCGGGGCGTACGGTCGTGAGCCTGAGCGTCGAGACCGTGGCGCGTCTGGCCGAGTTGCCGCGAATCATCGGCATCAAGGACGCAACCGGCGATTTGGGCCGGATTCAGAAAACCCGCCAGCTTTGCGGTGAAAAGTTCATCCAGCTTTCCGGCAACGACGACACGGCGCTGCCCTTTCTGGCGCAGGGCGGGACGGGGTGCATCTCGGTGGTGTCCAACATCGCGCCTGCACTTTGCGCGCAAATGCAGAACGCGTGGCGTTCGGGCGACATCGCAACGGCGCAACGCGCGAACGCGCAGTTGGCTCCGCTGGCCGAAGCCCTGTTCGCCGAAAGCTCGCCCGGCCCCGTGAAATTTGCTGCTTCGCTGCTCGGCAAATGCCGCAACGAACTGCGTCTGCCTTTGGTGCCGGTGCTGAAACACACCGAAAAGCTCGTCAAGGACGCGATGGTGCAAGCGCTGCTGGACGTGCCGCACGCCGAGACGGCGCAGCGGATAGCTTAGAGTCTCCTGTTGGGAACCGTCACCATCGGCTATAGCCGAGGGTCAATTGCGCCTTATCTTTGTAGGGATTTAGCGCTTTCGGACTGAATTTGTCGGGGATAGGCTCTTTCTTCAACAGGTGCTATATTGCCTGCCTTTGTTGAACCATGCGGCAGCCTTGCGGCCCGCGCGTTTGTTTCATTCCAGCTGGGAGGTTTTTCATGGCCCGATCAAAGTCTGCACGGAAAGAAGATTCCAACACCGCTATGGCCAAGCGCCTTGCCGAGGTGTTGAGCGATACCTATGTGCTGGGCGTGAAGACGCACGGCTATCACTGGAATGTAATGGGGCCGTTGTTCGCGCCGCTGCACAAGCTTTTCGGCGAACAGTACGAAGCTCTGTTTGATGCCGCCGACGAAATCGCCGAACGCATTCGCGCTCTCGGCCTGATGCCGGACGGCAGCATGGAAGCCTTTCTTCAAAACACGGCGATCAAGGAAGCGGACGACAAGCCGCTCAAGGCCGAGGCGATGGTCAAGGATTTGTTGCAGTCGCACCAACTGGTACGCGCGCGCATCATTATGGCCGCCGAGTACGCCGACGACATCGACGATGCGGGGACGGAAGATTTGATGGTGCAGCGTTTGCAGGCTCACGACAAAATCATCTGGATGCTGCGCAGCCAGTTGGCATGAACAGTCTGGGCTTTGATAAGCCGCCCAAGGAAACGCGGGTGGTCGTGGCGATGTCGGGGGGCGTGGACAGCTCGGTCACGGCGGCGTTGTTGGCCGAGGAAGGCTATGATGTCGTCGGCATCACGCTGCAACTCTATGACCATGGCTTGGCCATGGCAAAGAAAGGCGCGTGTTGCGCGGGACAGGACATTTACGACGCGCGGCGCGTGGCGGAGATGGTCGGATTCCCGCACTATATCCTCGATTACGAAAGCAAGTTCTCGCAAAGCGTGATGGACGATTTCGCCGACAGTTACCTGCGCGGCGAAACGCCCATCCCTTGCGTGAGATGCAACCAGAATGTGAAGTTCGGCGATTTGCTGGCGACGGCGCGTGATCTGGGCGCGGACGCTCTGGCCACAGGCCACTATGTTCGCCATGCTCAGGGCGCGAGCGGCGCGGAACTCCATCGCGCCGTCGATGACAGCCGCGACCAGAGTTATTTCCTTTTTGCCACAAAGAAGGAGCAACTGGCGTTCTTGCGCTTCCCGCTTGGCGGTATGCCCAAGACCGCCACACGGGCGCTGGCCGAGCGGTTCGGACTCCCGGTGGCGACCAAGCCGGACAGTCAGGATATTTGTTTTGTGCCGGATGGCGATTACGCCAGCGTGGTCAACAGGCTGCGTCCCGGCGCGATAGAGCCGGGGGCGATTGTCGATCAGCAAGGGCGCGTCTTGGGCCAGCATGAGGGCATCATTCATTTTACGGTCGGGCAACGGCGCGGTTTGAACATCAGCGCGCGCGACGGCGACAGCAATGAACCGCTCTATGTCATCAAGCTCGATGCCGCCAACCATCGCGTGATCGTCGGGCCGCGCGAGGCGTTGGCGCAGTCGGAGGTGCGGCTGGTCGATATGAACTGGCTGGGCGATCCGGTCCCGGCTGATGGACTGGCGGTGCAAGTGCGCCTCCGTTCATCCCAGCCGCCGCAGGAGGCCCGGTTTTGGCTTCGCCCCAATGGTTCGGGAACGGTTGAACTGGCTGCGCCTTGTTATGGCGTGGCTCCGGGGCAAGCGGGTGTGGTCTATGACGGCTCGCGGGTTCTGGGCGGCGGGTGGATCACGGCGCGAGGGTGATGACCTTCTGCTTCACCGCGTGGCAGGAGAGGAATGGTGCTTGGTTCATTCTGCCTACTGCGATAGGCAATCATGGCGATGTTTCGCCAGCGTTTTTTGGCTTTATTGGGTTCGTGTGGGCTTATAACGCCGATCAGTGAGATTGCAACTTCACCCGCAAATACGTTGCGGAGCAAATCAATGTGTATTTCTTGCCCTTCATGCTGGAATTGCAGCCGAGATTTTGTTCCCCATGAACGTTCAAAGATTTGGGATTTCACATGTCCGCCTATAATGATGGGATAGCCGGGGTTGGTTTTTGGTTGGGGCACATAATCGGGGTGGACGGAGCATATTCCGTTCCATATCGGTGGTGCCGAAGTCCCATCTCTTGGCACGAGATTGTAGGCAAACAGTTTATTCAGAATATCCCTGTCCGCCGGGGTTTTTACATCTAAATCCGATAGCGACCTGATCTTGCTGGCATCAATGCCAAAAGCGGATCCATATTCTCGAGCATAGCGAAGCGTGTTTTCCGATGCCTTTGCCGTTAACCGTCTGAGTTCGTCGCGCGTTCCGACGAAGTAGGACTGTCTAATGCCAAGAACCTCGGCGCTTAAATCTTCAAATTGGCTGAAAAATTGTGAGATTGTGCCGTCAACGATATATCCTTGCCGACCATCTGTAACGAGCAGGTAGGTATGAGCGTTAGGGTTTCCAATCGGTTCCATGGCCTTGGGGCCTTCGACCGCCGTTGCCGTGTATAAATTTATATCGGGACTGGCGTTAAAAAAATGTCTGGCGATAGTCCTACTGTAGGCGCAACACATAGTACCGGACTCATTTTTGAACACCCTGTAATATCAGCATGTTAGGTTGTCTTTTGGGGGCTGAGGGGGCGGTAAAGAATATTTTTTGGGCTTCGTTTTCTGCTCCGGCGAGGAGCCTTGCGAGAGTTTCGAGGCCT
>CAIXHP010000019.1 GCA_903919315.1 uncultured Pseudomonadota bacterium | reverse complement strand
CGTCAGGCGCTGAAATTGCCGCTTGCGTAAAAGCGCCGCGCTATTAAACTTTGCCATCGGAGAGGCCTCCAACGCCTCTCCACCCTTGAATCACAAGCCGGTTAACAAAGATTCAATGCCTCTTTCGCAACGAGTCTATTGGACGGTTGTTGGCTCTCCATTGAGGGGAATGTTCACCCTCAGGAATATAGGCCTGTTTATGTTATTAAACAGAGCTTTGGCAGCCAAGCCGCCTACAATGAGGCTCTGGACTCGGCGATTAACGCCCTACCCTCGCGCGAGGAATTTAGAGCCATACTTCAGGCCGCTTATCGATACACAGTTCAGGGTGCCGAGCAGCCTCTCAATCTGAGGGACATCGTTCCACACGTTCGATCGGGCGCGTTACCCTATTGTTCGGACCTGCTCAACTTGTGCCATGCCTATGGCGAGCCGGGGCATCAGGTTTTACAGGCCATCAAGCGGCGTTCTCTGTTTCGCGAAGTTGGGGAACTTTTATTCGCGCAACTGACGGATATACCCGGCCATGTTCGACTGATGCGGGCAAGACGGCAGCCCGGCGGACACCCGTTGGAGCCGTGATCCTCTCCACTTCGGCTCGACAGAGGCCGGAGGCTGGGGTAAAAGCGTCCGGATGTAACGCCACCCTCTAACCCATGAACTGAAAACATGTCCGGACATTCTCACTCCAAGAACATTCAGCACGTCAAAAACGCCAGCGACGCGAAGAAGGCGAAAATCTTTAACAAGCTTGCGCGTGAAATCATGGTGTCCTGCAAGATGGGCGCTCCTGATGCTGCGCACAATCCGCGTTTGCGGGCGGCTATCGCTGAGGCGCGCGTCAGCAACATGCCGCGCGAGCGCATTGAACGTGCTATCAAATCAGGCACACCGGGCGGCGACGATAAATCCAATTATGAGGAAGTGCGGTATGAGGCGTACGGCCCCGGCGGCTGCGCTCTGATCATCGAAGCGCTGACCGACAACCGCAACCGCACCGCGTCTGAGCTTCGCACGGCCCTGTCCAAGAATGGCGGAAATCTCGGCGAGAGCAACTCGGTCAGCTTTATGTTCGACCGCATCGGCGAGATCGTTTTTCCGGCGGACAAGGCTTCCGCCGACGCGATGTTTGAGGCTGTGATCGAAGCAGGCGGCGACAATGTGGAGTCCGACGCGGAAAGCCATGTCGTGACCACCAACGTCGAGGACTTTGGTTCCGTCCGCGCCGCGTTGGAAGCCAAGTATGGCGAACCTTCGAGCGCGAAGCTGACGTGGAACCCCAAGAGTCCCACGCCCACATCAAGCGATGCCGCGCCCGCTCTGGTCAAGCTGTTGGATATTCTGGAAGACAACGACGATGTGCAGAATGTCTATGGCAACTATGAACTTCCGGAAGACGCGGCTGTTTGAGTCAGAGAATCCCATTTTTTAGATCATTTTACCTGCCTATCGACTCTTATTCCGCGCGGACGCGCGGGGACGGATTCCGGCTCAAGGCCGGAATGACGCTGGCGGTATTAGACCGTGCGGCCGTAATTGATCATCGTTGTCCAGAAACGCTCTAACTTGTGCAGCGTTTCGTTGCCCTTGGTGAGGTCGTCTTCGCCTAGCCCGGCAGCGGCGAGCGATCCGATCTGCTTTTCGAAATATTCGTTGAGCTTGTTGTGCAGACCCAGCCCCTTCTCCGACAACTTCACGCGCACGGAGCGGCGATCATGAGGCGATCGTTCCTGAATCAGATAGCCGTTCTCGACCATCTTTTTGACGTTGTACGAAACGTTAGAGCCAAGGTAATACCCTCGCGCCGTCAATTCACCGACCGTCATTTCGTCTTGCGCAACGTTATATAGAATGAGCGCCTGAACGTTGTTGATGTCCTGAATGCCTTGCCGGTCGAGGTCGGATTTGACGACTTCGAGAAAGTGGCGATGCACCCGCTCAATGAGAAGGATGGCTTCATGGTAAGGATGCGTCATAATGTCCCTCGGCGTATCGATAATGCTGATTATACAAGACGTTGGGGTAATATCCGTCACAAGGTGTTAAAAATAGATTGAAAAAGAGGGCGCAAAAGCCTGTTCGAAGCGGCAATTTTGCCCGAACGCCCCTTGCGCCCCGTTTTTCAGAACGCCGGAGGGTTGATGCCCACGGCCTTTAGCTGATCCACCAGCAGCGCCTTGAGCCGCGCCAGACCGGATTCGTCACGCGCTTCGGCCCGCGCCACGAGAACCGCCTGCGTGTTCGAGGCGCGTAGCAGCCACCAGCCGTCGGCGGTCGAAACGCGGACACCGTCCATATCGTCGAGAACGGCCTTGCTGTCCAGCAAGCGGGCCTTGATTTCATCCACCGCCTTAAACTTACGCGCTTCGTCCACGTCGAAACGCACTTCGGGCGTATTCACCATTTGCGGCAGCGTGTCGCGCCATTCGGCCAATGACTTGCCGGAGGAATCCACCAACGCCATCAGGCGAATGGCGCAATAGATGGCATCGTCAAAGCCATACCATTTGTCGGCAAAGAAAATATGGCCGCTCATTTCGCCCGCGAGCGGCGCTTTGGTTTCGGCCATTTTGACCTTAATGAGCGAGTGTCCCGTCTTCCACATCAGCGGCTTGCCGCCGCAGGCTTTGATGTGGTTGAACAGCACCTGCGAGGCTTTCACGTCGGCGATAATGGTTGCGCCGGGGTGTTCCTTGAGGACTTCGGTCGCATAGACGGCGACGAGTTGATCGCCCGCCAGAATGCGGCCCTGCCCGTCCACAGCGCCGATGCGGTCGGCATCGCCGTCAAAGGCCACGCCAAAATCAGCGCCGTGCTTGGCCACAGCCTCTTGCAAATCAACCAAATTGGCCGGAACCGTGGGGTCGGGGTGATGGTTGGGAAAACGGCCATCGATGTCGGCATAAAGCAGGATATGCTCGCCGGGCAGCTTTTTGACGAGCCGCTCCAGAATTTCGCCCGCCGCGCCGTTGCCGTTGTCCCAAACGACCTTCAGCGGCTTCGTGCCGTGGAAATCTTTTAACAGCCGCTCCAGATAGGCCTCGCGCACGTCGATTTGATGCACGCTTCCGGCACCGATGGCGAAATCGCCTTTTGCCGCGATCACGGCCAGACCTTTGATGGCATCCCCGTACACAGGGCCGCCGCCGGGCAGATGCTTGGCTAACAGCATTTTAAAGCCGTTTTGGTCGGGCGCGTTGTGCGAACCGGTGACCATAATCCCCGCGTCGGCGCTCGCGTGATAGGTCGAGAAATACAGCATGGGGGTCGGCCCCAGCCCGATGCGCTCCACCTGCGCGCCCGTGGACACCAAACCTTCGACAAGAGCCGATTCCAGCCCCGGCGAATGCGTACGTCCGTCAAAGCCGACCATGATGCGCTTACCGCCTGCGCGAAGAACCATCGTGCCAAAGGCTTTGCCCAGCGCCAGCGCGTCTTCGGGATGAAGGTTCTTGCCGACGGTGCCGCGCACATCGTATTCGCGAATGATAACGGAGTCGAACTGGTGGGAGACGGTCATGACGTTTTGCCCATATTGTTAATAGATCGCAAACTTCATAAAGCCTGCGCTTCGGCTTGTCACCCACGGATTGAGGCCTAGGACGGTTCGGTAATAATTCTTCTTGGCTTTGCCACAATTCCCGGTCAGGTTATCGCTATGCGTAACCTTATTCTCCTCCTGTCGTTGCTGCTGGCGGCCCCTGCTTGGGCCGAACCGGTCGCGTCCGCCCCCCTCAACGCGCAGGAACGCGCGGATGTTGCGCGAATCGAAACATATCTGAACGAACTGAAAAGCGTTGCCGCTGATTTCTCGCAGATCAACGACGGCGGCGAATTTCGCCATGGCCAGATCGCTATTCTACGTCCCGGACGTATGCGTGTAACCTATGACCCTCCGCAAAAGGATTTTATCGTCGCGGACGGCTCGACAGTGCATATTTGGGATGCCGAGATGGAACAGCAAACCAATCTGCCCGTAGGGGCGAGTATTGCCGAGCTCATCCTGCGCGATCCGATCAAATTGAGCGGCGAAGTGACCGTCACGCGCTACGAGCGTTTTCCCGCCAAGCTGGAACTCACCGTAACATCGACCAAGGATCCCGGCGAAGGTCAGCTGACTTTAGTTTTTGAGGACAGACCATTGGTGTTGCGCCAGTGGCGCGTGGTCGATGCGCAGGGACGTACGACCGGCGTGAGTCTGGAAAACGCGCGCGAGGGCGTAGCCTTCGCAGACAACACCTTTGACTTTGTGCCGCCGACGTTCGGCGGGCCGAAGAGCAATCGGAAATAATCTTGCGCCTCGCCACTTGGAACATCAATTCGGTGCGTTTCCGCATGGGCTTGCTGGAACGGCTGATCGCCGAGCAACAGCCTGATGTGATTTGCCTTCAGGAAACGAAAACGGCGGACGAAACCTTTCCCACCGCCGCTCTGGCCACGCTGGGCTATAAGCACCAACATATCCACGGCATGAAAAGCTACAACGGCGTCGCCATCGTGTCCCGGCTGCCTTTGGCAAACGTCGGCGAACGGCATTGGCAGGGCCGCGAAGATCGTCGCCATGTTTTCGCGGAATTGCCGAACGGAGCCGAGCTGCATTGCTGCTATGTTCCGGCCGGAGGCGATGTCCCTGACCCGGTCGCCAACCCAAAATTTGAGCATAAGCTGGGGTTTCTCGATGAAATGACAGCGTGGTGGCAAAGCCGCCGCGACGATGCAAAGCCAAAAATTCTCGTGGGCGACCTGAACGTAGCGCCTCTAGAACACGATGTTTGGTCACACAAGCAGATGACAGGCGTTGTGTCGCATACGCCTATCGAAATCGAGAAGCTATTAGCGTGGCAGGAGTCCCATAGCTGGGTTGACGCTGTGCGTCACTTCGTGCCGTCTGAGGAAAAACTCTATTCATGGTGGAGCTATCGCGCCCAAGACTGGGCGGCGAGCGACAGGGGCCGTCGGCTTGACCATGTTTGGGTTACACCCAATCTAGTTCCCACGCTGAAACAAGCCCACATCCTCCGCTCGGCGCGTGGTTGGGAGCCAAAGCCGAGCGATCATGTCCCCGTACTTGTGGACATGAGCTAACGCGACTTTTGCGTAAGCCCCCAAACGAGCAACAGGGCAGCTCCAGCGGCACAGACCAAGGCCAGAGTTGGGTAGGCGAATACATCCAGTCGCCGCAAAATCTCCGGAAATTGCTCCAGACAGAGCGTCGAGCCGGGAAAAACATAGGTAGCGTCCGCGCCGATCCCCGCGCAACCGGCGAACAATGCCATTTGTAGCCACAGCACAACGAAAAGAAACAAGGATGCATAGACGATCAAGAGCCGTATGAGCCACCGCGACGCGGCGGAATGTTGCGAACGCTCCCAGCCTTTAACCGCAGCGAAGACAAACACAGGAGCCAAAATATTCAGATACCACCCCGGCGTTCCTCCACTACCGCGAGCGATGACGATTAACACATGATAGAGCAATCCGGCCAGTAAGGGCGCGGCCAGCCAAAGCGGAAGCCAGATGGTATCAGATAAAGGCGCTCTTCGAACAGCTTGCAAATAGCGATAAGCCAGCCATAGGCTCAGCATCGTGATGGGCAACATAAAGGCGGGAGGCGGGACAACGAGCGAAGCCGATCCCGCCCACGACCACGACGACACTATCTGCTCAACACCTGCCAGCAATTTAAGGATCGTAAAGCGGGGGACAAGGTTGGCCCATAGCCCCCCTTGTTGGTTCAGGACGACGATTTCACCGCTGCCCGTCACCGCGCCTGTGGCGCTCCATTCATACAAATACCATGCGCCTGCCATCAGCGGGGCGACGGCAAGCGCGGCCATGTCCTGCGTGCGCACGCAGAATTTGCGTTTGTCTTCGGCGCTCCGGTTTCGCCATAAATGCAGAACCGAAAACGATACAAAACCGACGAATACCGGAAGGAAGATCGCTTTGGTCAACAGACCCAATCCGAACAACACGCCGAGCGTAAGTCCATCACGCCGCCCCCCTTCGCCGTGAGCGCTCCGCAGGATGAGAGGCCAGATCAGACCCATCAAAAACAGGCAGAGCGAGTCGTTGCCAAGCCGCGCAAATTCAGGAATGAACGTCGGCACTGCCAAGGGGTAGAGCGCGGCCACTTTTGCCGCATGTTCACGACCCTCGGCCTTGGTATAGCGCAGACTTCCATAGATGCCGATCACGAGTCCGGCAAAAGCCAGCAGGAATGAAAACAGGCGCAAAACAAATATTTGATTCACAAACGCCCATCCGTCCGTCGCTCGCATGACCGGGGCCATCAGCAGGTAGTAGAGCGGCGGATGTTGCGCCTCCCAGTTGGGCGTATCGCTGGCTTTGAAAGGAGTGCGTGCGCTGGCTTCTTTGTAACGGGCGACGTAATACGCCACCCGCTCAGGCTCGGAAAAGAAGGCGCTGTAGGTCAGGCCGCCATTGTCTTCATAAGGTGGCTTGAGAGCGTAGGGACTTGGAGCTTGCTCTTTGTAGACGACAACTTCCTGCGCGATAAAGCTGTGCCCAAAAAGCGGGATTGTGCCGGTGTCGGCGATTTGGCGAATGCTGGAGTAATGCGCAATTTCGTCAAGGCCTTCGAACGGCGGCAGTATCGCCATCCATGCCATGCCGATCAGGAGCGTTGCCGCTGCAAGGAACAGTGGCTGATGCGACCTAAACAGCATGAGGCCAAGACCTCAGGCTCCGAATCACGCCCCACCCCATGAGGACAAAGCCCATGACGGCGCAGACAAGGCTCAGTTGGGGCCAGCCCATGACGGACAGACGGTCAAGGATAAGGGCCGCCTGATCGAGGCATAGATACGAATTAGGGTAAATATGCGTAAGGTCCACGCCCTTGCCCGCGCATCCGGCATAGACGGCTATTTGCCCCCATAAGACATAAGCCATGAAAATCATATTATAGGCGAGCAACAGAGCGAGCAGCGACCACCAAAGGCTCAAACGCTTTATCCGCGAAAAGGCATAAGCGAACATCAGCGCGAACAACGGCGCCCAAATGCTCAAATACCATCCCGGCGCGGTGTCCGTAGAGCCAAATCGCGCCATCGTCAATCCGACGAGAATATGATGGATCATCCCCGCAAGAACTGGAGCCAACCACCACAGAGGCAGGAGTGCGGTGTCAGTCCACGGCCGCGTGATCATCTGTCGAAGATAACCAAGCATAAGCCCAAACGGCACCAGCAAGAGAATTGCGCCCAGCGAACGTGGCGGCTCCACCACCGAGCCCGTCCCCGCCCATACCCAACTGCGCGGAATGATGAGGAGATTGTGGGCAAAGGTCTTCCATGAAAAGGACTCCGGCAGATTGGCCCATAACCCGCCCTTTTGGGCCAACTTCGCCGTGAAGCCATCGCCTATAAATGAACCATAGGATACCCACGCAATCATGTACCAACCAAGCCCCAACAAACTGGGAGCAAACAGCACCGTCATATCGTCGATACGTTCCTTGACAAGTCTTTTATCCTGACGACCACGCCATAGGCGCAGCAGAACAAACGCAGCAAAGCCTGCAACGACAGGAAGAAAGAACGCTTTGGTGAGCAACCCCAGCGCCAGACAAAAACCCAAAGCCAGATTGCGCTTCGTGTCGTGTTCGTCCTGTGACCAACGCAGGACAAGAACCCAAACCACGCTCATCAACAGCAGGCACAAAGAGTCGTTGCCCAGTCGCCCAAACTCCGGAACAAACATCGGCACGATAAGAGGATAGAGCAAACCCGCCGTCATAACATAAGGACGAACCGAAGGCTCAAGATAGGGCAAGCTTCCGCGCAGTCCGATGAACAGCCCCGCGAAGGCCAAGAGAAACGAAAACAGCCGCAAGGCAAAAAACTGCGTCGTGAAGGCCATTCCGTCCGTAAGCTTCATCACCCCCGCCAGCAGGATGTAGTAGGCTGGCGGATGTTGCGCTTGCCAATTGGAGACTTCGGTAGGCGTGTAGGCCGGTCTTGGGGCCGCATCACGATAGAGTCCGCGATAACGATCCATTTTGGCCTGATCCGCGAAAAAGGCGGGATATGTTACGCTGTTGTTCTGGTCGAAAGGCGGTTCGAGGGCGTAGGGCATCGGCCCGTTTTCCCGATAGGTCTGAAGCTCCTGCGGCATAAAGCTCTCGCCCATAAAGGGGATAGTTCCGCTGTCGGCAACTTGACGGATGCTGGCGTAGTGCCCAATCTCGTCAAAGCCTTCGAACGGCGGAAGCACGAGCATATGCGCAAGGCCCAACAGCAAAATGGCCAGAGCGAGAATGGCATGGGTAAGACGTTCTCCGGCCAGCTGAACGCCAAAGCGCATCAGGCACATTCCTTGTGATAATCACGGTACCATGCGACGAACTTTCGCAGGCCTTCGTTGATCGATGTTTTCGGCACGAAACCAAAGTCGCGCGTGCTGGCGGCGACATCCGCGAACGTCTCCGGCACGTCGCCCGCTTGCATCGGTTGAAAATCGAGCCGCGCCTTTTTCCCGATGGCAGATTCCAACGTCGTGATAAAGTCCATGAGCGTTTCCGAGCGGGAATTGCCGAGGTTGTAGAGTTGCGCGGGTGGCGCGCCTTCGGCGGCCACGGGCGGATGTTCTAGAACGGCAATTACACCCGCCACGATGTCGTCAATAAAGGTGAAGTCGCGGCGCATCTTGCCGCGGTTGAAAACGCGGATCGGTTGATCGGCCAATATCTGCTTTGTGAAGATATAGGCCGCCATATCAGGCCGCCCCCATGGGCCATAGACGGTGAAAAAACGCAAGCCCGTGCAGGGCAGTTTATAGAGGTGGGCGTAGGTCCACGCCATCAGTTCATCCGCGCGTTTGGTCGCGGCATAGAGCGATATAGGGCGCTCGACAGGGTCTTCGATGGCGAGCGGCATCTTGGTGTTGCCGCCATAGACCGATGATGAACTCGCGTAGACGAAATGTTTCAGGTTCGGCAGCTGACGCGCCAGCTCCATCATCACCACCTGTCCCATGACGTTGGTTTCGACATAGGCATAAGGATTGATCAGCGAATAACGCACGCCCGCTTGCGCCGCAAGGTGAATGATGCCGGTGATATCGCCGCCGGACTTCGCCAGCTCAAGCATCGCGTCCTTATCCGCGATGTTGATCTTATGAAAGCGGAAGTTCGGATGCGGGGTGAGCCGCGCCAGCCGCGCTTCCTTGAGGCTTACATCATAATAGTCGTTCAGATTGTCGATGCCGATCACGCTCTCGCCGCTGGCAAGCAATGCTTGCGCGACATGAGAACCGATGAAACCCGCTGCGCCTGTCAGCAATATCGTCATTACAAACTCCAGTATCTCAGGCCTTTTGGCAGCGTTGCCGTGTCGAGGACGGACTTCACGTCGATGACATAACCATTCGGACGCAACGTCTCCCACAGACTGGGCAGATCGTCCATCAAGACACGGTGCGGGACGGCCAGAACGAGGGCATCCAGCTTTTGCAGCTCGGCGCGTGGGCACAGCTTGATGCCATACTCATGCTCGGCGTGCTTGGGGTCGGCCACGGGGTCATGCACCAGCACGTCAATGCCAAAGGATTGCAACTCGCGCACGATTTCCGGCACCCGGCTGTTGCGCAGATCGCGCACGTTTTCCTTGAACGACAAGCCCAAAACGCCGACCCGCGCACCCATGCGCAAATGGCCGCCATCGACGAGAAGTTTCAGGATCTTTTGCGCCACAAACACCGGCATATTGTCGTTGATACGCCGTCCGGCGAGGATCACCTGCGGATGATAGCCAAGTTCCTCCGCCCGCGCCGTGAGGTAGTAGGGATCCACGCCGATGCAGTGCCCGCCGACGAGGCCGGGGGTAAATTTGAGAAAATTCCACTTCGTGCCCGCCGCCGCCAACACTTCATGCGTACGGATGCCGAGCCGGTCGCAGATCAGGGCCAATTCGTTCATGAGCGCGACGTTCAAATCCCTTTGGGTGTTCTCGATCACCTTTGCGGCTTCGGCCACGCGAATGTTCGAGGCGCGGTGGAGGCCCGCCGTGATAATCGCGCCGTAAACGGCTTCAAGCCGGGCCAGCGTAGCATCGTCTTCGGCGCTGACGATCTTCACGATGCTTTCGAGGCGGTTGACTTTGTCGCCCGGATTGATGCGCTCAGGCGAGTAGCCGAGTTTAAAATCCACGCCCTGCTTCAGGCCGGAAACTTCGGCAATCTTCGCGCCGCAGATTTCCTCGGTAAGGCCAGGGTAAACGGTGGATTCAAAAACAATGACGGGCGGAGTCGTTGTCGCCCTGCGTCCTTTCAACACGGCTCCAACCGTCCGGCAGGCACCAAGAACGGGCGTCAGGTCGGGGCGCTTGGCGTGATCGATAGGGGTTGGCACCGTTACGATGAAAAAAGTGCAATCATTCAAGTCTTCGGCCTTGTCGGTCAGCAGGGCTTTCGTCGCCGTCAGCTCAGCGCTCTCAACCTCGCCCGTCCAGTCGTTACCTTCGCGCAGCGCCGCGACACGCCGCGAGTCGATGTCAAAGCCTACAACGCCCTGAAAGGGACGCGCCAAACTGACCAAAAGGGGCAAACCGACGTAACCCAGACCAATGACCGCTACCTTCTCCACCATGTCACCCTTATCCACCGAGAAACCTTTGCCCATTTTTGTTGAAAATGGCGCTGATCGTTAACGATCTTATGGATAAAACACCCCAATCGGGTTGGCAATTGTTAATCGGCATGGACAGGCGGCCGGATATGGGCCAAAAACTATGCTTTCAACAGGACTTTTAGGTATTTCGATGAATCCCTCCGCCCGTTTGCAAGCGGCTCTCGAACTGATTGCGCTGATCGACATCACGCCGCGCCCCGCCGACGCGCTGGTCAGCGGCTATTTCCGTTCGCGGCGCTATATCGGCTCAAAGGATCGCGCGGCCGTGGCGACCATGACCTATGACGTGTTGCGGCATCTCGCGCGTCTGGATTGGTGGGTGGAGAAGATTTGCCCGGGAATCTTGGACGCGAAGGTGCCGGAATTGGATCGGGAGGCCGTTCGGCCAGATTCGGAGATGGATCCCCGCCTTCGCGGGGATGACTCCGAGGAAGAGGGCGAGGAGGCAGAGGATGCCGAGACGGATGATGAAGAGCACAGCGTTGCCGTCGATGCGGACATTGAAGCGCCGCCGGTTTTGGGCAACAAGCGTAGCCGTTTGCGACTGCTGGCCTTTCTGCGACTCGTGGAAGGCAAGAGCGTCAAGTTTATTGACGAACTGTGCGACAATAAAAAGTTCTCGCCGGACTCGCTGAATGAAGAGGAACGCCGGTTTTTGCGGCAGTTAGAGGGTCACACCCTGCTCCATCCCTCCATGCCCGACACGGTGACCTGCGAGTGCCCTGAGTGGGCCGCAACGAGTCTGCGCCGCAAGTTCGGCAAGAATTTTGCCAAGGAAATGAACGCGCTGCTGCGGCAGGCTCCGTTGGATTTGCGGATCAATCCTTTGAAAACCACGCGCGAACGCGCCATGGCGACCATGAAGAATCATGATCTGGTGGCAAAGAACTGTCCTTACTCGCCCTTTGGCCTTCGCCTTCACGAGCGTCCGGCGCTGAACCGGATCGCGCTTTTGAAAGACGGCGTGGTGGAGATTCAAGACGAAGGCTCGCAACTTGTCGCCCTTCTGGTCGATGCGAAGCCGGGGCAACGCGTGGTGGATTTTTGCGCCGGAGCGGGCGGCAAGACTCTCGCCATCGCGGCCCAGATGCAGAACAAAGGACGCATTACGGCTTGCGACGTTCTCGCCAATCGCCTGAAACGCAGCGCCATCCGTTTTCGCCGCGCCGGTTTGCACAATATCGAGGTCAAGCCGCTTTCGACCGAGCGCGATCCTTGGGTGAAAAAGCATAAGGCAAGCTGTGATCGGGTGTTGGTCGATGCCCCCTGCTCCGGCACAGGAACATGGCGGCGCAACCCTGACGCGCGGTGGCGTTCGCTGGGGCCGGGCTTGGCGGCTTTGGTGCCGCTGCAGGCCAGCATTCTTGACAACGCTTCGCGGCTCGTGCGGCCGGGCGGACGGTTGATTTATGCCACTTGCTCGCTGTTGCCTGAAGAAAACGAGCTGCAAATTGAAGCCTTCCTCGTCGCGCATCCTGAGTTTCAGGTTATACCGGTTCAGCAAGCCTGCACCGATTTGCCCAACCTGCCGGACACCGGCCCTTACCTGTCGCTCACCCCCGCGCAGCACAATACGGATGGGTTCTTTGCGGCGGTGATGGAGCGCGCGGCTGCGGTGAAAGTTGAAGAGACTGCCGCCTAAGTGTCCGTCTAAAAAACTTGAGAGAACCCCAAAGACAGTCATCCCCGCGAAGGCGGGGATCCATCTCCTATAGAATGAAAAAGCGCTAGTCTGGAAAAATCGCGCTTACGCCTGCCACCGGGTGATGGTTCCCCGCCTTCGCGGGGATGACTATTGTATTTGTGAACCGTTATGAACAAACGGCGAGTTTCTGGACAGAAACGAACAGGTCAGCACTCCTCCACTTCCAAGCCATTGCCGAGCTGGCGTAGCGTCGATTTGAGCGGATCGGTCAAGAGCCATGCGCCGGGCAAGTCAATTTCGGCGGTTTCGTCGTCGAGGTCGAGGGACAGCGAAACCTTGCCGCGTCCCGGCGCTGCGGCCGCCAATTGCTTTTGAATGTCCGGCACAACGGAAGCGTCATAAAGGCGGATGCGGATGCCCTGAGCGTTCCGCGCGGCGACATCCTTGAGAAGTTCAAAATTCCGAGCGATGAATCGCAGTTCATCGCCTCCCCCCTGCCCCCCGCTCTGCGCATCGACCTCGATCAGCATAGCTTGGCCCGGCTCCAGAATGTCGCGGCGCGAAGCCAGCAGTTCGGAAAAGACCGTCACTTCGAACGCGCCACCGGTATCGGAGGCCTGAATGAAAGCGAATTTGTTGCCGGACTTGGCGGTGCGTTCCTGCTTGCCGAGAATGATGCCCGCCAGCTTGAAGCGGCTGGAGCCTAACGGGTTCCTCCGCGCGGCCACGCTGCCCGCCATCACCACGCCGAGCCGATCCAGCAAGGCGCGGTAGTTGTCGAGCGGATGCGCCGAGAGATAAAAACCGAGCGACTGGAATTCATGCTGCAACCGCGTCAGTTCGTCCCAAGCCCGCGCCTGCGGCAAAGATGGTTTGGCCGAGGCGCTGGAAGCGTTGAAAATGCTCATCTGGCCGCTGTTGAGGTCGTCGGCGGTCGTGTGGCTGTGTTTGAGGATGATGTCGATGGCGGCGATGACTTGCGCCCTGTTGCGATTAAGGCTGTCGAACGCGCCCGCATGGGCGAGTCCCTCCAATTGCTTGCGGTTGATCACGCGCGGATCGACGCGCTCGGCCAAATCAAACAGATCCTTGAACATCCCCTGTTTCTCACGAGCGGCGATGAGGCTGCGCATCGCCGCGTCGCCAACGCCTTTGATCGCGGCGAGAGCATAGCGGATGGCCAGTTTTTCGCCCTGCGGTTCAACCGCAAAGATCGAGTAGGAGCGATTGACATCCGGCGACAACAACGCGATGCCGTGGCGCACAAGTTCCTGACGAAACACATTCAATTTGTCCGTGTCGCCCAATTCGAAATTCATTGCTGCGGCGAAAAATTCCACCGGATAGTTGGCCTTGAGATAAGCGGTTTGATAGGCGATGAGGGCATAGGCCGCCGCGTGCGATTTGTTGAAGCCATAGCCCGCAAATTTGTCGATCTGGTCAAAGATCAGACTCGCTTGCTGTTCTTCGATGCCGTTCTTGGCCGCGCCCGCGACGAAATTGGCGCGTTGGGCCGCCATCTCTTCGGCTTTTTTCTTACCCATCGCTCGACGCAGCAAGTCGGCCGCTCCGAGGCTGTAGCCCGCCAAGATCTGCGCCGACTGCATCACCTGTTCCTGATAGATCAGGATGCCGAAGGTATCTTTGAGGATTGGTTCCAGCATCGGGTGCAGGTAGTGGACTTTTTCCTCGCCGTTCTTGCACTTCACATAGGTCGGGATGTTGTCCATCGGGCCGGGGCGATAGAGGGCGACCAAGGCGATGATGTCTTCGAACCGGTTGGGCTTGAGGCGGCGCAGCACGTCGCGCATGCCCGAACTTTCAAGCTGGAACACGCCGGTCGTGTCGCCGCGCGAGAGGAGCTTATAGGTTTTTTCGTCGTCCAGCGGGATATGGGCCAGATCGACCGCGATATCGCGGGTCTTGAGGAATTCAACCGCCTGTTGCAACACGTCCAAAGTCTTGAGGCCGAGGAAGTCGAACTTCACCAGCCCGGCCGTCTCCACCATCTTCATGTTGAACTGCGTGGCGGGCAGCGTGCCGTCGGGATCGCGATAGAGCGGGACGAGATCGACCAAGGGACGGTCGCCGATCACCACACCAGCCGCATGGGTGGAGGCGTTGCGGTAGAGGCCTTCCAATTTGAGCGCCCAATCCATCAGCTGGGACACCGTCGGATCGCCGTCGCGCAATTGTTGCAACTGCGGCTCGCCGTCGATGGCTTGGCCCAACGTCACAGGGTTGGCGGGATTGTTGGGCACCAGTTTGCAGATTTTATCGACGTAGCCATACGGCATTGCCAGCACCCGCCCCACGTCGCGCAACACCGCGCGGGCTTGCAGTTTGCCGTAGGTGATGATTTGCGCAACGCGATCCGCGCCGTATTTGGATTGGACATAGTGGATGACTTCGTCGCGCCGTTCCTGACAGAAATCGACGTCGAAGTCAGGCATCGAGACGCGTTCCGGATTCAGAAAACGTTCGAACAGCAAACCAAAGCGCATGGGGTCGAGGTCGGTGATCAACAGCGACCACGCCACGACCGAGCCCGCGCCCGAACCACGGCCCGGCCCCACCGGAATGTTATGGTTTTTCGACCATTTGATGAAGTCGGACACGATCAGGAAGTAGCCCGGAAAGTCCATCTTGATGATGACGTCCAGTTCGTACGCGAGGCGCTCGCGGTAGGGAGCGGCTTCGGTGATATTGGCGGCCTTGAGGCGCGCTTCGAGACCGGCTTCGGCTTGGGCTTTCAGTTCGGCGGCTTCGTCGCGGCCGCCTTCGGTGGAAAAGGCCGGAAGGATCGGTTTGCGCGGACGCGGCATATAGGCGCAGCGTTTGGCAATTACGAGCGTGTTGTCGCAGGCTTCCGGCAGGTCGGCAAACAAAGCCCGCATTTCCGCCGCCGATTTAAAGCGATGGTCGGGAGTCAGGCGACGACGATTTTGCTCAGCCACCACGGTCTTATCGGCGATGCAGAGCAGCGCGTCGTGCGCGGCGTACATTGACTCGTCGCCAAAATAGACATCGTTGGTGGCGACGAGCGGAATGTCGTGGCGGTAGGCAAAGTCGATCAAATCCCCTTCGATCCGCGCTTCGCTTTGCCCGACCGTGCCGCCGTGATGGCGCGTGATTTCGACATAAAGGCGGTCAAAGAACAGGTCGCGCAGTTCGCAGAGGTGAGCTTCCGCCGCTGTCATCTGGCCTTCCAGCAAAAGCCGCCCCACCGCGCCGTCGATACCACCGCTCAGCGCGATCAGGCCGCCAGCATGCCGCGCCAATTCCTCACGGGTTACATAGGGCGTAGGACGATCTGGAGCCAAATAAGACTGAGTTACCAACGCTGACAAATTGCGGTAGCCCAGTTCGTTTTGCACCAACAGAACGAGTTGATCGAAAACATCGCGCCGAGCGGGCGGCAGCTCGTTCTGGTCAGGCCGCGCCACGGCGACTTGACAGCCAATGATGGGCTGCACCCCCGCCCCCGAAGCGCCCAGCGCAAATTCCAGCGCGCCGAACAGATTGCCTTTGTCGGTCAGACCGACAGCGGGCATGCCGTGCTGCAAAGACAGCTTGATAAGGTCTTTCCGCGCCGGAGCCGAGCCATCCTTCGGTTTTTCCTCATAAATCTTGATCGCCCCTTCGGCGAGCGAATAGGACGAGTGGACGCGCAGATGGATAAAGCCTGAGTCGGACATGCGAGAAACTTAGCCCAAATGCGCCAACAAGAGAATTAGTTAACGCATTTTAGCCAACCCTTTTTTTGTCGTGGATTGCTATATCGTTATGCCCAAAACCCCAGCGTTTCTCTTGATTAGAAACTATTAATGCGATTTACAAGCGGCCTGTTTTGGAGGAAAGTTCCTACCAGAAACAGGGCGCAACCCTACCTCATCCGCATTTAGTCCTCGACGTATTATTGGTGATGGAAAAATGAGAAAAGCTATTAAGAATATTACAGAGAATTTTATTGATTGGTCACTTTACGGCTCACCTACGAAATATACTGTCCTTGAGCAACTCCCCGAACGGCAAAGAGCGATTGCAAAGCGCTTGATACAAGGCGCTCCCCGTAGCTATGCCCGCATTTCATCGCATTCCAAGATAATAGCAGCTTCAGCAGGATACACGGACTTTGTTGCGGTCGCCCAGATCTTCAAACTTGCTGCCGTTGAGGTTTTTGCTTGTGCCCAGCGATTCCGGCAGGATTACCTTGTGCGTCATGAGCGTTCATACGAGCTACATAGAGAGCAACATCCGACAATTTCCTCTGTTACCTGCGCGGAGGCTCCCTTCACGCTGAAAGCGATGTTGAACGCTAATGCAGGCGTTATGCTAGGAGAACGAAATCTTGGGGGAGCAGTAACTGATCCCAATGATCCCGATAAACTTAGCGCTGAAATTATAAAGTTTCTTCACTTTTCTCATTCAAAAGGCATCAAACAGTACATCCTTAGCTCACACGGCAACTGTAACACCATCGCCAATGCGGCCAAAGATGCCTATTTTGCTGACGGCTTTAACCCGAGTAAGTTGAAGGGTACAGAGCTGGCCCCCTATAAAATGGCCAAACGTTACAAACACGCTCGTGATGCCGTTGAGAATTATGGCGTTGATTATTACGTTAACAAACTTCCATTTCCCGGCGAAATTCGTGATGAGCAGGATCGTCGACTGTTGGCGATGGAAATCGCAGAGGGTCTTCATAAGTACAAGCTCGTCAAAGAGTTCTTGGCTGAGAATTATCCCGAAGACGACGAATCTCAGGTGTATCTGTTGCACGTCGCGCTTCGCAACGGCACAAACGTGAATATGCTGGTTGATGATCAGGACGGTTCACACTACGTCAGGCTCACAAATTTCGATCATTTCGCGACAAACTGGGCGAGTGCGCGATGCTGTTCCAGCGGCCAAGTGGCATCGGTTCCATCCGAGCACGCTAATCCTACAGAAACAAAGAAAGTCCGTTCTAAACGCAGGCAGCGAATTAGGGAGTCTGTAGAACACGGCATTAAAAGGTTGCTCTATGGTAACCCAACAAAATACAACATTCTCGAGCAACTGCCCGAAGAACAAAGAAAGGTGGGGGCTCAAATACTCGAAGGAGCGGTGCGCGTACATGCGCAAGTTCGATCACAAGCATACATCCAAGCAGCTCCTAAAAGATTTTCTGACCTCGTCGCCGTTCATGAATTTTTCAAAGTCGCCGCCATCGAAGTCGTAGCTTGCGCAAAACGGTTTCATCACGATTACCTGCTTCGCCACGAACAACCGGTTGAACTCCATAGCAAGCAACAACAGATTTATGCCTCGGTTGCTTGTGTCGATTCCCGCCTCATGTGGAGCGACCTTATGAACGTTAACGCGGGCATTATGCTGGGCGCACGGAATATCGGTGGATCAGTCGTTGACCCCGACAATCATGATAAACTCAGCCCAGAGATGGAGGAATTCCTTCACGATGCCTATTTCAGGGGCATCAGGGAGTTTATTTTCAGCTCGCATGGCAACTGCGGCTCAATTGCCAATGCGGCCAATGACGATCATTTTAGTAAAGGGGTTGACCGAAGCACCCTGCAAGGTAAAGAGCTGGCCTTTTACAATATGGCCAAGCAAAACAAATTTGTCCGTGATGCCGTTGATGAAAATGGCGTCGATTTTTATGTTAATAAACTCTCTAACCCTGGTGAAATCCGTGATGACCATGACCGCCGCCTGTTGGCGATGGAAATTGCAGAGGGTCTTCATAAATATAAACTCGTAAAGGAATTCTTCGCTAAGAATTACCACGAAGACAAAAGCGTCCATGTAAATCTATTGCACGTCGCTTTCCGCAATGGGTTTAACGTGCATATGCTGGTCGAAAAGTCGGAAGGTACAAGTTACGTCCAACTTACCAACTTTAAACATTTCCCGTCCAACGGCAGAAGCGAAAAATGCTGTGCCCACGATCACGGAGTGCACGGCGCTCACAATCATGGCGATGAATCGAAGACAGCACATGCGGGACATACGTCGCCGAAAAAACCGTCCTTCATGAGCGATGTTAAGGCCGTGTACAATCTGTACCGCGCCTAAATGCGAGGCTGAAAAGCTATCCCACCACGCGGTTGCGAACAACGACTTCCTTGACCGGACGGTTGATCATCAAAATAGTAGTGATCGCCGGTCCGGCCATCGCCGACGTTATGAACGCCATCGCCATCAACGCGACGTAGATTTCCGCGCCGATGAGTCCCGTCTCGTAGGCGATAGCGCCAAAGATCATCTCCATCGCGCCACGCGCGTTCATGCAAAAGCCGATTGACCATGCCTTGCGATAGTTGACTCCCGTCGCCAACGCAGCGAGACCGCAGCCAATGATCTTGCCCGCGCAGGCCAGGGCGAGGGTCATCGCGACGATTGAGAAGTCAAAATTGCTCGTAAAGTCGGCTTTCAGGCCGAGGCTGGCGAAAAAGATGGGGGCGAAGAACGAGAAGACGATGTCTTTGGTGCGCTTGAACGCGATGTCGCTGGTGCCATGCACGCGGCTCCACGCCACACCGGCGAAGAAAGCTCCAAAGAAGGCATGCACGCCGATCCAGTCGGTAACAGCGGCCGCCAACAGAGTCGAGATGATAATGGGATAGAGGTGAACCGTGTCGTGTCCTGTGTCTTGCCGCGACAGGCGATTAAAAACAATCGGAACCAAGCGAACCATGACGACGGCAAAGATCAGAGTGAACGACAGGGTTTGCAGCACATCGATATAGGAAACTTCGTTGCCCTTGGCCGCCGCCAACACAACCGAGAAAAGCACCCAGCCCAGCACATCGTTGACGGAAGCCGACGCCATGGTAATCGAGCCGATCTTGGTGCGCAGCAGGTGGAGTTCCATCAGCGTTTTGGCGATGACGGGCAAGGCGGAAATCGAGAGCGCCAAAGCGAAAAACGCCATAAACGCCCATGAATCCTGATAACGCGCAGGCAGCCCCCACGTGTCGCCAAAGAAAACCGCAATGCAACCCAGCAGGGCGGGAAGAACCATGCCGCCGACGCTGACCGCCAGCGTGGGCTTACCCAGTCCGTCCCAATTCGGCATGCCGACTTTCAGTCCGGCGAAGAGCAACAGAAAGATTCCGGCCAGCGTGTTGAATCCGGGCAAGAACCCATTCCAAATATCCGAACTCTTAAACATCCAATCGTATGTGATGGGGCTTAGCTTGCCCAGCAGCGACGGGCCAAGCACGATACCGGCCAACAGCTGTCCCAGAATGACAGGCTGGTGAAGTCTCTCAAAAAATTTCTCAAGCAATAAGCTGGCGCTAAGAAGCACCGTTAGAGCGACAAGCAATTGCAGCATGTTATCCCCCGGCCCACTGTTGTGGCGCGGCTGTGTATCAAACTATCGTTGACCTGATGGCGGCTGTTATAATCCTATATTCTGGCTTTGCAATTTCTTTCACGCATGGGGCCAAAATGAGGCTCAGAGCGGAATTCTGTATAGTTACAATTGGTTAGGCAATCCCTAAGGACACAATGCTGCCCAAATTGACTAAAAAACGGCAGACTGTTGCTGCGATGCACAATGGGCGGGGTGAAACCGCCCTCCGCTGACGGGTTCTCGGACTCCTGTGGTGCCCGGAACACTGAGCGGCAGGCCCAGTTTTGAGCGAACCGCCAGATAACCAAAGGCTTCAGCCTCCAGCCCGTCACCGCTCCAGCCCAACGAGTCCACGGAAGCCACGGGCAGGCCGGAGCGCTCGGCGATCAGCCGCATCATGGTCAGATTGTGCCGCCCTCCCCCTGTTATATAGAGCTGCCGTGGCGGCTCCGGCGCGTGGCGCAGCCCCTCCGCGATGGCGGAGGCGGTCATCAGAGTCAGGGTTGCCGCGCCGTCGGCTGGGCTTAGGATTTCGGGGATTAGGCCCGTCCATGCGTCGCGGTCGAGGGACTTGGGCGGCTTGAGGCTGAAAAACGGGTGGTTGAGGAAGGCGGCGACCCACGCCGCGTCGGCACGCCCTGCCGCCGCCAGTTCACCATATTCATCAAAGGCTTGCCCTGTGTGGCGCAACACCCAATCGTCAATCAAAGCGTTGCCGGGCCCCATGTCAAAGGCGAGAATCTCATCGTCACTGTCGCCGCCGATCCATGTGATGTTTGTCACGCCGCCAATGTTGATGATGGCGACCGGCTTGGGCAAACTGCAGGCCAAGGCGCGGTGGTAGAGTGGCACCAGCGGCGCTCCATGGCCGCCAGCACGCACGTCCGCCGTGCGGAAATCATTGACGACGGGAACGCCGGTTAACTCAGCAAGCAGAGCGCCGTCGCCGATTTGGATGGTTACACCTTCTTCGGGCCGGTGCCAGATGGTTTGGCCGTGGAAGCCCAGTAGATCGATGTCGTCAGGTGTTAAGTTGTTTTCCTGTAGGAACTGCAGTGCCAAGGCGGCGTGTAGCTCTGTTAACTCGCGCTCAAAGGCGGCGACTTCGGGGGCGTTCGTTCCGGCGCGATTGCCGAAACAGCCGCGCAGCCTCGTCCGAAACTCGGCATCATAGCTATGGGGCATAAAAGCCAGAGGCCGAACGTCGTTCAGGCCATCCGTTTCGATCAAAGCCGTATCAATGCCGTCAATCGACGTGCCGGAAATCATGCCGAGGGCGCGAAAAAGCCGTGTCATAGAGGTGAAAGCTCTCCCTGCACTGGCATCAGCCTGCGTTTCCCGCTTTCGCTGGCGCTCGGCTTTCGTCTAGAATGGCCCATTCGTTTGCAACTCCACCGTTTCCAACAGAGTATCAGGCATGAGCGACAACGTAAAATCCGAATTCCTTAAATTAATGATCGAACGCGGCCATGTGCATCAATGCACCGATCTGGAGGCGCTTGATGCCGCCGCCAGCAAAGGCATCGTCAGCGGTTATATCGGATTTGACGCTACGGCGGATAGCCTTCATGTCGGGAGTCTTGCCGTCATCATGATGTTGCGGCGGTTGCAGCAAACGGGGCACCGCCCCATCGTCCTGATGGGCGGCGGCACGACCAAGGTCGGCGATCCTTCGGACAAGACCGGATTACGCCAGATGCTGACCGATGCGGTCATCGCCTCCAACATCGCGAGCCTCAAGGAAATCTTTAAGAACTACCTGCATTTCGGCGACGGGCCGCGCGATGCCGTGATGGTCAACAATGCCGATTGGCTCGACAAGCTGGAATACATCCCCTTTCTGCGCGAGATCGGGCAACACTTCACCATCAACCGCATGATCGCGTTCGATTTCGTGCGGCGGCGGTTGGAGCAGGAACAGCCCCTCACCTTCCTCGAATTCAACTATATGATCATGCAGGGCTATGACTTCGTCGAGCTGAACAAACGCCATAGCTGCGCCTTGCAGATGGGCGGGTCGGATCAGTGGGGAAATATCGTCAACGGCGTGGAACTGGGCCGCCGCGTGCACGATGCGGAACTGTTCGGGCTGACGACGCCTCTTGTGATGACTTCGTCCGGCGTGAAAATGGGCAAGACGGTGTCCGGGGCCGTCTGGCTGAAGCCGGAGCGGCTCAGCGCCTATGATTACTGGCAGTTCTGGCGCAACACCGAGGACGCCGATGTCGGACGTTTCCTGCGTCTGTTCACCGACATGCCTTTGGACGAAATCGCGCGGCTGGAGAAGCTGAAGGACGCGGAGATCAACGAGGCAAAGAAAATCCTTGCCCACGAAGCCACCAAACTTTGCCATGGCGAAGAGGCCGCGAACAAAGCCGCCGAAACGGCGCGCGCGACGTTTGAGGGTGGCGGCAAAGGCGCGGATCTTCCCGTGTACGACTTCCCGCGCGGCACCAGTCCGGCTTTGATTGATGTTGTCGTCGGTTTGGGGTTTGTCGCCTCAAAGGGCGAAGCCAAGCGTTTGATCGAGCAGAACGGCTTGCGTCTGAATGATCAAGCCGTGACATCCATCACCGCAACGCTCTCTCCTGCGGATTTAGCAGCCGATGGCACAGCGCGTCTGAGCGTAGGAAAGAAACGGCACGCGATCGTGCGTGCCGTTTCCTCATAGGTTTAGGCTATTACGGCTTCACGGGGCCGGGCTCGACCTTTTCCGTAGCGGCGGGAACGGGAGCCTGACTCGACTGAGCCGGAGCCGCGATAACGCCGAGTTCCTTAAGGCGATCCGCGACGACCTTGGCATGCTTGTTGCCCTGATCCGCCAGTTTCTGCGTCCCGGTAACCAGCGCGTTCAACTGCCCTTGGAGCTTTTGGCTGTCCGCAAACGCGGCTTGCTGTTGGCCAAACGCTTGATGCAGAGCATCGCGGTCACGCAGTATCTGCCCGGATTGGAAGGCGAAGAGCAGCGCAACGGTGAAAGACAACAAACTGATCGGGATAAGCAAATGAGTCGCCGTCAGGCGGCTAGAGCTGGAATCGAACATGCGGTTTACTCCTCGGTTTGATTTTTCTTGTCTTCAACGGGCTTCTTTTTGGCGACGGCCTTGCTATCGGTATCGGCCTTCACGTCCGGCTTACGGATCGTGATGCCCTGCGAGGTCAACAGGTCGCGAATGTCCGTGTCATCGTTCTTGAGCGAAACTTCGGCAAGCGCTTGCGCGAGGTTCTGGTTCAAGGGCGTAAGGTTCGACGCGGCGTTGATCGAGGCCTGACGGTTGCTCATTTCAACTTGAAGATCGCGGTTGCTTTTGACGAGCGTCGTGTTGACCACCAGCAGAAGCAAAGCCAGTCCGCTAAACAGCACGGACATCCAGTACAAGATTTTATCGGTCATAGGTCCCTCAGGGTTGGTAAAACCGGAAAGTGTAAATTGGTTAACCTCTAATCCAATGATTCGCAAGAGACTTTCCGCTTGCACGCACCGAACCCGCCGGTGCTGAAACGGGAAATTGGCTCGCCTTTACCGTAAGTTAAGCAAACTACGCCATAATTCACGACACACATCATCTGATCCCAATCTTGCAATGCGATTTTTTTATTCCATTCTTCTCGTCGGTTTTCTGACCTTCGCCCCCCTTATGCGCGAGGCCAGCGCGCGGATGGCTGTCGATACGCCGCCCCCACGCCAAGATCCCGTCGCAACCGCTGAGGCGATCCGCGCCATATCGGGCTTTTGGTACACGGAAAAGCACGAAGGCATTGTCGAGCTTTATCCTTGCGATGACTCAATTTGCGGGCGGTTCCATTGGTTGGAAGACGACAGCCCCGACAACATCTCGCGCGACAGCCGCAATCCCGATCCCACCCGGCAAGACCGCCCCTTGTGCGGGCTGCAGTTCATGGGCGGCTTTGCGTTGGTAGAGAACGGTCGTTTTGGCGGCGGCTGGATTTACAGCCCCGAACACGGCAGCGTATTCAGCGCGAGCATGTCGCAAATTGATCACGATACACTCAGCCTGCGCGGCTATATTCTCGTTCCGTTGTTGGGCGAAACCCAAACATGGCAACGCGCCGAAGCGCCGCCGGAATGCCATGTGCCGGAGGCGGCATCCACGCAAACAGGCCTGATGGCAGGCGTTGTAACCCCCTAACGACTTGTCTGTGGTTTGAACGCCGGGTAGATAGCGCGGCTGCCCGGTATGATCCCGCGTTTTTGCGCCTCCCCTCCATTCAGTTCAATCACGGCAACACACGGCTCGCCTGAATGTACGGGACTGAGACTGCGGGGAGTGGTCATGGGCGCTATCCGGACGATGACCCCATCGGCCCGAACAAACAACATGTCCAAGGGCAGATAGGTGTTCTTCATCCAGAAATGAAGCTCTTGCTCCTTGTCGAAAAGAAACAACATCCCTGCGTCGCGGGGCATGGCGCGGCGAAACATCAGGCCGTGTTGGCGTTGAGCTTCTGTCGTGGCGACTTCAACATTGAAGGAAATGTTCTTGCCGTCAGGGAGCTGAATCGTCAGCTTTTCGCGCGAGAAAGTGATGTCGCCTGCTCTTGCAGGATGGAAAACAACAAGCGGACTTGCGATGAGGAAAACCAGCGCGACGGCGAACGCTATTCTCCCCATGAAGAGCTTACGCAGGAATGACGATGGCAGGAGGGCAGCCTTTGTCATCGTGCCGAGGGTCAGTTGATCTTTTCGGCGGAAAGCGGCGGTTCGTTGCCGTTGCTGCCGTGGACTCCGAGAAGCTTGAGCTTGCGGTGCAAGGCCGAGCGTTCCATGCCGATAAAGTTCGCCGTGCGCGAGATATTGCCGCTGAAGCGTGTGACCTGCGCAAGCAGATACTCGCGTTCAAACATTTCACGCGCATCGCGCAACGGAAGGGTCATGATCTCGCCACCCTTCTCCCAACGCAGGACATTCGGCGTTGCGGCGGTGATGTCGGGGGGAAGCATGTCGGCACGAATCGGCTCGTTCGCTTCGCCCGGAGCCATGATGAGAATCCATTCCATCGCGTTGCGCAACTGGCGGACGTTGCCGGGCCAGCTGTAGGCTTGCAGCGCGGCAAGCGCATCTTCGCCCAACTGGCGCGGCACCAAACCCGAAGTTTCGGCGGCGCGGGTCAGGAAGAATTGGGCCAGAAGGGGAATGTCCTCGCGGCGTTCGCACAACGGCGGAATCTGGATTGGAACAACGCTCAGGCGATAATACAAATCCTGACGGATGCGCCCGGCTTGCATTTCGATTTGCAGGTCTTGATTGCTGGAAGCGACGACGCGCACGTCCACTTCGATGCGTGTGCTGCCGCCGACGCGCGAGAAGACTTGTTCTTGCAACACGCGGACGATCTTACCCTGTGTCTCAAGCGGCATATCCGCGACTTCGTCGAGATAGAGCGTGCCGCCATGGGCTTGCTCAAAGAGTCCGGTTTTACGCCCTGCCCCGTTCGCATCGCCTTCGATTCCGAACAGTTCTATTTCGATTTGATCGGGCCTCATCGTCGCGCAATTGACGACGACGAACGATCCGGCGGCGCGTTTCGAGCGCATGTGAATAACGCGGGCCACGATCTCCTTGCCGACACCCGAAGGGCCGACGATCATCACGCGGCTGCCTGTCGGCGCGACGCGGTCGATCAACTGGCGTACATGGCTGATGGCGACGGACTTGCCGATCAGTTCGATATCGCCTCCGGCGCGGAATTTCAGTTCCTGATTTTCGCGCTTCAATCGCGCCGTATCGAGCGCGTGACGCACCTGAAGCACGAGGCGGTCGGCCTTGAACGGTTTTTCGATAAAGTCATAGGCACCGCGCTTGATCGCCGCGACGGCGGTTTCGATGTTGCCGTGACCGCTGATCATAATGACCGGCACGTCGGGATGGTCGCGCATAATGCATTCCAAAAGCTGCATCCCGTCCATATTGCTGCCTTGCAGCCAAATGTCGAGGATCAGCAGACTGGGTCGTCGCGCGGCAATTTCGGCCAACGCTTTCTCCGCGTTCGCGGCTTTGCGCGTTTTCAGCCCTTCATCGTTCAGGATGCCTTCGATGAGGAGGCATATGTCCGCCTCGTCATCGACGATCAGAATGTCATGCATCAGATTGCGATCTTTTGCGGCTAAACTCATGTCTCACCCTGTAACGATTGTATCGGGCACGGATAGCGCCTTAGCTCTGTCGTGTTCCGCCAACCAGAATCGGTCGAACGCTTTCGAATTTATCAGGCTTTGTTGATTCCACCAAAGGATCACCTTCGGGCGCGTCTTGGCGGCGGGGCCAGATGAGTTGAATACGAGCGCCACCCCCCGCCCTGTCCGTGAGAACCAGCTGGCCTTTGTGGTCTTCCATGATCTTTTTGACGATGGCCAGCCCCAAACCCGTGCCTTTGCTGCGCGTGGTGACATAAGGCTCGGTCAGGCGGTCGCGTTGCTCGGTGGGCAGGCCCTTGCCGTTGTCTTCGATCGTCAGAACCACATCGCTTTCCGTTGTCTCGAGCCGCAAACGGATTTCGCCAGAGGGCAAGATGCCGTCCATCGGAATAGGCCTTGAGTCAATGGCTTCCGCCGCATTCTTTAACAAGTTTGTCAACGCCTGCGCCAATTGCCGCCCATCGCACTCCGCAAATAGCTTTTCCTCGGGCAGTTCCTGAACATAACGAATATCGGAGCGGCCCGTGCTTTGCATAAACACCGTTTGGCGGCAAAGTTCGCGGAGTTCATGCTCCTTGATGACCGGAACGGGCATACGCGCAAAGGCCGAGAATTCATCCACCATGCGGCCTATGTCCTCGACATGCCTGACGATGGTGTCGGTGCAGGTCAGAAAGACTTCGGGGTCGGTTGTGATTTCATGCGCGTATTTGCGCCTCAGCCGCTCCGCCGAAAGCTGAATCGGAGTCAGAGGGTTTTTGATTTCGTGCGCAATGCGTCGCGCAACATCAGCCCAAGCCGCTTTGCGCTGCGCCGACACAAGGTCGGAAACGTCGTCAAAGGTGACGACATAGCCTTTGACCTCGCCGCCCTGCAATTCAGAGGATAAGCGGACGAGAAGCGTGTAGGTCGGCTGGCCGGGGCGGCGGATTTCGACTTGCCCGCCATGCTGACGCGTCCCGCGCGGCATGCTTTCCAGCAATTCTTGAATCTCAGGCGCAACAACGTTCAGCGTGTGGCCAGTCAAAACTTCCGGATTGGTGATTTGGAAAAAAGCGGCGGCGGGCGTGTTCATCAGATTGACGCGGAACTGCGGGTCAAGCCCTATAACCCCCGCCGATACGCCCGACAGCACCGCTTCGGTGAAGCGGCGGCGCAGATCGAGCTGACGATTGGCTTCGATCAAATCCGACCGCTGCGTTTCCAACTGAAGCGTCATGCGGTTAAAGGCGCGTCCCAAACGGCCCAGTTCGTCTTCGTTTTGCAAGGAGCCGCCGGATTCCGTGACACGCGCCGTCAGATCGCCCGCCCTCACCCGATCCGTCGCGTTGATGAGTTCGCTGATGGGGCGCACAAGGCGCGTGGCGAAGTTCAGCCCGAACCAGACCGCCGCCAGCAGAAGCAGCAGCGCCACCACCACAAAGATAAGCGAAATCATAATGCGGATGCCGGAGCTATGCTCCTTAAGATCGCGATATTCCCTCACCGCCTTTTCTGTCGCGTCCATGTGCGCCAGAACTTTGGGTTCGACCAAACGTCCGACGAACAAATAGGTATCAACGAAATTGTCGAGCCGCAGCAGCGCCCTTACGCGGTCGTCGGTATCGCTGATGAGCAGGACAACCTCGCCTTGGCGCGCGCGTTCGCGCATGTCTTCGGTGATGGGTTCGAAGGAGAGCGCAAAGGTGAGGCCGGAGCGGGCCAAAATCTTCCCGGAACCGTCAAAGACAATCACCTCGGTCAGCGAGCGCAAATAGGCTTGCGCCGACACGATTTGCGCGAAACGCACAGGATCTTCGGACAGCATGGCCGCTTGGCGGTTCAGGTCGTTGGCCATGGCGAGGGCATCGGCGCGAAGGACTTGTTGATGTTCGCGCAGGTAGGCTTGCGCTACCTCCTGCGATTCATCGAGGGCCGTGCGGACGCGCTCGGAAAACCAAGCCTCCACACCGAAATAGAAGAACACCGCCGCGAACATAGCCACCAACACAGCCGGAGCTGCCGCCAGCAGGGCAAAAACGCTGACCATACGCACATGCAGGCGCGAACCGGCCTGATTGCGGCGGCGACGCATCCAGATGGTGAAGATACGTTGCGCGACCAGACTGCCAAGCAGCAGCAGAAACACAAGGTCGAGCGTCAGCAGGATCGTGACGGTGGTGGGATCGTTGCCGAAGAAAGGCGTTTGCGTCAGCGCGGCATAAGTCGCCAGACTGGACGCAACCGCCGCCGCCACCAAGACAGCCGCCAGCCTGTTCCGCAGCCCGCTTCGGGCGGCAAGGAGCGACAAACGGCGAAAGAACGGGGTCGTTATCATTTCAACCTCGCCTACCGTCATACGTCATTCCGGAAAATTTGCGTAGTAAATTTGTCCGGAACCTCGACCGCACCACCGTAATCTCGTTTGCGTTGATTCTTTCACTGGTTTCCGGACAAATCGGCTTTGCCGATTTTCCGGAATGACGTAGAGGGTTCGGAATCATGCGGGACGTCTTCGTTGTTTGCGTCCTACGTCCAAGCCTAATTCCTTGATCTTCTTGCGGAGCGTGTTGCGGTTGAGCCCCAGCAAAGCCGCCGCCCGCAATTGGTTGCCCCGGCATTCAGCCAAGGTAACGGCCAGCAAAGGCCGCTCTACTTCCTGCAAAACGCGGTCATAGAGGCCTGAGGTCGGCAAGCCTTGTTCATGCGCGGCGAAATACTCGCGCAAATGGCGTTCGACGGAGGCGGAGAGTCCGGAATTTGGCATCGCGGTCATGCCGTTTTCTCCAACAAGGGTTGGAAGAAGCCATCGATCAAGGCGCGAACGTTGGCTGCGTCATCCACCGTATTGACGGAGGCGCGAAACTCCGACGACTGGGGCAGTCCTTTGCTGTACCAGCCGATGTGTTTGCGGGCGATGCGCAGTCCGGCTTTCTCGCCATAGTAGGTGAGCATGGAGTCCAAATGCTCCTTCACGATTTCCAGTTGCTCAGACAACGTGGGCGCGGGCGGGATTGTGCCGGTCTTCAGATAGTCCATAACTTGACGGATAAACCACGGGCGGCCATAGCTGCCGCGTCCGATCATCACACCATCAGCGCCGGACAATTCCAACGCTCGGATCACGTCAGGGAAATCGTTGATGTCGCCGTTGGCGATGACGGGCAACTTGACCGCGTCCTTTACCGTGCGAATGAAGCCCCAGTCCGCCTGCCCTTCGTAAAACTGACAGCGCGTTCGCCCATGCAGTGTGATCATTTGTATGCCGCATTCCTCGGCGATCTTCGCCAAGCGCGGCGCGTTCAGGTTTTCATGGTTCCAGCCCATGCGCATCTTAAGCGTTACCGGAACTTTCACCGCCTTGACGACGGCTTCGAGGATTTTTGCGGCGTTCGGCTCGTCGCGCATTAAGGATGATCCGGCATGGCCGTTGACGACCTTTTTCACCGGACAGCCAAAATTGATGTCGATGATGGGCGCACCGCGTTGTTCGTTCAGCTTGGCGGCTTCGGCCATGACATCAGGCTCGCAACCGGCCAATTGCACCGCCATAGGACCTTCACCGTCGCCGCGCTCGATCATTTGCAGCGTTTTGCGGCATTCGCGGATCATCGCTTGGCTGGCGATCATCTCGGACACCACCAGACCCGCGCCGTGACGGCTCACCAAACGGCGAAACGGCAAATCCGAAACACCCGACATAGGGGCAAGAATAACAGGCACGTCAATCGTCACCGCGCCGAGTTTGATCGGCTTGAGGTGGGGGATAAACGTTTGTGTGTTGGTGCTGTCGAGCATTGGGTCTGCCTAAAATTTAGGCAACCATAACTTAGCCTCACGCCAACGGCAATAAAAACCACGCACGCTTTTGTGATATGCGGCAATAACCTTATTATTCTTGTTTATAATATTTCAGTTCCTCACCGTAAAGTGTCCCCGCCTTGTACCTTATCGATGAGAGGGCATAGCCATGACCCAAGCACACTTTGTGACCATACGCTCAAATTCGCGCGACACCGTTCTTTACGCCAGAGATGCTTTAAGACCTCTGTATGGTGACCTCATATACAATTTTGATCATGAGCCTGCTCTCGATGGCCATCGCTTCGATTTTTATGCGCTAGAGCTTATGTTTAGGGCCGCGGGGAGGGAAAATCTGAACCATGTTCAGAGTGTGGCGGATTCCATGTCCACCCGTTTGAAGGAAGTTTTTCCTAACAGAGTTTATACCATTAACGACAGATGCTGTGCCCTAGCCCCGTGGCCACCGGGCGAGTCGTTGCGCCGGAGCTTTGTAATCTTCGGACCAGCCCCACAGGGTTAATGCTTGCGGCGCTTCCGCCGACTGCTCCCGGGATGTTTGTGGTTAATGGGCAGGCCAAATTTTTTGCTTTTCATTAGCAGAAAAATTTGCGATGCAGATACCGCTGTTTGTCCAAAAAGGAATTTATAGACATGCCCATAGTACCGGACGCAGTTGGATAAAGCCTTGAAGAGATTCAAGATAAGGATTCTTTCCGACCAAAGAAGGAATCCAAAATGCAAGGAATACTGTCCAAGGCTCTATCCAGTTGGATAGAGAATCACATTCCCCTTT
>CAIXHP010000018.1 GCA_903919315.1 uncultured Pseudomonadota bacterium | reverse complement strand
GGCCTCGAAACTCTCGCAAGGCTCCTCGCCGGAGCAGAAAACGAAGCCCAAAAAATATTCTTTACCGCCCCCTCAGCCCCCAAAAGACAACCTAACATGCTGATATTACAGGGTGTTCAAAAATGAGTCCGGTACTATGAGCGCTGCCTCCATTGTTTTTCTCGCTTCGGTAGCGTTTATTGCAGGGCTTGCGCGCGGGTTTTCCGGTTTTGGTTCCGCTTTAATCCTCGCCCCCATAGCAAATGCGGTAGTAAATCCTACGCTGGTTGCGCCATTGCTTCTTATCGTAGACTCTGTCCCTTCGATCGCCCTCATACCAAACGCATGGAGAAAGGCGAACAAAAAGGAGGTTGCCACCATGGCAGCCGGAGCGATCCTTGGCATTCCGCTTGGCACATGGATACTAACTCACTCCGAGCCGATAACAGTCCGGTGGATCATTGTGTGCGCCGTCATACCGGCTCTTGTTTTGTTGGTTTCTGGTTGGAGGTACCATGGCCAGCCGAGAACGTCGTTGACCGTGGGTGTCGGCTCTCTATCAGGCGTGTTCAGCGGCCTTGCCCAGATAGGTGGCCCTCCTGTCATTCTGTACTGGCTGAGTGGTCAGGGACAATCCGGAAGTGTGAGGGCAAACATTATCCTCTTCTTTGCCTGCACTATGATTGTTAACACTATCACCTACATCATAGGGGGACTCTTCACATCGGAAGTCATGTGGCTCAGTTTCGCCACGCTTCCGACTTTTAGCCTCGGCATGTGGCTTGGTTCTCGCATGTTTGGACTCGCCAAAGAGCAGACTTTCAGAAACATCTGCTATGCGCTTATAGCGATTGCTTCCTTGATCGGCCTTCCTGTTTTTGACGGCGCGCTTCGTTAAGGCTCTGCTGACCTATAAGGAACCAGTATCGGGCATCACGACGTTCACAGCGGCATTGATAACGTTCTGAGGACGTTGGCATCCCGTCTACTCGCGGAAAGTTTGGTCAGCCCGCAGGAACATACGTCCGCCCTTCTCATAGGCGTTCAGCAGATTATCAATCTGGCCGGAATTCAACAACTGGTCGGTGGCTGTGTCGATCATCTGTTTCAACCGCTCGTCCTGCGGCAGCGTGGCGCTGAGCGCGATGAGGTGGACGGGGTGGTCGAGGCCTAGAATTTTGATTTTTCCCGGATAACGCGCGTCGTATTGCCGGACGCTGACGAGATCGAGAAACGTGACATCGGCCTTGCCCGTCACGACGTTGAGGATCAAATCGCTGGGCGACGCTATATCCGGCAGGCTCGCCTGTTTTGTCGCCGGAAAGCGGCTGTCGCGGATCATGGCCGAAGCTTCGCCGTCTATGGTCGCGACCGTAACGGTCGGCGCGTTGATCGCGTCCAAGCTTTTATCAAAACGCGCGTCGTTCGCCCGCGCGACCGCCACCGAAGGCATGAAGGCGTAGGGCTTCGAGAAAAACGCCAACTGGCCGCGTTTGGCGTTGGGCCAGCCACCCGTGCATTCCATGTCGTAGCGGCCGCTGGCCAGATCTTGCAGATAAGAGGCAAAACCCAGTTCCTGCGTCCATTCGATTTTGACATCAAGCGCCGCACCGAGCGCCGCCATGAAATCATGGCTGAAACCCGACAGGGCACCCGTGTTCGCATCCTTAACCAAGAACGGCGGCCAGACAAAATAGCCGCAACGGATCACCCGCGTGCGCATGATGCGGTCATAGGCGGTTTCGTGTTGCCGAGCGGGCTGGGCTAGCGTCTCCGGCATTCCCAGCCGCGCCCCCGCATAGCCGCCCCCTATCGCCAATCCGCCCAGCATAATGACGCTGATCCATAATCTTTGCCGTCCCATAACGTTCCTCCATACGGAAATTGCTGGGAGAAATTTAGCCAACGACGGCGAAAGCAATAAGCTTCATCGATGGCAATCATGTTTTAACTATTATTCTGATAGATATTTCATGTATGAACACGTTTTCTTTATCGCCCCCTTTGGTCAAGGCCGCCCGCGCTCTGCTGGAATGGCAACAGCGTGATTTGGCGCGGGCGGCGGGACTGTCCCTGACCGCCATCCATAACTATGAGCGGAATATCGGCGAAACGCGCGAGCGTACCTTGATCGCGATACAGAACGCGCTGGAATGTCAGGGCATCGAATTTCTGCCGGGCGGAGGCTTGCGCCGCACGGACGATCTGGCCGCCATCCTGCGTTTCGGCGGCCCCAACTTTATCGCGAAATGGGGCGAGGACTGTCTGGCCGCCGTTCGTCGCGAGGGCGAAGAAATTCTCACGTCTTCGACCGACGAAAGCCTGTGGTATCTTCCGGCCCACCTCAAGACCAACGACATCTATTTGGCGTGGGCTGAGCGATTGCAGCTCAAGTTGAAATCGCTGGTTCCCGAAGGGCAGAAAATGCTTCACAGATCGCGGCGCATCTATCGCGCTCTGCCGCCGGACATGATCGGAAAGATCACTTACTGCATCTATGCCGACCGCCTCGCCTTTGTTCTGTGGAAAAAGAAGCAGGTGGTCGTTTTGCGCAACACGTCCGTGGTCGAAACTTTTCGCAATCAGTTCGCCCATCTGTGGAAACTGGCGCGGCCCGTTTGAGGACGGGGAAGCGCCGTTCTGATCGTTTCGCAAAACACCACGTTTGATGTGGTTGCCAAGCGCGGGGGCGCTTGGCATGATGCCGCGCATGACACAACCGACTCCGCAGCCTTTGCCGCCTCGGCACAAAATCTGTCTCGCGCTGGGATCCAACGTCGGCGACCGGCTAGCGCATCTGCGCGCGGCGTTGGCGGCGTTGCGGCCCTATGTGACCGTCACCGCCGCTTCGCCGGTTTACGAAACCCTGCCCGCCTATGTTTCCGGCCAGCCGGTTTTCCTGAACGCCGTCGTGGCGGGCGAGACGGCGCTTGATCCGATGGCGCTGCTCTATACCGTCCGGGACATCGAACGCGACATCGGACGCCAGCCGACCTTTCATTACGGCCCGCGTACGATCGACATCGACATTCTGTTCTTTGACGACCTGATTCAACACGATACCGAACTGACTCTGCCGCACCCAAGGTTGGGCGAGCGGGAATTTGTGCTGCGCCCGCTGGCGGATATTCTCCCCGACTGGACGCATCCGGTCACAGGCCTGTCGGCCCACGCCATGCTGGCCGCCCTGCCGACCCATGAGGCGCAACCCACCGGCGATGCCCTCGCGTGAGGCTTGCGCTGAGAAACACACAACAACACACTGATACAATTAGATAAAATTACTCGTCCCACGCATAGTGCGCCTCGCCGTTCGCGCTTCGTTTCTGCAACCATCGCAAACCGAACCGCCATTATCCCGTTGTTTTCACTGCAGAAAATAATTGTTCGCGTTCACGTTTTTTTAAATCCCTTTCTTTAGGGTCGTCCTCACGAACCGCTCGGTTCCTACACAAAAGTAGAGGAGAATGACTATGAGCAGACTTATCGCTCGTTTCGTGAAGGAAGAAGAAGGCGCGACGGCCATCGAATACGGCCTGATCGCTTCTTTGATCGCCGTGGCCATCGTCGCCGTTCTGCTGACGCTTGGGCCGCAGTTGCGTTCGGTCTTCCAGACCGTGCAAGACAACCTGAAGACTTCGTAAGCCTTCAGCGCTACTTGGGTGTTGGCCCCGAGCTTCCGGCGGACATCAAGGCCTCACGGCCCGCCATGTTCGTCGGAATAGCCGGGCCAACGCCGCTTCTTTCTGTAATTTTCGTCTCCGCCATAACAACCTTCTTTTCACGACCTCTTGAAAAACCGCCTTAGGCTTGGCGCAACGATGGGTTAAGGTACCCGGCATGTCGCTCGATCTGTCCTACATTCATCTGGCTGTTCTGGGACTTGCGGCTGCGCTCCTCATCGCGGCGGCGCTCCGCGATGCCAACACCTATCGCATCCCCAACGTGGTGAGCTTTGCGCTGTTGGCGCTGTTTCCCGTTTATGTCCTGACCTCCCCGCAAGACGTGCCGTGGGGGCAGCATCTGTTCACCTTTGGCCTCGTTCTGGCTTGCGGGTTCGTTTTGTTCGCGAAAAAATACGCGGGCGCGGGCGACATCAAGCTGTTGGCCGTGATGGGCCTGTGGGCCGGGCCGCAGTTTTTGGCCGTGTTCCTGTTTGTGACGGCGGTGGCGGGCGGTTTGCTCGGCCTCGCGATCGCAGCCCTTACCTACCGCCGCAATCACCTGAACGGCGACAAGAAACTCAAGACTCTGGCCAAGACTCCCATTCCCTATGGGGTCGCCATCGCTATCGGCGGCCTTTGCACGCTCATGATGCTGTCCCACCCTGCTTTGTTTTCGGCCTCAATTCTTTAAGGAGAGTCCTCCATGCCGATGCGCAAATTTATCCTGCTGGTTGTCGCCTTGCTGATCGCGGGCGGAACGGCGATGCTCGCGCGGTCGATGATGACGGGCGCTCCCGCAGCCACCGGGCCTGATGGCCGCGCCGTCGTCACCACGGAAACCACCGAAGTGTTGGTCGCCGCGCGCGACTTGCCCTCCGGCACTTTGCTCAAGGACGGCGATCTGAAGTGGCGGGTGTGGCCCGCCGAGGGCGCTGCCGAAGGATTCGTCGTCAAGGGCAAGACCGAAATGTCGGAATACACCGGCGGCATCGTGCGCCAAGGCCTGCGCACCGGGGAGCCTATTCTGTCGGGACGCGTGACGAAGGCGCATGATCAGAGCTTTATGGCCGCCGTTCTCGCGCCCGGCATGCGCGCGGTGTCGGTGTCGATCACGCCGGTCGGCGGTGTCGCGGGCTTTGTGTTTCCCGGCGACCATGTCGATGTCATCATCACGCATCAGGTCAACCGCAAGACCGACACCGAGCCCAACGGCCACAAGGTCAGCGAGACCATGCTGACCAACGTGCGCGTGCTGGCGCTGGATCAAAAGAGCAACGATCAGGTCACGGAGCCCAAGGTCGCGCAGACCGCCACGCTCGAAGTCACGCCCAAGCAAGCCGAAACGCTGGCTCTGGTCACGGAAATCGGCACGTTGTCGCTGGCGCTGCGCAGCATCGCCAATTCCGCCGAGCCGCCCGCTCTCGACCCCGCCGCCTTGGCCGCCGCCCCGCAGGGTGCCGATCAGGACAGCATGACGTGGGACAGCGACGTCAGCCGCGTTCTCACGCGGCCCGGCAACCGCAACGGCTCTGTGCAGCGCATTCAGGTGATGCGCGGCAAGGAAACGACCGAATCCGTCTTTGACGTTCCGCAATAAGGAATCCCGTCATGCGCTCCTCAAACATCCTCCTCTTGTCCATCGCGTTCGTCGCTTTTAGCGCGTCCGGCTTTGCCGCCGAGGTCAAAGAAAAACCGATCAAGCCGCAAGTGGCGCGCTATGCGCCCACGGTGTTGAATCTTTCGGTGGATCAAGGCGTGCCGCTCACGCTCAACGCGCCCGCCACGTCCGTCTTTATCGCCAACCCCGAAATCGCCGACGTGCAGGTCTTGTCGCCCACTTCGGTCATGGTGTTCGGCAAACGCACGGGCCAGACCACGTTGATGGCCAGCGACAGTTCAGGCCGCACGCTCCTGCATCGCACGCTCATGGTGGCGCAGAATCTCAACGATCTGCGGATCGCCCTGAAAGCCGTCATACCCAACAACAAGATCAGCGTCGAAGCCGTGCCCAACGGCATCGTTCTGACCGGCGAAGCCAAGGATGCCGGAACGGTCGAAGACGCGCGGCGCTTGGCGATGCGCTATGTCCCCAAGGAAGGCGGCGAAGTCATCAACCGCATCAAGGTGCGCGGCAGCAATCAGATTCAAATCCGCGTTCGTTTCGCCGAAGTGTCGCGCGACGTGGACAAGCGTTTCGGCATCGACTGGGAGAGCATCGGCAACATCGGCGGCTTCGCCTTTGGCATGGCCTCCGGCACGCAGGTCATTTCGGCTGGCAGCAACCTGCTCAACCGTTTTCGCCCCACGACCGGCAGCAGCACGAACGACATCGTCAGCTTTAGCCACGTCGGCTCGCGATTCAACATCAACGGCCTGATCGACGCTTTGGCGCAGGACGGGTTCGTCACCGTGTTGGCGGAACCGAACCTGACGGCCATGTCGGGCGAAACCGCGAGCTTCCTCGCGGGCGGCGAATTCCCCGTCCCCGTGCCGCAATCGCAGAACACGATTACCATCGAATACAAGCAATACGGCGTGTCGCTGGCCTTTACCCCCACGCTCATCGGCGAAGACCGCATCAATCTGCATGTGCGGCCCGAGGTCAGCCAGTTGACCGATGTCGGTTCGATCACGCTCAGCAACATCGTCGTGCCCGCCCTGACGACGCGCCGCGCCGAGACCACGATCGAGTTGGCCAGCGGGCAGAGCTTCGCCATCGCGGGTCTGCTCAACAGCAACCAGACCCAGTCGGTGGACAAGTATCCGTTCCTTGGCGATGTGCCGGTTCTGGGGCCGTTGTTCCGCTCGACCCGCTTTCAGAACAACGAAAGCGAACTCGTCATCATCATCACGCCCTATGTCGTGAAGCCTGCCGCCGACGAAGAGCAACTCGCGCTGCCGACCGACGGCTTCAGCCCGCCGTCCGATGCCGAGCGTATCTTTGGCATGCGCACCGTCAACAGCGATCCCGATGCGCGTCCCTTGAGCGGCACGCCGCGCGCGCAGCGCTATGAGCCGCCCGCCATCGGCTTTAGCGAAGACGCGCCCGCGCCCACCGCAGCACCCGTCACAGCGGTGACCTCGAACGGCGCGGCCCTGATGTCCACGCCCGCGCCGTCTGCACCGCCGCCTGCGTCGCCGCGCGCGATTCAGCCTATTCCTTCCGCCGCGCCCAGCCCGACGGGCCCGGGCGGCTTTATTCTGGAGTAAACGCCATGCGCCCTGCCCTGCTTTCGTCCGCGCTCCTTTTGGCCGTTGTCGCGCTGACCAGCTGCGACCGCTATGTCGCGACTCCGGCTCCCGACACCGCCATCAAGATCATGCCGTCACAAGATGGCCGCATGATCGCCGTAGCGCCGGAGTGCCCCGACTGGCGCACCGTCGCGAACAGCCCGCTTGAAAACCAACCCGCGCCGCAGTTCGGTTGCGCCACGCGCCGCAATCTGGCCGCCGCCGTCGAGCGCCCCGAAGATTTGATCAAGGGCCGCCAGGCAGGCCCGTCGAACGGCACCACGACGGCGACCGGAGTCAGCCGCTATCTCGCGGGCCAGACCAAGGCGCTCATCAATCCCAACGCCGAAGCCCCGGTGGCCGCGGCACCCGCGCCTGCAACGCCTTAGCGGCAGCTCGCTTTTCTTTTCCCGCGCCGGAACGGCGTTAACGGATCGTGATCCAAAGCGCCGTCTTCGACGGCGATTTCTTAATACTCGCGTCCTTATAAACCCCTTGTTAATACCTCATGACAAGTCGAACACGGTTAAAATCTTTGGTTAATAGCTTTGGGTTATTATAGGGCACCTAAGACGTTCGATCAGTCCCCATTGGTAAGAGAATGCATACCGAGTTCATGGCCTTTGTCACGGATGACACGTCGACCGCCACGCTGAAAGAGTGGGCGGAACGGCAAGGCTTTCCTGCGTCCACCATTCAGCACGGCGGCGCGGATCTGTTCACCACCATGCTGGAGTCCGACGCGCCGCCACGCCTCGCGTTCGTCGACATCGACGGCCAAGAACAACCGGTTCAAATCGCCGCGCGACTCGTCAGCCTGTGCGGCCCCGCGTCGCGCTTGATCGCCGTCGGCACGGCCAACGATGTCGGACTTTACCGCAACATATTGGCCGCCGGAATGGCGGACTATCTCGTCAAGCCCCTAACACCCGATATGCTGACTCAGGCCGTCACGCAAGCCTCGCACCACGGCAAGACCGATGCCAGCGGGGCCAAGGAGACGAAGACCATCGTCGTTCTCGGCGCGCGCGGCGGCGTGGGGGCCAGCACCATCGCCGTCAACGCCGGATGGATCATCGCGCACGAAATGAAGCAGAAGGTGGCCCTGCTCGACCTCGACCTTCAATTCGGGGCCAGCGCGTTGGCGCTTGATCTGGAGCCGGGGCGCGGTCTGCGTGATGTCATCAGCTCGCCCCAACGCGTCGACAGCCTGATGGTCGCCAGCGCTCTCGTCGCCGCCAGCGAACGCTTCTCCATTCTCGGCGCGGAAGAACATCTTGACGATATACTCACGGTGGACAGCAGTGCCGTCGCCGCTTTGCTCAAGGAACTACGCGCCAACTTCAACGTTATCATTGTCGATCTGCCCCGCCATCTGCTGTCGAGCCAAAAGCGCGTGCTCGCCATCGCGCAGGACATCGTTTTGGTCACCGAGATGACTTTGGTCGGCATCCGCGACACGCTGCGGGTGCGCACGATGCTCAAGGCTCTTGGCTGCACCGCGCGGGTGACGTTGGTGGCGGCGCGAGTCGGGCCGCAACGCCCTGCCGCCGTGGACGAGGCTTCGTTCGCCAAAGGCGCTCAGGCCAAAATCGACTTCACCTTGCCGGAAGACCACAAGAGCGTCACCGCCGCCAGCAACGCCGGAAAAATGCTGGACACCATCGCTCCCGGATCGCCCCTGACCAAGAGCTTGCACCAGTTGGCCCATCATCTGGCCGACGACATGATGGGCGCAAAGGCCAAAAAGGACGGCTCGAAAGGCCTGCTAGGCGGTCTGCTGGGCGGCGGCAAGAAGGGAGCTTCATCGTGACGAAGCCCGACAGCCCGACCGAACACCGCTCCGTCGAAACGGACAGCACGATCACGACGCTGCGCGACCGCATCCTCCCTGAACTGCGCAACGCCCTGCCGCCGGAGAAAGCCGCCGCCATGCCGCGTCACGACGTGGTGCGCGAGGTCAAGCTCGTTGCCACCGCCTATCTGACTCGTCAGGGCGTAGAGCTGAATCTTCTCGATCAGCGCGATATTGTCACGGCGTTGACCAACGGCCTTCTGGCCTTGGCCCCCCATCGGGAACCTCAACCCGCGCCGAAACCGTCGGCTCCGCCCGCGCCGTTGCCGGAGCCGGAACCGCCCGCGCCGCCGTCAACGCCGAAGGAGCCCGTCTTCGCGCGTAGCGGCGGCAGTCGCCAGAGCGTTGAGCAGGCCAAGATTAAACTTCAACCGTTGGTGCTGGAACGGATCGACACCTCCGCCGCCGCCCGCATGGCGCGCGAAGATTTGTCGCGCGATCTGTCCGGTCTTGTGAACGACCTGTTGGCGGAAACCAAGACCCAGCTCAACGCCGCCGAGCGGCAGGAGTTGGTGACGCAACTGCTTCACGACATGCTGGGGCTGGGGCCGCTGGAGCCGTTGCTGGCCGACGAGTCGATTTCCGAAGTCATGGTCAACGGGCCGAAGCAGGTCTATATCGAAAACAAGGGACGCTTGATCCTTTCGGACGTGAAGTTTCGCGACAACGCGCACGTCCTGTCCATCGCCACGCGCATCGTCACCGCCATCGGCCGTCGCATCGACGAAAGCACGCCGTTGTGCGACGCGCGCCTCGCCGACGGCAGCCGCGTCAACATCATCATCCCGCCGCTCGCCATCGACGGGCCGTCCATCACCATCCGCAAATTCTCGAAGAAAAAGATCACGCTCGACACCATGCAGAAATTCGGCAGCATCTCGCCGCAGATGGCGCGTGTGCTGCGGGTGTGCGGGCGATGCCGCCTCAACATCCTGATCTCCGGCGGTACCGGATCGGGCAAGACCACGTTGCTCAACGCGCTGTCACAAATGATCGACCACGGCGAGCGCGTCGTGACCATCGAAGATGCCGCCGAGCTTCAGTTGCAGCAGCCGCACGTCGTGCGGCTCGAAACCCGCCCCGCCAATCTCGAAGGACACGGCGAAATCACGATGCGCGACTTGCTGAAAAACGCCCTGCGCATGCGTCCCGACCGCATCATCGTCGGTGAGACGCGCGGCGGCGAAGCCATCGACATGTTGCAGGCCATGAACACGGGCCACGACGGCTCGTTCTCCACCGTCCACGCCAACCGCCCGCGCGAAGCCGTGTCGCGTCTTGAAAATCTGGTGGGCCTCGCGGGGGTCAATCTCGCGCCGCGCGCCATTCGCCAGCAAATTGCGTCCGCCGTGGACATGATTGTGCAGGTCAGCCGCATGCGCGACGGCTCGCGCCGCATCACGCATATTTCCGAAATCATCGGCATGGAAGGCGAGGTAATCGCCATGCAGGATTTGTTCACCTGCGAAGTGACCGGCGAACTGCCCGATGGCCGTTTGACGGTGGAGTTCAAGAACCACGGTCTGCGCCCCCACTGCTTGCCGAAAGCCGCCTACTACGGCCTCGACAAGGAACTGCTTGAGGCCATGACATGACGCCGCAGCTCATCCTGTTGATCGGTGTGGGCGGCGGGCTGAGCCTGCTGATGCTTGTGGCCCTGTTCTGGGGCGAGTCGGCGGGCTCCCTCAACAAAAAGCGTCTGGCGCGGGTCAGCGGCGAATTGATGGCCGTGCGCGGCAGCAAAAGCGCATCCGCTTCGCTGCGCCGCCGCACCAGCGACAGCGAAATCGCGCTGATGGACAGCCTGATCAAGACGTTTCTGCCCAATCCGGCCAAGCTGCGCGCGCGGCTCGCCCGCACCGGCCGTAACATCGCGATCGGCGAATATCTTTTGTTGAACGCGCTGGCGATCTTCGCCTTTTATTTCGCCTTTGCCTATCTCGCGCACTGGTCAAAGCTGATGGCGGCGTTCATGGGCATCGCCTGCGGCCTTTACCTGCCGCACATGGTGATCAACCGGATGGGCAACCGCCGTATCCGCAAATTCCTTGCCAGTTTTCCCGAAGCCATCGACACGATCTGCCGTGGCCTGCGTTCCGGTTTGCCGATTTCCGAGTCCATCGCCTCGGTCGGCCATGAGCTTCCCGACCCCATCGGCATCGAGTTTCGCCGCATCAGCGACGGCGTGCGCATGGGGCGGTCGCTTGAAGAATCCATGTGGGAAGTGTCGGGACGGCTCGACACGCCGGAGTTTCGCTTTTTCATCATCGCGCTGGCGATCCAACGCGAGACGGGCGGCAATCTGGCGGAAACGCTGGGAAACCTCGCCGAACTGCTGCGCAAACGGCGGCAGTTGCGCCTCAAGATTCGCGCCATGTCGTCGGAAGCCCGCGCCAGCGCCATGATCATCGGCTCGTTGCCGTTTCTGATGTTCGGCCTCTTGATGGCCGTGAATTCGGAATACATGATGATCATGCTGACCTGCCTGAAGGGTAAGATCATGCTGGGCTTTGGGCTGGGGCTTATCGGCTTTGGCGTGCTCGTCATGAAGAAAATGATCAGTTTCGAGCTGTAGCCATGTCCTCGTTCGCCAACAACCCCGATCTCATGTCCTGGCTCTGCGGGTTTGCGGCGTTCGTGGTCGTGGTTTTGGTGTGGAGCGCGTTGATCGATCGCGATCCTTTGCCGGGCCGGTTAAAGTCCGTCACCCAAAGCCGCAACGAATTCGAGGACGAGCGCCGCAAGAAAAACTCGCGCCGCGCCGGTCTGCGCCGCGCCAGTTTGATGAAGCGCGTGGTCGAATGGCTCAAGCTGTCGCGCGGCAAGGAGCTGAGCGAACTGCGGCTCCGACTCAAACGCGCCGGGTATCATTCCCGCGATGCCATGTTCGCCTTTCTGTTCGCCAAGCTGGCGATGATGCTGGGCTTTGCGGCGGGGGGCGCGTTCTTCACGCTCGTTCTGCATCTCGGTAAACTGCCGCCCGCGCTGGGGATTCTCGCGGCGCTGTTCACGGGGCTGCTGGGGTGGGTCATGCCGAACGTCCTGCTCAAAAACCAGAGCCAGAAGCGCGAGGACATGCTCCGCAAGTCGATTCCGGACGCGCTTGACCTGATGGTGATTTGCGCCGAGGCGGGCCTCAGCCTCGATGCCGCGTTCGACCGCGTGGGCCGCGAAATCGGCCCGACCAGTCCGGAGCTGGCGGAGGAAATCGGCCTGACCGGCGTGGAGCTGAACTTCCTCCCCGACCGGAGCAAGGCGCTGCACGGCCTCGCCGACCGCGTGCCGCTGCCGAGCGTTCTGGCCTTGGTCAACACGCTCATTCAGACCGAGAAATACGGCACGCCGCTGGCGCAAGCGTTGCGCGTTTTGTCCGCCGAAATGCGCGAAGAGCGGATGATGCGGGCCGAGGAAAAAGCGGCGCGTCTGCCCGCCATTCTCACCGTGCCGATGATCATCTTCATCCTGCCGCCCCTGTTCGTCGTCCTGATCGGCCCGGCGGTCATCAAGGTGATGGCGGCGATGCACAATTAGGGCGTGGTCGCCACCATCCTTGAGTCATGCTCGCGAAGGCGAGCATCCATCTCCCAGTGTCACCATCAGCGCCTTGTTTCAGAACACTGCACTCACGTCGCCGACGGGTGATGGATCGCCGCCTTCGCGGCGATGACGCTGGGTGGGGGGGGGGCGGTGGCGTCCGGTTCTTAATCGCGCGGGGGGGTGCTTGTGCAGCCTACGGTCGGGCAGTTGGCGGCGAAGCCGCGCGCGTCGTAGGAACAGGGGGCGAAGCTTTCGCCACGAAAGGGCATGCCGTAGCAGCGCGGGTCCGCCTTGCACGATTCACGATCTTTGTGGGCGCCGCAAGGATCGCCGGATGGCGCGGGACACCAGTCCTGCAGCCCTTCCCCACAAGGCCGTTCCCTCGGCGCGTCCGCCCGCACGGCTCCCGCCGAAGCCAGAACGAGCGCCAGAACAAGGATTCCACCGCGTAACATTGAGACGAGGAGCGTTGTCATGTGTTCACTTCCCCCGCGCCGTGCAGGGCAAGCCGTGGCCGGTCATATAGTCGCAGAAGGTCTTGACCTCGCTTGGCTTGGCGCAGCCGAGCATCCGCACGGTGAAGCGCGGCGTGCCGCCGGGAAGCGCCACTTCGGGCTCGATCACGGGTTTGAGGTCAGCGCCCGCGCGGTCAAGGTGCGGCTGTAGGCGGGCGATTTCCGCCGCCGCCATCGCTTCGGTGGCAAACGAGCCGATTTCGGCGTAAGGCGTGGTCGAAACCGCCAGCTCGGCGCGACGGCGTTTGTAAAAATCCAGATTGTCCTTCACCTGACTCGGCGGCAAATCCATCCGCGCCACCCGCGCGGCATCCAGCTCCATGCCCGACAGGCCATAGGCCAGCGCCAGATTCTGCCGCAGCGAGGGGGTCGCCTTGGGGTTCTTTTGCTCCGGTTCCAAAAGTTTGATGGCTTCGCCGTACTTCCCGTCCTGAATGTACGCATAGGCGAGGTTGTTGATCGTCGCGAGGTTTTTGGAGTCGCGCCGCAACGCCGCCTTGAAACGCTTTTGCGCGCCGACGTGGTCGCCGAGGTGGTCGAGGGCGATGCCCAGCCCGTTCTGGGATTTGGCATCGTCCGAGTCGATGTCGAGCGCCGTCGTGTATTCGTCGCGGGCATCCGCGAATTGGCGCTGGGCGATTAAAACGCGGCCCAAGCTGCGATGCAGGTCGCCGTCACGCGGGGCTACGCCGAGCGCCTCGCGGTACTGCGCCGCCGCGCCGGTCAGATCGCCCGCCTGTTCGAGAATCGCCGCCGAGCCTCTGTAGGCTTCCAGATTGCGCGCGTCGCGCTGCAGCGCCCGCATATAAAAGTCCAACGCCCCCATATTGTCGCCTTTGCGCTGCATCTGCTGCGCCAAACGCACCATACCCGCGCCGGGCGAGCTTTCGTCCACGGTGCTGTCCGGGGCCATCGCGCAACCTACGAGCGGGACCAAGGCTAAAAGCAGCGCATAACGGCGAAACCAGACGAAAATCGGCAGAGAGGGCATCATCATGGCGGGGTTCCTGACAACGTGGGAAAAACATGCTACAGCCAAAGCCGTGCAGGGTCGAGCTTGTCCGCATATTGCCACCTTCGCGGCGCTTAACCAAAAATTATTTTCTGTCTCCTAGCGTGATTCTAAGAGGATGAAGCCGATGAACGATACGAACCGGACGCAGGGCCAACCCCAGCCTTCCGACAAGAAAACCGCCGCCTTGCACACGCTGCAGGAACTGCCGCGCCAGATCGAGCGCATGCACCGCCGTTTCCTCGACGTCGTGCGGCTGGAACTGGGCCGCGCCGGTGTCCGCGACATCAGCCCGGTGCAGGTGATGATGCTGGGCACCATCGGGGCGGAGGAAATCTCGGTGCGCGACTTGATCGAACGCGGTTATTACCTCGGCTCAAACGCGTCCTATAACCTGAAGCAACTGGTCGAAGGCGGCTATGTCGAACGGCAAGCCTCCGCCCGCGACCGGCGCTCGGCGCGGCTGAAGGTCGCGCCCAAGGGCCGCGAAGTTCTCGTCAAGCTGGGCGAGCTGGAGCTGCAATGGGCCGAGCCACTGGTGAAAGCGGGCGACGATGCCGCGCTCGACACCACATTCCGCACGCTGCGCCAGCTTGAGCGCTGCTGGTCGGATGCCGTCCGCTACGCCGGAACGGCGAACGAGGACGATCTGTAGGATTCAGTCGTTTTGATAGCCCAAGCAAGCACTCAGTTGGGGGCGATCCGCGCAAGCACGGAAACGGTCGTGTTTGCGGAACCTACCCCCCACCTAGCCTCCCCCTCAAGGGGGGAGGAATACGCTACGCTCTTTTTTCAAACAGTCGTCCTGCCGAACGCCAGCCTTACATCCTTTTTGAGCCGTGCGGCGGCAAGAGTTGGTCGGCGGTCTTTTTTTGCTCGGCGCTCAGGACATCATAGAGCGGGATCGCGGCTTTTTTCATAGTCTGCAGCGCGGCGAGATGTTCGGTCATGCGTTGCTCCATGTCGTCGAGGCGCTTGGGCAGAGGATCCATTGATGCCGAAGAGCCGCGCTTCGTCTTTTTGGCCGCGCAGTCTTGAGTCATTTTTTCCGCATGGGCGCGGTAGGCTTCGACGTAAGCGTTCCACTTGTCCATCTGCGCTTCGGTGATCTTGAGTTCGGTTTTCAGGAAGGCGATGCGTCCGTCGATGTGGCCGGATTCGTTGCAGCTCATCATACCGCCGTGCCCCATCATGCCTGATGAAGACGATTTCCCGTGGCCGTTCATCATCATGTCCGGCGAGGACGAAGTCGACGATGCGCTCTGGGCGAACGCGGGCGCCAGACATCCGGCCCCACCGATAATCGCGAGGGCAAGAACGCCGGAAGCGAGAAGGTTTTTACGCATGGCTCATTCTCCGTGGTGAGGGTTCAATTCACGCGCTGCAAGCGATGGAAAGGGTGCGGCGCTTATCCGAACAAAACAAAAACACGCGCTCATTCATAGAACATGCGCGCATTGCTGTCCACCGCTGGACTTCGGCATATCCCCCCGAAACGCTTGTGGCTTCGCGCTCGCGTCCCCGGCAGGTGATGGATCGCCGCCTGCGCGGCGATGGCGCTGAGGGATGGCGTTACGGTTTCCACGGCGCGAATTTGCCGTCGAACCAGCGGTAGTATTCGAGATCGAGGCCGACGACATCGCCCTTGGGACTAAAGGAAATCGGGCCCATGATCGTGTCAAAGGTTTCGCTTTTCAGGGTTTTAAGCACGGCATCGGCGTAAACCTGCATCAACACATAGGCGTAAACCGCGATGGGCCGGTGCTTGAAATTTTTGGCCGCCAGAGCTTCGACGACGGGACGCGCCGAGGGACGATAGTCGGGGTCGGATGGCGTTGCGAACACCACGCCGTCCGCCGCACGTCCCGCAATCCGCACGATGTCATCGCCTATATACGCCGTATTTCCCACGATCTGTGGGCGATAGCCCGCCATGGCCGCTTGGCGGAGAAAGAGTCCCGCCGCCTTTGGGAAAAGGCCCAGATAGATGACCTCGATGCGTTCGTCTTTCAAACGGGTGATGATGGCGGAGAAATCGTCGCCGTTTTCCGGCAATTTGTGGACAGCATCGGGCTTCGTGTGATGCTCACTCTCAAGAAGCTTCATGACCCCTTCGGCCAGATCATTCTCGTATTCGTGAGGCGTATAGATGAGCGCCAGTCTTTTCCCCTTAAACTGCTGCGCAAGCAATTGCGCGATTTTCGGCGCTTCCTGCGCGTTGCGCGGATAGACGCGGATCACATTGGGCCAGCCCTTGGCCGTGATTTGATCGGTGTTGCATTCGTTGAGAAAGGGGATGTTCTCCTCGGCGTAGATCGAGGCTGTCGCCATGCAGACCGGGCTGAAAATATTGACCACTGCGGCGACTTTCTCGGACACAAAGCGGTTGGCGACCGTCACGCCCTGACGCGGGCTGGCACCGTCGTCTTCGTACATCGGCTGCAGTTTCCGGCCTAACAGACCACCCTTGGCGTTGATGTCTTGCACCGCCAAATCGATGCCCGCGCGCACATCTTCGCCGAACTCCGCCAACTCGCCCGTCAACGGCGCGCCAACTCCGATTTTGATGGGCTCTTGCTCTCCGGCATGCGCCGGAAGGCTGAGCAGGAGGGCGAGAACGGCGAGGACGAAGAATTTCGGCATGGGACACCTCTGTCGGGACAGCATTCGGGTATTCTTGCAACCCGCTTCCGAGTCGTCAACGCAGCCTCTGCAGCGGCGACGCGGGGGAAGAGGCCCCCTCACCTAACCTGAGTCATGCTCGCGAAGGCGAGCATCCATCTCCCGGCGGCACCGTCAGCGCCTTGTTCCAGAACGCCGCGCTCGCGTCACCGGCAGGTGATGGATCGCCGCCTTCGCAGCGATGACGTGGTCTCTAGTTGCGGGTTGGTTAAGGGGCTTTTTGAGAGCAATATATTAACCAGTCTTGCGCTATACTTGAGCCCGGGGGTAGAGCAGCATGCAATTAAACATAGTCAATGATGCGAATGATCCAAATCATTATGTGAAACCTGGTGAGGTTTCCTACAGTGACAATGGCGTAGAACTTTCTACTGGAGGCTTATATTCTTGCAGGGCACTCATAGTAAGTATGGGCAGCAGAAGACTACTGTGTCATATTTATGATGATATTCAGGATAAATCAAAGTCTGTAGATCCAGATGAACTGGCACAAATAATTCGAGAAAGATTCTCTGGCCAGATAACGATCTATTCTGCAACCGGCTGTAAACAAAACTCGGCTCAGCGGACAGATTTGATCGTTGAAGAAACGGTCGATCAATTAGGTGCCAAACATTTTAGCCTGGGTATTGTTCCCGATATGCATCGGGTCACCACCAAATTGCAGATAACGAGCAGTATGAGGAATCCCAATTTAGAAAAGCCAAGCGATCCTTACACTAGCAGCAAACGTCCGCTGTATGATCTAGGAAGTCTTTGGCCACAAAATTCTAAGAATTAACGAAGCAAGCAAAAAATATCCTTCACCGTCCCTAGAAACGGCGCTTTACATGCCATTCACACCGGTACTTGCCCGGTGTAACCTCCTGTGTCTCCGCACATGGTCAGTGGTCTCTTCGCGGTCTGATCGGCATTTTGTGTTTGCGCACAGCCGGCCGCATCATAGGGGTCAAGCAAGAAGAGCGTGTCGCCAATAGGAGGCTCGACGTGCGGCGGCTTCGTCAAAGGAGCCGTCGCCATCACCCGGCCATACGCGATCACCATCCCTTCCGTCCCGGCAGAGACCATTCCGGTTAGATGACCGGAAGGATAGGTTCAGAAGGCTTGTGCAACCTCCAATTCTTCTTTCGGCACAGTCTCCCACTGGAAATCCTGTCCGTTGATCCACATTTTGTGTAGCGTGATCGCCAGCTTGCGGGCGACAGCAACACGCGCCTTGCCGAGCCACCCGTAAACATCGCTGGCTCTCGTTAGCGAACAACCTTCAGCTACCGTTTTACCCTTATCATCGACGACGCAACTCCATGTTTGCTTTTGCGAAACCTCAAGCCCGACATATAATCCCATAGATTCCTCCATCAGTTGTTGACGGAAGAACCTTACCTCCTTGGCCAATCCGCAACTACACTATGGGGGGATGGGAGATAGCTTCAGCCGCCGTGACGGCGTTTCAGCCAGTGATCCAGCGACAGTTTGCCCGGCCCAAAGCACAGGATCGTGCCCAGCAGCATGGCCCAGACGGCGTGGTCGGGGTGGCTTGTGTAGGTGAGTTCGATCGCCAGCGTGATGATCAGCATCGGCACCACGGCGAGGCGTGAGGCCAGACCGAACACCAGCAAGACGGGGCAGACCATCTCGACCGCCGTCGCGGCATAGGACAGCAAGACGGGCGGAATAACGGGCACATGATAGTCAGAGGCGAACAGATGCACCGTATCGCCCCAGCCCTTGATCTTCGCCGGGCCGGATTGCCAGAAAATCCGCGCCATCCAGAAGCGTTCGGCCAGCAAAAGCAGGCTCGCCAACCCCGTCAGGGCCGTCGTCGTGAGTTGCGCTAGGGCAAAAGGCCTGTTTTTCATCGTTGTTCCCTCTTAACCATATCGTCCGCACCTCCTTGATACGGTTTTCGCGGAAAGACTCCAGCGGAAAACGCAAGGCGCGACACGGCGCTTCAACACAAGGCCCGCATCTGCTACTGACAGGCTCAATTTGCAGGATGGCGGGACGTGGTCGGGACATTATTGTTGAGCGTGGCAGAGGCCGAAGTCGGATACGGGGACAAGATCCTGTTCCGCGACCTGAGCTTTAACATCCATGAGGGCAGCAAAGTCTGCCTCGTCGGCAAAAACGGCGCGGGCAAAACCACGCTGATGAACATCATCACCGGCGAGCGCGAACTGGACGAAGGACGGCGCTGGGTGTTGCAGGGCACGACCATCGGCTATTTGCAACAGGACATCACGCCGCGCCCCGGCCAGACCGTGTTCGATTATATCTTTGAAGAGCTGGCTCCCGCTGGTGAAGGCGACGACGGCCATATCGACCAGACCTACAAGATCGAACGCGTCGTCCAGCCGCTCGACCTCGACCTAACGGCCCGCATGGACAGGCTGTCGGGCGGCCAGTTGCGCCGCGCCGCGCTGGCGCGGGCCTTGGTGGAGGGGCCGGATATCCTGCTGCTGGACGAGCCGACCAATCATCTTGATCTCGACGTGATCGAATGGCTGGAAAATTACCTTAAGGGCTATCGCGGCGCGGTGGTGTGCGTCAGCCATGACAAGGCGTTTTTGGCCAACATCTCGAACGAAGTGTTCTGGTTGGATCGCGGGCGGCTTCGCGTCTGTCCGCGCGGCTTTGCCCATTTCGAAGACTGGTCCATCCAGTTGCTGGAGCAGGAAGAGCGCGAGTTGCACAACCGCCAAAAAATTCTCGACCAGGAAGTCGAGTGGGCCAGCCGAGGCGTGAAGGCGCGGCGCAAGCGCAACGTTCGCCGCGTCGATCTGATGAAGCAGGAGCGCGACAAGCTGCGCACCGACAAAAACGCGCTGCAACGCATGATGGCGCGGATCGAATTCACGCCGCTCGATGCCGCGCCCATCGCTTCGCGCAGCGTCGCGGAATTTCACAAAGTGTGCAAAAGCTATAACGAGGACGGGCGCGAAAAGCTTATCCTCGATAAATTCAACTTCCGCGTCCTGCGCGGCGACCGCATCGGCATCGTCGGCAAGAACGGCTCTGGCAAGACCAGCTTTCTCAGGCTCATGACCGGCGAAATGCCGCCCGACGCGGGGCGCGTCAAGCTGGCGAAGGAAATCGACTTCGCCTATTTCGACCAGAAACGTAAAGACCTGAAGCCCGATCAATCGCTGTGGCGCACGCTCTGCCCCGACGGCAGCGATTACATCGAGGTGATGGGCAAGACGCGCCACGTCTGCGGCTATCTCAAGGACTTTCTGTTCGATCCGCGCATGGCGACGCAGCCGGTCGCGACCTTGTCGGGCGGGCAGAAGAACCGTCTGTTGCTGGCCAAGATTCTGGCGAAGCCCGGCGGCCTCTTGATCCTCGACGAGCCGACCAACGACCTCGACATGGATACGCTCGACATGCTGGAGGACATTCTGGCGCAATACACCGGCACGCTGATCGTGGTCAGCCACGACCGCGACTTTCTTGACCAAACGGTGACGAAGATTCTGGCTTTTGAAGGCGACGGCGTGATTGAAGGCTCCATCGGCGGCTACAACGACTATCTGGCGGCGCGCAAGGAACGCCTCGCCGCTGTTCCGGAGAAAACTGCGGGCGGCACGTCTCCAAAGACCAAGTCAGGCGCGGCCCCCCAACCCGCCGCCGCGCCTACGCCCAAGGCCGTCCCTTTGTCGTACAAGCTGCAGTACGAATTGGAAAATTTGCCGGGCAAGATCGACGCGCTGGGGCGGGAAATCCGCGATTTGGAAGACCAGTTGGAGGATGCGACGTTGTACGAGCGCGACGCCTCGCTGTTCCACCGCCTGTCGCAACGCCTGACGACGGCGCACAACGAACGCGACCGCGCCGAAACGCGGTGGCTGGAGCTGGAGGATTTAAGGACGGCGGCGGGGGGTTAACGCCGCAGGCATTCGCCGGTGTGGGCGAAGGAACCTTGAACCTTTACCGTCTCTTGGGCATCGTTCTGAACGGTGAAGTCGAAGGAGCCTTTGGCATTCTCGCGGTCGAGTTCAAGCAGTTCGATCCAGCCGTCCACATTCTTGTCGAAATAGCCGGTGGCCGGGGCAAATTCGCCGCGCGCTTCGATCTGGACGCCGCGCTCCGCCGGAGCGGGGTTTGTCGCTATCGCCTGACGACCGGTTCGCGTCATGGTCGGGATGATGATATACAACCCGTTGGCCCGCGACCCCACGCCGTCCGAAAGCACGAAATAATCATGCCCGCTGCGGAAACAGGAATATGTGCCCTCGCCTTTGATTTTGGCCTTGCGCGCGCCGTCGAGCGTTGCCGTGAAGAAGTTAGGACTTGTCACTTCGGGAATTTTCAAGTCTTTGGAAGATTGAGGACTTTCCACCACCGTAATCGAATACGTTCTGGATTGGCCGAAAACCGGCGACGATGCCCCCGCAAGCGCCAGAACGGCCACGGCAATTCCCTGCAAGCTCAAACGCATGAATGATGCTCCTGTTTGGGCCAATGTTCTCATCGGCATAGGCTAACAAAACACATAAAAAACGTCTACCGGGCGCTCTTCCCGTCCCGAAAGTTGAGGGTGTAGTCATGCTGGTTGAGCCCGACATCGACCTCCTGAAAGCCCTGTTCGCGATAACCGCGTCCGGCGCAGTTGGTGTCGCCTTCGACCTTAAAGGCTTTGGTATCGACGCAGAAAAGGTACTTTCCGCCCCACACCATCGGCGCTTTCTGGTCTTTGGCAGGCGGCTCAAGGACATGCGCGAAATAGAAATAGAACCGCTGCGTCAAAGCTTTATTAAAGACGCGGGCGCACTGGCCCGGTTGGAGTTGCCACCAGCCTTCAGAAGTCCAGCCCCCGCTCTCACGGTAACCGAACGCCGCCTCGACCAGGCTTTGCGTGTGATTGCAGAACAGAAACGCCGCACGCGCGGGCGCGGGCGCGAGGACGGCGGCCCCCAACGCGACGGCGGCTATGAGCGTACGAAATGGCGGCATAGGTCTCGAACCAAAGGAACGACGAAAACGGTTGGATAATCGCAGGGTTGGTTTAACATATCATCAATAAAATGCAGGTAGCAAAGAAGGACTGCAAGCCTCTTTTTTACCCACGCGCTTTTCTTGTTTTTCGGCTCACCTATCAGGATTCCGCCATGACAACGACTACCGGACAAGACACGCTGAAAACACGGCAGAGTCTGAACGTCAACGGCAAGATCTATGACTATTTCAGCCTGAAAGCGGCGCAAACAACGCTGGGCGACATCAGCCGCCTGCCTTTCAGCCTGAAAGTGCTGATGGAAAATTTGCTGCGCTTTGAAGACGGGCGCTCGGTCACCGAAACGGACATCCGGGCGCTGGCGGCTTGGCTGCACGCTCGCAAAACCAACACCGAAGTCGCCTACCGCCCTGCCCGCGTCCTGATGCAGGATTTCACCGGCGTGCCCGCCGTGGTCGATCTGGCGGCCATGCGCGAGGCGACCATCGCTCTGGGCGGCGATCCGCAGCGCATCAATCCGCTGTGCGCCGTCGATCTGGTCATCGATCATTCGGTGATGGTGGACGAATTCGGCTCGCCGCGCGCCTTTGCCAACAACGTCGCCCGCGAATTCGAACGCAACGGCGAACGCTATGCGTTTCTGCGCTGGGGCCAAAAGGCGTTCAACAATTTCCGCGTCGTGCCGCCCGGCACCGGCATCTGCCATCAGGTCAATCTGGAGTATCTGGCGCAAACGGTGTGGGTCGAGAACGACTCCCGCACCGGAACGCCCGTCGCTTATCCCGACACGCTCGTCGGCACCGACAGCCACACGACCATGGTCAACGGCCTCGGCGTTCTGGGCTGGGGCGTGGGCGGAATCGAAGCCGAAGCCGCCATGCTGGGCCAACCCGTGTCCATGCTGATCCCCGAAGTCGTGGGCTTTAAGCTGATCGGCAAGCCGCGCAAGGGTGTCACCGCCACCGACATCGTCCTGACCGTCACGCAGACCCTGCGCAAGATGGGGGTGGTCAACAAATTCGTCGAATTCTACGGCCCCGGACTCGATCACCTGCGCTTGGCCGACCGCGCCACCATTGCCAACATGGCTCCCGAATACGGCGCGACCTGCGGTCTGTTCCCCATCGATGCCGAGACCATCAACTATCTGACCTTTACGGGCCGCGACCCCGACCGGATCGCCCTTGTCGAGGCCTACGCCAAGGAGCAAGGCATGTGGCGCGAACAGGGCGCTTACGACGAAAAGAGCGATCCGGTTTTTTCCGCGACCGCGAAGCTCGATCTGGCCAGTGTCGAACCGTCGCTCGCCGGGCCGCGCCTGCCGCAGGAGCGCGTGCTGTTGACGCAGGCCGCGTCGAAGTTTCAGGAAGCGTTGCCGTCGTTCAAGGCCTCTCCCAGCAGCGCGCCGATTAAGGTCGCCGACACGGATTACGCGTTAACGCACGGCCACGTCGTCATCGCCGCCATCACATCCTGCACCAACACATCCAATCCGGGCGTGATGCTGGCGGCGGGGATTTTGGCCCGCAAGGCGCGTCAGAAGGGCTTGACCACGAAGCCATGGGTCAAGACTTCGTTGGCTCCGGGGAGCCAAGTGGTGACGGATTATTTGATTCAGGGGGGCTTGCAGACCTATCTCGACGCGCTCGGCTTCCATCTGGTCGGCTACGGCTGCACCACCTGTATCGGCAATTCCGGCCCGCTGCCGGAAAACGTCGCCGCCGCCATCGAGCAAGGCGATCTGGTCGCCTGCGCCGTGCTGTCCGGCAACCGCAATTTTGAAGGGCGCATCAACCCGCACTGCAAGGCGAACTATCTCGCCTCGCCGCCCCTGGTGGTCGCCTATGCGCTGGCCGGTTCGATGACCTTTGATTTCACCACCCAACCTTTGGGCAAGGGCACCGACGGCAAGCCCGTTTTCCTCCGCGACCTGTGGCCGACCAACGCGGAGATTGACGCGGCGATGAGTCAAGCCCTTACGCCCGCGATGTTCCAGCAACGCTATGCCAACGTCTTCGACGGGCCGGAAGCCTGGCAAAAGGTGGCGACGACGGAAGGCCAGACCTATGCTTGGGACAAGGATTCCACCTATGTCAAACAGCCGCCACTGTTCGATGCCATCCAACGCGAGCCGCAAAAGCCGAAGGACGTCGCCAACGCACGCCTGTTGGCCATGTTCGGCGATTCCATCACGACCGACCACATCTCGCCCGCTGGCGACATTCAAAAAAGCAGTCCGGCGGGCGCGTATCTGACCGCGCACGGCATCGCGCCGAGCGCGTTCAATTCGTACGGAGCGCGGCGCGGCAACCACGAGGTTATGATGCGCGGCACCTTTGCCAACATCCGCATCAAGAACGAGCTGATGGACGGCGTCGAAGGCGGCTCCACCAAGCATTTCCCGTCGCACGATGTCATGCCGATCTATGACGCGGCCATGCGCTATCAGCAAGAAAACGTGCCGCTGATCGTCGTCGCGGGCAAAGAATACGGGACAGGTTCGTCGCGCGACTGGGCGGCCAAAGGAACAAAGCTTCTCGGCGTTCGCGCCGTGATCGCGGAAAGTTTTGAGCGCATCCACCGCTCGAATCTGGTGGGCATGGGCGTTCTGCCGCTGGAGTTCAAGGGAGGCATGACCCGCGCGGACTTCAAGCTGACCGGCGAAGAGACCTTCGGCATCGCCGGAATCGCCACCGAGTTAAGGCCGCACATGGACGTGATGCTGACCATCAACCGCAAGGAAGGCGTGGACCGCTATATGCTGCTGTGCCGCATCGACACCTTGGACGAACTCGAATACTTCAAGCACGGAGGCATTTTGCCTTATATGTTGCGCGATCTTTTGGCAAAGGAAACGTCATGAGCCCGAATCCCTCGTTTCAGGTCAGCGATGCCGAACTGGATCGCCTGCTGCGCCAGTACACGCGCGATTTTACCGAACAGGATCGCGCCGGAAAGTTCGACCCCATCACGGGGCGCGACAAGGAACTGGAACTCGTCACGATCATCCTGCTGCAGCGCTTGCGCAAAAACGTCATGCTTCTGGCTCCGGCGGGCGTGGGTAAGACCGCGCTGTTCGTCGGGCTGGCGCAACTGATCAACCGGGGGCGTGTGCCCAAGATTTTGCAGGGCGCCAAGCTGATCGAACTCGAAATGTCGATGATCGGCGCGGGGTCTTCGTCGCGCGCCGATCTGGAAGGCCGCCTGATCCCCATCGTCAAGGGCGTGGCCGAACGCAACGCGACGCACCAGAATCCGCCCATCATCTTTTGCATCGACGAAATCCACCAGTTGATGATCGCGTTCAAGGCTTCGAGCTACAGCGGCCTTGCCGACCTGCTCAAGCCCTATCTGACGGCGGGCGACCTGTATGTGCTGGGGGCAACCACGCGCGAGGAATACGACGAATACGTCAAAATCGAACCCGCCATCGACCGGCGCTTTCAAAAGGTCTTTCTCGACGTGCCCGACAATCCCGCGACGGTTCAGATTCTCAAAAACCTGCGGCCCCAGTTCGAAAAGCACTACGAGTTCAAGATTCCCGACCATTCGCTGGAGCGGATCGTGCGGCTGACCGACCGCTTTATCCGCAACCGCAACAACCCCGACAAATCGATCATCACGCTCGATCAGGCCTGCGCCTATGCCACGATGCAGGGAGTCACCGACTCCCTCACCGACGAGGCCATCGCCATCGCCATCGGCGCCGAAGCGGGGGTTAATCCGAAGGCAGTGGGGTAGCACAGACGCTTCATAAGCGAGGCAAGGAAGGCGATGCTCCGCTGAGACCTTCAAACGGCTCGCACCTCATAGGCGGGTGTTACATGTATTCGTATTATTGGCCCTTTGGCACGTCAGCAGGCCTTTTTGACTGCCCACGCTTCGTCTTGAAAACAAAGCTCAGTGGTATTGCATTTTGCGTGTTCAGGCAGGGCTTCCATCACACGGGATGTGGTGTTTTGTTGCGCCCTCGGACACATCGGGCTACCAACTAGCGATGATCCAATTTCCTTCAGGGGTGCGGACCATTGTAAATTCGATGTCGACTGACCGACCTGAGAGCGTTAACAGAGCTGAGTAAACACGGAACCTGTCGGTGGACCGGACGATATGTCCGCTTGAAAACGCATCGGCTAACGCATTCATTCTACTTCTATCCATTGCCATGATTGAATCGCGGTCAACATGAGAGCCACCAAAGTATGCCGACACTGCGGTCTTATCGCCGGCCCGCAGGCTGCTTGATAGGGCCGCAATAGTCTGCTCCGGAGTGATGGTTGATTGAACCGTTGCTGTGACAGGGGTCGCAGTAATCCGCTCATTGGCAGGAGCGCCATGAGTTCGGTCTTCGTGTATACGCTCCATATTGGCAAATGGCTGTCCGACAGCACTGTGCCTGAACAGAGTTGCTTGAGACAACAGAGACGCGCTAACGCCCACAGGGGTCGTTGCCAATACGGCTATAGCCGGGCCAGCAGAAACTTGACGCGGCGTGACTATAATCCGATCAATAGATGGAGCAGCCGACAGATCTTGGCACGGAAACATCGCTGCAGCGAGAATCAATATCGCATAAATGTAGGCCATGCGTCTCTGGCTCCAACACAACTGCGAGCGGGGTTGAGCTTTGGCTTTACTCATTTTAATTTTTTCCTACCAAGTTTTAGCGAGAACTTGATTTTTGACTTGCGGCTGTCCCGACTTACCTTAAATGGGCCACAGAAAAAGCCGTCATTATTTTTGGGAATCCTGTCTCAGATCAACCGTATCGGTAAAGTGCTAACCTTAGGCCTCTTGCGTGGCGGCGTTTACGAAGCCGTCGATGACGCCTTTTAGGTCGCGGCTTTCGCCCTGCACTTCGTCGGCGGTGGTCGCGATGGTGGCCGCGTTGGTCTGCGAGCTGTCCGCCACTTGGGCGACGCTTGCCATGCTGTCGGCGATGCTGCGGCTGCTGTCGAGCAGGGACAGGACGTGGGTGCTGATCTCGGCGGTCGCCTGCTGTTGCTGGCCCATCGCCTCCTTGACCTCGCTGCTGACCTGATGCATGGCCCGGATGCTTTCGGCGATCTGCTGCATGGTCGCGCTGGCCTCGGACATCGTCTTTCGCATCGCGTTGACTTGATCGGAAATGGTGTGGGTCGCTTCGGCGGTTTGTTTCGCGAGATTTTTGACCTCGCCCGCCACGACCGCAAAGCCCTTGCCCGCTTCGCCCGCGCGGGCCGCTTCGATGGTGGCGTTCAGGGCGAGCAGATTGGTTTGTTCGGCGATGTCGTTGATCAAGCCCACCACCTGACCGATGTCGTTCGCGGCTTTGGTGATGTCCTGCACCAAAGCGGCGCTGCTGTCCGCCTGCCCCACCGCGCGTTGCGCGATCACGGCGGAATGATCGACCTGACGGTTGATTTCGCCGATGGAGGAGGTCAATTCCTCGGCGGCGCTGGCGACGGTCTGCGCGCTCGCGTTCGAGCGCGAGATGGACTCCACGGTGGAATGCACTTGCTGGCGGGTTTCCGTCGCCGCCGCCTGCATCGTGGCCGCGTTGTCGTTGAGCCGCTGCACGGCATGCCCGAACGACTCCATGGAGTGGCCCACGGCGGCGATGAATTCGCGCACCAGACGCTCCATTTTCTCGGCCTGATGCAGGTGTTTTTCGGTCTGAGCCTTTTGTTCTTGCGTCAAACGCTCGGCCAGCACGCGGTTGTCGCGAAAGACCGCGACGGCGCGGGCCATGGCGCCGATTTCGTCGCTGCGTTGTTCGCCTTCGATCTTGATGTCCGTCACGCCGTCGGCCAGAGATGTCATGCCGCCGCGTAATTTGCCGAGCGGCCGCAAAATCATCTGCAACGCGGCATAGACCGACGCGAGAACGATCATAATGATAAGAAGCCCGACCATCAGATAGATCAGGCTCGTGCGGCGCAGCTCCGCCTGCATGCGGGCGGTGTCAAGCTCCAGCACCAGTTGGCCGATTTCCTGATTGTCGTAAACGAGCGGAGCCGTCGCGCTGATCGGCTGCGACGGCGAGGCGCCTTCGCTTTGCTGCACCTCGCCCTTCGCATCCAGAACACGCGCGGCGGCGAAGTCGGGATCGCTGCCGAGCGCATTGAGCATTGTGACAATCTGCTCTTTTTCCAGATTCCAAACCGGAGTCGCGAGAGTCTGGGACTGGACCCGCGCCAGAAGGTCGGCCCGCGTATGCAGGGCCGCGAATTCCTGTTGGCGCAGTTGCATCAACTGCAGCGCTATCCCGCTGCCGAAAATAGCAACGAGGAGCAGAGACATAACCAACAGGGTTCGCGTGACCAGCGTAAGACGGGACCAGACCTTGACCATGGATCAGTGCCAATCCTTGAGGTTGTACTTGGCCAGAATAGCCGCCAGCTTGCCGTTGCTGCGCATTTCGGCTAGGCCTTTGTCGAACAGTTCGGCGTACTCCTTCGACTTCGGGTTCGCGGGCGAGAAGGCGAGATAGACTTGCGTCACCGGCAAGGTGCCGACGACGACGCTCGCCTTATCTTCCATCTTTTGCTCGTTGATGGTGTTTTGCAGAACGTTCTGGTCTTCCAGCACCAGATCGACCCGCTTCGCCACCAGTTTGTTGAGGTTCGTGACAAGGGCGCTGTCGCCGGATGCCGCTTGAATCTTCTTGGGATCCTTAATGTTCTTGGTGATGTAGTCGTTCACTTCGTCGGCGTAGGTGTAATCGTTGACGACCGCCATCACCTTGCCGTCGAGCGACGACAAATCCTTGTAATCAAAGCTCTCGCCCTTACGGATGGCAAAGACGTTGGAGGACATACCCACTTCCGCCGCAGGGAACACAAAGTCGGGCGCATCGGTCTTGGCCGCGCCAACCGCCGCTGTGAATGCGCCTGTACGCACCTGCTCCAGCGCGCGCGCCCAGTTGAGCTGTTGATAGTCGATCTGGTGACCGGCCTTTCCAAAGATTTCCTTTGCGATTTCAATCGCATACCCCGGCTTGTCGCCCTTGGGGTCGCAGTTGTAGGGGCACCAGATGTCGGCACGGATGCTGATGGTGTCGGCACGTGCGGGCGCAGAGACAAACGTCAGCGCGATCAGGGCGAGAAGATAGGATTTTTTCATTTCATTTCACCTTGATGGAGGGAGGCGGGGGGGGTATCCGGAAAGCTTTAGACCGCAATGGTTAACGACACCTTAATGAACGTTAAAGGGATGGATGCCCACCTATGCAAGGAACACGGCCGTCACGCCATCGCGTGCATTTGATCCGAGGTTCGTTTTCACAGAAGATTTGCCCGGCTTAACCGAAAGCGAGAGTCGCAAGGCCGCTACACCCCATGTCGTTGGCAAAGGGGCGTTCCAAGAAGCGCTTTCTTTGTTCCATGTTCCAGTCTTGCTGCCCCATAGCATACCCAAGCTTTGTCCACGCCGCCGCGCGTGTGACAGTCCCCATCGGCACGAGCCCCTTGGCCAGAGCCAACGCATGAGCTTCGTGAGAGGACGGCTGACATTGGTTCCGCACGCAAACCAGTCGACCTTCTTGGGCAAGGTCAAGCATAAGGAGCGCTTCGCCACGCTTCTCGCCCACACGCGGCTCCACCCGTGTTCGGTAGTTCGCAGCAACATCGACGAGAAGGGCAGGAACGCGGCTGCTTTGGGCTAATTCGATGTGGTTGATCCCCGAAAAGGTTATCCCGCTGGAGAGGTCGATGAGCAGAGCGTTGTCCAAGTTCATGGCCGGATTGAACCGTGTAGGCTGCTCCGCCGGAAGACGTATCAACCCTGCATCAAGCCGCATACCATCGCGCACGATCATCGTACCGCGTGATAAATTTCGATCCTGTTCCTGCCCCGACGCAGCAAAAGTGTCGCTGCCCGCGCCGTATTCGGTAAGAACGGCTCGGTTGCCTTGCAGCAACCGGTCGCCAAAAAAGAGGCTCACATCCGCGATGCGTTCTCCACGCTGCCCACGCCACGAGGCCCACCATACAGCGCCCAGCAGATGGCGCGGATTGTCGGTCAGAAAATTCCCGGACAGCGAGCTTGTATTGGCTCCGGTCAGGATGATCGGCTTGTTGGGGTCTTGGATCATATAGGACAGCGCCGACGCGTGATAGGGCAGCAGGGAAATCTCATCCGTAACGACAAAGCCGTCATAATCGGCATACTTGTTTTCGATGAGTCTCGCGGTTTCGACCCACATGGCCGGACCCGCGCCCTCAAGGGATCGCGATGGCAAGGCGACGCCATCAACCTCTATTCCCCATGCGCTCGGCAAAGGAAGCGTTGCTCTTAGAACGTCCCAAGCGGCATAGCCCGTCCGAGGATCGCCCCCATCCATCCGGCCACTGTGGCCGATGGTTCCGCCCGCAAGAACAACCAGCACACGCGCTGGCGTTGTTGTGGAAATAGTCTGGTTGTGGACAATCGACATCATTTTCAAAAATCAGGCCATCTTCGACGGCGACGAATACGCGACTTTAGGCCGGAAAAACGGGCGAAAGCAATTCAACTTTCCCGACGCGGCAAACTATGGTTAATCATGTCGGTCAAAACGGTATGAGCATGAACACAGGCACCACACGCACTATCCACATCGTCGGCGCAGGCATGGCCGGGCTTTCCGCCGCGCTGCAGCTCACTCTGATGGGCGAAAAGGTTACGGTCTATGAAGCCGCCCCCTATGCCGGAGGGCGGTGCCGTTCGTATTTCGACCGTGCGCTGGATTGCCGCATCGACAACGGCAACCATCTGACGCTGTCCGGCAATGTGGCCTTGCAGGACTATTTGTTCCTGACCCAAGCCGCCGACAGCATGACGGGGCCGAACGCGCCGCTGTTTCCCTTTATGGATTTGCAGACCGGCGAGCGTTGGGCGGTGCGCATGGGCAACGGGCGGATGCCGTGGTGGCTGTTCGATCCCAAGCGGCGCGTGCCGGGCACCAAGGCTGCCGATTATCTGTCGATCCTCAGCGTGTTAAGCGCGGGCGAGGCCGACACGGTCGCTTCGCGGCTGAAACCCGCGACGGCGCTGTACCGCCGTTTCTGGGAACCCTTGGCGGTGGCGGCGCTCAACACCGAGCCGGAAAACGCTTCGGCCTCGCTGCTCGCCAATCTGTTCGCGCAGAGCTTTGGCGCGGGCGGGCGGGCATGCCATCCGATGATCCCCAAGCTGGGGCTGTCGGAAAGTCTCGTCATGCCGTGCCTCAACACGCTGCGGCAACACGGCGCGGAGGTGAAGTTCGGCCAGCGCCTGCGCGCGCTGGAAGCCGAGGACTCCACGGTGCGCCGCCTCGATTTCGGCGAGGAGTCGCTGGAACTGTCGCCGTCCGACTGGCTCATATTGGCGGTGCCGCCGTGGATGGCGCAGGAACTGTTGCCGGGTCTTTCCGCTCCCACCGAATTCCGCGCCATATTGAACGTGCATTTCCGCATCGAAGCGCCGTGCAACCCGGCTGGGTTCACGGGGCTGGTCGGAGGCCTCGCCGAGTGGGTGTTTGTGCGCCCCGGCCTCGTCTCGGTGACGATCAGCGCCGCCGACCGCTATGAAGATCAGGAGCAACGCGTCTGGGCTATGTGCGTCTGGCGCGATCTGGCCAAATTGTTCGACCTCGACCCCGCCAAGATTCCGCCGTGGCGGGTCGTGCGTGAAAAACGCGCCACTTTCGCCGCCACACCACACCAGAACGCGCTGCGTCCCCGCGCCTATATCGGATGGAAAAATCTGGCGCTGGCGGGCGACTGGACGGCTACCGGCCTGCCCTCGACCATCGAAGGCGCGATCCGCTCCGGCGTTAAAGCCGCACAGGTCGTGCGGCGGTGGAGCTGATCCATGCTCGGCGTCCTCTGCGGTCTGGAATCGGAGGCGGTTATCGCTCGGCGCATCAAGGGCGCATTGGTCGTTTGCGCCGCCGCGCGGCCTGAGCTTGCTTTGCGCGGGGCGCATGAATTGGTGCGGCGGGGCGCGACACAGTTGCTGAGCTTTGGCCTCGCGGGCGGATTGAAACCGGGTTTACCGGTCGGCTCGCTCATTGTCGGAACGCACGCGCAAACCGCCGGAGAGGCATGGGCCTGCGACGCGACATGGAGCGCCGCGCTGTTGCGGAACATCCCGAAGGCGCGGAACGAGGCCGTGTGGGGCGCGGAATCCATCGTGGCGCGGGCGCAGGACAAACGCGCGTTGTACGAGCGTACGCGCTGCGCGATCACCGACATGGAAAGCCACATCGCGGGGCGGGTCGCAGCCGAGGCCGCCCTCCCCTTTGCCGTGTTGCGCGTCGTCGCCGACCCCGCCGTGATGGATATTCCTTCGGCGGCGTTGGTGCCGTTACGGGATGACGGGCGCGTCGCGCTGCGTTCGGTTCTGCGCGATGTCCTTAACCATCCGGCCCAAGTGCCGAGCCTCGCGCGACTGGGGCTGAACACCGGCGCGGCGCTGCGGACACTGCGCGAAATCGTGTCCGTCGTGGACGGTTGCCGTTAACCAGATACCCCTTGCTTTTCGATGCCTGTTCCTTGCCGCAACCGCCCGGCAGCATTGCCGTTGAAGAATCGAAACGAGCCCATTACAAATACCCATAGTTTTTCCGTGTATTATCGACAAGGCTCCGTTCATGTTCTCCAGCGCCATAACTCTTAAAGGGGATCCTGTCCCGTACGTCCCGTCCATGTCTTCACGGGCCGTCGCCTTTCTTTCTCGCTCCGAGGTTAAGGCGACCGGCATTGCCGTTGCCTTTGCTGCTGCTGCAGCGCTGTTGCTTGCGCCGGAAGGTCGGGATGCCATGACCATGGCCGCAGAAGCGGCAGCACGAGTCTTGGCGTTTAATGTGATCGAGATTGCCCTGTTTAGAGTCGTTGAAAACATCAACATCCGTGATGCCTTTAGGCAGGCGAAACTCATCGAAACCTCGCCGGGCATGTCTGGCGGGCGCAGCCCGTGGGAAAACTCCGCAAAAAGACTGGAAGAGTTTTATACGCGCTGCTTTCGCTGCAGCGCCTTATTCATCGTTGCGGGTGCGGGGATCGGAGCCATGTCGGGCGCTATGAATGCCCTTACGAACAGCCTTCTTTTCACCGCTCTCGCCACGCGCGCGATTTCAGGCAGTCGCCGCTGGAACATGGTTTTAACGAACAAATGGCGGATCCACGACGAAACCACACCCCGCGCACCGGAACACCGCCATACGTCTGTCGGCAACGACCACATCATGGCGTGCGTGGCCTCGTAGGAACCGACTGTTAACCAAGAATTCATCGCTTTTTGCCGCACAGTTTTTTTGCGAAAGCATTTCCTGTCTTGTATAGAGGAGAAACCGGACGGTGCCGATAGGCAAGCACTGCCAACGTTTTTCGCGCGTATTTTGACAAGGAGCCTTTCATGCTGTCCAATAACATAACTTTCATGGGCGACCCCAGCCCTTCCGCGTCTGGCGTTTTGCCGAGAGCAGTGGCTTTTCTATCTCGGCCTGAGGTTATGGTAGCAGGCGTTACGGTCACCTTCGCGACGGCGGCGGCTGAAGTGCTCGCGCCGGGGGGGAGTTCCGCTATGAACTGGGCACGCTACGTCTTGGAGAATAACGTCATCTGGATCGCTTCCGTCAGGGCTACAGAGCGCTACATAATTTTACCCTACTTTTTTCCTAAGAGCGTCATAAATTCGAAATGTATCGACACCTCCCCCTCGTCGCGGCAACCCGCTAACGTCAGTACTTGGGGTCTTTCTGCCGCAGACGTAGCAAAGACTTACTCGGCCAACCTGCTCGGCTACGCAGCTATTTCAGCGTACTACTGTGCCGCAGATGTCGCCATGAGCCATGCGTCCGTTCTTTTATGCGCGCTGCCTTATGCTGCCGGTCTCACACGATTTGCGGGAGGGATACGGCGCTGGAACAATGTTTTGAGCGGAAAATGGCAGATCACCGACCGGGGGCCGCCGCCGGAACCAGTGCGGAGAACCGCTCCCAGCACGGCTGTCGTCATGGCGCGTTTGGCCCTGTAATCGACGCGCGCCCTACTCCGCCGCGTCGTCCTTGTCCGTCAGGGTTTTGGCTTTGCCTTCGTGGATGGCATCAAGCGCTTCTTGGACGTGGCGGCTGAAGACGTATTCCGCCGGACGTTGGTGCGACGTGTCCAGTTCGGGCGCGAACGCGCCGTCCGTTTTGGGGCCGCGCAGCGCGACCAGCGCCGCCTTGAGAGGGTGGCGGAACGCGTCTTCGGCAGCGGTCGGCTCATAGCCGCAATGCACCATGCAATCGGCGCATTTTTCGTAACGCCCCGTGCCGTATTTCGTCCAGTCCGTCGTTTCCATCAATTCCTTGTAGGTCTTGGCGAAACCTTCGCCGAGCAGATAGCACGGGCGTTGCCAGCCGAACACGTTGCGCGTGGGCAAGCCCCACGGCGTGCATTCATAGGTCTGGTTGCCCGCGAGGAAATCGAGGAACAGCGACGACTGGCTAAAGCGCCACTTGGCCTTGCCCTGCTTCACGCGCTCTTTGCCGAGGCGGAAAATCTCGCGGAAGATGTTCTTGGTCGTGGCGCGGGTGAGGAAGTGTTCCTGATCCGCCGCGCGTTCGTAGGCATAGCCGGGCGAGATGGTGATGTCGTCCAGCCCGATGCTCATCATATGGTCAAAGAAATCGGCCATGCGCTGCGGCACCGCGTTGTTGAACAGGGTGCAGTTGATGTTGACGCGGAAACCCTTGGCGATGGCGAGGCGAATGGCCTTTTCGGCTTTTTCGTAGACTCCCGCGCGGCACACCGAACGGTCGTGGTCTTCGACATCGCCGTCGAGATGCACCGACCAGTTGAAGTAAGGCGACGGCGTAAAGTCGTCGATCTTTTTCTCCAGCAACAGCGCGTTGGTGCAGAGCGTGACGTATTTCTTACGCGCGACCAGTTCCTTGACGATCTGCGGCATTTCCTTGTGCAGCAGAGGCTCGCCGCCGGGAATCGAGACGATGGGCGCGCCGCATTCCTCGACCGAGGCGATGCAGTCCTCGACCGTCAAGCGCTGGTTCAAAATTTCATCCGGATAGTCGATCTTGCCGCACCCCGCGCAGGCGAGGTTACAGCGAAACAACGGCTCCAGCATCAGCACCAGCGGGTAACGTTTGTTGCCCCGCAGCTTCTGCTTCAGGATGTACAGCGCGACATCGTACTGCTGGCGAAGGGGGACGGACATAGGGGTGACCTCAAACGGGTTTCGGACAAGTAATCACGACGGACGGCCTGAGGCCTTGCCCACGGGGAGGTTTTGGAACATCGCGCAGAGCCGCCCGCACCAATTCCATGACGACATCAGCTAGGCTGTGGCTTGTCTCAATCACAAGTTCATGAGTTCCGGGCCTGAGCTGGCTTTCCGCCACGCGGGCGGTCCCGTGAACGCCTCGTTCTTTCAAAACGCGCTCGCAGAGAACGTGCGCCTGTTCTGACAAGGCTCTGTCGGCTGGCCCGGCCAGTTCGCCGGGAATTCTATGCTGCATAGCGCCCATTTCAAACCCCTTGCGCCACATCGCCGCTCTTGCGCGGCTGGGCTTTGGTCAACGACAACGGCAGGCGGAAGTGGACGTTTTCTTCCACGCCGGGGAGGACGGACACGTCCACCGGTTCGATCTGGCGCAGGCGGTCAATCAGGCCTTGCACCAAATCCTCCGGCGCGGAGGCTCCCGCCGTGATGCCGACGCGCGGCTTGCCCGCGACCCATTCCGGCTTGAGGTGGGAGGCATCCTCGATCAAATACGAGGGAACGCCAACTTCCTCGGCGCGTTCGCGCAGGCGGTTGGAGTTCGAGCTGTTGTGCGCCCCGATCACCAGCACCACATCGACATGCTTCGCCAGTTCGCGCACCGCGCCTTGGCGGTTCTGGGTGGCGTAGCAGATGTCCTTGGTGGCCGGGCCGAGGATGTTAGGGAAGCGGGCCTTGAGCGCGTCGATCACCGATTTGGTGTCGTCCACGCTCAGCGTGGTTTGCGTGATATAGGCAAGCATGTCGGGCGACGTGACCTTGAGCTTGTCCACGTCTTCGACCGCCGAGACCAGATGGACGACCCCCGGAATCCGGCCCAGCGTGCCTTCGATCTCCGGATGACCTTCGTGGCCTATCAGTATGATCTCGCGTCCGTTTTTGGCATAACGCTGACCTTCGGTGTGGACTTTGGACACGAGGGGACAGGTGGCATCGATGACCTGAAGCCCACGTTCGCGCGCGTGTTTTTCGACATCCTCGGCCACGCCGTGGGCGCTGAAAATCGTCACCGCGCCGGGGGGCACCTCGTCGGTTTCTTCGACAAAGATCACGCCCTTGTCGGCCAAGCGCTTGACCACATGCGGATTGTGCACGATTTCGTGGCGGACATAGATGGGGGGGCCGAATTTTTCGAGCGCCATCTCAACAATCTCAATGGCGCGTTCGACGCCCGCGCAAAAGCCGCGCGGCTGGGCCAGAATAACCTGCATCCGAAGAACCTTCCGGTGGGTGTTAACCTTTTCGTCGGGCAATCTAGAGAAGTTGAAAAGTCTTGTAAACCAACTTGCTCCCTGCGGTCCTATGCACTGGCGAATCCCCTCCCTTCGTCATTCCGGCCTTGAGCCGGAATCAGTCGGCGAGCGATAGCGAGCGCATGAGTCGGAGGAAGCGGCCTCTTGCACGGATGGCTCACGCACCGCGCGGATGCGCGGCGACGGATTCCGGCTCAAGGCCGGAATGACGGGGGAGGATTACGGAGAGACCACTGCTTGTGGTTGCGTCATTCGGCACTTTAGGAAAAACGAAACAATGTTGCGCCGACTCCGGATGGCAAATCGGGAGGAAAATCAAGCGGTCGGCAAAGTTAACTGCGGTCTTTCCGGTCTGTTGTCGATGCGTGACAGAGCCACGTTATGTGGTACCATGCCGGTCGTAAACCACCACATCTTGTGGTGGATGTCATTATTCACACAACAACCGCCAACGGATGCCATGGTTTGTGTCCGGGGCGCGTGATATGCTTTTCGTAAGCACAGGAGATTCGGAATGTTCAATGTGATGCAGGTCGAGCGCGGCCCCCACGTCGTCGTGGATCATGCGCGGGACAGCGAGATGACCGCCTTTGGTCTGGCGACCATCGCCGACCGCTATCTGCTGCCCGGCGAAGGGCCGCAGGACATGTTCGCCCGCGTGGCCATGACCTATGCCGACGATTCCGACCACGCCCAACGGCTGTATGATTACATCAGCCGGATGTGGTTCATGCCCTCCACGCCGGTTCTCAGCAACGGCGGGGCCAATCGCGGATTGCCGATTTCCTGCTTCCTCAACGAATGCAGCGACAGCCTCGACGGCATCGTCAATCTGTGGAACGAGAATGTATGGCTGGCGGCGCTCGGCGGGGGCATCGGCTCCTATTGGGGCAACCTGCGTTCGATCGGCGAGCCGGTGGGGCGCAACGGCAAGACCTCCGGCATCGTTCCCTTCATTCGCGTGCAAGACAGCCTGACTCTGGCGATCAGCCAAGGCAGTCTGCGGCGCGGCTCGGCGGCGTGCTATCTGCCGGTCAGCCATCCGGAAATCGAAGAGTTCGTCGAGATGCGGCGACCCACCGGCGGCGATCCGAACCGCAAGGCGCTTAACCTGCATCACGGTGTCGTCATCACCGATGCGTTCATGCGCGCGGTCGAACACGACGAGGAATGGGCGCTCACCAGCCCCAAGGGCGGCGCGGTGCTGAACAAGATCAGCGCACGGGCTTTGTGGATCCGCATTCTTACGGCGCGAATCGAGACCGGCGAGCCGTACCTGTTGTTCATCGACAATGTGAACCGTTCGATTCCCGAGCATCACAAGCTGGCGGGGCTGGACGTCAAGATGTCCAACCTGTGCTGCGAAATCACGCTTCCCACCGGGCGCGACAAGGATGGCAAGGAGCGCACGGCGGTGTGCTGCCTGTCTTCGCTCAATCTGGAAAAATATCTGGAGTGGGAAAGCCACCCCACCTTTGTCGAAGATTGCCTGCGCTTCCTCGACAATGTCCTCAGCGACTTTATCGACCGCGCGCCGGAGAGCATGGCCCGCGCCCGCTACGCCGCGTCGCGGGAGCGTTCGGTCGGCCTCGGCGTCATGGGGATGCATTCGTTCTTCCAAAGCCAGAACGTTCCCATCGAAGGCGTGATGGCCAAGGTTTGGAACAAGCGCATGTTCAAGCACATCAAGGAACAGGCCGACGCCGCTTCGGTCAAGCTGGCGAAGGAGCGCGGCCCCTGCCCCGATGCCGCCGACTATGGCGTGATGGAGCGGTTCTCCAACAAAATCTCCATCGCTCCCACGGCCTCGATCTCGATCATCTGCGGCGGGACCAGCCCCGGCATCGAGCCGATTGCCGCCAACAGCTTTACGCATAAAACGCTGTCGGGCAGCTTTGCCGTGCGGAACAAATACCTGACGCAGGTTCTGGAATCCTACGGCAAGAACGACGACGAGACATGGAGCGCCATCACCACGCGCGAAGGATCGGTGCAGCATCTGCCCTTCCTCAGCGACCATGAAAAGATGGTGTTCCGCACCGCGTTCGAGCTGGATCAACGCTGGCTGATCGAACTCGCCGCCGACCGCACGCCCTATATCTGTCAGGCGCAGAGCCTCAACGTCTTTTTGCCCGCCGACGTGCACAAACGCGATCTGCACATGATCCATTTCATGGCGTGGAAAAAAGGTGTAAAGAGTCTGTACTACTGCCGTTCAAAGTCCCTGCAACGCGCGGAATCGGCGGCGCAGCCGACCGACAAAGCGGCGCAGGATGTCAGCACGATGCCCAACGTCCACAAACTGCCTCCGACCACGACCGACGAAGCCAACAAATACGAAGAATGCCTTGCATGCCAATGACCGCGAACGACATTGACCCCGCGCTGGCGGAAGAGATCGAGGAAGTCGTCCTGTTCGGGACGATCCGCGATTTCGACGCGCTGATCGAACGGATCAAAGACGACGAAGCGTTTCCCGACGATGTGCGCACCCGCATCGAAACCCTGCGCTATTTCCGCGACCATTACACAAGCGGCCCGTCGTCGTTGTCGGATTCCGAACGCCGCAACGTGGCGCGTTACGACATCGACTGGACCGCCCAGCTGATCCAACAACTCCGCCGCAACAACGCGGACGAGGCCGAGAGGAAGCTGGCGTGAGTTGCTCCGCTCCATCAGGTTCATCCAAAGGTGTATGGTGGGTGGAAGAAACTCAAATTGATCATCAACGGACCATGAATAATCCATGCAAAAGGTTGAACTAGAGTTGAGTCAGCGGGATATTTCCTAAAAACCCTTGGCACAGGAAACGGAAGAGAACATCTTTATCTGATAAAATTTCCGTAGAACCGAAAGGAGTGGCCATGTTGTTTAAAAGCTTACTTCCCCATGCTCTCGGTCTTTTCTTTGTTATGGCGATACCCGCATCATACGCTGCACCTGCCATGCAGGGCCCCACTTGTTCTCTTGAAGGTAAAGTTGAAAGCGTTACGGAACGAACAGAGGAATACAAGGATGATTTGTGGCGCAAGAGCTGGGATTTATCAAAGGACAGGAAATATACTGATATCCGTCTAGCGGTAATCAAAAGCTCTCTTGTTGAGACTGGCATGTCCGGGGAGACGTGTTCTCCAGAACGGCTGGGTAAAGTGACTTTTCAACTCCGAGAAGGTGAAATTCGCCTGAAAGTTGGTGATAACATTAGAGCGATGACCAAGTTTTCCGGCGATGAATTTTCAATTGGCCAGTGGCTCTACGACGTAAAAACCCGATAAATGATGCATGGGATGATCCTGTCGGAACCGAGATGACCGAACAGCTCAAAGACGACAAAGCGTTTCCCGACGATGTGCGCACCCGCATCGAAACCCTGCGCTATTTCCGCGACCATTACACAAGCGGCCCGTCGTCGTTATCAGATTCCGAACGCCGCAACGTGGCGCGCTACGACATCGACTGGACCGCCCAGCTGATCCAACAACTCCGCCGCAACAACGCGGACGATGCCGAGAGGAAGCTGGCGTAAAAGGCGCGGCTGGCTACGCCGTGCCGGCAATAACAGCCCGATTTCATTATTGAACTTTAAATATTGCGCATTACAATTGCGAGCATGCTCCGCCGCTCGTCGAGGTCACGCCAAAGCGTCTCGACTGAAATCAAACGCTCCCTCGCGCCTGTTTTGTCCAAGGGATTCTATATGGCCTGCGAAGACCTGAACATCCGCGAGCAATATGTCGTCTACCCCGGCCACGAATCGTATCCGCTTTCAAAAACGGCTCAGGTTGTGTCGTTGCATCAGGCCATGGGCAAGATCGCGGACGAGACATCGTAAACCACATGGCTCCTTAATAGACCTGTTGCGAAAGTCGGAGGGAATTGGGCGCGGGTGGGCCTTGGGCGGATGAGCTGGGTTCAGAAACCGGCGATGAGATTGACGATGCCCGCGATGGAGGAGAACTTGGCGGCGTAGGTTGCTTTGGAATAGC